>NZ_FMJL01000025.1 GCF_900095445.1 Clostridium sp. N3C
AAATAAAATATCCAATCTTCAAGGATTTTTATGAAAGCAAGATGTTTACAATTTTTCATTCTATACCTTTTATCGCTTTTTATCTTTCAGGTTTTTACCTGTCAAAGAAATCGCTGACCATGATTTATTCTGTAAAGAATTATCATTTAATCTCTGTTCAATTTTCAAAGACCATGCCGTTCTTGACGACTTATTCATAATAACATCATCGCTGGATTTCTGTCAAGACTTTTTAAAAATTTTTATTGAAACTTTTGTCTTGAAAGTTTTCGTGTCCAACGACATGATTTATAATATCACATTCTATTTTTTACACATTTTAAGTATCGATTATTTAAACAAATTATCTTATTCTATCACAAAATTTCTCTTAATTTTGACATATTTCTAATATCGATACACCTGGTATTGTTGTTATACAAAGACAAAGTTAGAACATAAAGAGTCAACAACTACTCTATAAAACATTTCGTAAAGTTTTCCCTACACTATCATTAATAACTATATGTGCTAACTTATCATAAGGAGTTGGTGTCTTGTTAATCAATATGAGCTCCTTTCCTTTAAAGTATCTAATCAACCCTGCTGCAGGATATACAGTAAGAGAAGTACCTGCCACTATTAATACTTGACTCTTTGCTATATAGTCTATGGACCTATGCAAAACATCCATATCAAGATTTTCTCCATACAATACAACATCCGGTTTTATAATACCTCCGCATTCCTCACATAGCGGAATACCTTTAGACTTGATTATATAATCTAAACCAAAAAACTTATGACATTTGGTACAATAATTTCTATGAACAGAACCATGTAATTCTAGAACTTCTTTGCTCCCTGCGCTCTGGTGAAGACCATCAATATTCTGTGTTATTACAGCCTTTAATTTCCCCATTTTTTCAAGCTCTGCTAAAACTAAATGGGCATCATTGGGTTTAGCATCTACATAGATCATTTTGCTCTTGTAAAAATCATAAAATTCTTCTGTATGCTCCATAAAAAAGTCATGTGATAAAATTTCTTCAGGAGAATACTTGCTTTGTGTTTTTTCATTATAAAGACCACTAGCACTTCTAAAATCAGGAATGTTTGATTCTGTGGATACGCCAGCACCTCCAAAAAAAACAATGTTATCAGATTCCTTTATAACCTTTTTTAAATTGTCTAAGCTCATAATATCACCTCTTTATATGCTAACATTAATTATACCACTATATTATTTATCATCTATGTAAATTTCAATAAAATTATCTCTATAGCTTCGTTATATTATGCTATTAATACCAATAGAATATTATATATGTATATTCCTTATTTCCATAAAAAAACTTGTCTTTAGTATTTAATAAAATGAAAGAAAAATTATCAAACAAATAGTTTATCGGAGGTGCTTGCTTTGTTTTTCCTCTTTCTATTGGCTCTTTTAATTGCTGCAGGTGAATATATTTATTTTGAATCCAAGTTAGAAAGACAGCGTAAAACTATCTTACTACTGACAAAGCAAAATGAAAAATTTAGAAGGAAAACCTCCAAAGAAAATATTACTTTCTCTACAGTTAATATAAACTACTCAGAACCTTCTTATGGAAGCGGATACACCACTGATAATAGCTATATATTTTTAAGCCCTTTAGATAATTCTCCTATAGTATATCAATGCCTTAAGTCCATAAAGGTCTCTATTTTAGACAAGGCAGAAGTACTAAATAAATACTGGTACCAAGTGTCTATCCCCTCTACTAATAAAAATGTGATTAAAGGTTGGATGAAAGAAAGCGATATAAAATTCATTGTTGAAGAAGCTTTCAGTAATGGATAATAATATTATGTAATTGGATAAAGGCATATGTAAAAAGGCTTTCTCCCAGTATCACTGAAAGAAAGCCTATGTTTCTTATAGAAAAATATCTTATACTATTATTTCTATTCCTGTTTCTGTAACTACTATAGTATGCTCCCATTGAGCAGATAACTTTCCATCCTTAGTTACTACCGTCCAATCATTTGGAAGAAGCTTACACTCATATCCACCCTCATTGATCATAGGTTCTACGGTGAAAACTAAACCTGGAATAAGAAGCATTCCCTTACCCTTTCTAGCAAAATGGTCTACATGAGGATCCTCATGGAAACGTGTTCCAATACCATGTCCGCCGTAATCTCTAACAACTGAATATCCATTTGCTTTTGCATGTGGTTCCACAGCTCTTCCTATATCATAGAGATCTCCATAAGGCTTAACAGCCTCAACTCCTATATCCAAACACTCTTTAGCTACTTTTACAAGTTTAGCAGCCCTTTCATCTACCTCTCCAACCATATACATTCTGCTAGCATCAGAGTAATAGCCATCTAATATAGTTGTTACATCAATATTTATTATATCTCCATTTTTTAAAACCGTATTATCAGGTATACCGTGGCAGATAACCTCATTTATAGATGTACAAACACTCTTTGGAAAGCCTTGATAATTTAATGGTGCAGGAATTCCTCCACGTTCTATTGTAAAATTATGAACCCATTCATTTATTTCGTTGGTAGTAATTCCTTCTTTAATTATTGAACCTACATTATCAAGTATAGCTTTAGTAATTTCTGCACTTCTTTTAATACCTTCTATTTGCTCCTTAGTCTTCAAGAGCTTTCTATGAGGTATTATATAACCTTGCTGGGCGTATTCATAAAGCTTCAAATCCTGCTCCAAATGACATTTCTTGTATTTTAATCCACTACCACACCAGCATTCATCGTTTCTATTTAGTCTTCGCATATTTCCACTTCCTTTTAATACTATATTAATATATTATCACTTAAAGCTTTTTACATCCACAATTATTATTTTAACACATTTTTAAATCTATAGACCCTTTAGCCTATAATATATCTCTAATTAATCTTTCTGTAAAGTCTCTTATTAAAGGATATACAGTTACATATTTACTACTCTTGACACATTAAAACAAGTGATATAAAATCAAATAATATAAATTCATATTTTGCTATGACAAGGAAGAGTACTAGGAAACCCAGTTTACAGAGAGAGGCTGTTACCAGCTGAAAGCAGCCTTAAATATGGTTCTTAGGAAAACTACCCTTGAGCAGTGATTTAGTAGTAGCATATATGCTATGAAATATCACCGGTTGTTCCGATATTAACTATTTAAGAGAAATTCACATTGAATTTAATTTGGGTGGAACCGCGGATTTAGACATTCGTCCCATTGTGGGATGGATGTCTTTTTATATTATAAAAATATTGAAGGGAGGATTACAATGATTAAAGTTAAACTCAAAGATGGCCTATTGAAAGAGGTGGCTTTAGGCACCACCGTATTAAGCCTATGTAAGGAACTCAGTAACAAGTTAGCTAAAGAAGCCTTAGCAGCAAAAGTAAATGGCAAGGTGGTTGATCTAACTTACAGCTTGCAGGATGGTGATGAAGTAACCATACTAACTTTTGAAGATAATGATGGAAAGGATGTCTTTAGACACACCAGCGCTCACATTTTAGCTCAAGCTGTAAAAAGACTTTATCCTAATACCAAATTAGCCATTGGTCCTTCCATTGAAAATGGCTTCTATTATGATTTCGATAGTGAGCATAAATTTACTTTGGAAGATTTAGCTCTTATAGAAAAGGAAATGGAAAAGATAGTACAAGAAGGCTATGATATAGAACGTTTCGAACTTCCAAGAGAAGAAGCTATAAAAGTGATGAGTGAAAAAGGAGAAGATTACAAGGTTGAAATTATAAAGGACCTACCAGAAGATGCAGTAATCTCCTTCTATAAACAAGGTGATTTTGTAGATTTATGTGCTGGACCTCATTTACCTTCAACTAAAGCAGTAAAAGCAATAAAGCTATTAAGTCTAGCTGGAGCCTATTGGAAGGGAGACAGCAACAATAAAACTCTTCAAAGAATATATGGTACTTCCTTCCCTAAAAAGAAACTACTTGATGAGCATATAGAAAAGTTAGAGGAAGCTAAAAGAAGAGACCACAGAAAATTAGGTAAAGAACTAAAACTCTTTACTCTTATGGATGAAGGCCCCGGTTTCCCATTCTTCCTACCTAAGGGAGTTATTTTAAAAAATATACTTATAGATTATTGGAGAGAGCTTCACAGAAAATACGATTATATTGAAATAGAAACTCCTCTTATATTAAACCGTCAGCTTTGGGAGACTTCCGGTCATTGGTATCACTATAAGGATAATATGTATACTTTACAAATAGATGATCAAGACTTTGCCATAAAACCAATGAACTGTCCCGGCGGAATGCTTATCTATAATTCAGAAATGCATTCCTATAGAGATCTACCAATAAGAGCTGCAGAAATGGGTAAAGTTCATAGACATGAACTATCAGGGGCTCTCCACGGTCTTATGAGAGTTCGTGCCTTTACTCAAGATGATGCCCACATCTTTATGCTTCCAGAGCAAATTAAGGATGAAATTAAAGGGGTTATGAGCTTAATTAATGAAATATATACTTGTTTTGGCTTTAAGTATGAAGTTGAATTATCTACAAAGCCAGAGGATTCCATGGGAAGTGAAGAAGATTGGCGCTTAGCAGAAAATGCCCTTCAGGAAGCTTTAGAGGAACTTGGTCAGCCATATAAACTTAATCCTGGTGATGGTGCCTTCTATGGACCAAAAATAGATTTTCACCTAGAAGATAGTATAGGCAGAAAATGGCAATGTGGTACTATTCAATTAGACTTTCAGCTTCCACAACGTTTTGATCTAAGTTATATAGGCAGCGATGGAGAAAAGCATAAGCCTATAGTAATTCATAGAGCTATCTTTGGAAGCTTGGAAAGATTTATGGGTATATTAATAGAACATTTCGAAGGAAAATTCCCTACTTGGCTAGCACCAGTACAAGTTAAGTTATTGCCTATATCCGATAAATACCAAGAATATGCTTCTATTGTACTTAAAAAGTTAAAATCCGAAGGTATACGAGCTGAAATTGATAGCAGAACTGAAAAGATAGGTTATAAGATCAGAGAGGCAAGAAATGAGAGAGTTCCTTATATGCTTATACTAGGAGAGAAAGAACAGGAGCAAGGCATGATTTCACTAAGAAGCAGAAAACTTGGAGATGAAGGACTAGTATCAATAGAAGACTTTATTTCTAGAATAAAAGAAGAAATCGCTTCTAGAAGCTTATCCTTTGAATAATATATTTTAAGTTTTAAGGCGGTGTAGGATTTTACACCGCCTTTAATTCTATCTATCTCTATTAAAACTTATCCTTACTTATAGCAATTTTAAACATAATAATTAATCCTGCTACTATAAATGCTCCTCCGGTCATATAGTAGTATTTTAAATGAGAGGAGTTTGTACCAGCAATTTCAAATATCCCCTTAAGAAAGCTGCCTACTGTGAATGTAGCAATTCCTGAATTATATAAATTCATAAATACTCTGCAGCCTGCAAATTTAGTGATATGTGGAATAAGCTTATCAATTATGAAATAGAAAAGAGCCCCGCCTAGCAAAGGATACAAAAACATCCAAGTCATTGCTGCCGAGTCTACCCCATGACTAAAAGCACCATAAACCTTATCTATAACTATAGCTACTGCTGATAATATCAGATATATCCTTACAGCTTTTTTAAAAGTCTCTTTATTATTACTCTTATTAATAGCCAATATAAACAATATCGCTCACCTTTCTTTCTCCAGTTTTTCTACCACTAGTAGGATTATTTATAACCTTTCCGTTAAAGTACATAGTTGATGATCCTCCGCCGTCTAGATTATAAGCTACAGAGCAACCCCTTTTCTGGAATTCTTCAGCAAGCTCTAAAAGGGAAAGTCCCTCACTGTCACTGCTCCGTCCATCAGATACAATGAAAATATAATGAAGCTCATCAATCTGCCCAATAGCAGTTCTAGGATTACTTCTCATGGATTTTGCTACTTCACTGGAACTATCTACAACAATATCACCATCTACCACCAGCCCAGGACCAAAGGATAGAACCTGCCAGGCACCCTTTTCAATTAATGAATCTAAACTCTCCTCTTCTTCGGAAACAACAGATAAGTTACCATCCTTGTCTATAACCAAAGCATCGTTATGTCCACTTCTGGCGGTATCCCTATAAGCTTTCCCATTGCGAAGCACATAGCCCTCATCCCTAAAGCCGTAAAAGTCTCCGTTTATAGCAAAAATTGCTTCATTTTCCTCCGCTATATCTGAGGTTTTTTCCGTAATATTTCGTCCGTAGGTATTATTAGCAAAGGCTGTTTTCAGATAGGATGGATCAGAAATCTCAATATCTGCAACATAGATCTTTGAATCATACTTACGGTAACTTTCAATGGTTATTTTAATATTTTCATCCTCATAATAGTTCTCTGAAACCACTGCTTTCTTTTGAGCTTCTTCTTTTGTTGAAGATGATTCTGTATTTTGGAAATTTGAAGTGACCTCCGATCCCTCCTTTGAAGATAAGGAAACATTAGAAACCTCAGCCATTGGTTTTGGTAGTACAAAAGTATCAAGTAAGGTATAAGTAAAGGCGGCAGCCAGTATTATAGAGTAAATAGCTGCCCACCTATAGGGTTTATATAGGAACTTATTCATATTTAGTTTCACCCTTTCATTTTAAATCTTTATAATTTACTATCATTTACTAAAAACAAACCTTCTTTGAGCCCAATAGCTGAAAAGGAAAATTGTTACTTCAGTAAGTATTTTAGCTAAAAATAAGGATAAACCTAATAGGCTGTAATATATATCAATTACCCCATAATTAACAAGCATTATGAAGGCGGCCAGTATAAAATATCTAGGCAAAGACCTTTTAATGGAAGCATCCTTAAACTTAGAAAACACATAAATTCTATTTATTGTATAATTGAACGAAGCACTGCATAATCTTGCTCCTATTACTGATAAAAACAGATTAGAAGTATATAATTGCAATACTGCAAGAAGTAAAAAATCAATGACTCCTGACAAAATCGAAGACATGCTGAATTTAATTATTGGTAGATATATCCTGAAAGAATCCTTTAAAGGATGAAAATGTGAAGATTGATTTTGCTCATGATAGACCGTATCTATATTAATCTCATAAAAACTGTAGCCTGCAGGAAGAGTCTCTAGAAGCATATTCATCTCATATTCAAATCTGTCTCCAGGAATATCACAAAGCCAAGGCAGCATATCTATAGAAAATCCTCGAAGCCCTGTTTGAGTATCATAGACCTTAACTCCGCTAGCAAAGGTGAATACAGCCCTTGTAACGCTATTTCCAAAGCGACTTCGAAAGGGAACCTTTCCTACAAATCTTCTTGTTCCAAGCACCACATAATTTTTGTGTTCTTTTATGGCCTCAGCCACATTTATAATATCCTTTGTTAAATGCTGTCCATCACAGTCTGCAGTAACAACCCCCCTTGCTTCATTAGTTTCTTGTATATATTTAAATCCAGTTTTTAAAGCTGCACCTTTACCCATATTTTTCTCATGAGTTAAAACTGTACATCCAAGATTTGAGATACTATCAAAGATGTATCTATAGTTTTCTCCACTGCCATCATCCACGACTACAATGTCATAATCACAAACATAAATTAATTCACATACTAATTTAATGAGCTTTTTACTAGGTTCATAGGCCGGGATTAAAATCACCATAATTTTCACCCTCCTTGCATTTGATTTGCTATTAACTTGAAGCTATGAACCTATTTTACAAATACAACCTTAAACTCAGCTTAAATATCTACTTAAAAACTCGCAATAATAGCAAAAAAGCCAGCTTTAAAAGCTGACTTTTTATATGGAGTGCTATAGAATTTTATTATTCTTATGAAAGTTCAAAGGCTCCTGTATATAGCTGATAATATTTTCCTTTTTGATTGATTAAGTCTTCATGACTTCCTCTTTCAATGATTCTACCCTGTTCTAACACCATTATTACATCGGAGTTTTTAACGGTAGAAAGCCTATGAGCAATTACAAATACTGTCCTACCCTTCATAAGTTTATCCATACCATCCTGAACTATAGCTTCCGTTCTTGTATCTATGCTAGAAGTAGCTTCGTCTAGAATTAATACTGGCGGATCTGCAATGGCTGCTCTAGCAATTGTTAATAGCTGCTTCTGCCCTTGAGAAAGGTTAGCTCCATCCCCAGTTATAACTGTGTTATAACCCTGTGGTAAATGTTTTATAAAGGAATGGGCATTAGCTAGCTTTGCCGCCGCTACTACTTCTTCATCGGTAGCATCTAATTTACCAAATTTAATATTATCTGCTATAGTACCTGTAAACAAGTGTGGATCCTGTAGTACAACTCCTAAAGATCTTCTTAAATCATTCATTTTAATTTTGTTTATATTAATACCATCATATCTTATCTTTCCATCTTGAATTGAATAGAAACGATTAATTAAATTAGTAATAGTGGTCTTACCTGCACCAGTTGCACCAACAAAGGCAATCTTTTGGCCTGGCTTTGCGTAGAGCTTTATATTGTGTAAAATAATTTTTTCATCACTGTATCCAAAGTCTACATCGTTAAATACAACCTCACCTTGAAGTTTTGTATATGTAACGGTACCATCGCTATGAGGATGCTTCCAAGCCCATATTCCAGTACGTTCCTTACACTCTTCTAGGCTACCATCTTCCTTTTCCTTCACATTAACTAAGGTTACATAACCTTCATCTACTTCTGGCTCTTCATCTAAGAAGTTAAATATACGTTCAGCTCCCGCCAAGGCCATGATAACAAAGTTAAACTGTTGAGATATCTGATTTATGGTTTGGCTAAAGGTTCTTGTTAACTGCAAGAAAGATGCTAGGGCTCCAACAGTAAAAGCTCCAAAATCTCCTATAGCTAAAACAGCTCCAATAATCGATACAACAACGTAATTAATGTATCCTATATTACCCATTACAGGCATCAAAATGTTAGCAAACTTATTGGCATTATTAGCACTATCACAAAGCTGATCATTTAATTTATCGAAATCAGCCTTAGCCTCTTCCTCATGACAAAAGACCTTTACAACCTTTTGTCCTTCCATCATCTCTTCTATATAACCATTTAGCTTACCAATGTCTCTCTGCTGCAAGCCAAAATACTTTCTACTTTTTCCTCCAATGAATTTAGTAACATAAGATACTAAGAAAATAAAGAATACTTCTATAATTGTCAAAGGTATACTTAAAAAGATCATGGAAATAACTACACTGACAACAGTAATAATTGATGATAATAGTTGAGGTATACCTTGGCTAATCATTTGCCTTAAAGCATCTGTATCATTAGTATATAAGCTCATTAATTCACCATGAGCGTGGGTATCAAAGAATTTAATAGGTAATGTTTCCATATGTTCAAACATATCATCCCTTATTCTTTTCAAGGACCCCTGAGAAATTATAACCATTATTCGATTGTATATATAAGTAGCTAAAACTCCAATATAATATATTACAGCCATAGTTACGATAGCCTTAAGTAATGGTGTAAAATCTGGCGAAGTCTTATTTAAAAGTGGTGCTATATAATCATCTATAAGATTTCTTAGAAACAATGTTCCTACTACGTTAACGATAGAGCTTAATATAATAGTTATTGTAGCAATTAAGAATTGTAACTTGTATCCGCGAAACACATAATCTACTAACCTTTTCAAGGTTTTTCCCGAATTAACACTAGGAGCACCCATTCCTTTAGTTTTCATCTGCCTCCGCCCCTTTCACTTGATATTCATACATCTCTTTATAGATATCATTAGACTTTAATAATTCTTCATGAGTTCCGATTCCACTTATCTTTCCATCATCTAATACGATAATCTTATCCGCATCCTGAACAGAGGAAATACGTTGAGCTATTATAATTTTTGTTGTATCCGGTATTGTTTCTCTAAAGGCTTTTCTAATAAGAGCATCGGTTTTTGTATCTACCGCACTGGTGGAATCATCCAAAATTAATATTTTAGGTCTCTTAAGCAAAGCTCTTGCAATACACAATCTCTGTCTCTGACCACCGGAAACATTGGTTCCACCTTGTTCTATATAGGTATCGTATTTATTTGGGAACTTTTCTATAAATTCATGAGCTTGAGCCTGTTTGCATGCTTCAATGAGCTCTTCATCAGTGGCATTTTTATTTCCCCATCTTAAATTCTCCTTTATAGTTCCAGAGAATAATACATTCTTCTGTAATGCCATAGAAACTTCATTTCTTAAAGTTTCTATATCATACTTTCTAACATCAATGCCTCCTACCTCTACCGATCCTCTTGTTACATCATAAAGTCTTGGAATAAGCTGAACTAAAGTACTCTTAGCACTACCAGTACCTCCTACAATTCCAATAATTTCACCACTATTAATTTTTAAATTAATATTTTCTAAAACAAGATTATTAGGATCTTTACTGTAACTAAAATCTACATTATTAAAGCTTATAGAACCATCCTTAACTTCATAAACAGGATTTTCATCATTTACTATATCGCTCTTCTCCTCTATAACCTCTATTATTCTTTCTGCTGAGGATCTAGCCATAACTACCATTACAAAAACCATGGAAATAATCATAAGGCTCATCAATATATTAGTAGAGTAAGTAAAAAGGCTCATTAACTCTCCTGTAGTCATAGTATCCGAAACTATCATCTTTGCTCCAAGCCAGGATAGCAATAAAATACAGGTATAAACTGCAAATTGCATTGCAGGAGAGTTAAGTATTATCCTTTTTTCAGCTCTTACAAAGTAATTGTATAAGGTTTCAGAAGCCTTGTGAAACTTTTTAATTTCATGGTCCTCTCTTACATAAGCCTTTACCGCACGAATACCTACTAAATTTTCCTGTACACTGGCATTTAAATCATCATATTTCTTAAACACCTTTTGAAAGTATGGATGAGCTCCTGTCATAATAAAATACAAGCTTAATCCAAGAAAAACTATAGCACCTAAGAAGATTAATGATAATCTAGAATTAATATTAAAACTCATTACCATAGCAGAAATTAACATAATTGGTGCTCTAACCGCAATTCTTATTATCATTTGAAAGGCATTTTGAACATTTGTTACATCTGTAGTTAATCTAGTTACTAATCCAGCAGTTGAATATTTATCTATATTTGAGAAAGAATAATTTTGAATCTTATAATACATTTCTCTTCTTAGATTTCTTGCAAAACCTGCTGATGCACTAGCAGCATATTTACCTGACAACACCCCACAGGTAAGAGACAAGAAAGCTGTTATTAACATTATTACTCCAATAAAAACTACATATTTTATGTTCTCGTTTGCTATACCCTTATCAATAATCATGGACATTAAATAAGGTATGGCCACTTCCAAAAACACTTCTAAGATTACATACAAAGGGGTTAAAATAGTATCTTTCTTAAATTCACAAACATAACTTGCTAATTTTTTTATCATCAAATCCCTCCTCATCTTAAAACTACAATTAAAACCAAAAAAAAAATTGCCTTTAATCCGCAACTTTTTTTGACAATCTTGAAATTAAAGTTATTAATATATCCATTTCTTCTTTACTTAATTCTTCAACTAAAGACCTTTCTACCTTCAGAATAGAATTATATACCTTATTGTAAGTATCTACGCCCCTTTCTGTAAGTACAATCTTCTTAAGCCTGGCATCCTCAATAACACTTACCCTTTGTATATATCCATTCTTCTCCATAAGTTGAAGAACACTAGTAACAGAGGAGCGTCTAATATTAAACTCTTCCTCTATATTCTTTTGGAATATATCCTTCTTACCAGAATTAAAATATAAAAAGCCTAAAATCTTACCTTGGATACTTGTAATATCGTACTCTGCCAGCTCTTTACCTATTTTTCTGTTAATGTTGTGTGCCAGGGAAGTTAATAGTTTCCCTATATGTACTTGATTTTCCATAATAGCTCCCCTATTCTTTGTTAGGTTTCTAACTATTTAATTAGTATAAGTATTTTTTCTTTCTTTGTCAATAATAATTTGCCATCAAAAATCCTATTCTTAAGATTTGTTAACGATACCACCCAAGCTATTCATCAAATTCTTAGCATATTCGGCCTTTTCAGCACTGGTTTCCACCACCACTCTATAGCTTACAGCAGGTACTTCCTGAAAGCCACCTATACCACTAGACATAAAACTTACTGAGCTTAACAAGCTATTACCTAGCTGCCAATATGCATCATTACTATTATCATTAATATCCACAAAAGCATTATTAAACCCCTTACTCTTGAGACTTTCAGCAGCCTCATTAGCGCTCTTTATTCCATTGAAATAAGCTTCTATTTTCATCTTGCATCTTCCTTTCTTTTCATATTTACCCTTTCTAGGCCTCAGTTATATACACTTATATTTTGCTATAACTAAAATTAATTATGCACAAATTAGCAATTATCCCGCAGTATCTATACTCTGTTTCAAATAAAAAAACTTAGCAGAAATCCGCTAAGTTTTTACTGTTTTACAGGATCTATAAATATTTTTTCTATATAAAATTTATATATTCCATCTTTTATTAAAACCAAAGAAAGCTCCACAAATTCCTCCCACTATGTGAGTAAGTTGAGATACATTATCTTGAACAAATAATCCTTCTACAACTTCTCTTCCTATAAATATAACTACGACTAATATAAAGGTTAGTGGAATTCTTCCTCTTTCTATATTAACAAAGGAACCAAGTAAAATCATCATAAATACTATGCCACTAGCTCCAAGTAAAATTGTGTTGAAAAATAATACATTAATAATACCTGTTACCGCTGCTGTAATTAGAATCATAATAACCATGGACTTAGAACCATACTTCTCCTCCAGCATAGGACCTATTAACAATATGATTAAAAAATTATTAAAAAAGTGTTCTAGATCCGCATGGCCTAACACATGACCAAACAACCTTATATAGAAGAAGAAATCCGTTAAACTGCTCCTATATACAGAAAACAATAAATATGTAGATTCCATCCTAGTGATATAACCTAAAATCAACACTAAAAAAGATAAAAAAGTGAAAGTAAGTACAACCGGTGAATTATATTTTATCCGTTTTATCACTAATAATTCCTCCTTCAAAACAGAACCTAATTCTTTAAAGTATTATCATATCTTTCATTAATATATTAACTATATCATAATCCCCTACCATTTCAAGATTAGATAAAAATATTCTGTGATTCCCATCCAAATATAGCAATTTCGCATCCTTTTCCGTTACCGTAAAATTTTTTTCTACTTTTTCCAAAAATCCTCTTGACATTAACCATAATTTATATAATAATAATTATCAGAAGATAATTATTATTGTTTTATATGTACATACAAATAAAAATATATGTAAATTAATAAGAATTTTTAGGAGGTAGATTTTTTATGTCATTAGTAGGAAAACAAGTACAACCATTTAAAGCTCAAGCATTCCACAACGGAAAATTCATAGAAGTTACAGAAGCAGATTTTAAAGGAAAATGGAGCGTTGTTTGCTTCTATCCAGCAGACTTCACATTTGTATGCCCAACAGAACTTGAAGATTTACAAAACAACTATGATGCATTAAAAGAACTTGGAGTAGAAGTATATTCAGTATCAACAGATACTCATTTTACACATAAAGCATGGCATGATAGCTCAGAAACAATTGGCAAGATTACTTATGTTATGATTGGTGACCCTGCTCATGTATTGTCACGTAATTTCGATGTGCTAATTGAAGAAGAAGGTCAGGCTGATCGTGGTACTTTCATCATCGACCCAGATGGAGTTATTCAGGCTGTTGAAATTAATGCTGGTAACATAGGTCGTGATGCAAGCGCATTAATTAACAAGATTAAAGCTGCACAATATGTTAGAAATAATCCTGGAGAAGTTTGCCCAGCTAAGTGGAAGGAAGGCTCAGCAACACTAAAGCCAAGTCTTGATCTTGTAGGAAAGATCTGATGAGGTATAATATGATATTAGATGCAGATATTAAATCTCAACTCTCCCAATACCTCCAGCTAATGGAGGGTCCTGTACTACTAACAGTAAGTGCTGGATCAGATAGTATATCTAAGGACATGGTGGCTCTAGCAAATGAGCTAGCCTCCATGTCTCCTTTAATTAAAGTGGAGGAAGCTCAATTAGAGAGAACTCCTAGCTTTAGTGTAAATAGGCCCGATTTTGACTCAGGAATAACTTTCGCTGGCATTCCATTAGGACATGAATTCACCTCTCTAGTATTAGCTCTACTTCAAGTTAGCGGAAGAGCACCAAAGGCTGAGCAAAAAGTAATTGATAGGATTAAAAATATTAAAGGTCAGTACCATTTTGAAACTTATGTAAGCTTAAGTTGTCATAACTGTCCAGATGTAGTTCAAGCTCTAAATCTAATGAGTCTTCTAAATGCTGACATTACTCATACTATGATTGATGGTGCCGCCTTTAAAGAAGAAGTAGAAAGTAAAAACATATTAGCAGTTCCAACGGTTTACTTAAATGGTGAACCCTTTAGCAGTGGTCGTATGACCATTGAAGAAATTCTAAACAAGATAGATAACTCTACAGATACTTCTGACTTTGAAAGCAAAGAACCTTTCGATGTACTGGTAGTTGGAGGTGGACCATCAGGAGCTAGTGCCGCTATCTATGCAGCCCGCAAAGGTATCCGCACTGGAATTGTAGCGGAACGATTTGGTGGTCAAATTTTAGACACTCTAGGTATTGAAAACTTTATTGGTACAAAATACACTGAAGGTCCAAAGCTAGCAGCAAGCTTTGAAGAACACGTTAAAGAGTATGATATAGATATTATGAAGGCACAAAAAGCAAAAAGCTTAAGAAAAAATGATCTTATTGAAGTAGAATTAGAAAATGGTGCCATTTTAAAGAGTAAAACAGTAATTCTATCCACCGGTGCTCGCTGGAGAAATATAGGTGTACCTGGTGAAATAGAGTTTAAGAATAAAGGAGTAGCCTACTGCCCTCATTGTGATGGTCCTTTATTTAAAGGTAAAAATGTAGCAGTTATCGGCGGTGGTAACTCTGGTGTTGAAGCAGCTATAGATTTAGCTGGAATAGTTAACCACGTTACAGTCCTTGAGTTTTTACCTGAACTAAAGGCTGACTCTGTGTTACAAGAACGTCTATACAGCCTACCTAATGTAACTGTATTAAAAAATGTCCAAACAAAAGAAATTACAGGTAAGGATAAAGTAGATGGTCTCACCTATATGGATCGTTCTACCGG
>NZ_FMJL01000069.1 GCF_900095445.1 Clostridium sp. N3C
AAAGTTTTTCCCAAAATTCTTCAAATTTATCTTCAAGTATACTTTTAATAGTTATCTTACTCATAGAAATAATCACCCAATTTAATACTCCTATAGGTAATTTATCGAACTTATCCACAATTTCTTAAATATATAATTTCCTATAGAGTTAAAAAGAAAGCCTGGTTAGGCTTTCTTTAAATTAATTACTACTCTTCTATAAGGCTCCTCACCTTCGCTAAAGGTTTCAACATATTGATCATTTTGAAGGGCTGAATGTATTATTCTTCTTTCATATGGATTCATAGGTTCAAGCTTGAAACTTCTACCGGTTTTCCTAACCTTATAAGCGGTTTTATTAGCAAGTCTTTTTAATGTTTCCTCTCTCTTAGCTCTATAATTTTCAGTATCAAGTAAAACCCTCTTATATTCATCATCTTGATCTTTATTAACCACTAAGCTAACAAGATATTGAAGGGAATCTAAAGTTTCTCCTCTGTAGCCAATTATTATTCCCATATCCGGTCCTACAAGATTAATCTTTAGTACATCGTCTTCTTCCTTAATCCTTATCTCAGCCTTTACTCCCATGGAATTTAATACATCTCTTAAAAAAGTTTTTGCTTCATAAATATAGTCTTTTTTAACCTTGACCTTTATTCTAGCTGGTTTTGCACCAATAAGCTTAAAAAGTCCTTTACTTCCTTCATCTAGTACTTCTACTTCAACCCTATCTTCTGTTACATTTAATTCTGATAAGGCAGCTTTTAAAGCATCTTCCACGGTCTTGCCGGTCATTTCAATAATTTTCATACCCTACGCACCCACCTTTTTAATATTAAAAGGTATTTTATTTTTTACCTTTCTTTTTACTACTTCCTTTCCCCTTTGGCGTAAAACTCTTACTGTTTGTTTCTTTTAATACATCTTTACTGTTTTGTACACCATCATCTTTTTTACTGTTAGCTGAATATCCCATTTTCTTCATAAATAGGTTTTGCAAAATAGCAAAAACGCTACTAGTAATCAAATAAACACCTAATCCTGCTGCTACACTATATGTTATAAAAGCAGAAAAAACAGTCATTACCAAATTAGTTGTACCCATAGTTTTTGCCTGAGGGTTATCTTTAGGCATCATTATAGTCATTGAGAAATATGAGGATAATGCATATATAATTGTCAATAGTATGTTCCCACTTGCACCTAAATCAGGAATTAAGGGGGTAAATCTTAAGCCTTTTAATTCCGGTCCTAACTCTCTAATCAAAGCGTACATTGCAATAAATATTGGCATCTGAATCAACAATGGTAAACATCCACCTAATGGACTTGCACCTGATTCTTGATAAAGCTTTGCCAATTCTGCCTGTTGTTTTTGAGGATCATTTTTATATTTATTTTGAATTTCCTGCAATTTAGGCTGAATTTCTTGCATTTTAGCTTGAGACTTAGCCTGCTTAATATTTATAGGAAGTAATAATACCTTAATTATTAAGGTAAATAGTATGATTGAGAAACCATATGTATATCCCGCGGATAATCCAAAGATTTCAACGAACCCTTTTATATATTCAAATATTGTAGTTAATATATTTGCTATCACCTAGCTAACCTCCTGAAAGTTATTTTACGGGATCATATCCTCCTTTATTATAAGGATGACATTTTAATATTCTTCTTATGGCCATAAGGCTCCCCTTAAAGGCTCCGTACTTTTCAATAGCCTCTAGGGCATATTGAGAGCAAGTTGGATAAAACCTACAACTTGGCTTTTTTAAAGGAGATATATATTTTCTATAAAATCTAATTAGGGTTATTAGTATTTTTCTCATTTTGGTATAGACCTGCTTTCTTGAATAGCTTTTTCATAGCTGCTTCAATTTCCCAATAGCTCTTATCCTTTGCTGCCGTTCTTGCAACAAAAACCAGGTCATATTTTTTACTTATATTTTCGCAATTCAACCTATAGCTTTCACTTATTAATCTCTTTACTCTACTTCTTACTACACTTTTTCCTACTTTTTTACTTACAGATATCCCTACTCTATTTATTTCCTGACCATCTACTGTATTCCTGTTATTTTTAAATATGTACAAGACTAATATATCTGTAGAAAAAGATTTTCCTCTTCTATACACTAACCTGAACTCTGTATTCTTTCGCAACCTCTGAATCTTCATTAAAATTCACGTCACCCCATTTACTGCAATTACAGAAAAAGGCCACAAAAAGCGGCCCTTATGCTGTCAATCTTTTTCTACCTTTTTGTCTTCTTCTCTTAAGAACATGTCTTCCAGATAGAGTACTCATTCTTTTTCTGAATCCGTGCTCTCTCTTTCTTTGCTTCTTTTTTGGTTGATATGTCATGAACATCCTAACTACACCCCCTTTATTGCTGGTGTTTATAGCAATTTACTTACTACCAATTTAACTTATTAATAGTTTTACCATATAATTATATCTATTGCTCTTATTTCTGTCAAGAAAACATATTGTCATAATTTCTCCACAAAATGTTGATAACTTTATTGCTTTATCCACTTTTTTGTGGATAACTTCTTGAACAGCCCCTATTGTTTTGCTATTATTAATATAAACATGTTGATAAATTATTTGTCGAACAAGTTATCCACACTTGTTGATAATTTTGTGGATAACTTGTTCATTATCTCTGTATAACTTCTCTTATACTTTCTATTTTTGGCTTATTTACTGCGATTATGCATGCTTGAACAATGTTATTAATTTTTTTGTCCACATGTGAATAAAGGAATTATCCACAATTTTTATTAACATGTGAATAACTTTATATACATTTGTCAACAAATTTAAACAGGCAGCTTGTACTTGTTGATAAAGTTGTGAATATATTTTTTAATATTTTAAGACTGGAGGATAAAAAAATGAGCGCCCAATTAAATGATTTATGGGAAAAAACATTGAATATAATCAAAGGCGAGCTTACAGAAGTAAGTTTTAATACATGGATCAAAAGTGCCATTCCTATATCTATGACAGAGGATACAATTAAATTAGGAGTACCAAATGACTTTACAAAGGAAATTCTAGATACTCGCTATAAGGAATTATTGATCAATGCCATAAAGCTCATTTCAACAAAACGTTATAATGTAGAGTTTATAATCGCCTCAGAGGAAGCTGTAACCACTGAAAAAGCTGAAAATTCATCTGAATCTGAAACAAAGAAAAATGTGCAAGCAACTGACGAAATGATTTCAACTCTAAATCCAAAATACACCTTTGATTCTTTCGTTATAGGTAATAGTAATAGATTTGCTCATGCGGCCTCCTTAGCTGTAGCAGAATCCCCTGCTAAAGCTTACAATCCTCTTTTTATATACGGAGGAGTTGGTCTAGGTAAAACGCACTTAATGCATGCAATTGGACATTTTATATTGCAATCTAATCCTAAGGCTAAAGTTGTTTATGTATCTTCTGAAAAGTTTACTAATGAATTAATTAATTCTATAAAGGATGATTCTAATATAGAATTTAGAAATAAATATAGAAATGTCGACGTTCTACTTATAGATGATATTCAATTCATAGCTGGAAAAGAACGAACTCAAGAAGAGTTTTTCCATACCTTTAACGCCTTGCATGAAGCAAACAAGCAAATAATTTTATCTAGTGATCGTCCTCCTAAGGAAATTCCTACTTTAGAAGATAGACTTCGGTCCAGATTTGAATGGGGACTAATCGCAGATATTCAACCACCAGACTTTGAAACTAGAATAGCAATCTTAAAAAAGAAGGCAGATGTTGAAAAGCTGGATATTCCTAATGAGGTTATGGTTTATATAGCCTCTCAAATAAAATCAAATATCAGAGAATTAGAGGGTGCTCTTATAAGAATAGTTGCTTATTCATCACTAACCAATAGGGAAATTAGCGTAGATTTAGCTTCAGAGGCACTTAAAGATATTATATCTAATAAAAAATCAAAACAGATAACTGTAGAATATATACAAGAAACTGTTGCTGCTTACTACAATCTACGAGTGGAAGATCTTAAATCTCAAAGAAGAACTCGCAATGTAGCCTTTCCTAGACAGATAGCAATGTACTTATCTAGAAAACTTACTGATATGTCTTTACCTAAGATAGGTGAAGAATTTGGCGGTAGAGATCATACAACTGTAATACATGCTTATGAAAAAATATCAGAAAGCTTGCAAAAAGATGAAAGCCTTCAAAATGCTATTAATGATTTAACGAAAAAGATCACTCAAGATTAATTAACAGTTGTTTATAATTCTTTATAATTGTTTGTGGATAACTTAAATATGATATAATTTTAAAAGAACAATGTGGATAAGTAGCAAATATTCATCCTATCTTATCCACAATTTATTATGTTCATTTTTTTGTGTATTATCAATAGCTAGAAGTATTTATCCACATATCCACAGGCCCTACTACTACTACTACTGATTAATTATATATACCTATCCTATGTAAAGATAACAATAGACCTGTGTATAAATTAATCAACAATTTAGATTAAGGAGGTACTTTTTATGAAATTTATTTGTAAAAAAAATATTCTTCAAGAAGCTATATCAATAGCTCAAAAAGCTGTAACTGGAAAATCTACTATGCCGGTTTTAGAAGGATTACTTATTAAAGCAGAAGGAAATAATTTAACTATTATCGGTTCTGATACAGACTTAAGTATAGAAACAAAATGTGAAATTGAATGCTTAACACCAGGAAGTGTAGTAGTAGATGCAAAGTTATTTGGTGAAATTATTAGAAAGTTGCCTAATGATATGGTTGAGATAACAACATTAGAAAACAACACATTAGATATATATTGTCAGAAATCTAAGTTTTCACTAATGCATATGGACGCTAAGGACTATCCAACTTTACCAACAATCAATGAGAATATGATATTTAATGTACCTCAAGGTGTATTAAAAAATATGATAAAGGGAACTATTTTTGCTATTGCTCAAGATGAAACTAGACCTATACTAACAGGAGTACTTTTTGAAGTTAAAGATGGCAATCTCAATATGGTAGCTTTAGATGGTTATAGACTTGCTTTAAAAAGGGAATATATAAACACTAACAATACTATTAGTTCAGTGATTCCTGGAAAAACCTTAAATGAAATTTCAAAGATCTTAGATGATAGTGAAGAAATAACCAATATTACTTTTACAACAAATCATATCCTATTTAACCTAGGTAACACAAAGGTTATATCAAGATTGCTAGAAGGTGAATTTATTAAATATTCATCAATTATTCCTGAAGAATACAATTTAAAAATTACAGCAAAAAGAAATGAGTTGTTAAACTGTATTGAGAGAGCATCTTTATTAGCTAAAGAAGGAAATACTAACCTTATAAAATTGAATATTCAGGAAGACAATCTAATAATAACCTCCAATTCTCAATTGGGAAAGGTTAAGGAAGAATTAACTATTATTTTGCAAGGTCAACCTTTGGAAATTGCATTTAACTCAAAATATCTTATAGACGTGCTTAAGATAATGGAAGAGGAAGAAATTGAAATGGAATTTTCTAGTGCGGTAAGCCCATGTGTTATAAAAAATAAAGAGAAGGATGATTGTATTTATCTCGTTCTTCCAGTTAGATTACGTAATAACTAAAACATAAGCTGAAATCATTAATTAAAAATGGTCAATAATATAACAAAGGAGGGAAGGAACTACAAGAGTTCCTAGAAAATGAAAGAAGTAAAAATCAGTACTGAATTTATAAAATTGGATTCCTTTTTAAAGTGGTGTGGAATTGTAGACCGTGGTTCCGATGCTAAGATCTTTATTTTAGATGGAAATGTAAAGGTCAATGGTGAAGTGGAGCTTAGAAGAGGTAGAAAGCTCAGAAATGGTGACATAGTTGAAATTCAAAATGAAGAATTTAAGGTAATTCAATAAAAATATATTGTGATATAATATACATGGGTTCTTTTAGATAAAACTTATAACTTAAATAGGAACAATAAAGAGATAGATAAAAGCAGAATGAACAGGTGTTTTGAATGCATGTTAAGTATTTACAATTATTAAATTACAGAAACTATAAAAAGTTGTTTTTAGAATTAAATGAAAATGTTAATATTTTTATAGGCGATAACGCCCAGGGGAAAACTAATATACTTGAAAGTATATATTACTGCAGTTTTGGCCGCTCTCATAGAACAAACAGAGACAAGGAAGTTATTAAGTGGAATGAGAATGAGGCCTATATAAAACTGTATATTGATAGAGAACCAATAGATAAGAAAATTGAAATTAAAATCTTAAAGGAAGGAAAAAAAGCAATAAATATAAACTCTATAAAAATCAGAAAAATATCTGAACTAATGGGAGTTTGCAATGTTGTTATGTTTTCTCCAGAAGATTTAAAAATTGTTAAGGAATCTCCAGGACATAGAAGGAGATTTCTTAACATGGAATTATGCCAATTGGATAGAAAATATTATTATAATTTGGTACAATATAATAAGGTCTTAATGGAGAGAAATACTATTTTAAAAGGAAAACAGGTAGATCAATCCATATTAGATATATATGATGATCAATTGGCTACTTTTGGTGAATATGTCATAAAACGAAGAATGTGGTATATAAGTCAGCTTAATAATTATGGGAAGAGTATTCATAAAGAGATAACTTCTAACAAAGAAGATGTAGAATTTGGATACTTATGTCAGTTAAAATCTTTTGATAATATAAAAATGGATTTGCTTGAACTTTTGAAGAAAAATAGAGCAAGTGATATTTATAAAAACAGCACATCAATAGGACCTCATAGAGATGATTTTTATATAAGTATTAATGGCATTGATACTAGAAATTTTGGCTCTCAAGGCCAACAACGAACTTCAGTTTTAACTATTAAGTTTGCATCTTTAAAAATAATCAAAGAGGTTACGGGCGAACATCCTATATTGCTATTGGACGATGTTTTATCCGAATTAGATTTTAAAAGGCAAAAGTATGTGTTAAACTCAATATCCGATGTGCAGACCATAATAACTTGTACAGGAATTGAAGATATAAAACTATATATAAACGATAAGGCATCCATTTTTTACGTTAAGGATGGCAGTGTAGGAAGTTAAGGGAGGATTTATTATGTTTTTGCATCTTGGTGAAAATGTTGTGGTTCCAGTTAAGGATATTATAGCTATATTCGATATGGAAGCCTCAGTTTACGGATCAGATACATCACAATTTTTGAGGTTAGCTGAAGAAGATGGTTTTGTGGAAAAGATAACAAACAAAATGCCAAAGTCCTTTGTCATAGCAGAGGTAAATAAGAAGAGCAAGATTTTTTTATCACCTATATCATCTTTAACTTTGTGTAAGAGGATGGATAAATATTTGGAAGAAGAATAGAAGCAGATAAAAAGCTTTGGTATCTATAATACGAGGAGGATGTCCATGTTTGATCAGGGAAAACAAGCTTATGATGAAAGTCAAATACAGGTTTTAGAAGGTTTAGAGGCTGTTAGAAAAAGACCTGGTATGTACATTGGAAGTACAGGTTCTAGAGGACTTCATCATTTAGTTTATGAAATAGTTGATAATAGTATAGATGAAGCACTTTCAGGGAACTGCAACCATATTTCGGTAACCATTCATCAAGATAATTCTATAACTGTACAAGATAACGGTAGGGGGATGCCTGTAGGAATACATCCTAAGATGGGTAAGTCTACAGTAGAAGTTATAATGACAATACTTCATGCCGGTGGAAAGTTTGGTGGTGGAGGCTATAAGGTTTCTGGAGGTCTTCACGGTGTAGGTGCCTCTGTTGTAAATGCTTTATCAGAGAAATGTACTGTAACCGTTATGAGAGAGGGAGGAATCTGGACACAGAGCTATAGTAGGGGAAAGGTAGTTAGTGAATTTAAAAGAATTGGTGACACTGATGATCACGGAACTACCGTTTACTTTAAACCAGATCCAGAAATATTTGATGAAGTTGAATATGATTACGATACATTAGTTCAAAGACTTAGAGAATTAGCTTTTTTAAATAAAGGTATAAG
>NZ_FMJL01000024.1 GCF_900095445.1 Clostridium sp. N3C
AACGGTGGAATAATTCACGTAGAAGCACCTATTTACAGCTCAAAAGTTATGTTATACTGCACAAGCTGTAAGAGTGCTACAAGAATTGCTCATAAGGTATTAGAAGATGGAACTAAAGTAAGAGTATGCAAGAAGTGCGGAGAAACATTCTAATATTTGAAAGGAGGTCAACCGAATGAGTTCAAGACTACAAGAAAAATATATAAACGAAGTAGTTCCAGCTTTAGTAGAAAAGTTTGGATATAAAAACATAATGGAAGTTCCAAGGCTAGAAAAAATTGTGGTAAATATGGGAGTTGGAGAGGCTAAGGATAATCCTAAGGTTCTTGAATCTGCTGTGAATGATTTACAGATAATCACTGGTCAGAAGCCAGTTGTTACAAGAGCAAAGAAGTCCATAGCCAACTTTAAAATAAGAGAGAACATGCCAATAGGATGTAAGGTAACTTTAAGAAAGCAGAAAATGTATGAATTTGCTGATAAGTTAATGAATGTAGCTCTTCCTAGAGTTAGAGACTTTAGAGGCGTTTCAGATAAAGCTTTCGATGGAAGAGGAAACTATTCCTTGGGAGTTAAAGAGCAACTTATATTCCCTGAAATAGAGTATGACAAGATTGATAAAGTAAGAGGTATGGATATAATATTTGTAACAACTGCAAAGACAGATGAGGAAGCAAGAGAATTATTAAGATTCCTCGGAATGCCATTTGTTCAGAAATAAGGAGGGGAAACTGTGGCACGTAAGGCAATAATTGAAAAGTGGAAGAAAGAGCCTAAATATCAGACAAGAGCTTATACAAGATGCAGAATATGTGGAAGACCACATGCTGTGTTAAGAAAGTACGGAATTTGTCGTATTTGTTTTAGAGAGCTTGCTTATAAGGGCCAAATTCCTGGATGCAGAAAAGCAAGCTGGTAATAATTCATTGTAGTGAAAGGAGGCATATTTAATGGTTATGACAGATCCTATCGCAGATTTGTTAACTCGTGTGAGAAACGCAAATACAGCGAGACATGAAATAGTAGAAGTACCTTCTTCAAAAATTAAGAAGGCTATTGTAAATATAATGCTTCAAGAAGGTTACATTAAGGACGTAGAAGAATATAATGACGGTGTTGTTCCAATGTTAAGACTTTCTTTAAAATATGGTCCAGGTAAGGAAAAGATAATTAGCGGATTAAAGAGAATATCAAAGCCTGGTTTAAGAGTTTATTGCAAGAAGGATGAAGTGCCAAAGGTATTAAATGGTCTTGGAGTGGCAATAATCTCTACTTCAAAGGGTCTTTTACCTGATAGAGAAGCTAGAAAATTAGGCTTAGGTGGAGAAGTAATCTGCTACATTTGGTAATACAAGAATAAGAGATTAATTTGAATTTAACATATTTAATTAAGATAGATTATAGTAGCATAGAGTAGCGTGACATGAAGAATGTCACGAGTTATGCTCTAGTACTAATATACGGTTCTATTTTTAGTAGGAATAGACCAAAAGTTAAACTGATATATAAGTATCAGATTATATGTTGGAGATTTAAATCTCCACAAAAGTTTTGTATCGGAAAGATGTAAAGTAACAAAGCAAGATAATGTTTTGTACCAGATAAGTCTAACAGGAGGTGTAGTCATGTCAAGAATAGGAAGATTGCCGATAGCCTTACCTGCAGGAGTAACTGTTACTGTAACGCCAGACAACGTTGTTACAGTAAAAGGAGCAAAGGGACAGTTAACTAAGGCTATGAGCAAGGACATAAAAATTGCTGTTGAAGATAATAGCGTAGTTGTTACAAGATCAAGTGATAGTAAAGAACAAAAAGCACTACATGGCTTAACAAGAGCGTTATTAAATAATATGGTAAAAGGCGTAAGCGAGGGATATCAAAAGTCTCTTGACTTGATAGGTGTAGGATATAGAGCTCAAGTTCAAGGTAAGAAGTTAGTTATGAACCTTGGATACTCTCATCCTGTAGAGATAGAAGCGGTTGAAGGTATTACCTTCGAAACACCAGCAGCAAACAAAGTAGTTGTTAAGGGAATTGATAAAGAGCTAGTTGGTGAAGTAGCTGCAAACATCAGAAGCTGGAGAAAGCCTGAACCTTATAAGGGAAAAGGTATCAAGTATGAAAATGAAGTTATCAGACGTAAGGAAGGTAAGACCGGTAAAAAATAGTTGAAAGGAGTGGACTTTGATGTTTAAGAAAGAAGACAGAAGTTTCTCAAGAAAGAAGCGTCATTTGAGAGTACGTAAAAAAGTTACTGGAACTGCTGAAAGACCAAGACTTTGTGTATTCAGAAGTGAAAGAAATATTTACGCTCAAATCATAGATGATGTAGCTCAAAAGACATTAGTTGCTGCTTCTTCATTAGAAAAGGACTTTGGCGCAAAATTGGGAAGCAACAAAGAAGCTGCTAGATTAGTTGGTCAAATGGTAGCTAAGAGAGCAATTGAAAAAGGTATTAAATCAGTTGTTTTTGATAGAGGTGGATATATTTATCACGGAAGAGTTCAAGAACTTGCTGAAGGAGCAAGAGAAGCTGGCTTAGAATTCTAGAAGGAGGGAAATAAATGAGAATAGATCCTAGCACACTAGACCTTAAAGAAAAAGTTGTTAGTATAAATAGAGTTGCTAAGGTTGTTAAAGGTGGTAGAAACTTCAGGTTCAGCGCCCTTGTAGTAGTAGGCGATGAAAACGGACACGTTGGTGTAGGTATCGGTAAATCCGTAGAAATCCCTGAAGCAATAAGAAAAGGCATTGAGGATGCAAAGAAAAACTTAGTTAGTGTAGCTATAGTTGATAATACAGTTCCTCATGCTGTAGAAGGTGTATTTGGAACAGGTAAAGTTTTAATTATGCCAGCTAGCGAAGGTACAGGAGTTATCGCAGGTGGACCTGTAAGAGCTGTACTTGAATTGGCTGGAATTAAAGACGCTAGAGCTAAATCATTAGGCTCCAATAATCCTAAAAATATGGTAAGTGCAACTATCAACGGTTTAGCATCCTTAAGGACTGCTGAACAGATTGCTAAATTGAGAGGCAAGACCGTTGAAGAGATACTAGGTTAGGAGGGAAATGCCTTGGCTAAACTTAGATTAACTTTAACTAAGAGTCTAATCGGAAGAAAAGCAGAACATATTACTACTGCTAAGACTCTTGGTCTTAAGAAAATAGGAAATGTAGTAGAACATGAGGATACTCCTCAAATAAGAGGTATGGTAAATAAAATTAACTATTTAGTTAAGATTGAAGAAGTATAATAAATGAAGATAGACTGTTTGGTCTGTAATGCAGGAATAATAACAGGAGGTGTAAACTTATGAAACTTCACGAGTTGCAACCAGCTTTTGGTGCTAAAAAATCACCAAAAAGAGTTGGTAGAGGAACCGGTTCTGGATTAGGCAGAAACTCTGGTAAGGGTGAAAAAGGTCAGAATGCAAGAACTGGCGGCGGAGTTAGACCAGGATTTGAAGGTGGTCAGATGCCTTTATATAGAAGACTTCCTAAGAGAGGTTTTACAAATATATTTGCTAAAGAATATGCAGTAATCAACATAGATAGATTAAATGTTTTTGAAGATGGAGCAGTTGTGACACCAGAAGTATTACTTGAAAAAGGTATAGTAAGCAAACTATATGACGGAGTTAAAATACTAGGTAATGGAGACTTGAATAAGAGATTGACAGTAAAAGCAACTAAATTTTCAAAAACAGCTGCTGAAAAAATTGAGGCTGCTGGAGGAAAAGTTGAGGTGATTTAATAATGCTGTCAACTCTCAAAAATGCCTTCAAGGTACCTGAACTTAAAAAGAGGATCTTATTTACATTATTCTTGATTGCGGTATATAGGCTTGGAAGCCATATACCCGTTCCAGGAATAAATAGAGAACTCCTAAGCAGTGCTATGGAGAATAATGAAAATACATTTTTAGGTTTATATAACTTAATGACCGGTGGAGCTATTAGCCAATTTAACATATTTGCTATGGGAGTTGTACCATATATCAATGCCTCCATTATTATGCAATTACTTACTGTTGCTATTCCATATTTGGAGCAGTTAAGTAAAGAAGGTGATGATGGAAGAAAGAGGCTGCAGAAATATACAAGAAATGTAGCCATTGTACTTGGTCTAATTCAAGCATACACTACCTATATTATAATTAGGAATTTCAACGGAATTGCAGATGATTCTGCTATAAATGTATTTTTGATTGTAATTACATTATCAACAGCTTCTTCATTCTTGATGTGGCTTGGTGATGTTATTACTGTTAAAGGCTTAGGAAATGGTGTTTCTCTATTAATATTTATCAATATTTTGTCTAGATTCCCTGATACTATTGCAAGAATATTTGTATCATATAATACTAAGACAATAAATTTAGTTCAATTAATAGTGTTTATCATAGTAGCTATTGCTATGATAATTTCTGTAATAATTATGAGCATGGCAGAAAGAAGAATAAGTGTTCAATATGCTGGCAAAACTGTAGGTAATAAATCTTTTAAAGGACAATCATCTCATATACCTTTTAATTTAACTGCAACTGCAGTTATTGCTATTATATTTGCTGTGTCTGTTATGAATTTCCCAGCGACAATTGCTCAGTTTTTCCCAAAAAAAGCTTGGGCTACTTTCATAACCGATAACGCTTGGAGTCCTTTTAATGATAAATCAGTTTTATATCCAATATTATATGCTATATTAGTTATATTCTTCTCATGGTTCTATGCAGAAATTTACTTCAAGCCAGAAGAAATGGCTGAGAACATATATAAATCAGCAGGATTTATTCCCGGGATCAGACCAGGAAAGCCTACTGCTAAACATATCTCTAAAGTATTAACAAAGGTTGCTATTATTGGGGGAGTATTTGCTACTATAATTGCAATAGTGCCTGTTATAGTACAAAATTATACTTCATTTAAAAATATTTCTCTTGGAGGAACCTCAATATTGATTATGGTAAGCGTAGCTATGGAAACCGTTAGAACTTTAGAGTCCCAGCTTGTAATGAGACATTACCAAGGATTCTTAAAGTAATTGATATTTGGGGATGAATAAATTGAGAATTGTATTAATGGGACCTCCAGGAGCAGGTAAGGGAACGCAAGCTAAGTTAATAAGTTTAAGATATGACATACCGCATATATCTACTGGAGATATATTTAGAAAAAATATTTCTAGGCATACTGGCTTGGGGTTACAGGCAAAGGAATATATAGAGAATGGTGACTTAGTGCCAGATTCTATTACTATATCTTTAGTACTGGAAAGACTTAGCCAAGGAGATTGTCAAAAGGGATTTCTATTAGATGGATTTCCGAGATCTCTTGACCAGGCTAAGGCTCTTGACCAGTACTTAGAAGGATTGGGGAATAAGCTTGATGCAGTGGTACTAATTGATGTGTCAAGTGAATTTATTCTCGATCGAATGACTGGCAGAAGGAGCTGCCCTGTTTGTGGTGCTAGCTATCACATAAAGTATAATCCTCCTGCAACACCAGGAAAATGTGATGTGTGTGGTAACAGTATTATTCACCGTGAAGATGATACTGAGGAAACTCTTAAAGAAAGATTGGAAGTATATCTGTCTCAAACCTCTCCTTTAGTGGGATATTATGAAAATAAAGATATATTGTTTAAAGTGGATGGCAGTAAAGACATTGACCTAGTTTTTGAAAATATATCAAAGGTTTTAGAAGATACTAAAAAATGAAGTTGAACAAGGTATATCTTTAAGACATAAAGCTTATTGGTAAGGCTATATGCATACTCTTGCAGCAATATAAGAGGTAGTGAAGCCTAGTTTTACAACTGCACAAAATAGCAACTGTAGAATAAATATATAACTATGATAAGTAAATCAAGTTTTTGAAGTATAATATTGCCTCTATAAATATAATGGTATTTTCAAAATGCTGTGCTTTCGGCAGTTGATATTTTAAGTATTAGCTGTGTTACCTAATATTAAGGTGCTAGATCTGAGCCGCCAAGTTCATAAGAGAAATACCGGATTGAAATAATTGTATAAATGCAGGCTGTACACATTATAGGGGAAGCAGTGAGGTGAAGGCTTTGAATAAGGAAGAGCTATTAGGCAGAGTGGTACTTTCAACAGCTGGAAGAGATAGCGGTAAGTTGTATATAATAATGGACGTGATTGATGATAACTATGTACTATTGACAGATGGAAAGTTGAGGCCTGAGAGTAAACCAAAGAAAAAAAAGTTGAGGCATCTGCGCTTTACTGATATAATAGCTGAGGAGATAAAGAAAGACATTTTATCAGGAAAAAGGTTGAATGATTCAGCCATAAGAAGTTTTTTGCAGTTAAATGGCATATAAAGGAGGTTTGATTACCTTATGTCAAAAGAAGATGTAATTGAAATGCAAGGTACTGTATTAGAAGCTTTACCAAATGCAACTTTTTTAGTAGAATTGGAAAGTGGCCATAAAATATTAGGTCATATATCTGGAAAATTAAGAATGAATTTTATTAGAATTCTTCCAGGTGATAAAGTTACAGTAGAACTTTCTCCATATGATCTTACTAGAGGAAGAATTACCTGGAGAGCTAAGTAATAAGGAGGGTTAACTATGAAAGTAAGACCGTCAGTAAAACCTATATGCGAAAAATGCAAGGTTATTAGAAGAAAAGGCAGAGTAATGGTTATATGTGAAAACCCTAAGCATAAGCAAAGACAGGGTTAATACTCTTAACCGGTTATTTAGTTTTGGGAGCGGCTGTAGTAGTTTTATAACTACTAACCAAAACTTTATATAAATTTAATAGAACTATAGATGCAAAACCTAGGAGGTGTAAATTTTAATGGCAAGAATTGCTGGTGTAGATATACCAAAAGAGAAGAGAGTTGAGATTGGACTTACTTATATATATGGAATTGGTCTACCAACTTCTCGAAAGATTCTGGCTGAAACCGGAGTAAACCCAGATACTAGAGTAAAAGACTTAACTGAAGAAGAAGTTAATAAGTTAAGAGATTATATCAAGAATATTAAGGTTGAAGGCGACCTAAGAAGAGATGTTGCTTTAAGCATAAAGAGACTTATAGAAATAGGTTGCTACAGAGGAATTAGACATAGAAAGGGCCTTCCAGTAAGAGGACAAAGAACTAAGACTAATGCAAGAACTAGAAAAGGTCCAAAGAGAACAATCGCTGGTAAGAAAAAGAAGTAGTAAGGAGGGAATAGAATGGCAGCTCAAAAGTTGAAAAAGGTAAGAAGAAGAAAAGAAAGAAAAAATGTTGAGCATGGAGCAGCTCATATTAAGTCAACTTTCAACAATTCAATAGTTACAATAACTGACAGCGTAGGAAATGCACTTTCTTGGTCTAGTGCTGGAGCTCTTGGCTTTAGAGGTTCAAGAAAGAGTACTCCTTTTGCTGCTCAGATGGCAGCTGAAACAGCAAGTAAAGCAGCAATGGAACATGGCTTGAAAACTGTTCAGGTATTTGTTAAAGGCCCAGGAGCAGGTAGAGAGGCTGCAATAAGAGCCCTTCAAGCTGCTGGTTTAGAAATAACAATGATCAAGGATGTTACTCCTATACCACATAATGGATGCAGACCACCAAAAAGAAGAAGAGTATAATTATAGAAGCAACAGGAGGTGTAGATTATGGCAAGATATACTGGCGCTGTATGTAGACTTTGCAGAAGAGAAGGTATGAAACTTTTCTTAAAAGGCGACAGATGTTATACAGATAAATGTGCAATAGCTAAAAGAAATTCCGCACCAGGTCAGCACGGTGCAAACAGAAAGAAGTTATCAAACTACGGACTTCAATTAAGAGAAAAGCAGAAGGCAAGAAGAATCTACGGAATCCTAGAAGGTCAGTTCAGAACTTACTATGAAAAGGCTGATAGACTAAAAGGAATCACAGGTGAAAACTTGCTAAGATTACTAGAAATGAGATTAGATAATGTAGTTTATAGATTAGGATACGGAGATTCTAGAAAGGAAGCAAGACAGCTTGTTACTCATGGACATTTCTTAGTAAATGGTAAGAAAGTAGATATTCCTTCTTATCAAGTATCTGTTAATGATGTTATAACAGTTAAAGAGAAGAGCAGACAAAAAGAAATGTTCAAAGCATTTGCTGAAAATCCAAAAACTCTTCCAAATTGGTTGAGCGGAAATCCAGAAAACTTTGAAGGAAAAGTAATTGCTGAGCCATCAAGAGCTGATATTGATGTTCCAATTAACGAAACACTAATCGTTGAGTTATACAGCAAGTAATAATTAATTCATATTGAGGAATTAACATTGAATGGCTTAGTTTGAGATATATACAGCTAAGTAAATAGTTCAAACTTGGCAAAAATGAATCAGTTGCCCTCAAAATAAGGTTGCCATTTAATTAATAAGGAGGGTTTGTGAATGTTAGAGATAGAAAAGCCAAAAATAGAATGTGTAGAATCTAGTGAAGATGGCACATATGGCAAGTTTGTAGTTGAGCCCCTTGAGAGAGGTTATGGAATTACCTTAGGTAATGCCTTAAGGAGAATTCTTCTCTCATCCTTGCCAGGTGTTGCGGCACATGCGGTAAAAATAGATGGAGTTTTACATGAATTTTCTACAATTCCAGGGGTAAAGGAAGATGTTCCTGAATTAATACTTAATATAAAATCCCTGGCTCTGAAAATGCATGGTGAAGGTCCTAAGACTATTACTATTGAAGCTGAAGGACCCGGAGAAGTTAAGGCCGGTGACATTAAAACTGACGGCGATATAGAAGTTGTAAATAAAGACTTACATATTGCTAGCCTTGACGAAGATGGAAAATTGTATATGGAAATAATGGTTAATAGTGGTAGAGGATATGTATCTCAAGCAAAAAATAAAAGAGAAGACTATCCAATATCCACAATTCCCGTTGATTCCATATATACTCCGGTAAAGCGAGTTAACTTTACTGTAGAAAACACAAGAGTAGGTCAGATTACAGATTATGATAAGCTAACTTTAGAAATATGGACTAATGGAACTATCCAGACAGATGAAGCTATTAGCTTATCAGCCAAAATTTTAATTGAGCATTTCAAATTATTTATGACTCTAACAGACCACGCTAATGATGTAGAAATTATGGTAGAAAAAGAAGAAGACAAGAAAGAAAAAGTTCTTGAGATGACTATCGAAGAGCTTGATTTATCTGTCCGAAGCTACAACTGCCTAAAGAGAGCAGGTATAAATACTGTTCAAGAATTAACCGAGAGAACTATAGAAGATATGATGAAGGTTAGAAATCTTGGTAAGAAGTCATTAGAAGAAGTAGAAAAGAAACTTAGTGATCTTGGGTTGAGTTTAAAAGAGAGCGAAGAGTAAGGAGGTATAGACATGGCTGGATATCGTAAATTAGGTCGTCCTACAGACCATAGAAGAGCTATGCTTAGAAATCTAGTTACTAGCTTTTTAAAGCACGGCAAAATAGAAACAACAGTTACTAGAGCTAAAGAAACTAGAGCTCTTGCTGAAAAAATGATCACTCTTGCAAAAAGAGGAGATTTACATGCAAGAAGACAAGTGCTTTCTTTTGTTACAGAGAAGGATGTCGTTGATAACTTATTTGACAATATAGCTCCTAAGTATGCTGAAAGAAAAGGCGGATATACTAGAATGTATAAAGTCGGACCAAGAAGAGGAGACGCAGCAGAAGTTGTAATCCTTGAGTTGGTATAAATGTTTGAAGGGGATTAAGTATATGTCTGACTTAGTCCCCCTTTTATTACAATAAAATGTTTTCCTATTTATTCCTAAGTTCATAAAAAGATTAGTTGTGGAATGTAAATATTCAATATAGAAAGAAAAATCTATATTAAATTATATGTATTGAAGATTATATGTAGTATATATAAGGTATTAGTCCTTAATATAAATTAGATTCAGATACACAATAAGTCTAATTTATATTGGGGATTACATGTAATCCTTAGATGAAAATTAGTCAAACTTATATTGGCTGTTACATTGATTAAAAGGGGTTAGATTTATGCCAGATAATATGATAAGTTGTGAAAATGTAGTATTTAAGTATCAATCTCAGGATGGCCAGACAGATAAGATAGCAGTAGATGGCGTTGATCTAGAGGTAAAAAAGGGTGAGTTTTTAGTTATTTTGGGCCATAACGGATCTGGAAAGTCTACAATCGCTAAACACATGAACGCTTTATTGCTTCCTAGTGAAGGTAAAGTTTATGTTGATGGTATGGATACATCCCAAGAAGATTTGCTTTGGAAGATAAGAAGTAAAGCGGGTATGGTTTTTCAAAATCCAGATAATCAACTAGTGGCAACTATAGTTGAAGAAGATGTAGCTTTTGGACCTGAAAACTTAGGAATACCAAGTGATGAGATTAGACGTAGAGTTGACGAATCTTTAAAGACCGTCAATATGTATGATTATAGAAAACACGCCCCTCACTTATTATCCGGTGGTCAAAAGCAAAGAGTTGCTATTGCAGGTATATTGGCTATGAGGCCAGATTGCATAATTTTAGATGAACCTACAGCTATGTTAGATCCATCTGGTAGAAAGGAAGTAATTAATACTATAAAGGAGCTTAATAAAAATTTTGGAATTACTATTATTCTTATCACTCATTATATGGAAGAGGCTGTGGAGGCTGACAGAATTATAGTAATGGATGAAGGTAAAGTAAAAATGGAAGGAACACCTAAAGAGATCTTTAGTAAAGTACCAGAGATGAAAAGTATAGGTTTGGATGTGCCACAGGTTACAGAAATAGCCTATGAACTAAATAAGAAGGGTATTAATATTAGCACAGATATTTTAACAATTAGTGAGATGGTGAATGCGTTATGTCAATTAAAATAGAGAATTTAACACATATATATATGCAAGGAACCCCCTTTGAAAAGAAGGCATTGGATAATGTGACTGTAGAAATAAAGGATGGAGAGTTTGTAGCATTGATTGGACATACAGGTTCTGGTAAGTCTACCTTTGTTCAACACTTAAATGGTCTATTAAAGCCTAGCAGCGGTAAAATTATAGTTAATGATACATGTATTACTGATAGTAAAGTAAAGCTAAGTGAAATTAGAAAGAAAGTTGGACTTGTATTTCAATATCCAGAATATCAATTGTTTGAGGAAACCATTGAAAAGGATATAAGCTTTGGACCACGTAATCTAGGTCTATCGGAAGAAGAGATTAATTCTAGAGTAAAAAGGGCCATGGAAATAGTAGGCTTAAACTACGAGAAGTATAAGGATAAGTCTCCCTTTGAACTTAGTGGAGGGCAAAAGAGAAGGGTAGCTATAGCTGGGGTTGTGGCTATGGAACCGGAGGTACTTATCTTAGATGAGCCTACTGCTGGATTGGATCCTAAAGGCCGAGATGAGATTTTATATCAGATTAAAAAATTGCATAGTGAATATGGTATGACAATTATTCTTGTGTCTCATAGCATGGAGGATGTAGCAAAACTGGCAGATAGAATTTTAGTTATGCATAAGGGCAAAGCCATATTAGATGGTAAGCCGGCAGAGGTATTTAAAGAAAGTGAATTGCTAGAGTCTGTAGGGTTGGCAGTGCCTCAGGTTACATATTTAGTAAAGGAACTAAGGAAAAAGGGCTTTGATCTGTCAGAGGATATTTTTACTACCAGCCAGGCTGTAGAAGCTTTACAAAGAATTTTAAAGTAGCTGGAAGAAGGTGAATAGATGATAAAGAATATAACTATAGGTCAATATGTGCCTGGAGAATCATTTGTGCACAAATTAGATCCTAGGATAAAAATTATATTATCCCTTGTATTCATAGTTAATCTTTTTATAATTGATAATTTTACAGGATACATACTTATAATTTTATTATTGGCTACTATATTAGCTATAGCAAAATTATCACCGAAATTCATATATAAGGGGTTAAAGCCAGTTTTCGTTCTTTTGATAATAACTGCAGTGCTTAATGTTTTTACCGTTAGAAATGGAAATTTGGTTTTTCAATTAGGTTTTCTGAAAGTTTATGATCAAGGTTTGATACAAGCAGCTTTCATGGCATTAAGATTAATATTTTTAATTGCAGGTACTTCTATATTAACTCTTACCACTTCTCCTATAGAGTTAACAGATGGAATAGAGAAGTTGTTAAAGCCTTTTGAAAGAATTGGGGTGCCTGCTCACGATATAGCTATGATAATGACTATAGCACTAAGATTCATACCAACTCTTATAGATGAAACTGATAAAATTATGAAGGCCCAGATGGCTAGAGGAGCAGATTTTGATTCTGGAAATATTATAGCCAAAGCAAAGAGCTTAATTCCTTTGTTAGTTCCTCTCGTTATTAGTTCTTTTAGAAGAGCTGATGAACTATCTATGGCAATGGAAGCTAGATGTTATAAAGGTGGAGAAGGCAGAACCAGAATGAAGGTCTTAAAATTAAGCTATAATGATTTTATAGCTGTACTCTTTTTTATTTTATTAATAGTAGTAACCATATTAATCAACAAGACCAATTTACCTTAAATATATGGTGATAAAATGAGGAATATAAAATTAGTTTTGGAGTATGATGGTACTGCTTATGCTGGATGGCAAAGGCAAAAAAATGCGCCTACAATTCAAGAGTCCGTGGAGAGAAGTGTTTTAAGTATAACAGGAGAAGAAATTTCTGTAACAGGTTGCAGCAGAACGGATGCAGGAGTGCATGCCAAAGAATTTGTGTGCAACTTTCATACAAATAGTATGATTGCTGAAGGTAAGTTTAGAGATGCGTTAAATGCTAAGCTTCCTGAGGACATTCGGATACATAAATCTTTAGAAGTTGAAGAGGATTTTCATTCAAGGTATGACTGTAAAGGGAAAACTTACTGTTATACTATACTAAATCAAGAAGTTAATTCTCCTATTTATAGAAATTATGTATGTCATATAAGGCAACCCTTAAATATATATGATATGAGCCTTGCAGCAAAGTATTTTGTAGGAACTCATGACTTTCAAGCCTTTAGAAAATTAGGTAGTTCTGTAAAAACAACAGTAAGAACTATAAGTCAATTAGAAGTATTAAAAGAGGGAAAATTCATAAAAATATATGGAACTGCAGATGGTTTTTTATATAACATGATGAGGATTATAGCTGGTACCTTAATTGATGTTGGTCAAGGTAAGATTTTACCTGAGCAGATACCTTTAATTTTAGATGGAAAGCCAGGAGTAAGGCCAGGAAAGGTTGCTCCAGCCCAAGGTTTATGCTTGGAAAAGGTTTATTATTAATTCATGTATTTTCTCAAAAATGCATTGACACGCCCGGCTGATTGTATTATAATGATAATGTTTGTTAATGGAAGCTAATAAGATCCACTAGCCCCGGGTCTTTTAATAGAAAAGTAATAAACACAGGTTTTATTAGGGAGGGAAAAAGATGAAATCATACATTGCAAAGCCAAATGAAGTAGAGAGAAAATGGTATGTAGTTGATGCTGCAGGAAAACCATTAGGTAGAGTTGCTAGCCAGGTTGCTACAATATTAAGAGGTAAGAATAAGCCAACATTCACACCAAATGTTGATACTGGAGATTACGTTATAGTTATTAATGCTGAAAAGGTAGTTTTAACAGGAAAGAAACTAGATCAAAAGGTTATGAGACATCACTCATTATATCCAGGTGGATTAAAAGAAACTCCTTACAGAGAAGTTTTAGCTAAAAAGCCAGAATTCGCTTTTGAAGAAGCAGTTAGAAGAATGCTTCCAAAGGGACCTCTTGGAAGAAAAATGCTTAAGAAGCTTAAGGTATACAGAGGTGCTGAACACAATAATGCAGCACAAAAACCAGAAGTACTTGAATTAAAGTACTAATGGAAGATGGAGGGAGGAAAAATCATGGCTAAAGTTCAATATAGTGCAACAGGAAGAAGAAAGAAGTCCATTGCTAGAGTAAGACTTGTTCCAGGAGAAGGAAAAGTTGTTATAAATAACAGAGATATGGATACATATTTCGGTTTAGAAACATTAAAGATAATAGTTAATCAGCCACTTGTTCTTGTTGGATTAAAGGATAAGTTTGATGTACTTGTAAATGTACACGGAGGTGGATTTACAGGTCAGGCTGGAGCTATAAGACACGGTATAGCTAGAGCTCTTGTTAAATCTGATGAAACTCTTAAGAGCACACTTAAGCAGGCTGGTTTCTTAACTAGAGATCCAAGAATGAAGGAAAGAAAGAAATACGGTCTTAAAAAGGCAAGAAGAGCTTCTCAGTTCTCAAAGAGATAATTATCAAAGAGATTACAAACCCCAAGAATTCGATATTCTTGGGGATATTTTTTATCCAATTTTACTTGATTGGTGCTTTTTTTGTTTTACCTCTTAAAATACTCTCCATTATGTTAGCTGTTTTGATTTTTGAACTTATCGACAACACCAGTATATACACTAGCCGTAATTTAGATATTCTTCAATTTATCTTGAAGTCTATTGATAGCTAGGAAAATAGCTTTCTCTTATTCTGGTGTTAATTCTGTTTCTAACCAGCATGACAATGTATAGTTGGCCATATTAAGTTCATTAGCTACTTCCCATTGATTTGTATGATGTCTTTTAAAAAAATAATGAATATAGAATTTGATCACTATAAATTCCTCTTTCTTGACAGACTTTATATGAACATATAGAATTTTTTATATTCAATTAGTTTTTGTACAATACTTATGGGATAATGATATATGTTTAATATTTTTTGAATATTAATATATTTTAAGGAGGAAATGAATAATGACTTTAGTGCAAGAAATAAAACAAATAATAGAGAAATGTTTGGATGAGGGAAAAGAAATAGCTTTATTTCCATTGGGAGATATCTGACTTCAGACTAAATTGATAATGAAAGAAATTTATGGCATAGAAACAGCATATATTTTTGATAATCATGTTTGTAGATATAATAAAGAAGTATTTCCACTATCTGAAGTTGATAATTTGAATCTAGATAATGTTGTATTCATATTTACACTAGCAAAGGATAGCGAAAATTTCCAACTATTAATGGATCAGCTGAATGAAAAAAAACTTGAATATTATGAATTGAAGTTTCCTTATTATGATACTTCTCCAAATGTAACTGGTAAAGTAGGAAGACATTCCTATGGAGATATTATTACAACATATAGCATAAACTTTTGCGAAAGTATAGGGGCATTTTGTAGCTTTGCAGAAGGAACAAGATTGGTTCAAAATCATGCTACTCAATATATGTCAACAAGTCCATTCATTTATCATGATAAGGCTGTAAACGATTATTTGCCAGATACATTTGAAGATAATAAAAATTGTGAATGGTATATCGAGGGGATTAAACCTAAGGGAATAATACCAAAGGCAAAAAAACTAAAATTGGTAACGATGTTTGGCTTGGTCGTAATGTTACTATTACAAATGGAGCAAACATAGGAAATGGAGTTATTGCTGGAGCTGGCGCTGTTATCACCAAGGATGTTCCTGACTATGCTATTGTTGTTGGAGCACCAGCAAAGATTGTACGTTACAGATATAATCCAGAACAGATTGAAGCTCTTAATAGGATATGTTGGTGGGATTGGTCAGATGAGCAAATTAGGGAACGATACGATGATTTCTTTTTACCCATAGATGATTTTATTGCTAAATATGATCCAAAATAATGGGTATAGGGTTATCATAGAATGAGAATTAGTCAGTGCACAAAGAGATAATCTTGCAAGAAAGTAAGTATAAGGAGCGCAAGTGTGGGCGCTCCTTAAAATTTTTTAGCCATTTTTCTTTATATTATTTTATTTGACATGTATAATGGTGATAAATAATTAATTATATGGGATTAACGGTAAATATTAAATTTACAATTAATAGAAGGCAACTCTCAATTAACTAATTTTACTGTTAGAGCTAAATGGACAGTGAAAATGATAAATAATTAATATTATCTATATACATAAGGAGAAATTCGTTTATGGATAAGGAATATATATTAGTTATAGATGATGATGTGGATTTTTCCATGCTAATTTGCGATATGTTAGAGGATAATGGGTATACAGTAAAGTATGCTGATAGCATGGATAAAGCTTATAGGATACTTTCAGAAAATATGGCTCAGCTTATATTATTGGATATTAATCTTCCAGATGGCACTGGTTTTGAGTTGTGCAGGGAGTTAAGAAGGGTTTCAAATGTTCCTATAATTTTTGCAAGCGCTCGAACAAGCGAGAAGGATAAGGTGGATGGACTTGATATGGGGGGAGATGATTATCTATCTAAACCCTACTCACTTAAGGAATTACTTTCACGAATTAATGCCATTATTCGGAGAACATACGGGACTAAGGAAGGCTATAACTCTATTAAAATAATTACTCCAGATAATAGTGAGGTAGTGGTTGACAAGAACTCTAGGCTTGTGAAGAAAGATGGCGTAGTTGTAGGTCTGGCACCTAAGGAATATGATTTGCTTATTTATTTGATTGAAAATAAAGGGAAGGTTCTTACTAAAGAACTAATCATAAATAAGGTATGGGGACCATATAGTGACGTTGAGCAATCCACTCTTACAGTGCATATAAGATGGCTTAGAGAAAAATTTGAAAAGGAACCCTCCAAGCCTAAATGGATAAAGACAGTTTGGGGCCTAGGATATATGATGGAGTGATAAGAGAAATGAAAAGAAATACATCAAGAAAAAATTTAATAGTACTTACAGTTGTAATGTTGTTATTTCTTTCAATTATCTTTCTTTTTTTGCTTGTAGTTAATAATAAAGTAAAAGATAAGACAGATTTAGCAAATTCAAAAGGTGAATTGATTGTGGCATTAAATGAAGTTAGAAGGCTCAATGAAACAGATTCTAGACTAGCCATGGACAAGCTTCATAAGCTGATGGAAGCAATTAAAGAAACAGATACTATACAGAATATGGATTACAGTGTTTTGATTCTTATCACCTTTATTAGTTGTGTTATTTTTGTTATAGTGGTTTTTACATGCATCTACAACCTTATATTAAAACCCTTTGATGAACTTGAAGAATATGCAGAGGAAATTGCCTCTGGAAATTTTGAAAAAGATTTTAGATATAAACGTGTAAACATGTTTGGAAGATTCACCTGGGCCTTTGACCACATGAGAACAGAAATAATCAATGCAAGGCAAAGAGAAAAAGAGGCAATAGAAAATAATAAAACTGTTATAGCAACTTTATCCCATGATATAAAGACTCCAATAGCGTCAATAAGAGGTTATGCAGAAGCTCTTATTATGAACATGGATAAGAATATAGAACGGAGAGAAAGATATGCACAAGTAATAATGAAAAAATGTGACGAGGTTGCCCAAATTACAAATGATATATTTGTACATTCCCTTCACGATCTTAATCATCTTGTGATAAAGAAAGAAAAGGTTCTTATTCATGAGCTAATTAAAAGTTGCATAGAAAATTTAGGTATGGATGATAGAGTCAAACTAGTGAGGGAACCTGATGAAGCAGAGCTACTCTATGCAGATAAAAATAGGATTGAGCAGATAATTGGAAATATAATTGCAAACTCAAAGAAGTATGCACCGAACTCAAATATTGAAATAGAAACGAGAATTATTGATAGGGAAGAAGGTATTTCATTTAATTTTAAGGTAGAAAAAGTATACGAAATTAAGATAAGAGATTATGGACCAGGGATATCTGATGAAGATATGCCTTTTGTATTTGAGAAATTTTACAGAGGAAAAAATGTGGGCAATCAGCCAGGTGCTGGTCTGGGACTTTTTATTGTAAATTATATTTGTGAACAGATGGGCGGAAAAGTCAGTTTGGAAAATGACAATGGACTTATTGTCAGGCTATATTTTCCTGTAGAATAAAAAGCAACTTCGGTTGCTTTTTTTATAAGTTAGATTTCTTAAGGATTTCATAATAATTTGTTTGATATTTTATATATGAGAGTAAATAAAAGCAGTCTAAATGAATTGAGAAAGTTGAGGAATGAACAATGAAAAATGTTATTTTAGAGGCTAATAAACTTTGCAAAAGTTTTTCAAATGAAGGTGTACAAAATCATGTTTTAAATGACTTGGACTTAAAGATTTATGAAGGGGACTTCACAGTAATCATGGGTTCTTCCGGATCAGGAAAGTCAACACTGTTATATAGTCTGTCAGGTATGGATAAGCCAACAGCAGGAAAGGTTTTATATCGTGGACAAGATATAACAAAGTACAATGAAAAGAAAATTTCGGATTTAAGAGTGTATGAGTTTGGATTTGTATTTCAGCAGGTTCATCTGGTGGGAAATCTTTCATTAGAAGAGAATATTTTAGTTCCGGGATATATGAATAATAGTATGAGTCAAAAGGAAGTTAAAGAAAGGGCAGCAATACTAATGGAAAAGATGAATATTTCTGCTGCTGCAAAACGTTTGCCTTCTCAGGTTTCTGGTGGAGAGGCGCAGAGAGCGGCAATTGCAAGAGCAGTAATCAACAAGCCAGGATTATTATTTGCAGATGAACCAACCGGTGCTTTAAACAGAAAAAACACCGAGGGGGTATTACAGCTGATGACAGAGCTTAATAGGGATGGCCAAAGTATATTAATGGTTACACACGATATTAAGGCAGCAATTTTTGCAAATAGATTAATTTATTTGGAGGATGGGAAAGTGTGTGGTGAACTTGAACTTTCTCCCTTTGATCCAGAAAAGAGAAAAAGTAGAGAAATACAGGTAAATGCATGGCTAATTTCTATGCAATGGTAGAGAAAGCAAAAAAAGAAAATCTATGAGGAGGCCAAAGGTCATTGGAGACTTGGGGATAAAGAGAGGAGGCTTATGGTGAAACATATTACTACAGTAATAAAGGGAAACATGAGAAAAAACAAAGGGGTTTATATTGGCATATTCCTATTAATGATGCTGCTTTCTATTACTTTTTTTTCTATAATAACATTTTATATTAATTCTAATAAGAGAGTTGAAAAGGTTATGGAGGCAAATGGTTTTGGAGATATGCTTGCAGCTCTTAGACCATATCTTCAACTTCAAAAATTGGGAGTTGAACCTGAAACTATAGCAAATAACATTAAATATTGTGAGGACGTCAGTGATGTGAAAATGTCTGATGTTATTTATACAATGTTAAGAGATTGTAATGGCCATTCAAGCGGAAGCAACTTATTAATACTTTCTCAAGATGATAAAAGCTTACACTATACTCAGTATGATGAAAATTGTAAGGTAATTAATAAGAAACTGGAGAAAGGTGAAGTAAGCGTACCAACTAGCTACATAGGTATGTACGACTGTAAGATTGGGGATATTATAGTGCTAGGAAATGATAATAATACTCGTGCCTATACAGTAGCATCATATTTTGAGGATCCATTTATGGGAGCTTCCGTGATAGGTATTAAGACTGTTTTGACATCAGAGGAAAGCTTTAAAGAGATGCTTGACATGGCAAACAGCTATGAAATAGAAGATAAAAATATGATTTTTCAAAGATCAAAGCTACTTAATATACAGAAAAAAGAAGGTTCTAACTTAAATTCTATAGAGTTTGAAAAAGAACTAAATTCAAAGAGTGATTTTGCAGGTTATTGTTTCATAAGTTTTTCAAAGGAACAAGCCCATGAATACATGATGATGATTTCAAATATATTTTCAGCCATATTGATTCTTTTTGTAATAATTTTTCTTGTAGCTACATTTATTGTGCTAGGTCATAATATAAAAAGTGGAATTGAGTTTGATTATAAAAATATTGGGATTTTAAAAGCAGTAGGAATGACCAATAGAGATTTGCGCACCACAATAGTTATAGGTTATCTATCTGCTGCCTTTATGGGAATATTGGTGGGAATTCCTATATCAATTCCGGTGGTGAAATTCATAAGTAAGGTAACAATGCCATCCTCGGGCCTTTTCCTTTCAAGTAAGATGAATCCATTACTAATTATGGTTTCAATAGTGGTTATGTTGCTTATGATTGTACTATTTATTTTATTAAAGACAGTAAAATTAAAAAGACTTACTCCACTTAAAGCTATCAACGGTGGATTAAATAGTGTGCATTTTTCCAGCAGATTAAAACTGCCCATTTCTAAAAAACTTTTGAACGCATCCTTGGCCTACAGACAGTTTGTGTCAGAAAAGAAACAGTATATCGCAGCCATTATTATTACGTCCCTTTTAACAGCATGTATAATCATGATGAATGATGCCTGTAAGTGGGCCAATAATCAGGATACGATGATAAATATGTTTTCTGTTGCCAAGAGTGATATTAATGCAAGATATATTTCCAAAGAGGTGGAAGCAAGGGCAGATGAAATTATAGGATTATATACAAACTATGAGAAGTATAAAAGTGGAAGTCAGTATATGATTTTTGATGATTTGTTAATGTATTGTTATATTATTGACAGACCGGAATTTCTTGCATCAATTATGGAAGGGAGAGCTTGTCTTTATGATAATGAAATTGTCATTACACCCTTAATGGCTGAGGGCTTTAATCTGAAAATTGGCGATGAAGTCAATATTAAAAAGGATGGAAGAGAAGAAACTTTTTTAGTAAGTGGAATATATAATTCAGCCTACGATGTGGGTAAAAATTTTGCCATGAGTTATGAAGGCTATAAGAAATTTATAGATGAAGATAATGGAAGTAGTAAGCTTGTAGATATAAATTATTTAGTGGATGATAGAACAGTAGTGACAAAGGTTATCAAAGAACTGTCCCATGAGTATAAATATGGTGTGGATTTTGCAATGGTAGATGCACATAGTGAGGAAGCAGGATCATTTGAACAGTTAGCAATTATTCAACTGGCTATTTATGGAATTACAGTTTTAATATATGTCTTGGGAGCTATTTTCGTAATAATCACTGTGTCCATTCTTTGCGGAAAAATTATTATAAAGGAAAAAAGAGATTATGGTATATATAAATCTCTTGGATTTACATCTAAAAAGATTAGAATTCAGCTTGTAGTAAGATTTGTAGTTTCATCAGTGATTGGATCAATTATTGGAATAGTACTTGATCTTCTGTTTAGCAGGTATCTGTTTGACTTAATATTTAAATCCTTTGGAATATACAATTTTGAGAAGGATTTTAGTATTCTTTCAAGGATAATTCCAATTGTATTTATGGCAGTTGTATTTGCATTGGCAGCTTATGTTAAGTCAGGAAGAGTCAAAAGGGTAGAAGCTAGAGTGCTTATTGTAGAGTAATTATTCAATAGACCTTCGAAACAATACAATAGTATGTTATCGAAGGTTTTTATTGTATACATACCAAATTATATATAATCCACCTTTTTTTCATAAAGTTGTTGTAACATTTGATTATTTAGGCTGTTTTATTAGTGAACTTTAGATGATACTAAGGATTATGTAAGTTTGGTACAGTGAGCTAAGGAGCAAATAGTAACTCCATTGTGGTGTGCAATTAAGCTAAAAAATGTTGACACGTTAGGACAATCCGTTGGATTTATTTTTAGCAACTGATGTGGAGAATTATATTATGATAAAGAGACTTATCCATATTTAAGTGCTTTGTATTATAGAAAGATGGCTGAAGAGGTAGAAAATCATGGGTTGAATATATATGTACTTGTAATTATATCTGAAAAAGATACTCTTTTAAATTTTAGTAATTCAGATGGGATGCTTATATTTATATAAAAGAAATATATTAGTCTATGATTTTTAGATTAGTTATAAGATGTCAGATTGATTAAGATCTGACGTTTTTTTAGTAAATATTGGGGAAAACTATGTATGTTAAATCTATGTTAAGTATTACAAAAAGCATAACTATTTTGCAAAAATAATGATAATATTATCATGGAATTTTTAAATGTATATTTTAATGCCTATGATGAAATAATATATTGGAGGGATTTGTTTGGAAGTTACGCAAATGCTTGTTCAGCTTGTAGGAGGATTAGGACTATTCCTTTACGGAATGAAAGTAATGGGTGATGGTCTTGAAAATGCAGCTGGAGATCGATTAAAAGGAATTTTAGAGAAAGTTACTTCTAATAAGTTTGTAGCGGTAGCTGTTGGTACTGTTGTTACCATGATTATCCAAAGTAGTAGTGCTACTACGGTAATGGTAGTAGGATTTGTTAATGCAGGATTGATGAATTTATTCCAAGCTACTGGAGTTATCATGGGAGCTAATATAGGAACTACTATTACTGCTCAGATGGTATCATTAAATTTAACATCTGTAGCACCTATTTTCATTGGCATAGGAACAGCATTAGTTATCTTTTCTAAGGGGAAAAAGAACAGGGAAATTGGTAATATAGTATTAGGCTTTGGTGTTTTATTTTTAGGTATGGACATAATGGGAGCTGCTATGGAGCCTTTTCGGCAAAATGAAGGCTTTAAAAATATTATGCTATTAATGTCAGAAAATTGGATTATTGCCCTTGGCACAGGATTACTAATGACTGCCATAATACAAAGTTCTTCTGCTACCACTGGTATATTGATAGTTTTAGCTAGTCAAGGAGAGATTACCTTATCGGTGGCTATTCCATTCATATTTGGCTGTAATATAGGAACTTGTGTTACTGCTCTTTTATCCAGTGTTGGAGCCTCTAAAAGTGCTAGAAAAGCAGCTTTAATTCATGTTATATTCAATATCATTGGTACTGTAATTTTTATACCATTAAGAGATTACTTAGTAGATATTGCTCAATTGATAAGACCAGGAAACTCACCTCGTGATATACAGAGACAAATTGCTAACATACACACCATATTTAACGTAGCGAACACCTTTATATTAATATGGTTTACAAAGTATTTGGTTGCATTTGTTAATAAGCTTATCCCAGGTGAAGATGAAAAAGAAGTTATGGGAACTAAGTACATAGATGATAGAGTTTTGCAAACTCCAGTTATAGCTGTAGGACAGATGGTTAAGGAAACTATAAGAATGGCTAACAAGGCTAAGGAAAATTTAGAAATAGCTATGAGAGCTTTTGAATCAAATGATGAAAACTTAATTAAAAAGGTTTATGAGAATGAAAAATTAATAAATTTACTAGAAAATGAGATTACAGACTATCTAATAAAGTTATCTAATACTAACCTATCAGAGGAACAATTAGCTATAGTAACTTCAACTTTCCATGTGGTTAATGATATAGAAAGAATAGGAGATCATGCAGAGAATATTGCAGATTTAACAACAGAAAAAATTGTAAGAAAACTGGATTTTTCTGAGGAAGCTATAGAAAATTTAGGTCATATGTACAAGTATACTATAAATTCTTTAGAAGGTAGCATAGATAGCTATGAACATCATGATGTGGAAAAGGCTAAAAGTATAACTTCGATTGAGGAGAGAATCGATACTCTTGAGAGGGAATATAGAGAAGCTCACATTAAGAGATTGAATGCTGGCCAATGTGGAGCTTATTGCGGAGCTGTATTTTTAGATATTATAAGTAATTTAGAAAGAATAGGAGACCATGCTATTAATATAGCGGAGACAGTTGTTAATAATTAATTTTACAGCTTGTAGCGTCAGGATGTATAAATTTATTCTGTAGCTATTATTGGAAAAGCGAGCTTACTCGCTTTTTTTATTATATTTGAAATTTAATGTTTTTATTGAAGGCTATATCTTTGGTAGTTCATTTGATATTTATAATAATTTTTAATGATTAGGGAAAAATAAAAAAAGATACTAAATTAAAGAAAGGAGGAAACTACTTTTAAAATCTAGTTAAGTTGATTTTAGAAATTAGGCCTTTATGAAGATTAAAAAGAGTATAATAAAAGTTTGTAATATCTTTCTGTTAATGTTTTTTGCTGTCATGATCTTTTTCCCTCCTATTTACATAAAAGCAGATAATTCAAAAAAGACTATTCTAGTAGATCCTGGTCATGGTGGAATAGATGGAGGAGCTGTGGCTAAAGATGGAACTTTAGAGAAGGATATAAATCTAACTATCTCTAAAAAGGTAAGGGATCTGTTAGTAAAAGAAGGGTATAAGGTTATAATGTCAAGAGAGGAGGATAAAAGTCTTAGCAGTGAGGGAGGAACCATTAGAAAAAGGAAGTTAGAGGATTTAGATAATAGGCAAAAGCTTATTAGAACAAGTCAATCTGATATGTTTATTAGTATTCATCTAAATGCTTTTCCTCAGCGTCAATATTATGGAGCTCAAGTATGGTATGCTTCTAATAAAAAAAGTGAGAACTTTGCAGTAATGATGCAAAATAATTTGAAAGAAGACCTAGATCCCAATAATAAAAGAATGGCAAAGGATGCTAAGGATAGTTTTATAATTATGAGAAATCCTCCAGATATACCTGCTATAATGATTGAATGTGGATTTTTATCTAACGAGGCTGAGGCTCAAAGGCTAAAAAGTGATAGTTATCAGCAGCAATTAGCTCAATCTATAGCTAGAACAGTTAATATGTATTTTGAGAAAAATCCTCAATAATAGTCTTATAGAAATTTGATTGATTATGCTAAAAGCGATATATTTCCTGGGAAATATATCGCTTTTTGATTGTTAGTGACTAAATTAGAATGACTTAGTCCTTATATAAATTAAGAATCTATGGAAAAAGTAATAGAATCTGTGTATAATGATTTTTAGAAGATTATTGGGGGTGGCATATTGAGGGAAATAGACATTTCTCAAATTATTGAAACGGTAAAGAATTTATGCATAGAGGCTAACTATAACTTATCGGGAGATATTTATCGTAGATTAGAAGAGGCTTTAGAGGAGGAAGAAGAGCTACTGCCTAAGGATATATTATCTAAAATATTAGAAAATGCAGAGATTGCTAAGAAAGAGCAAGTTCCCATGTGCCAAGATACTGGAATGGCCTGTGTTTTTGTTGAAATTGGACAAGATGTTCATATAACTGGGGGCAGTTTAGAGGAAGCGATAAATGAAGGGGTAAGAAGAGGCTACCAAGAAGGATATTTAAGAAAGTCTGTAGTGAAAGATCCTATATTTAGAGAAAATACTAAAGATAATACACCAGCTATAATATATTATGACGTGAAGCCTGGAGATAAGTTGAAGATTACTATAGCTCCTAAGGGCTTTGGTTCTGAAAATATGAGTCAGATTGCAATGTTGAAGCCTTCTGATGGTATAGAAGGAGTTAAGAAATTCATATTAAAAGTTGTAATGGAGGCAGGTTCCAATCCATGTCCTCCAGTAGTAGTAGGAGTAGGTATAGGAGGAACCTTTGACAAAGCAGCACTGTTGGCTAAGAAGGCCTTGCTTAGACCTATTAATCAAAGGAACGAAAATCCTTATTATGCAGATCTTGAAAAAGAAGTGTTGGAAGTTATAAATGAAAGCAACATAGGGCCTCAAGGTTTTGGAGGAAAAACTACGGCCTTAGCTGTTAACATTGAAACTTTTCCTACCCACATTGCAGGGCTACCGGTGGCAGTAAATATAAACTGTCATGCAACTAGACATTTGGAAAGGGAAATATAAGGAGGGGGATAAAGTGTATAAAGTTATAAATACTCCTTTAGTAAGAGAAGCGGTAGAGGGGCTTAATTGTGGTGATAGGGTATACATTAATGGTTACATTTATACTGCAAGAGATGCGGCCCATAAGAAAATGACAGAACTATTAGCACAAGGTAAGGAGTTGCCAATTAAACTTGAGGATAGCATAATATACTATGTAGGTGCTACACCGGCAAAACCGGGACAAGTAATTGGTTCAGCAGGTCCTACTACAAGTGGAAGAATGGATGCCTATGCACCAAGTTTATTAGATTTAGGTCTTAGGGGCATGATAGGTAAAGGCCAAAGAAATGAATCGGTCATAAAATCTATGGTTAAAAATAAAGCTGTTTATTTTGCTGCTATTGGTGGTGCAGGAGCCTTAATAGCTAAAAGTATTAAGTCTGCAAAGGTGGTAGCCTATGAAGAATTAGGGACGGAGGCTATCATGGAGTTACAAGTTGAAAATTTTCCTGCTATCGTAGCTATTGATTGCAGAGGAAATTCCATATATAGTAGATAATGAACTTGATTAAGAATGCTTAATGTTGAAAAGTGTGTCATGAAGTTGTAGGAATGGGGAGAAATTGGTGAGTTATAGTATAAAAAGGATTTTTCTCAGTTAATATGAGAAAAATCCTGTATATGATTAAAGGAATTATTTTTTAAAAGATACTACAAAGGTGAAGACATTATTATTAAATTTAACATCGTTAACTTCAAAATCTTTAGCATAATGTTTCATTAAATCTTTAATATTTACAGAAAGCTCATTATCAGACAAAGAGAATATATCATCATCTATATCTTCTAGATCAAGGTTATTTACGAAAGGTTGTAACATTTTAGAAGGATATTTGCTGCTTACATCAAATTTCATTAATCCCTTTTCAAAGGTTTTGTAGGACAGTGTTACCAAAACATCTGGTAATAGTTTAGAAATGGACACCGTAAGTCGAATTTTATTTTTATCAAAGAGTTCCACCTTTTTTATATTGTCAGAATTTTTAGAAAGAGTGCTTTGTAGGATGGAAACTGCTTCTGACATCGATATAGTTAACTCTGCCATTGTATCCTCCTTGATTTTTATTATATTTGAATTTATGAGACCATAAGCCTCCTTATATAATATGCATGGAGGTTAATGTTGATGAAAGATTAATCATATATTTTTTATATAAAAAGTTTAAAACTATAAGGTTTTAATAGTATGTTTTAACGGTTCTAGATTTAATAACATAGGAATATATTTAAATACTGAATAAGGAGGAGAAAGAGTGAAAAAAATTTCTTCTGTATTAATAACAATATTATTTATTGCAATTGCTGCGGTTGGGATTTATTATAGTTATAGGAGTCATAAAAAAAATAAAATAAATGAAGAGCGGATTAGGGTTGAATATGAGCAGAAATTAAAAGAGGCTGAGGAAATAAAGAAGCAGAAAGAAGCTGAATTAGAGCAGCAAAAGCAGGAGATAAAAGAGGCTGAAGAGAAAGTAAAGGCCTTAGATGAAAAATGCAATCAGGCTCAAGAACTTTTTAATAATAGAAGCTACAAAGAGGCTGTTCAGTTGGCGGAGGAAGTTTTAGCGGAGGATAATAAAAATTACAGGGCTTATGCCATTAAGGGAATAGCTCTTTGTTATGATAAAAAATCCAACGGCTTTGATGAAATTGAAAGGGCTTTAGAGATAAATCCAAGTTATGCCTATGCTATGTATAATATGGCTTTAGCATATGAAATATCTTTTGATTATGATAATGCTTTACAGTGGTATGAAAAGGTCTTAAGCTCTTGCAAGGAAGATAAGCTAAAAGCCTTGAGTAACTATGGTATAGCGGTTATACAAGCCAGAAAAGGAGAAAGAGATAAGGCCACAGAATATTTAAAAGCAGCGGTAGCCTTAGATAAGGCTTTAGTTGAAAGAGCTAAGCAGGACGAGAATCTTTCAGGTTTAGAAATTAATGAGTAAATTAGCATCCTTTTTCAACTAGCAGATAAAGCTAGTATGAAGGAGGGTGTTTTGCTTTGCTGTAAGCACATAATTGCATAGAAAGAGAGAAAAATATTAAAAGACCTATACCTAGTAAAAAACTTTGCTTATTTATATTTTTAGATAATATTTTTAATTAAAGAATACTATAAGAATGCACAAAAGAAGGAGGCCTCAACTAATGTTAGAGAGTAATGAAAATCAATCTGAAATAAAATTGAAATATGGAATCTATTTGAAACGATCTTTACTAATATTATTATCAAGTCTTTTATTTTCCTTGTCCCTTAATCTTTTCGTAGTACCCAATCACTTCTTAAGCGGAGGAGTATCAGGAATAGCCTTGATTTTACAATATATTACTGGTATAAATGCTGGATATTTCATTATTATTTTAAATATTCCACTTTTTATATTAAGCTATAAAAAGCTACCTAAGGAGTTTACTGCTTTAACTGCTCTTGGAACTATAGCGCAGGCTGTATTAATGATTTTAACTAAGGGGATATCTAAGTGTTATACAATTAATGATCTATTATTAGCTAGTATATGTCATGGTGTAATTGGTGGTTTTGCAATAGGTAATATTTTTAAGTACCATGGTTCATTAGGTGGTACAGACATAGTAGCTATGATGGTTAGAAAAAAGAACAACTTTAACATTGGTAAGGCTTCATTTGCTATAAATGTGGTAATTATATCTTTTGGGGCCATCTTTTTTGGATTAGATCGAGCTATATATACATTTATTTCTATGTACATATCCACCTCTGTCATAGACAAAGTTATTAAAGGCTTTAATAAAAAGAATTTGGTTTTTATAGTTACTAATAAAGAAGAATTGATTATTGAAAAGATTACTAATGACCTTAGACGAAGTGCTACTGTAGTAAGGGCAAAAGGAGGATACTCAAAGGCTGATAAGACGGTGATATACTGTGTTTTATCAACGCCTCAAATTCCAAGATTAAAGCAAATTGTAGAAAAGTGTGATGAAGGAGCATTTATGTCCATACTAGATGCTGCAGAAGTACAGGGAAAGGGATTCGAACATCCTATTTAAGATTAGGTTTTTAAAATTATAGTAATGATCCTTAGAGAATTTTATATTAAAGAAATTTATGAAAACTGTGACTTATTATAACATGAATCGTATATATAGTATAACCGCAATAGAAGAGGTGGATATTTAATGGATGAAGATATAAGACTAGTAAAAGAAGTCCTTAACGGGAATTTAGATAGCTTTAATATATTGGTCAATAAGTATGAAATGCAGATAATAAAGTTTGTTTATAATATGATTCATGATAAAGAAGCCTCTGAAGATATAACTCAGGAGGTGTTTATAACTGTATATAATAAGCTATATATGTATAATTCTAACTATAAGTTTTCTAATTGGATACTTCAAATCGCTAGAAATAAATGCATTGACTACATAAGAAAATATAAAAGGGTATATGAATCAAATTTAGAAGATATTAAGGAAGTATCCAGTAATGAAATATCACCGGAGCAATTTGCAGAATATAACGAAACTAAGAAGATGGTAAAGGATTACATAAATGAGTTAAGTCCTTTAGATAGACAATTAATTATTCTGAGGTATACTCAAGAACTTACCTTCTATGATATTGCAGAAATACTAAACATGAGTGAATCTGCTGTAAAGAGAAGATATTACAAAATAAGAGATAAGTTTAAAGAGTATTCAAAGGTTAAAGAAAAGAGGTGGAGAGTATGAACTGCAAAACCTTTATGAGAAAACTACCAGAATTTATGGAAAACAGCATTATGTATGATATGAGTGAGGCGATGGAGAAGCATATGAATGAGTGTAATTCTTGCAAACAGAGATTTGAAGAAGAAAAGGCCATAGAACTAGCCTTTAGTATGGCATTAGACACAGATGAAATAAGCTTCAATAGTTGCAGATCAGATATTATGAAAAATATAGATAAAAATAAATATAGTAAAAGTCCAATTAGTAAGGTAAAATACGGTATAAAAAAGTTTCAAATACAGATTATTTCCACTGCGGCAGTTTTATTAATGACTGTGTTAATAACTCCTCATATTGCTAATAAATATACATCCAGTAGTTCATCAGAAAGTGGAATGTTAGTGTCAAATAATAATGATGACAAAATGCTTATAGCAAATAATGATCAAAATCCAACATCAGTGGGTATGGTAAATAATAGTTCAGCAGGAAATATAGGGTCTCAAGAAAGCATGATTATGGATGATGAATTGGAGATAGATAAGAAAGAAATGAAAAAGCTTTTGGAGTCTAATAAAATTTATGTTCCTAAGTTTACAAGAGTGGATTTAGAGGTAAATGAGAATTTGGAATTTGCTACTGATTGGGTTGAGTCTCCAGACAAAGCTTTGAAGGTTGCTATAGAAGGAAGAGGAGATAATGGTACAGAACAGGGCATTGGTAAGCTTGTTTTTATTAACAAAAGTACATCACAGATGTGGAAGTTAAGTCTTGCTAATAACGAAACTAAGCAATTCACACCTATGAAGGTTAGCTGGTATGATAATGAGAATTTGATGGTTATATTTGGATACGGGCAAGGTCGTGAAACCTTAGGGGGAGATGTGATTTTACTAAATGCTTTTACAGGTAAAGCTGTAAATATATATTGGAAATACTCCTTAGATAGTAAGAAACAAGTAGTAGAAGCTATTAGAGATAATGATAAAATTAATTTAAGGGTAATACTATATGATGATAAGATTATTAACTATAAAGAAGAATTTAGAAGTATAGTTTTCAATGAGTTATATAACGATAAAATAGATTATTCTAGCTCAGTGCAAAATGAAGCTTCAAAGTCTGCAGGAAATAACTATGTAGATAATAATGATATATTTATAAAAAGCTTAGAGCAACTTAAAAAGTCTATTAATGAGAAGAAGTATGAATCTATGAGTTCAATGTTTTCACAAGATCTATTAAAGGAAGAGGCTTATTTAAATTTATTACAAGTTCAAAGTATGTACTTAGTTAGGGTTATTAATGTTTCTAATAGTGCTGGAGAAGACTCAACTAGTATGTATTATGTAGAAACTATTATGGATATGAAAGAAGAGAGTAATTTGTATAAGACTGGAGCAAATTTCTTATCCATATGTGTGCAGAAGAATGAAAAAGGTAATCTAATTATTACAGATATAGAAAGGTTACCACAAAATTAAAATTAACTTAATATGCATAACGACTATTTTAGAAATAAAGAGGATATATACCTCTTTATTTTTTCCTTTAAAAGCCTTATTATTAATATAAAAAGTAATGAAAAATTGGTGATATAATGAAAAAAAGTGCGAATTACTATAAAAAGGCTTTGGCAAAATATTATAGTGGAGATTTAGAGAAGGCTTTATATTTATGCGAAAAAGGAATTTCTAGCAGCCTAAAGAATGCAGCAGCTATTAATTTAAAGGGATTACTTATGTATATAAAGGGCAATATGTCTGAGGCTAAAGGTTTATGGAGGCTAAATAAGGACTATAATAAGGACGAAGTTGCCAAGAAGTATCTTGAAAGCTTAAAAGATGATGAGCAAAGGCTATTGATGTATAAGGAAAGTGAGAGCTTAATAGAGCAAATGAAATTTAAAGAAGCTCTGGACTTACTTTTAGAATGTAAGAAAAGCGATTTTAACCTTATAGCAGTACATAATGCTTTAACAGATGTCTATATACATTTAGGTCAATTTGAAGAAGCAAAGGCTTGTATTGATAAAGTGTTGGAAGTTGATAAAAATAATGAAGTAGCCAAAGAAAATAGAAAGCTATTAGTGGATTATAGAGTTATAGAAAATAAGCCTAACTATAAAAGATTAGCTTTTATACTAAGTTCATTTGCTGTAGTAGCGGTAGCTTTATTAATTATTGTACCTAAATTAGATATAGATAATAAGGTTAAAAAGAATACTGATAGTGCTATTAAGGTCAGTGATAAAAAGGAGTCAGATAATAATCAGCTAGAAAGTAGTAAGCAATTAGAAAATACTGCTGAGAAAAATAGTTCTAAGCAAGAAGAAGATTCAAAGAAGGTAGAGAAAATTGCTTTTCCTACTGAAGAATTAAATGTTGCTATAAAAAATAAGGATTATAATACCCTCTATAGAATTTTAACTAGCTATAAGATAGAAGATCTTGAGGAAGAAGATAAGACTTATTATAATCAAGCTAAAGCCATTATGGAGAAAAAGGGAGTGGAGTATTTTTATACAAAGGCTAGAGATTTCCATACTAAGAACCAATATAAAGAGGCTGTTGAACAGTATGCTAAAGTAGAGCCCTTTGGAGAAAAACATTATTTCTATGAGAGTACAATATACATGATGGCTAATTGCTATAAAGAGTTAAATGAAGTTGATAAGGCTATAAATTATTTTGAAAAATATATATCATTGGATGTTAAGAAAAATTATGAAGGTGAGGCCTTATATAAACTGGTTCTTTTATATAAGGATACAGACATAAATAAGGCAAAAGAATACGCCAACCAAATTAGAGAGAGATTTAAAAATACAATTTATAATAACAGTATAGTACAAAAGGTATTAAATTCAAAATAAGTTTTCACTATGCTTGAATTTAAGCCTATGTATAGGTAAATAATATTACCGGGGTGATGCTTATTGAAAATAATAAAAAATGCAGAAGTATATGCACCAGAGTATATTGGTAAAAAATATGTGGTAATAGCAGGGCCATTAATTGAAGGAGTATATGATAGCTTAGATATACCAGAAGCTTTTCCTGGACTTGAAGTTATTGATGGAGAAGGAAAGCTAATGTTTCCAGGGTTTATAGATTCCCATGTCCATATTATAGGTGCTGGAGGAGAGGGAGGTTTTAATACTAGAACTCCAGAAATACAGCTTTCACAGTTAATTTCTGCTGGTATTACAACGGTAGTAGGTTGTCTTGGTACAGATGGTATAACTAGAAATTTAAAAACTTTACTAGCAAAGGCTTATGGTCTTGAAGAAGATGGAATTAGTGCTTATATTTTTACTGGTTCTTATCAACTACCTGCTGTATCCATAACGGGAAAGTCTAGTGAGGATATTATATTAATAGAAAAGGTAATTGGTATTGGAGAAATAGCCTTATCTGATAATAGGTCTTCTCAACCTAGCTATGAGGAATTTTTAAAGGTGGTAGCAGAAGCTAGAGTAGCAGGTTTAATATCTGGAAAAGCTGGTGTGGTAAACTTGCACATTGGTAATGGACGAGAGGCGTTGTCTTATCTCATGAAGATGCTAAAGGAAACAGACATACCAGCTACCCAAGTTATTCCCACCCATATCAATCGTTCTAAAGATATTCTTAATATGGGAGTAAAGTATACAGAACTTGGTGGGATTATAGATTTAACAACAAGTTTTGATGTTGATCATCTGGAGGATACTGAAGTTAGGGCTGCTGAAGGATTAAAAATATTATTAGATAAGGGAGTAGATATATCCAAAATCCAATTTACTTCTGATGGACAAGGAAGTTTACCAATATTCGATGAAAAAGGGCATTTTAAAGGCTTAGGTGTAGGCTCAGTAAAATCCTTGTATGAAGAGGTTAAGGAAGCGGTTTTAAAATATGGAGTTGACTTAGAAGAGGCTTTAAAAGTCATTACATCAAATGTAGCAGATAATTTTAAGTTTAAAAAGAAAGGTAGAATAGAATCAGAAAAAGATGCAGATTTAGTGTTAGTTGATAAGGAAACTTTAGAAGTAAGGGATGTTTTTGCCAAGGGAAAAGCTTTTATGGTTAATGGCAAGCTCTTAGTTAAGGGAACTTTTGAAGAGTAACAATCCTTTTAGGGTATGTTGACAGATAAGTGTATAAAATTATATAATTATTTTATACCTGTAAGGGGTATATAATGTTTGGAGGGATAAGAAAATGAGAGAATTTACAGATAACAATTTTGTGGAAGAAGTTGAAAATTATGATGGAATTGCAGTAGTAGATTTTTGGGCATCTTGGTGTGGACCTTGCAAAATGCTAGCTCCTATTTTTGAAGAACTTGATTCAGAGTTAGGGGATAAAATTAAATTTGGAAAGGTTAATGTGGATGATAACCCATCAATTTCTAATAAATATAAAATTGCAAGTATTCCAACTTTATTAGTATTTAAGAATGGTAATGTAGTAGATACTCTTGTGGGATTTAGACCAAAACAGGAATTAAAGGTTGTTATTGAAAAGTATGTATAAAGAGGTGTAACCTTGAATAGAAGATATGATATAGCTATAGTAGGCAGTGGCCCAGCAGGACTATCCGCTGCCATTAATGCTAAAATTCGAAACAAAGACATAATTATTTTTGGATATAAGGACTTGAGCAATAAGTTGGTTAAAGCGCCTAAAATAAACAATTATTTAGGCTTTTATGACATTAGCGGTGAAAGCTTGAAGGAAAGATTCCAAGAGCACATTAAGGCTATGGACATAGAAATAACAGAAGAAAGAATTAATGCTGTATATGCCATGGGAGATTATTATGCTCTTATGGCTAATGAAAAGATTTATGAGGCTAAGACAATTATTATTGCTACAGGTATGGCCTATGCCAAGCCTTTAAAAGGTGAGCTTGAGCTATTAGGTAAGGGTGTAGGTTATTGTGCTACCTGTGATGCGCCTCTCTATCGTGGTAAGGTTGTAACTATTATCGGTTACAATAAGAAAGCAGAGAAGGAAGCAAATTATGTCAGTGAGTTAGCAGGAAAACTATATTATGTGCCTATGTATAATGATCCAGTAAATTTGAGAGAGGGTATAGAAATAGTAAAGGATAAGCCCTTAGAAATTAGAGGAGAAGATAGGGTTAAGGAACTTTTGCTTAAGAGTAATACCATTACTACCGATGCTGTTTTTGTTTTAAAAGATAGCATTTCTCCAGGACAGTTAGTTCCAGGATTGGAAATAGAAGATGAACATATAAAGGTTGATAGGAGTATGCAAACCAATCTTCAAGGTTGCTTCGCTGCGGGAGATTGTGTAGGAAGGCCATATCAGTACATAAAGGCTGCAGGAGAGGGATTGATTGCAGCTATGAGCGCTGTTGCTTATATTGATTCAAAAAAATGATTATGAAATTCAGGGGTGCATAAATTGCACCCCTTTTCCCTTTTAAAAGAATGTTTATTTATATTAATAGTCATTAGAAACAACTATTTGTTTACTACAAAAAAAACGTGATTTCCAATAGGCTTTACATTACTTTTCTTTACATTTATCATCCATTTAGAAGTAGCAATGTCAGGATTATAGAAGAATACTGCTTCATTTGTAGGATCATTTCCTTTTAGTGCAGTGTATAGGGCTTTATAACATTCATCTGTAGGTTTTACTTTTATAACACCATTTTTTACACAAGAAAAGGCGCTCTTTTGTTTGATCACACCTTCAACGGTGTCAGGAAACTCAGGGTGTATTAACCTGTTAAGAATTACTGAAGCCACTGCTACCTTTCCTTCAAAGGGTTCTCCGGCACTTTCAGCACATATTACTTGAGATATTAAGTAAATATCATCATCACTAAGATAAACTTGCTTATTTTTATAATTAAACATTTGTTGCTTTTTATCGTTAGATTTGTTATATACAGTTTTAACATCAGCCTGACATACTACTAGTCTAACCTGAAATAAAATAGACATTAATAAAAAAACTGTAAAGCCTAAAAAGAATTTTCTTTTCATACAATACCTCCTTTTGCCTGCGAAGTTAGCTGACGGGTTCGGAAAAGGTATAACCTACACCAGATGGTGATTCACCCCATAACTTGGTTCCTCCGCATTTTAAAGCAAATTATGCCGTAAAATTTAGGCTAATGGTATTGTTACCAACTTTAAAAAAATAATACATAAAACTCTAAAATTTATTCTGAAATTTTTTCTTTAAAAGTGTTATAGTCTTTAACGATGCTGTTATATTTGTCTTGAAGGCTTAAAAATTTATTATCTGAATCAGAATAAATTTTCTTTAATTGCTCCTCTGAAATTGTTTTATTATTTTCTGTAGATGAAATCAAGTTCATTTCTTCATTTATAGCGGTTATAAAGCTTTGTATAAAGGAATTATAATAATTGCTAAGTCTGATATAATCATCCCTTAAAGCTATAGCGCTTTGAGGAACAGAACTTAAGTTGAGAATTTCCTTTTGTAGATCATTATTAATATTATTATATTTATTTGCTAATTCTATAACTTTATCGTAGTCACCAGTGCTATTACGAACTTCACTTAATTCAAGGGAGAAGTTAGTATTAATAGGTACAAACCTTTCTATTATGGAATCTAAGAAATTTGCAAAAGCAGTATCTTCTTGTAATTTAGCTAATGCTTCTTCCTGAGTGTTAATTAGCTCATTGCTGTAAATAGTAAAGGCTTTTATAAAGTTCTTAGCTTCATTTTCTACAGAGGGGGATAGGGAATTCACAGAAAACTCACTGTAGTAGTTTTCACAGTCATCTCTATATTTTTCAAAGTTAGCAAAGTATTCTTTTAAATCATTGCTGTTAGGAGAATTAATGATGTTTAAAATTTGCATATACATTATCCTATTACTCTTTAAGCCTTCAATTAGGCTTGTATGTTGAAGCTTAAATTTATCCCCCGGAATTTCCGCTTCGGCTTTATTTCTAATAATATCTAGCTCCTTCATCATAGATGGAAGTTTTTCTTTTGCTAATTCTAAATTAATATCATTATTATCTAACAATTGGTTGGAACTTTTATTTATAGAGTTAATTTGAGAGATTAAACTACTCATGTTCTTTTCATATTTATTTAAACTTTTATCAATGAAAATAAAATATGTAGCAAAAAATACAGTAGCTAGTATTAATGCTGAAGAAATGGTTATAATAATAGTTAGCATTGTTTTATTTATCTTTTTCTTTTTTGGTTTCAAGATATACACGTTCCTTTCTAATATTTATATCTAGGGTTTAATTTCTGCTATAAATTAGTGTGAATTAATACAATATATTCTATCATAGATTTTTAAATTACTCACCGTAAATTACTGTAAATTATACTTGCTTATCTCTAGAATAGGACAGGCGTGTAAAAAATAATAAAATATGTAGAGGTAATTAAATTCCTGGTACATTGAAGTTGAATAATAGTGTATAATTGATAATGAGATTAGAATTCGGGGTGACAAGGTTTGGAATTTTTGAAGATGCTACTATATACCGTAAAAAGTATAGATTTATTTGCTATATTAGATATCGTAGTTATATCTTATATATTTTATAAGGGATATACTCTTTTAAATGAAACAAGAGCTATGCAGCTTATAAAAGGTATAATTTTTATTATTATATTAATTCCTATAAGCGATTTGTTGAATCTTACAATGCTGAATCTAATTTTAAATGAAACATTAACCATTGGAGTGCTATCTATTGTTATTATATTCCAACCTGAAATAAGAAGGGCTTTAGAGCATTTAGGAAGGACGGCTTTTACAGAGAGGCATCTTTTATTAGAAGATGATAAAGTTATGGACAAGGTGGTTACGGAGTTAGTTAATGCGGTAGATAATTTGTCAAAATCAAAGACTGGAGCCCTAATTGCTATAGAGCAAAAAACTGGCTTAAATGATGTAATTGCATCAGGTACCGAAATAGATGCTATTATATCCGCAGCTTTGCTAGAAAATATATTTGTAGTCAACACCCCACTCCATGATGGAGCGACTATTATACGTAATGATAGAATTTTGGCAGCGGGCTGTGTATTGCCGTTGACATCTAATACAGATATAAATAAGAAGCTTGGAACTAGACATAGAGCGGCCTTAGGCCTTACAGAGATATCCGATGCCTTAGTGGTAATAGTTTCTGAAGAAACAGGAACCATATCTCTTTCTGTTAATGGAAAGCTTACTCGAAACTATGATAAGGATAGGCTAAAGGATATACTCATAAGAATTATGAAAAGGAGACAAACAAATAGAAAAAGAACCATAAGAGAGAAGGTGAAGCTGTGGATAACAAAAAGGACAACCAAATTATTATCAAAGTGATTTGTGTTATAGCTTCCTTTATCTTTTGGCTTTATGTAGCAAATACCAAGAATCCAATAAGAGATAAGAGAATAACCCTTAAAGTAGTTATGGAGAATACAGATGTAATAGAAAAGTCTAAATTGGCTATACTACCGAATGAGGATTTTAAAATTTCTGTAAGAGTACAAGGTCCCATGCTGGAGTTAAGCTATTTAAATGAAGATGATATAATCTTAAAAGCGGATTTTGCACAAGTTAATCTTACAGAAGGAGTTAATAGGATTCCAGTATATGTTTCACGAATTCCTAAAAATATAGATGTAGTAGATAAGGATAATCTTAGTATAGATGTGAATTTGGATCGTTTGATAGAAAAAAGTGTTGCTGTAAGAGATAATATTTCAGTAACAGCCAAGTCTGGTTATACAGCTTCAAAACCTATTATAACCCCTCAAAAGGTAATGGTAAAAGGACCGGAGCAATATGTGCAAAATGTTTCATATGTGGAGGTAGCTACAAATCTTGAAAATATAAGCAAGGATGAAGAACTTAATTTACCACTACAGCCTTATGATGAAGCAGGAAGAGAGGTTAAATATGTAACGGTTGAGCCTAAGACGGTAAATGTGGTAGTACCAGTGAAAAAAACGAAAAAAGTAGCTGTAAAGGTCGAAACTACAGGTACTATAGCTAATGGGGGGATTTTAAAAAGTATTGAGGCAGATCCTAGTACTATAGAAATAGCTGGAGATGAAAAGGTACTTGAAACTATCAATGAAATTAAAACAGAAGCAATAGATTTATCAGATATAAGTGAAGATAAAAGCGTGGAAGCTAAGTTAGTATTGGATAAAGTTACTACTATATCTGGTAGCGACACAGTTGCAGTAAAAATAGCGGTAGAAAAGATTGAGCAAAAAAACGTGTCTCTATCTATTAATTTTACTAATTTAGCAGGAGGGTTGAAGTTTATATCGGATTATGAAAAAGTTTCCTTTGTAATATCAGGTGCTGAGACTGCTATAAATAAATTTAAAGCAGAGGATATTACCTGTACTGTAGATTTAAAAGATCTTTTAGAAGGTACATATCCTTCTTTACAGGTAAAGGTAATAGCACCTAAGGGAATTACAATTGAATCCTATTCACCCAAAACTGTTAAAGTTACAATAGAAAAGACTCAAAGGGATACGTCAATGGAATCAACTGATTCAAATAATAGAACAATGGATGAAGGTAATGAGAGAAATATGGGTAATGGAATTCAAGCAAGTCAATAAACAGCTAATTAAAAATTTGCATATATAAAATAGCATGGAGGAACATATGACAATAAGAATAAACAATCTTTCACTAGCTTTAGAAGAGGATATAAGTTTGCTAATAGATAAAGCAGCAAAGAAATTAAAAATTTCTAAGAAGGAAATAAAGAACTTTAAGATTCTTAGGGAATCAATTGATGCTAGAAAAAAAGACAATATTAAATTTAACTATTCCGTAGAATTAAGCTGTAATATGGAAGAGAAGTTAGTTAATAGATGTAAAAGTAACGATATAATACTACAAGTGGAAGAGCCTAATGAACCTTTAACAATGGGCAGCAAAAAGTTATTACATAGGCCAGTAATAGTAGGAATGGGACCTGCAGGTATTTTTGCAGGTCTACTTTTAGCAAGAAAAGGATATAAACCTGTGATTTTTGAACGAGGAGAAGATGTAGATTCTAGAACTAAAACTGTAGAACACTTTTGGAAAAGTGGAGAGCTTAATACAGAAAGTAATGTACAGTTTGGTGAAGGAGGAGCTGGAACCTTTTCTGATGGTAAGCTGACAACTAGAATAAAAGATAAGAGATGTGATTTTGTATTACAGGAGTTTGTTAAGGCTGGAGCACCAGAGGATATAGCCTACAGTGGAAAGCCCCATGTAGGAACAGATATATTAAAAACAGTGGTAAAGAATATTAGAGAGGAGATTAGGGCTCTAGGGGGAGAGGTACATTTTAATAGCAAATTAGAGGATATTATTTTGCAGGATAATAAGATAAAGGCTATTAAAGTAAATGGCAATGAAGTTCCTTGTGAGGTTCTCATTTTAGCTATAGGTCACAGTTCTAGAGATACTTATGAAATGCTTTATAATAAGGGGATATTTTTGTCACCTAAACCTTTCTCTATAGGAGTTAGAATTGAACATCCTCAGGATTTTATCGATGAAGCACAGTATGGCAAGTATGCTAAACATCCTAAATTAAGAGCCGCAGATTATAGGGTGGCGTACACCGATAAAGGATTAAATAGGTCTGTTTATAGTTTTTGCATGTGTCCTGGAGGAGAAGTGGTAGCTGCAGCCTCTGAGATTAACAGGCTAGTAACTAACGGCATGAGTTACAGGAAAAGGGACAAGGAAAATGCTAATTCTGCCTTGGTAGTATCTGTAGCTCCACAGGATTTTGAAGGAAATTCTCCTTTAAGGGGAATGGAGTTTCAAAGATATTATGAAACCTTAGCCTTTAAGGTTGGTGGTGGTAATTATGAGGCACCTATACAATTAGTTGGAGACTTTATAAAGGGGGAGGACAGTAAGAAGTTAGGTAGAGTAACTCCTTCCTATAGACCGGGATGGAATTTTGCTAAGTTAGATAAATGCTTGCCTAAATATGTGGTAGATATGTTAAAGGTAGGTTTAGATCAATTTGATAAAAAAATTAAAGGCTTTGCCATGGAAGATGCAGTGCTTACTGGTATAGAAACTAGAACTTCGGCACCGGTGAGAATTGACAGGAATGAAAAAGGAGAAAGTATTTCTACCAGGGGCCTATATCCTACTGGAGAAGGTGCAGGATATGCCGGTGGAATTATATCCGCTGCAGTGGATGGCCTTAGAATAGCAGAAGAAATTATAAAAAATTATAATAACTTGGTCTGATAATTCTGACAATTCCTATATTCCTTTATTTATTTGTTAAAATATAATCAAAGGTTTGATTATAAAACATCGATATTCAACTTTAATTACTAATGTAGTTGCTATATTAAATTCAATTATTTTAATATACATTGTAGAAAAGTTAACAAAGCTTATGGGGTTCTAGAGGGAAAATTATTTTTATTAGGAGGAATACATAATGGTAAAGAATTTTGATGATTTATTAGCCAAGGTTAAAAGTGGACGAGTTAAAAAGGTTGCAGTGGCTGTGGCTCAGGATGAACCAGTATTAGAAGCTATAAAGGCAGCTCAGGAACAAGGTATTGCAGAAGCTATATTGGTAGGTGACCAGGAGGCTATTAAAGAAATAGCAAATAAAATAGACATGGATCTATCAAAGTACGAAATTATTCATGAAACTAATGCTGCAAAGGCGGCACTTAAGGCTGTGGAATTAACTTCAAAAGGCGACGCTGATATGGTTATGAAGGGCCTTATAGATACAGCAAGTTTTTTAAGAGCTGTATTAAATAAAGAGGTTGGGCTTAGAACTGGAAAGTTAATTTCTCACGTTTCAGTATTTGAAATAAAGGGCATAGACAGATTGATATTCTTAACAGATGCAGCCTTTAATATGTATCCAGATTTAAAAGCTAAGGTTGATATGATAAATAATGCAGTTAAGGTTGCTCATGCAGTTGGCCTTGAACTTCCAAAGGTTGCTCCGGTATGTGCTGTTGAAGTGGTTAACCCAGATATGCCAGCTACAATAGATGCATCACTTCTTGCTAAGATGAATGACAGAGGACAAATAAAAGGATGCATAGTTGATGGGCCTTTAGCTTTAGACAATGCTCTTTCAGAAGAGGCTGCTAAACATAAAAACGTAGGCGGACCTGTTGCTGGAAAGGCAGATATCTTACTTCTTCCAAATATTGAAGCGGCTAACATAATGTATAAGACCTTAACATATACTTCTGATTCTAGAAACGGAGGATTGCTAGTAGGAGCAGCAGCACCAGTTATTCTAACTTCTAGAGCAGACAGTTTTGAAACTAAAACTTATTCCATAGCTTTAGCAGCTTTAGTAGCAAATAATAAATAATATTTAAGAAAGGGAGGCGTAAAAATGGCCTATAAACTTTTAATAATTAACCCAGGATCAACTTCCACAAAAATTGGAGTATATGAAGATGAAAATCCAATTTTTGTAGAGACTATAAGACATGCAACTGAAGAAATAGAAAAATTCAACTCTGTAGTAGATCAATTTGAATTTAGAAAAGATACTATATTACAAGTACTTAAGGAAAAGAATTTTGACATTAAGGAATTAAGTGCTGTTGTAGGAAGAGGCGGACTTCTAAAGCCTATAGAAGGTGGAACATACACAGTTAATGATAGAATGCTAGAAGATTTAAGAGCAGAGGTTAGAGGACAACATGCTTCCAATCTTGGAGCACTTATTGCTAACGAAATAGCTAAGGATCTAAATATACCTGCTTATATCGTTGATCCAGTTGTAGTAGACGAATTGGATGATGTGGCTAGAATTTCAGGTATTCCTGAAATAGAAAGAACTAGTATTTTCCATGCTTTAAACCAAAAGGCTGTAGCTAAGAGATATGCTAAGGAAAATGGTAAGAAGTATGAAGATATCAATGTTATAGTAGCTCATTTAGGTGGCGGAGTTTCTGTAGGTGCTCACAGAAAGGGAAGAATTGTTGATGTAAATAACGCTTTAGATGGAGAAGGTCCTTTCTCACCAGAGAGAAGTGGTGGAGTTCCTGTAGGAGATCTAGTAAAACTATGCTATAGCGGAAAGTATACATATGAAGAAATGAAAAAGAAGATTACTGGAAAGGGCGGTTTTGTAGCTTATCTTGGTACAAACAATGCTCTAGAAGTAGAAAATGCAGCTTTAGCTGGTGATCCAAAGGCAAAGCTTTTATACGAGGCTATGGCTTATCAAACTGCTAAAGAAATAGGTGCTTGTGCAGCAGTACTTAGCGGACAGGTTGATGCAATCATTATAACTGGAGGTATAGCTTATGGAAAACCAATGGTTGATCCAATAAAGGAAAGAGTATCATTCATAGCTCCAGTAGTAGTATATCCAGGAGAAGATGAACTTTTAGCCCTAGCTCAAGGTGCTATTAGAGTACTATCAGGAGAAGAAGAAGCTAAAATTTATCAATAAATATATAGGACAGTCCTGATCTAATAAGGTCAGAGTGACTGTCCTTTTTTAAAGCTAAATATGTGAGGAGTTATCCTGTTTATTCATTTGATTTTTATAAGCTACATATGCACCAACACTAAGACCTACAACTGCTGCAGTTTTACTTATGCTAGGCATCATTTTTCTCTTTTTACTCTTGTTAGGCATAAGCATTGAAGCTAAAGAAGTAGCACCTATTATTTCTCGTATCAATAATATCCCCTCCTTATACTTTTATAAATAGTTTGCCTAAAAATTATTACTTTATCCATGTTAGATAGACAATCTAATGGCAGCAATTACAGCCGTAATCTATAGCGCTTCTGCAAATTTGTGATATAATGATTATGTGAAAAAATTACGGTTAATTTAAAGGCTATAACTAACATGATAAAGAGGGGTAATAAATATGAGTAGAATGTTTGGAACCGATGGTGTAAGAGGAATAGCAAACTCAGAGCTTACTGCGGAGCTAGCCTATAATTTAGGTAGAGCAGGAGCTTTTGTTTTGACAGAAGGTACCCATAAGCCAAAGATTTTAGTAGGTAAAGATACAAGAATATCCTGCGATATGCTTGAGTCTGCTTTAGTAGCTGGTATATTATCTGTAGGAGCAGAAGCAGTTTGTGTAGGAGTAGTACCAACTCCCGCCATTGCATATCTTACTAGAAAATATAAGGCTGATGCAGGGGTAATGATATCTGCTTCCCATAATCCTGTAGAATATAATGGCATAAAATTCTTTAATGGTAATGGCTATAAACTGTCAGATGAGTTAGAGGATAGAATTCAAAGTGTTATAGAAAGTAATTTTGAAGGAGTACCTTCACCGACAGGAGCAGACCTTGGAAGAAAAATTGTAGAGGATAGTGCTCTTATAGATTATATAGACTATGCTAAATCAACTATCGATATTAATTTAAAAGGTTTGAAGATAGCTTTAGATTGTGCCAACGGAGCTGCTTATGTTGCAGCGGTAGAAACTTTTAGAAGCCTTGGAGCAGAGGTTGTAGTTATAAATAACGACCCAGATGGTATAAATATAAATAAAAAATGCGGCTCTACTCATCCAGAAGAGCTTATGGACTATGTTGTAAGAAAAAATTGTGATATAGGACTAGCTTTCGATGGTGATGCAGACCGCTGTCTTGCTGTAGATGAGAATGGCAATCTAGTACATGGTGACTTTATGATGGCTATTGCAGCTAAATATTTAAAGCAGCAGGGAAGATTGAATGATAATGCTCTAGTAGTTACTGTTATGAGCAACCTAGGCCTAGATATTGCTATGCAAAAGGAAGGTATTAGAACTGTTAAAACTAAGGTTGGAGATAGATATGTGCTAGAAGAAATGGTAAAGTATGGCTACAAGCTTGGAGGAGAACAGTCCGGTCATATCATATTCCTTGACTATAATACTACCGGTGATGGTTTGGTAACTGGACTTCAGATGGCAGCTATTGTTAAAAAGAGTGGAAAAACTTTATCTGAGCTAGCATCTATGATGAAGGAATTACCTCAAGTATTAGTTAATGCAAGAATACCAAACCACATGAAAAATATCTATGAAACTGACGTTGAAATAGTTGAAGAAATAAAGAGAATCGAAGAAGCTTTAAAGGGATGCGGAAGAGTATTAATAAGACCTTCCGGTACAGAACCTTTAGTTAGAGTTATGTTAGAAGGTGAAAACCAAGAGGAAATAGATAAAATGGCCCACGATCTTGCAAAACTTATCGAGGCTAAAGCAAATAAGTAATTTTCTATACTTTATAAATGAAGTATAGAGTCTTTTCAATCAATATTTGAATCAATATCTTAACAGCAGAGGTGGCTTTTGGCCACTTTTGCTTTATATAAATAAAAGGCTGAAGAGAATTTATAAAAGATAATTTGCTAGTAAAAGTTAACAGTTGTTCATAATAATAAGCAATATTTTCATATTTTTTTTGTTGACCTTCGTATATTATATAAA
>NZ_FMJL01000010.1 GCF_900095445.1 Clostridium sp. N3C
TAGAATTTTAACTAAAGGCCATGCTAAAATTAAAGTATATGAAATTTAATGAGGGGGTCTAAAATGTCAAAACTATTAGTAGTTATTGATTATCAAAAGGATTTCGTAGATGGAGCGTTGGGTTTTGAGAAGGCAGTAACTTTAGAACAAGGCATATACAAGAAGGTTGCTAAATACTTAGAGGAAGGAAACAAAGTATTATTTACATATGATACTCATTACGAGGAATACTTGCAAACTAGAGAAGGAAAAAAACTTCCTGTAGTTCACTGTCTTAAAGGTACAGAAGGTCATGGTTTGTATGGAAGCTTAAAGGACTTCGTTAATGCTGAAAATACTTTGCACTATGAAAAAGAAGGGTTTGGTATAGCACCAAAGGATATGCTTAGATTGGCAGAGGAATTAGGAGAGGACATTACAGAAATTGAGTTAGTGGGAGTTGTTACTAATATATGCGTAATAAGCAACTTAGTAATGTTCCAATCCCAATACAGAAATGCGGATATAATAGTAGATGCCAGTCTTTGTGCTAGCTTTGATGATGCTTTACATGAAAAAGCCTTAGATGTAGCAATTGGTTTACAGGCTAAGGTGATAAATCGTTAGAAATATAAACTTAATTTTTACGGGAGGATAAATAAGATGAGAAAAGACTTTAATGCTCAAAAGGTAACTGAAGATATTATAAGCTGGATTAGGGAGTATTTTGATAATCAACCTGGAGCTAAAGGTGCTGTTATTGGAATTAGCGGTGGTAAGGATAGTACTGTAGTGTCAAGGCTTTTAGTTGAAGCCTTAGGCAAAGATAGAGTTTTTGGAGTTCTTATGCCTAATGGAGAACAGAAGGATATAAAAGATAGCTTAAAGTTAGTAGATTTTATTGGTATACCATATAAGATAGTAAATATAGAAAAAGCTTATAATGGCTTGATAGAAGCTATTTCTGAGGAAAATCTTTCTGAAGATGCCAAAATAAATATAGCACCAAGATTAAGAATGACTACCTTATATGCAATTGCAGCAAATATGCATTATAGGGTATGTGGCACAGGAAACAAATCAGAAGCTTTTGTAGGATATACAACCAAATGGGGAGATGGTGCTTATGACTTTAATCCTATAGGAGATTTAAGCACTGAAGAAGTTATGGCAGTGGGAGACTATTTAGGCTTGCCCTATGAATTGGTTCATAAAACTCCTAGTGATGGACTAAGTGGAAAATCTGATGAAGAGAAACTAGGTTTTACCTACAAGCAGGTTAATGATTATATGGAGAGAGGAACCTGTGGAGATAAGGAAGTAGATGAAAAGATTAGATTAAAACATGAGGCTAATTTACATAAGCAAACTTTGCCTCCAAAGTTTAAAGTGAAATAATTGATTTTAACTTTCTACCTTCGATGAGTTTTTAAATGAAAATCAGCTTGACTATAGAGCCTTTGCAAAGGCACTAGAGGGCATGGCCTTACTACCAAGTACTGATGAAGAACTGATTAGAGCTAGCAATAGTAGCAAGAATCTTTCTTTTGATGATGAAAATATTCTACGTGAAATTGAGGTTAAAAATAATAGCTGTAAGTATAAGTATTATGATGAAGGAAGTTTTAATAATTTGACCCTTCAATGGCAAGCGGGTAAAGGTCTTACCTATTATTTACGATCCAATGGTGGACATATGAAATTTAGTCTATAGGAATGCAATAAGATTTATTGTATTCCTGTTTTTCACTTATAGGAGCTTTAGAAGTTGTGATATATAAATTTTTTAAAATAGAATCAAAGATAGATGAATATACATATATTAAGCAAAGTTTATCTTTATCTTTGTCTAAAAATTGCTATTGTGGCTTTTGCTTGATAATTATAAATGTAAAGTTGTATAATATTGAATATAGTTATTTTTTATCGAAAAATGCGTACAAGTGAAGGAGATTACTGTGTATAAGGATAAATTTGAAGTAATAGAATTTGAAAAGTGGAATAAAAAGATATTAAATGTTTATTGGATAATTGCAATTATTTCTACTATTACTGAAATTATTATCTATTTCTTGACAAAGGATCAAATACTAAGTAATAAATTTGATTATATATTAGTTTATATCATTACACCATCTGTAAATAATGTTATACTACTTTCTATATCGGAGATTATAAATAAGTTAATTAAAAACAAGCATAAGGAAGCGGCAAAGTATTTAATAATAATCTCTGGTACCTTTATGGCTTTTAATTTAATTTGTATTCACTATTCTGTTTCCATGATGTATCTATTATTCATACTACCTATTATACTTTCTGTTTACTATGGAAGCCATAAAATAGCAGCTTTTGCTTTCTTTTTGAATATGATTTTGTACATACTATTTATAACATTTTATTTACCAAATATCCCTTCAGGTGAAATTTATCATGATTTAACTGATGTTATCACAACTATATCTGCAATGATTTCTACAGCACTTATTGTTAGATCCTTGATCATAAGAACTGGTGAGATAATAAATAACTTTTTGTCTACATATGAAAGGGAAAGAGATTTAACACTTAAGAATTTTGTTATGGAATATAACTCCAAAATTGAGCCCTTCACAGGCTTGTATAATCATAAAACCTTTTACGAGTATTTGAAAAGTTTAATAGAGCAAAGTGAGTATTATAATTTTCCCCTTACTTTAGCAGTGATGGACATAGACAATTTTAAGAAAGTTAACGATACCTATGGCCATAGTTTTGGTGATGAAGTTATTAAAGCCTTGGCGGACATTATTAAAGAGAATACTGGCACCGATGATTATGCTGCCAGATATGGGGGAGAGGAGTTTGCTATAATTTTTCCTGATAAGGATAAGAAAAAGGCTTTTGAAATTGTAGAGGCTATAAGAAAGCAATTTAATGAAAAAGTTTTCCAAGGAAAAGAAAATGAAAGATTTAGTATTAGTGCAGGTATAAGAGGACATTATAAAGGGTTGTCAATGGAAGATTTTTTTACACAGGCTGATGCTGCCCTATATGTCTCTAAGTCCTCAGGTAAAAATAAGACAAGCATCTATGAGGATATGGAAAGTTAACTTAATAGAAAAGGGCTTGGCAGCTTTTATTTAAAAGAATAGGAAATTTAAAAAGATGTGACCTAAAATGGGAGCATCTTTTTTTATTACTAATAAAAAATAATTTAGATTCTATGATAGGCTATTAAAAGTACTTTATAACCGTATAATATTTGTGAGTGTTTTTAAAGAGTTAGGAATTATATTCATATGTAATTTTAGGAGGCCTCTTTATGATTATAAAAAACGCTAAGGTATACTTAGAAACAGGAGTTTTCGAAAAAGGAGATATTTATATAAGAGATGATAGGTTTACAGAAAATAATGAAAATGATAATGATATCATAGAGGCAGAAGGATTATATGCTATACCGGGCCTTATAGATATTCATTTTCATGGTTGTGCAGGATATGATTTTTGTGATGGAAGTTTAGAGGCTCTAGCAGCTATAGCTAATTATCAGGCCCAAAATGGTGTTACTAGTATTTGTCCTGCCACAATGACCTTAGATGATGAATCTTTGGCTAAGATATTTACAAATGCATCAAAATATAGGAATGAAAGTGGCGCTACCTTGATTGGGATCAACATGGAGGGGCCTTACTTAAGTTATGCTAAAAGAGGAGCTCAAAAGGCAGATTTTCTTAGAAGGCCTGATGCAGAGCATTTTCGCAAGATGAATAAATTGTCTGCTAATTTAATAAAGCTAGTATCTATAGCTCCTGAGGAAGAGGGAGCCATGACTTTTATTAAGGAGTTAAAGAATGAAGTAGTTATCTCTATAGCACATACTAATGCTGATTATGAAACAGCTCTAGAGGCTTTCAATAATGGAGCTTCTCATGTGACTCACTTATATAATACTATGCCTCCCTTTAACCATCGTGCACCGGGAGTAGTGGGAGCGGCCTTTGACTATGAAAAGGCTAAAGTTGAATTAATTTGTGATGGTATTCATGTTCAACCTTCAGTGATTCGAGCAACTTTTAAGATTTTTGGGGATGATCGTATAATATTCATCAGTGATAGCATGATGGCAACTGGAATGGAAGATGGACAGTATTACTTAGGAGGGCAGTTGGTTACAGTAAAGGGGGATAAAGCTACCTTATCTGATGGTACCATTGCTGGTTCTGTAAGCAACCTAATGAAATGTATGCAAAAAGCCATATCCTTTGGAATTCCGGTAGAAAGCGCAGTGAAATGCGCCGCAGTTAATCCTGCTAAGCAAATAGGTATTTATGATGAATACGGTAGTATAGCTCCTGGAAAATATGCTAATGTGGTTTTGATGGATGAGAAATTTAATCTTAGAAATGTTATATTAAAGGGTAAGCTTATAAAATAATGGTTCTAGTTTAATCTATGGATTTTTATAATCTGTCTATTGAAGATGTAGTAGACAGATTATAGGGAACTTTATATTGTTAATATTTAAATATTGTAAGACTATAACATCAATGTTAAAATTAATATGCGAATTATATGTGTAAAATATTTACAGATACTAAAGGGGGAAAGTGGTATGAAAGCAATGGGGGCCTTTGGACTTAGTTTTATAATTGCTATGAGTACATTAGCTTATACTGAAACTAAGGCAGAGGAAGATAATACAAGGAATAAATATTCCCTAGCTGAAGAGGGGACAGATTTATTGAGAAAAACAGATATTAATTTAGATATGATTATAGATATTAAGGATTTATCCATAGTAGCAAAAAGCTATAATAAAAAGGCTAAACTGGCAGATATAAATGAGGATTCTTTAGTGGATATATATGATATAACCTTAGTAGCTAAAAACATGGATAAGTCCTATGAGGAAGAAGCCCATATTCAATCTGCTGGTAGTGTGAATTTCAGAAAGGGACCCGGTGAAAAAGAGGCTATAATTTATCCCTTGGAAAATGGAACAGCCCTGACTATAATAGGTAAAAGTGATGATTGGTACAAGGTTCGTTACAAGGATAAGGTTGGTTTTGTAGCAGCTCAATTTGTGATGCCAGATATAGCTCAAAGAGGTTTTGATACTTATACGTCATTGTCATTAAGCCAATATCAGCAATTTAAGAAAGATGGTTACAGCTTTGTTGCTAGATACTATAGTGCTAAGGATCAAGCTAAGAAGCTGACTAAAGAGGAAGCTCAGGCAGCATCCCAGGCAGGATTGCGGTTAGTGGCTATTTATCAGGACTATAACAATAAAGCTGAATATTTTAATTATGAATATGGAGTTGCTCAGAGTACAGAAGCTATTAAACAGGCTATAGAAGTTGGACAATCTTTCTCAGTAGCAGGTAAGCCTTCTGCTATATATTTTGCAGTGGATGAAAGTAATGTGGGAGATATTCCATTATCAAATATAGAAGAATATTTTAGAGGAATTAAAGATACTATGGACAAGTTTTCCGCTGATGATCCTGAAAAGAGAAGATGGGATATTGGAGTTTATGGAAATTATAGAGTAGTAAAATTCCTGCAGGAAAAGATGGGCACAGATCTGTATATATGGCAAACCTCCATGGGAACTGGTCAAGCTAATTATTTCTCTAAATACTTTAACTATAATATTTATCAAAATCTTCATGAAGTTAACCGTAATGGTGTAAGAATAGATGAAAACTATAGTAATGTAAGAGGTGATTTGGAGCATTTACCGTTAGCTATTAAAGGTGATATTTGAGAAAGTTAGGTTCATAATATAATTAAGAATCTAATATTGATTGGGAGGCTAAAAAATGATATTCCCAGAGAAACTAAAAAAAGGTGATACTATAGGAATACTTGCTCCATCCTCACCGGTTACTAAAGAAGAGGCTAGTTCATGTAAGGCTTTGGTTGAAGAGATGGGATACAAAGTAAAAATGGCTAGCTGTGTATGTCGTTCCATTCATGGATATTCAGCTGGCACCGGTGAAGAAAGAGCGAAGGATCTAATGGAGATGTTTGCTTGCAAAGAGATAAAGGCAATTTGGTGTATAAGAGGTGGAGATACAAGCTCCCATCTTATGGATAAAATAGACTTTGAAATAATCCGACAAAACCCTAAAATATTTGTAGGATATAGCGATGTAACTAATCTACACGTAAATATTAATCAAAGGTGTAATTTAGTAACCTTTCATGGACCTATGGTAAAATCCAATATGCTAAAAAATTTTGATGACTTTACTAGGGAGAGCTTTGAAAAAGCTTTGAACATGGAGAAGGAGTTAATTCTAGATAATCCTAAGGGAGAAGACTTTAAAGTAATGGTGGAAGGTCAGGCGGAAGGAGTAATTATAGGTGGCAATTTATCTTTGATTACTTCTATGATAGGAACCCCTTATGAGATTGATACAAAAGGGAAAATATTGTTTATAGAAGATGTAGATGAACCAGTAAGAAAATTGGATAGAATGATGTATCAATTAAAATATTCGAAAAAGCTAGATGAGGCAGAAGGAATAATATTTGGTGATTTCGCAGATTGTGTAAATAAAGCGGATAAAAGCTATGATGTTGTAGAAATGCTAAAGGATCTATTAGCAGATTACAAAAAGCCAGTAATGTATAATATAAAATCTGGCCACTGTCATCCTATGTCTACAATTCCTTTAGGCGCTAAGTGCATAATGGATACAGAATCTAAAACTGTTAAATTTACTCTTTAATTATAAAGCTTTGAATTTCTATTATTGTAGAGATTCAAAGCTTTTTTTTATAGTTATAGATATCTTTGTAGACTAAAAAAGTTATGAAGAGTAAAATATTAATAATATACAGTTGAAGGAGGAATTATAATGGCAAAGGAATTAAGGGATAGAAAAGATGTAGAAGAAGCTCTTACCTGGGATTTATCTGCTATTTATACTTCAGAGGAAGAATATAATGCAGCTATAAAAGAGTTAGAAGAGCTTGCTGTAGAAATTGAAAAGGAGTTTAAAGGCAAGTTAAACACTTCAAAAAATATCAATAGGTGTTTAGATAAATTAAGAAAGGTAACAGAGATTGCAGATCTTACTGGCAATTATGCAGAATTATCTTTATCGGTAGACCATACTAATAGCGAAAATGTGGATAGGTATATGAGATTTGCTAATACTATGTCTCATGTTTCTAGTAAATTGAGTTTTATAGACAGTGAAATAATACAGGAGGACGAAAGTCTTATAGATGAAGCCATTAAAGAGTCAAAGGAAAATGAGATTTATTTAGAGGATATAAAAAGAAATAAGCCTCATGCTTTGCATCCTGAAGCGGAAAGAGTATTAGCAGCTCTATCTGGAACTTTAGAGGCACCTTATAGTATTTATGAACAGGCAAAGTTAGCGGATATGAATTTCAAAAGTTTTAATGTGGATGGAAAGGATTATCCTCTTAGCTTTGTATTGTTTGAAAATGAATGGGAATATGAAAATGATACAAAACTAAGAAGGGCAGCCTTTAAAGCCTTTTCTGAGAAATTAAGAGAATATCAGAATACCGTTGCTGCTGCTTATCAAACACAGGTGCAGAAGGAGAAAACCCTTGCTAATTTAAGAGGCTTTGATTCTGTTATTGATAGTTTGTTGTTCCCTCAAAAGGTAGATAGGAAATTATATGACAGACAAATAGACATAATAATGGAGAAACTAGCACCTCATATGCGTAAGTATGCTAAGCTACTTCAGAAAATTCACAAGCTAGATGAAATAACCTTTGCAGATTTAAAGATTGCAGTGGACCCAGAATATGAACCTAAAGTAAGTATAGAAGATTCTAGAAAGTATGTTGAAGAAGCTCTATCTGTACTAGGGGAAGATTATTTACAAATAGTAAGAAGAGCCTATGATGAAAGATGGATAGACTTTGCGCAAAACAAAGGAAAGTCTACTGGGGCCTTCTGTTCTACACCTTATGCTGCCCATCCTTATATTTTATGCTCTTGGAATGAAAAGATGAGCGAAGTCTTTACTTTAGCCCATGAGCTTGGTCATGCAGGGCACTTTACTTTATGCAATCAGAATCAGAGTATTTTCGGTACTAGGGTTTCCACCTATTTTGTAGAATCACCTTCTACTATGAATGAGATGCTCATGGTAAACCATCTTTTGAAGACTAACCATGAACCAAGGTTTAAAAGATGGGTATTATCATCCTTGATAAGCAAAACTTATTATCATAACTTTGTAACACATCTTTTAGAGGCTGCTTATCAAAGAGAAGTTTATAAGATTGTTGATGAAGGAGGCAGTTTGCAGGCAGATAAGCTTAATGAAATAAAGAGAGAAGTGCTAGAAAAATTCTGGGGTGGCCAGGTAAAAATAATTGATGGAGCAGAGCTTACTTGGATGAGACAACCACATTATTATATGGGACTATATCCTTACACTTATAGTGCAGGTCTTACTATAGCTACAGAGGTAAGTAAGAGGATATTAGAAGAAGGTCAGCCTGCAGTAGATGACTGGAGAGAAGTGTTAAAGGCAGGAGGAACTAAGACACCGGTGGAACTAGCTAAGATGGCAGGTGTAGATATTACCACAGATAAGCCTTTATTGAATACTATTGAGCATATTGGAAATATTATTGATGAAATAATTAGATTAACTGATGAAATAGAAGGTTAAAGCTAACTTACTCACTGACACCCTTAATATATTTTCTCATATTATGTTATCAGGAAAGTACATTAAGGGTAAGTGAGTAAAGGGAGGTGAACCTGGCTATACCACTATTCACAAAATAAACTAATGGGCTAGGAAAAAAATGAGATTGTTAGAGATAATACTATTTGTGTTTGCAATAACTTATGCCATTTTATTTTATGTAGGATATTTTGAAAGGATTAAGAGAATTAGATATATTGGTATAATAGCTGCAATTTTCTTCTTGCTTCATAGGGTCACTGAAGGTACTCGGTGGCAGATGTATCCTATTTATTTCATATTTGTATTTATTATTATATTGTTTATTGTAGCTAATATTGATTTTGAAATCTTTAAAAGAATCTATGATAAAAAGGTTCTTAGAATATGTAGTATTATTGGGTTTACTATTTTAATATTTTTATCCGCAGTAGCTTCATATATGTTTCCTTTATACAATTTAATGAAGCCCAGTGGGCCTTATAAGATAGGAACCTTATCCTTTGATGCAGTAGATATGGAAAGAATATGGCTGGATAAGGACAATGATTATGGAGGAAGAAAAATTAGAATTCAACTATGGTATCCTTCAGACAAGGTGGAAGGATATGAGCCAAGTCCCTGGTTGGAGGAGGGAACTGAAGTAGCAGATTCTATAAGTCGATTGGTTGGTCTTCCTGAATTTTTATTAAGGCCTACTACCATGATAAAGTCTAATTCTTACAAGGGTGCACCTCTTAGTTTAACCAAGGAAAAGTATCCTATAGTAATTATATCTCATGGGTTGACAGGTCTCAGAAGTCTCCATACAGATTTGGCTGAGATGCTAGCAAGCAACGGATATATTGTGGCGGCAATAGACCACACTAATGTGGCAGCAGTTACTGTATTTGATGATGGTGAAGCGGCATATCTTAATAGCCAGGTTCTTTCCCTTGGAGCAGATAGAGAAGTTTTTTTATCCGATGGATATAAAATAATGAACGTATATTCAGAGGATATATTGTTTACTATCGGTATCTTAGAAAAAATTAATTTAGATCAAGAGTCAATGTTTGGAGGAAAGCTAGATTTGGCTTCTATTGGACTCATAGGACATTCTGCTGGAGGTGGAGCTGGAGTTTTAACTGCTCAAAGAGACAAGAGAATCAAGGCTATAGTATCCTTTGATCCTTGGCTGGAACCTTTAAGCTCAAAAGCTATTAGCAAAGGGCTTAATATCCCTGCACTTTTCTTGAGAAGTGAGCAGTGGAAAACAGATCCTAACAATAAAAATCTAATTCCTCTCTTAAAAAGCAGTAAAGGCTACAGAGAATTGTATCAGATAAATGGAACAACACACTTGGATTTTACTATGATTTATATGTATTCTCCTTTAAGTAAACCCTATGGATATTCTGGAAAATTAGATGGCAGTAAAAATTCATTAATAAGGCAGGATTTTGTTTTAAACTTTTTTAACGAGCATCTTCTGATTGAAGAAACTTCTATAGAATTAGATAATATATTAAGCAAGTATCCACAAGAAGTAGAAAAAATAGATTATCAAAAGGAAGAAAGTGAGTAAAGGGGCTTGTTCTTAGTGAAAGCTAAGAACAAGCCTAAATTTATTGGTGAATTTATTAAAAGTCTTTATTTCCTACTGCCTATAAATAATTTATTAAATTCGTATTCCGCAGCAAAGGTAAGCCAAGAAAAGAAATTGTTCATACCGCTTATTTTAACTAATCCTTTTAATAGTCCTAGAGTATTTTTAATAGAATCATCATTAACAAGATAGGTCCAAGTTGCTTCTGGTGCCTTTATCCTTTCTTTAAGCTCCTCAAAGGCTGATATGGAAAGCTCAACTTCTTTATAATCTTCTTTGATGGATTCTTCTATTTCTTCCTTGAGCGCTTTAAATTGCTCTATCAATTTTAATTGAAATTCCCTTAAAGGGTCTTTACCACCTATAGCGTTAAGGTGTATACCCTGGCGAAGATTGGCAACCTTATCAAGATAATCTGCCCAATGCTGATCCATATGAAATAATCTTAAATTTCTTTTAAAGGTTTCAATTTCCTCAGAGCTATATTTTGCTTTTAAGCTTTCGTATAACTTAGGATAATCCTTTTCTAGGATTTCATCTTTAAGTCCACCTAGTTTTTTTATTTTTTCTCTATTATTGCCCTCAGGTCCTCCTAATAATATGTCAACTCCTCGTCCTGCCATATTGGTTGAAACCGTTACAGCGCCTAAAACTCCAGCATTCTCAATAATATGAGCTTCCAACTCATCATTTTTAGCGTTTAGTACCTGACAGCTAATGCCTACTTCTTCTAAGAGTTTAGCTAGCTGATCTGATTCTTTAACGCTGCTAGTACCTATAAGTATTGGCTGTCCAGTGGAATGTACTTTTTTGATTTCTTCAATTAGAGCTTTATATTTAGCCTCTTTGTGAGTAAATACATAAGGTGGATAATCTATCCTATATAGGTCCCATCCAAAGGGCATCTCTTTTAGCTAGATAATCGTTGAAGGTAAGAATGTGTACGCCCTTTTTATATAGACTGTGTAGATATGATGGGAATACGGCAGTAAATGTTTTTCCTTCACCAGTATTCATCTCTATAATGTTTTTATTGTTTAGTGCAATAGCTCCTAACAGCTGTACATCATAGACATTAAAGCCTAGAGTTCTCCTTATTGCTTCCTTAACTAGGGCGTAGGCTTTTACAAGAAGGGTGTTAGAATCGGATCCAGTTAAAGCTTCTTCTTTTAATTTGCTAGATTCCAATAATAAATCTTCACTACTTAAGCTGGTTAAGTCAATTTTTTTTTATATCTTCCACTATTTTTTATACTTATTTATTAGGCTAGCTTTTGTATGCATAAATTCTCTTCTCCTTACATTTATATATAGAATTTTAAAGTTTTTACTTACTTTATACAACTGTTATTATATATGTTTATGGATAATATAAGCGATTGATAAATAATGAAAAGTTCGTTCAAAGGTCTATATATTTCGTAGTATATAACAAATAATACATTTAATCATAGCTTATAGGGAGGTTTTTTATGTTAAGGTTGTTAGGGATAATCATCTTAGTTATTATAGTTTCAACTTCTATAACTTTCTGTCTTAATAGACTTTTTAAGAAATATAAGTTTATTAAATATATTCCTTCTATAATGAGTTTTATAATTATGGCAAATAGCATCATCATTGCTATGGGAAATAAGGGGGAAGGTTTTAAGGATTTGGCTGCTATTATAATTGCATTGATGTGTTTTGCTGCTACAGTATCGGGGGGACTAACAGCTCTATATATAGATTTTATATATTTTAAATTGAGATCAAAATAAATTCAATAAGCATTTAAATTAATAAAGCAAAGTAAGAGATTGAAAGTTTTTTATTAATGTATTTAATAATTTTTATCAATTTTAATTTAGAAATAATAGTTGTGTTAAGAATTGCTTATTAGCGAATTGTAACAACAAAAGGGTTTGAAGATAAAAAAAACAAATAATGGTTGTAATTGGAAGTGATTGCTGGTATAATATGTATGTAGGCCAAGCTTGTCTTACTATTTTTAAAAATTTTCAAATTTTTTTAATGGACTAAATTTATAAATTAAAGTATGGAAGGGAGATTAAAATGAAAAAAAGGAATTGTTAAAGCTTTGCTTTGCACAACTTTAATAGCATCATTTCCAGTTGCTGCTTTTGCAGAAACATGGTATAGCTCAGACATAACATTACCTAGAACAGGAAGTTGGACAACTGTAACTAGAGAGGCAACTGCTAATACACAAAAAACAAAGGTTACTAATAACAAGTATGATGTTAATGCAAGAATATTAAATTCTGGTGGAAAAGCTTTAAGTGATTATAAAAAGCACCAAAATGAAGGTAACGATGATTATGGCATAGAAATTGAACATAAAACTGGTACTGCTAAAGGCGATAAAATTAAGGCTGAATTTAAAACAACTGCAGTTAATTACAGAACAACAACTGCTACTTTAAGCTGGAGACCATAGACATAAGTATTTAAAACTAGATGCCCACAGTTAATTAAAAATTGTGGGTGTCTAGCTTTAACATTATATAGTAGAAAAAATCCTCTTGCTTAAGCAATATAGATTTTTAAGGAGAGTATGACATGAGAAAAGATGAAAATATATTAGTAATAAAAGGTTTAGAAAAAAGTTTTAAAGGACAACTGATATTACAAGATGTCAATTTGTCTATTTCGAAAGGTGAAATTGTAGGTATTGTTGGAAGTAATGGATCAGGAAAGACAACTTTATTAAAACTCATTTTGGGATTAAGTTATCCAGAAAAAGGTGACATTATGGTGAGAGGGAAAAGAGTTTTTCCAGGTCTTTTAGGGGATTTACCTACTAGGGTTGGTGCCCTTATTGAAAATCCTACATTTTTGCCCCAATTTTCTGGCATAAAAAACCTGACTATGCTTGCTTCAATTAGAAAGGAAATAGGTAAAAGTGATATTGAAAATGCAATGAAAGAGATGGGGTTAGATCCAAATAATAAAAAAGCCGTATCAAAGTATTCCTTAGGCATGAGGCAAAGATTAGGTATAGCGCAAGCTATAATGGAAAAGCCAGAGTTAGTACTTTTTGATGAACCTACAAATGGATTAGATTCAGATGGTGTTGAACTATTTTCTAAAGTAGTAAATAGGATGAAAGCTGAGGGCGTAAGTTTTATTATTGTATCACATAGAAAGGATGAGATAGATAGCTTATGTGATACTATATATAAAATTGAAAATAGAGGCTTACATAAGGTGAATGAATATCCTGCTTCTTTCAAGGAGAATGTTGAATGATTAGTTTTAACTTGAAAAAGTATTTTTATTGCTCAAGAAAGAAGTGGCTTATTGCTATTATAGTTTTATTAGTATTAGCGGTGATTTTAAAATATATAGTAGGCTATGATTTTTTACCTGTTGGTAAACAACTAACCTTATGGGATTATATATTTGCCTCTTTATCTTACCCATTTGCTATGTTATTAGTTATTCCTTTGTTATATTGCTACTTAGTAGCGGATATTATAACAAAGGATTATGAGGGAGGATATGTGACATTTTTGTTGTCTAGATCATCCTGTAGATTAGAGTATTTTTTATCAAAGGTCATAATTATTTTTGTTACATCGAATATATTCTTTTTCATATATCTAATGATATTATTTCTAGTTGGGTTGATATATGGAATTCCTTCTAATGGTGCTTCTTATTTTACAGTAACAAGTACTATTTTGGAATCTGGTGGTACAATTTTTAATGCAATTATTATGCAATATAGTTTGTTTGTGACCTTATTATATTTATTAGGTATATTATCAGTAACTGTTTCACTAATATTTAATAAGTCTCTATATAGCTATATTTTTATAGCAGGTCTCATTTTGCATGGCCACAATACGGTATTTAATAATCATAATAATTTACCATATTCACCTTTAGCTCAAGGAATCATGTCCTTTCATTATCCATTTTATTATCGAGGGTTGAATAATATGACAGAGATAAGCGAATCAATACAGAGATTTAGTATAGGATATTCTATAGTATATCTTTCATTACTTTTGTTTGTTTTTTTTCTAGTTGGATTTATTAGAATTAGAACTATGAATTTATTTCTGAAGGATTGATAAGTTATGGGTACGTTAATTCTTAATGAATTATATGTATGTATAAATAAGAAAACTATATATATTTGGCTTTTAATACAGTTTGTTATTCTTTGCCCCATTTATTTTGTATATAGCAGTAGTAGTTCTGAAGGAATAGAGGCTACAACTTTAGAGGCAGCTTTAAATGTTTTTGGGGGGCTTTCTAAAAAACATACTATTCTTTCCTTAGCGTTTTGGTTAAGCATAATAGTTATGTTAATGATAATATCTTATAATATTACAAACGTATTATATGGCTTTGATGTAATGCTAATAACAAGGTGTGGTTCAAAAACCAAGTGGTGGCTTTCAAAGGTCATAGCCATCATAATAATTAATGTTATTTATTCTTTAGTTGTAATAGTATCAACTAAAGCAATATCAATTATATTCTTAAAGAATGTTGATCAATTATCTCCATATAGCCAGATATATTATGAACATATTTATGAATCTAGTATTAGTCCAGTTTATCTGAAGATATGTGTTATAGCCATATTAATCACTGGTTTTATGGCTATAAATACTTTATTTCAGAATTTTAATATAATATTTTTTAACAGTAGTAAAGCTTATGTATGTGCACTAATAGTGTCTATATTCCTTTTAGCGCTATATTCTAAAGGTGCTATTCCAAGATGGATGTCACCTTTAAATTATCCATCAATATTAGATTTAGATGGTGATAAAGATATATATTTGCACAGCATTATATTCAATCTTGTTTTGACCTTGTTCAACATAATTATAGGTCTAATAATTATTAATAGGAAAGATTATAAGTCTTTACATAATTAAATTGATAAGGAGAAAAGATATGTTTTGGAACTTTCTTAAGATAGAAGTAAAAAAAATAATTTGCAGAATGCAAACTTTAATAGCTTTTATTTTATTTATTGGTGCTTATATACATATATCAACTTTGGATAAAATGGATATACCCAACCATGATGCATATCCTAAAATTTTAATTTTAGAAGGTAGCAATCCCTTTATTAGTTATTTAAAAGCATTAGCAGGTAGTATTAACAGCTATATGCCTTTAATATTGCCTCTAATAATTCTTCTAATAGTAGCGGACTCTTTATTTACAGATTATAGGACCGGTTTTTTTCAGCTAAACTTATCAAGGATTTCATACAAAAAATATATTAAGTATAAGGTTTTATCAGTGTCGGTAATATCTTTTCTAGTAACCTTTGTATTTCAAATTATAGCTTTTATATATTCTTTAGCTACTAGTCCATATCATTTACCTACTAAAGCAGTAGAAGATATAATGGCTCCTGAATTAGAAAGAGGATTATATATAAATCATCCATACCTATATATTTTTCTGGTAGCATTAATCATAGGTCTGGTGGCTATGGTGGTATCAATGATGGGAATTATATCATCTAATATATTTAAGAGTACTTTTTCCGTACTTGGTGGACCTTGGATAGCATATTTAATTATTGGAGAAGGTTTAATAGTTATAGCATCTGAAATTAGTATGCTCCTATACGATTTTAGTCCTTTAAATATGATAGGACCGATTATTTTTGATGGAGGCTATAGCTTTATACAGGTTTTTGCTTATTGGATTATTTTATTTCTTTTACTTTCTTTTATTGCTTATAAGTTATCTGTTAAAAGATTTCTTAGTGGATATGAAGTTAAGCAGAAGGTAGCAGTATAAAAATTTAATTTAGTTAAGTAAATTAAAAATGTATTCATAAAGAAAATACAGGAGACATTTCCTTATGAAATGACCTCCTGTATTTTTATTTTAGATATTACTTGACTAATAAAGTCTCGGAGTTTTTATAAACGCCAAATATCCTCATCGTACTGAGCTATAGTTCTATCAGAGGAGAAGAATCCTGCCTTTGCAGTGTTAACAAGCATCTTCTTGCTCCAAGCTTTTCTGTCTTCGTAATCTGCGAAAGCTTTTTCCTTTGTAGCTATATAATCCTTTAGGTCAAGAAGAGCCATGAACCAGTCTTTGTTTATAAGATCCTTGTATAGTCTGCCTAGGTTCTCTGGATCTCCTATTTGGATTAGTTCTTTGCTTACTATGAAGTCTACCAATTCTTGAACTTGAGTATCGTTGTTGTAAATATCTCTTGGGTTGTAAGCATTTTTTGCATAAAGGTCAATTACTTCTTCGCTGGACTTACCAAAGATGTAGATATTGTCATCGCCAACGCAGTCGTGAATTTCAACGTTAGCTCCATCCATAGTTCCTAGTGTTATTGCTCCGTTTAACATAAACTTCATGTTTCCAGTTCCGCTAGCTTCCTTAGAAGCAAGTGAAATTTGCTCGGATACATCACAAGCAGGAATTAATTTTGAAGCCTTTGTTACGTTATAGTTTTCAACCATTACAACCTTTAAGTATGGGCTTACTTCAGGATCGTTGTTTATAAGCTGTTGTAAGCAAAGAATTAGGTGAATAATATCCTTTGCAATTACATAAGCAGGAGCAGCCTTAGCACCGAATAGTACAGTGATTGGTCTAGCTGGTTTGTTACCTGCCTTGATTTGCTTATACTTGTAGATTACATATAAGGCATTCATCTGTTGACGCTTATATTCATGAAGTCTCTTAATTTGAACATCGAATATAGAATTTACATCTATATCAACATTTTCTGTTTCCTTTAAGTATTTAGCTAAAGCTACCTTGTTATTGTGCTTTATAGCTAATATTTTATCAAGAACTGCATCATCATCTATATAATTTAATAGGTATTCAAGCTTTGAAGCATCTTTCTTCCAGCCATGTCCTATAGTTTCTGTAATGAAATTGGACAATTCAGGGTTGCAGTGCATAAGCCATCTTCTGAAAGTAATACCATTAGTCTTGTTATTAAACTTTTCAGGATATATTTTGTAGAAGTTATTTAATTCAGAATCCTTTAATATATCAGTATGTAGAGCTGCAACACCGTTTACGCTAAATCCATAATGAATATCCATATGTGCCATGTGAACAAGATTGTTTTTAATGATTGCTACAGACTCATCATTATACTTTTCTTTTACTCTTCTATCTAATTCATATATGATAGGCATTAAGTGTGGTACAACCTGTTCTAAATAGTGTATAGGCCATTTTTCTAATGCTTCAGCTAATATAGTATGGTTAGTGTAAGCACAAGTATTTGAAACTATGTTGATAGCATCATCCATGCTGATTCCTCTAGATGTAAGAATTCTGATAAGTTCTGGTATAACTAGTGATGGATGAGTATCGTTAATTTGAATTACTACGTGTTTGTCTAAGTTACGTAAGTCGAATCCTTTTTCGTCCATTTCCTTTACAATAAGCTGTGCACCACTGCTTACCATAAAGTACTGTTGATATACACGTAATAGTCTTCCTGCATCGTCACTGTCATCAGGATACAAGAATAAAGTAAGGTTACGTGGAATATCTCTCTTGTCAAAGTTTATACCTTCACCAACAAGAGATTCATCTACAGTTTCAACATCAAATAGGTGAAGCTTGTTTACTCCGTTATCATATCCTACTACATCGATGTCGTATAGTCTTGATTTTACACTGAAACCTCCGAAATTAACATCGAAGCAAGTTTCAGTTTTTTCTAACCAGTTTCTATCAGTAATCCAAGGATTTTTTTCTTCTGTTTGCTTATTGTTCTTAAATACCTGCTGGAATAAACCATAATGGTAGTTTAGTCCGATACCATCTCCATTTAATCCTAAAGTAGCAATGGAATCCAAGAAACAAGCTGCAAGTCTTCCAAGACCACCGTTTCCAAGAGATGGTTCTAATTCTACTTCTTCAATTTCTGTTAGGTCTTTTCCTGCTTCTGCTAGGATTTGTTTGATTTCATCATAAATCTTTAAGTTAATTAAGTTATTAGAAAGTAATTTTCCAATAAGGAACTCAGCGGAAATATAATAAAGCTTTCTGTTTCCATCAATCTGTCTTTGCTCCTTGATCATATCTTTAGTGAGCTTTAATAAGGCGCTGAAAAGTTCCTCATTGTTGCAACTAGCAATGTCTTTTCCAAACATTTCATTTACAAGGTTATTTAATCTCTCTTTCATAGCCTCTTCTCCATTTATATAATATTTTGTGTGTCTCTGCACACACCTTATTATTATACTACAAAACCTGCCAAAGTTTCAAGGAATCTATGAGAATGTAAATAAGTAATCTATTTTAAGGTACATATACCAATTTAAAATATATGATAGATAGCAATAGAAAATGAGATATCATTGTAGCGTGTAAGTAAGTCATTAGCTTGGCTTGAAATTTTACATTTTGAATTCCCGTAATTATTAATTACGGGAATTCGTGTTTTGGAGCTGAAGAGATTTCTGCTATTTTCCAAGGAGAATCCTTATGTTCTTTTATAACAAGAATTTTTTGGTTATAAACGCCGTTTTTCAGATATGAAGGATTTAAGTTATTTGTCTTATAATTTATTTCAGTGTAATAAACCTTATAGGCATAAAGATTTTCTAGGTCTATTTTGCTGTCTGGTCGTAGGGTTGAGGTCATATCCGCTAAAATATATATGGTCATATTTTCAATGTTTTTAAGGGGCGCTCTATTACCTATTGAATAAGAGGCGGCTATGGTTCCATCTAATAGTTCTAAAGCAGCCTCATAATCCTTTGCGTTTACTCTTTTGGAAAATTTGCGTATTGTATCAGCAGCCTCATCTAAATGAGGGTCTCTTATTTCTATTGCAGGCACAAAAGTTGACTTGTTGTTTAAGGTTGTAATAAAGGAAGTTGATAATATAGAAATAATAAATAATTGTATTATAGATGATAATATTTTCATAACATCCTCCTAGTTTTACCAAATAAAGTTATATGTTGTTTTTACTGTGATAACATTAATCTATTTATGTGTATTTTTTCCTTAATCAGCTGAATAATACATAATATTTGGAGATAATTAAATTAAAGTCTTTTTTGCAGTTTTACATTTATATGCTGTATAATAAAGTGGATATATTGCAATAAATTTCAAATTTAATTATTGATGCTTTAATTCATATGTTTATATTTTTTACAAATTTCATAAAAGAATAGGAAAATACCTTTTAAATTTCTAGCTTTAGTTATATAATTTTATAAAAGATATAAATTTGTCCAGAATTTTCTTGTTAAAGTGACAAATTAAAAAATATTAAGTATAAAAGAGGGGGCTTAATATGGGGAGAACATTAGTTGAAAAAATATTTGATGAACATAGGGTAGATAGTCCTTTCCCTGACACACATGTTTTAAAATTGGATAGAGTCTTTTGTCATGAAATTACAACACCAATTGCAATTACAGATCTTATGGCAAGAGGCATGGACAGAGTTTTTGATCCTACAAAAATTAAGGCGGTTATAGACCATGTAACGCCAGCAAAGGATTCAAAAACCGCTGAGCAAGGGAAAATACTTAGAGATTGGGCAAGAAGACATGGAATAAAAGACTTCTTTGATATAGGAAGAAATGGGGTATGTCATGCTATCTTCCCAGAAAAAGGCTTTGTAAGACCTGGTTACACAGTTATCATGGGTGACTCACATACTTGTACTCATGGAGCCTTTGGAGCCTTTGCTGCCGGCGTAGGAACCACTGACCTAGAAGTTGGTATATTAAAGGGAGTATGTGCTTTCCGTACACCAAAGACAATTAAGATTGTTCTTAAGGGAAAATTGAAACCAGGTGTCTATGCTAAGGATCTTATACTTTTCATAATTAGAGAACTTACTGTAAATGGTGCAACCAATAAGATTATAGAGTTTACTGGACCTGTAATTGATAAGATGTCTATGGAAGGGCGTATGACCTTGTGTAACATGGCTATAGAAGCCGGTGGTACCTGTGGAGTATGTTATCCAGATATGACCACAGTAGAGTACTTATGGCCATTTATTAAGGATGAATTTGCAACTAAGGAAGACGCCTTAAAGGAATACTCAAAATGGATATCTGACGAAGATGCAGTTTATGAAAAGGTATATGAGTATGATGTTTCAGAATTAGAACCTATGGTTACCTTTGGCTACAAGCCAGATCAAGTAAAAACAGTAAGAGAAATGGAAGGTACAAAGGTTGACCAAGTTTATATAGGAAGCTGTACTAATGGACGTATTGAAGATTTAAGAGTTGCAGCAAGTATACTTAAGGGGAAAAAGATAAGTGATAATGTAAGAGCCATTGTAAGTCCAGCAACTCCAGGGGTATATTCACAAGCATTAAAGGAAGGGCTTATTGAAATATTCCAAGAAGCGGGATTCTGTGTTACAAACCCAACCTGCGGAGCTTGTCTTGGTATGAGTAATGGTGTACTTGCTGAAGGTGAAGTTTGTGCTTCAACTACAAATCGTAATTTTAACGGTAGAATGGGAAAGGGTGGCATGGTCCATCTCATGAGTCCTGCAACTGCTGCAGCTACAGCTATTGAAGGAAAAATAACAAATTCTGAAATTTATCAAGCTTAGCTAGTGGAGGGAAAAATGAAGAATTTTAGTGGAAAAGTTTTATTTTTAGATAGAAGTGATATTAATACAGATGAAATTATTCCAGCAAAGTATCTTACAGAGATTACTAAAGAGGCATTAAAGCCTTATCTATTAGAGGATTTAATACTTCAAGGCTTTAATCCAAAGGAAGATGTTAAGGACAAGACTGTAATTGTAACAAGAGCAAACTTTGGCTGTGGATCTTCTAGAGAACATGCTCCATGGGCTTTAGAAGTTAATGGAATCAATGTAGTTATAGCTGAAAACTTTGCAAGAATATTTAGACAGAATATGTACAACTGCGGTATGTTCGCAATAGAATTACCAAAGGATAAAATTGATTATCTTTTTGATAATTATGCAGATAAAGACACAACAATAGAAATCGATGTGCACAATAACAAAATACTTGTAAAATCAGAAGATAAATCTGACATCATAGATTTTAAAATAGGAGAATTTGACAAGACTTTGATTAAAGAAGGCGGCTGGGTAGGATACGCTAATAAGAATTATTAATAATGAAATAAAGAAATGCAAATCAATTTAAATCATTAATTTTTGATATGATACTTCCAAAGTAGACAGTCTAGTTAATTAAAAATAGATTGTCTACCTGGAGGTATTTTTTGTGCGAAGAAAAGCAAAGTATAGTAAAGATGCAAGCTTCTAAAGATTATGAGGAAGGTAGGCATGCTTTTAGAAGCATTGTAAAAAATATAGCTTTAGTGCTTTCGAAACAACAACAAATAATCATTTATATTTATATTTCAGTTCATTAGTGTTTTTTATTGAAGAGAAAAAAATCAAACCATATTGTTCAAATTATGAAAAAATAATACTATAATAAAGAAGTGATTATTAAATTTCATAATTTATTATAGGGGGGAATACTTTGAGTGAAACTATTTTATCTAAGAAAAACTATACAATAGGACTAATACTAAAAATAGCCACAATACTTTCTTGTTCTTTAGGGTTAATCTTTCAAGTAGTTGAATGGCAAAGCGTATTTATTGGTCCTAATAGCACTTTGTTGTATTTTACAACACAGAGCAATATATGGATTGCAGCTATTTGTCTTGTATTTTTAATTATTGATTTAAAAACAAAGGGAAAGAGGCAAATAAGTAATAGACTTTATATTATTAAGTTTATGTTTACTGTAGCAATTATGCTTACCTTTATTGTATTTGCAGTTTTACTTACACCGCAGCAAGAAATGAGCTACATTCTTTCTGTAACTAATATTTGTTTGCACAATTTAACTCCTATTTTTGCAATTGCTGATTTTATTATGTGTGATTATGGTTATCTAAGTACAAAAAAGCACATTTTGTTTGGAACTATATTACCTCTTATTTATTGCATTGTCACTTTGATTTTATCCTTTAATGGGGTAACTTATGGTGACAATAGAATCGTTCCATATTTCTTTTTAGATTATAAAAAACTTGGTTGGTTATCTATTAGTGATTATGGCATTGGAGTGCTATATTGGGTAATAATTATTACCTTTATGGTATTAGCTATGGGAGCAGGACTTTTAGCTGTAAAAAATATTCGTGGAAAGGGATCTATGTCCAATTTACAGGGATAATAAAAAAGACACATCTTTTTTTGAGATGTGTCCTTTAGAGCTGTAGCACTAAATAAAGAGTGTTACAGCTTTTACTTTTATGCTGCTAAACCTTCTTCTATAGCTTCATTGATAACTTCGCCTTTTCTTATGAAAATCATGTTAATTATCATGAATATTAGACCGAAGGCAGCTACAATTATGGCATCTTTTATAAGTAAACTATTATTCATATTAACTGAGAATAAAAGCTCTCTTATAGCACTTACTGAATAAGTAAATGGTAGGAAAGTGCTTATTCCTTTGAAGAAGTTTGGCAGTACTTCCATTGGGAAGGTACCAGCATCAGAGCAAAGCTGAAGAACTAATAGAACTACTGCAATAGCTTCACCAGCTAAGCCCAAGAGATTAAATAGTGTGTATATTATAGCGTCAAAGGATAGAGCCATCAGTATCAAGAAGGCAAATAACAGTGGAAGATTTGTTGGCTCAATTCCAAGAAGTAAAACAATTCCTCCAAGTAAAAGGGCCTGAACTATACCAATCAATGAGTAAGGAATAAACTTTCCTATAGTAAGTTTGATCTGACCTAATTCTTCATATTTCTTATTATTTATTTTTATAGCAAATAGCATAAATACTGCGCCTAGCCATAAAGATATTGGAAGGAAATATGGTGTAAGGCCTGAACCATAGTTATTTGCGGATCCTAGAGTTTCTTCTGATACTTTTACTGGTTCTCCTATAAATTCTCCAAGATCTTCACTAGTAGATTTTATGTTGTCATCTATTTTCTTTATTCCATCATTTAAGCCATCTTGTAATTGCGAAGTACCATCTTTCAATGAAGATAATCCATCAGTTAGCTTATTTGAACCATCAGATAGCTTGCTAACACCAGAAGCAAGTGCTGGTACCTTAGCGTTAAGCTGATTTGTACCATTTTTCAATGAAGATAATCCACTAGTTAGCTTGTTTGAACCATCAGATAGTTTGCTAACACCAGAAGCAAGTACCGGTACCTTAGAGTTAAGTTCATTTGTGCCATTTTTTAGGGCGCTTGAACCATCGTATAACTTAGAAGTAGCTTCTGCAAGGGTAGGCATACTGGACTTTAAAGTGCTCATTCCATCATACAACTTTGAGGCTCCTGCATTTAGTTCGCTTACTCCAGCGGCTAACTGATTTGTACCATCTACATAGCTATTAACCCCTTCAGTAAATGGCTTAAGTGCTTGCTTATTAAAGTTGTTAAGTCCTGCATAAAAAGTATATACTGCAGATTCGCTATTATTTAAATCAAGCTGATTAGAAAGATTTTCAGTGCCTGCCGCTAAGCTATTTAGTCCATTTTGAAGCTTTATAATAGATTCACTGTTATTTTGGCTTGCAGCAAGTTGATTTTTTATTCCTTGCATAGTTGATAAAAGTACTTGCATGTTTTGGTCAGCGGCTTCCGCTGGATGTTGTGCTAGATAAGCTGTTAGACTAGCTTCTACGGAAGTTAAGGCTTGTGTTAGAGTTGCTTGATTTTGTGCTGTAGCGTTAATTAGTGAATTTACACCATCTCTAACCTGTGAAGATCCTAATTTTAATTGGTCAGCCCCATCTTTTAGACCGTTGGCTAGACTTTTGTAACCAGGAATTACCTGATTTTCATAAACACTGTTTACATTGCTAGCACCATCTTTTAATGCTTGAGAGTTGGTAGTAATTTTATCTGCCCCTACTTTAGCAGCAGCTACTCCATCCTTTAAAGCTTTGGCTCCATCTGAAAGTTGATTAGTTGAATTAGATAAAAGAGGCATTTTAGAATTAAGGGCTGATAGACCTTCATTAAGCTTATCAGAACCATCTGCAAGGCTTTTAACTCCGTCCTGAAGTACTGGAACCTGATCATTTAGTTTATTTAAACCATCTGATAACTCTTTTCCGCCATCATATAGCTTGTTTGCACCATCTGCAAGGCTCTCAACTCCATCTTGAAGTACAGGAACTTGATCATTTAACTTGCTTAAACCATCTGATAGTTCCTTTCCACCATCATATAGCTTGCTTTCACCATCCGCAAGCTCTGAAACTCCATCAGAAGCATCCTGTAGGCCATCTTTTAACTCATAAATTGTTTCGAAGGCCACCTTTCCATAGTTTTTAGAAATACTTTTATTTATTTCTTTTAGTATTTCGTTTTTAATGCTATCAGAAATTTTTGTTCCGATATAATTCTTCTTGTTGTTTGATATATAGTTTAATTTAGGATTTATTACTGTTCCATTTTTAGCATCAACTATATTTTGTGAAAAATCCTCCGGAATTTCAATTGTTGCAAAATATTTATCATCCTTAATGCCTTGCTCGGCGGTAGAGATGTCAACAAACTCAAAGCCTACATCCCTATTGTCTTTAAGGTTATCAATAAGATCTTCACCATAATTTACATTTTCATCATTCATTAAAGCTCCTTTATCATTGTTGACCACGGCAATAGGATAATTTTTAAGATCGCCGTATGGGTCCCAATAGGCTTTTAGATATAGGAAGCTATAAAGTAGGGGAATAGCTATCACTGCAAATAGGGCGATTATTTTGATCTTATTTTTTCCTAAAGATTTAAATTCGTCTTTTGTAATTTGAAATAAACTCATACCTCAACCTCCTTTTTTAGGTATTAATACTGACTGGTCAGTATATATATTTTATATTACTTTTTGATAAATAAATCAAGATGGATTTTGCAAAGTCAATATAATTTAAAGAATTATGTTGATGGCTACGATTACATGACATATAAATGCGTTTAAATAAAAAAAACGGGTTTTTTAAACCCGTTTTTAATACTAAGCCTGTATTCCGTGTAAAATATACATTAATAAGTTTTCAGAGAGCTCATCTATATTACATTTTTCTTTATTTATTAGCTCGTATACAATTGTGGAACATAAAAGACCAAAGAATATATATGCCATAAAATAAGGTTCACCTTTTTTTATTATCCCTTCATCCATAGCCTCTTTTATATATTTTTCTATACTATTTATATAATTTCCAACGACTTTTCTAAGCTCTAACTGTCTTACTTCCTGCCCCCAAAGCTGGCTCATTATAACTTTGAAAAGCTCCTTTTTTTCATAAACTAAATTAAGTTGAAGAGTACAAAGGGCTTTTAACTTAGATAAAGGAGATTCTTCCTTTTCTACAGCTTGGAAGATCTGTTCTTTAATAACTTCAACACCTTCTGTAATAATGTATTTAAATATTTCTTCTTTGCTTTTGAAATAGTAGTATAAGGTACCCTTAGCAACTCCTGCTGCTTGAGCCATGTCATCCATAGTAGCTCCATCATAGCCGTTGGTTGAGAATATCCTTATAGCAGCATCAAATATAGCTTTTTTTGTTTTATTCATCATATGATATCACTCCAAAATTATTTATACCTTTATCTAGCAAATCACTAAGTTTAGTACATTCAGTCTAATTTTATGCAATTTTTTATAACATGTCAAATAGGCAGGCCTTGGTAAATAGTAGAAGTAGTGTAGCTTTATTATTTAATGTTTAATAACTAAATAATAATAAACGATAAGTGATACAAGGCAATTGACGCAAATTGTCGAAATATAGTACAATATTTATATTATAAATAAAAATAGCAGTTTATATTGCGGTGTAGATATTTACCATGATTTTTATAAATCAATGGAGCGTGTTTAAAGAATAGCTACTAAAGGAGCTGTAAATATGGATATATTAGAAGAAGGGTTTTTGGAAAAGCTGAAGGATTTAGAGGATATAAGTTCTTATAAAGGGAAAATACTAGATTATTTTTATCAAATGAAAAGGATTAATGAATATAGTCAGGACCTTGTTCAATTTGGTTTTTTGATATACAGTTTTGAGAAGGGTGGAATTCTCAGAACGGAAGGAGTAGAACGTATATTATGCTGTAAGTCTGAGGACTTAAATAATGATATTGAAAATATGTATAAGTACGTTCATCCGGAAGATCTAGATATAGTTCAGCAATCTAGTCAGTTGACTTTAAATGGGCAGGAATATGATATAGATTTTAGAATTATAACTTCTGAGGGCATGGTGAAATATATAAGTGCGAAATCAAAGGTTATATTAAATGATAAAAATGAACCCAAAGTAGCCATAGGAGTATTCCAGGATATTTCAAAGTACAGAATAATCGAAAAAAATCTTAAGGCTATTGGTGATGGATTGGCTCAGGCACAAAGGGTAGCAGGAGTAGGAAGCTGGAAGTATAGCGTTAAAGAGGATAGATTTTATGGCTCTGAAGAGATATTTCGTATATTCAATGTTGAGGTAATGAAATTTAATCATAGCTTTCAAGGTATTCTTTCATATATTCATCCTGAGGATCGAGGTAAGTTCTTAGAAATAATGAATGAATATGTGCAAGGAAAACCTTCCTATTCAGAATACCGTATAGTACAACCTAATGGAACAGTAAAATATGTTATTTCTAGAGGAGAGCCTGTATTTGATAGTGAACATCAGATTACAGCTATTATTGGCACAATTCAAGATATTACAGAGGCAAAGGAGCTCCATGATGCCGTTAAGAAAAAGCAAGAAGAAATAGAGAGGATCCATCGCTTGTATGAAGTATTAGTGGCACGATCTAATGATGTTTTTGAAATTATAGAGCCTGATAGTACTATTAAATTCATAAGTTCTGCAGTAGAAAGGGTTCTAGGACATAAAAGGCAAGAGCGTATAGGAAAAAAATTATATGATTTCTATAAGGGAGAGGAAAGAGAAAAGTTAAAAAAATTAGTAAAAATGGCTTTAAAAAATCCAGGGCAGGAATATAAAGAGACCATTATTTTTAAAAATGATTATAGTAAAAAGATGTATTTGGAAGCTAGTCTGAGAAATTTAATTGAGGAACCATCCATTGACGGTATTATAATAAGCTTTAGAGATATAACAAATAGAATAACTATGGAGAAGGAGCTGTATTATTTATCAAATTATGATGATTTAACAGGACTTCCTAATAACGTCCATTATAAAAGAGTATTGGAGAAGAAATGCCAGGATGCAGAAAAGTCTAGGAAAAAGTTTGCCTTGATGAATCTAGAAATCACTGGATTAAAGGATATAGATTATTCATTAGGCTATGAGGTTGGTAATAAAATAATAATAGAGATAGTAGAAAGATTGAAGACTTATTTGAAGGAAGACGCCTTTTTAAGTCGTTACTCCGATGAACAGTTTACTATTATATTAGATAAAATTGAATGTTACAATGATTTTGAGATTAAGGCAGCGGAGATAGTAAAGCTCCTTAGTAAGCCTTTTTCAGTGGAGGAATATGAATTTGAGATATCAGCTAATATAGGTATATCAATCTATCCTGATGATGCTCAGGATGTGAATACATTAAAGAAAAATACCAAGATTGCTTTATTAAGGTCTAAAAAGGAAGGCAGAAATAATTACAAGTTTTATTTTGCTGGCTTAGATGTTCAAGCCTATAAGGAACTTCTTATAATAAATGATTTGCATCACGCTGTAAGCAGGGGGCAACTTAGAACCTACTATCAACCAATTGTGCAGCTCAGCAATGGAACTATATTGGCTGCAGAAGCATTAGTTAGATGGCAGCATCCGGATTGGGGGTTAATACCTCCCAATGAATTTATCCCCATTGCAGAGGAAACGGGCATAATTATTCAAATTGGTAAGTGGATGCTTGAAGAAGTTTGTCGTAATTATAAACAGTGGCTTTCAGAGGGCTTCCCACCTATAAAAGTTTCTATTAATTTTTCAAGTGTTCAGTTTTTTGAAAAAGACTTTGTAGAAAATATAATAAATACCATAAATAAATATGAGTTAAACCCCCATTTTTTAATTGTAGAAATTACAGAAAGTATCTTCATGGATAAAATGGACAAGGCTATTGCAGATATTAAAGCTTTGCAGGAGTTTGGTGTGCAAATAGCCCTTGACGATTTTGGAACAGGTTTTTCATCTTTAGCTTATCTAAATTCCTTTAATATTGATATTTTAAAGTTAGATGCATCATTTATAAAGCGTATTATGATTGATGAGACTAGTAAAGTCATAACAAAGTCTATAATTAATATGGCTAGAGATCTAAAGCTAAAAATAGTTGCTGAAGGCATTGAAGACAGGGAGCAATTAGAGTGCTTAAAGGAGTTTTCTTGCCATACCGGACAAGGTTATATCTTTAGCAAACCATTACCTTTAGAACGTTTTAATGAGATTTTATCAACAGGCAAATGTGAACTAAAGGATTAATGCTATGATTATCAGCGGTTTCTGAATATTATATATAGAGGTGTTGTTACATTAGATTTTAAAAATCTTTAATGGGACAACCCTTTTTATTTACTCTAATCAGGAAAAATAGTAAAAAACTGCATGTATCGCAGCCAATTAACATATTTTATATAAGTACTAATTTTATGAATGAGGTATATAAGTGATATGATGAGCATTAAAGCACTTTACAAAAGTAGGAGTGGAGGAAAGGTTATTATTTTATTAACCTCTATTACTCTTCTATATATGCTTATTTCCATTTATTTTTCTAATCATTTCTTTTTTAATACAAGTATAAATGGATTAAATGTATCACTTAAAGCCCATGATGAAGTAGAGGAAATAATAAAAAATTATAGTAAAAGTTATAAGTTACAATTAATGGAAAGAAATGGAGAGATAGAAGAAATTATAGGACAAAGCATAGGTTTTCAATATAATGATAATAATAGTATTTATAAAATTTATGAAGATAAAAATCCTTTTATATGGGTAGGTTCCTTTTTCAAGAGGGAAGAATATTATGTGGAAGATTTATTTATAATAAAGAGGAACTAGAAAGCAAAATTAATGGTCTAAATTGCTTTAATAAAAGTATTCAGGAGCCTCAAAATGCAAGTTTTGTATATTCAAAGGGCTCCTATGAAATTATGAAAGAAGTTTATGGAAATAAGGTAAATAAAAATAAATTAATAGAGGCGGTAAAATATAGCTTACAGCATGGTGAGAGGATATTAAATTTAGAAGAAAAGTTTTGTTATGAAAATCCTAAGTATACCTCTACTTCTGAAAAGGTCATCAAAACTAGAGCTTTACTAAACAAGTGCGTGTCAACAAAAATTACCTACCTATTTGGTGATGAAAAAGAAGTATTGGATGGAGATATTATAAGTAAGTGGCTTATTATAGATGAAAATTTAAAGGTTAAGTTAAATGAAATAGAAGTTATGAAGTATGTTAAATTTTTAAGCGAAAAATACGATACCATGGGAGCTAAAAGAAGTTTTAAAACTTCTTTAGGCAAGGTGGTAGAAGTTGATGGAGGCATATATGGCTGGAAAATTAATTATGGTGATGAAAGCAAGGCTATATTAAAAAGTATACAGCAAGGGGAAGTGATTGAAAGGGAGCCAATTTATTTTCAAAGGGCTGCAAGGAAAGGGCCCAATGACATAGGCGATACATATGTAGAAGTTAATATAACAAGGCAAAGGTTATGGTTTTATAAGAATGGAAGAATCATAGCTCAAGGTCCAGTGGTAACAGGTAATCCCAATAGGGGAAATGCTACGGTGGTTGGTACGTATATGCTTAATTATAAGCAAAAGGATACTACCTTAAAAGGCCCCGGTTATGAAGCAAAGGTAACCTATTGGATGCCCTTTTATGGCAATATTGGAATACATGATGCTAGTTGGAGACATGCCTTTGGCGGGAATATATATAAGAGCAATGGCAGTCATGGCTGCGTTAATGTATCCTTAAATTTAGCTAAAACCATTTTTGAAAACATAGAAAAGAGTACACCCATTATTTGCTATGAGGAGTAGACAATTATATTGAGAAAAAACTGAGTAAAAGATTTGAATTAGTTGTAATACATGTGTTACATTAGAGGAAAGCTATGTATATAATAAAGTGGTTTGCTAAAGCTAAGAGTTGGAGATGAGTTTAATTATGGCTAGAAGTGGAAGTAAGTACAAGTTTCAAGATATCATACCTTTACAAAATATTATAGATAGTATTAATTCTAGTAGTGGTGATGTGCTTTTAGAAGTTGGCAGAGCAGTTGCACCACAGGAATATGCAATTAGATTTTATAAGGATAGGAGTCAACCTCGATTTTATAACAATATAGAACGGCTTAGATATACAGTGTTAAAGGCCATAACCGTAAGTTCCTTTAACCACTGGGAGCAAGTTCTTAATATTCTATATAAAAATCATGTATTAGATTTGGATGAGGAACAGGAGATATTTCTTAATGAAAAATTATATGGCATTGCTAATGAGGACAGGGATTTTCAGTGAAGAGATTTTAAGGGACTTTACTGAAGGAAAAAGCTGGTGGTAGAGAACCACCAGCTTTTTTAAATGATTTCCAGCGATTTTATTAGTTAGTGGTACCTGTCTTTATAAATCCTATATATGTTAATTAGAGATATTGCCTTAAATAAAGAGGTAATAACTATTTTAACCCTTTAGGTGCATATCAGAATAAAAGAAGAGAAAAAACTAAAAATAATATATATGAAAACAGGAAAAGCTTTAACTTATCCATACAGGAGATGAATATATGGAAGTTACTATGGAAGCAATGTATAAAATAGCAAAGAGCTTCAAGGAAAATGAGAGTAAGCATAGCTTAGCTTACGTAAGAGAAGTTGCATATCAAATGAAAAATTTAGTTTCAGATTATTTATACTTTAACTCTAAGGATGACCCTAATAGATCTGCTACTGTTTTTGATTCCTTTTTATTCTTATGTGAATCTATGGGAATTTTTGATGCTTGGGATAAGTATGTAGGAGAAGAATTTAACTTTGAGGATATCTATGAACACTGCAAAAATAAGTCTTTGGTACCTTATTTAGAAGCTTTACAAGCTAAGGATTATGCGGGGGCAGTAGAAATAAATAAAGAACATGAGATAGCCCATTATCATTTACTGCTAAAGTATCTTATGGATATTGGCAGTTCTCTGGAAAATGTAAGCAAGTTAACTGAGGAGCAAAGTAGAGATATTTACAAGCATTGCAGTTATATGGGAGAGGTATATGACTTAACAGAGGGATTAACCTATTGCAAGTATTTAGAAAGTGCCTATGCTTATAATTTCGAAACCGTAAATTTCCTGGACGTGCTAAGCATATTAAAGAGAGAATATCAGTTGAGAGAAAAGAATGCTATGCTAGAAAAGTTAAATCAAGCCTTGCAGGAGGCTATAGATTCTAAAAATGAGATGATAGATAGACATGCTCATAATTGGAAACATATCAGTTATCCTACTGTGGTGAAGGAAGTGGCAGAAAAGTTAGCTGGTGATGAGAAATATAAGGCTGATGCTAATAAACTCTTTAAGGCATATAACTCAGAGAATATCCTAAAGCAAGAGGTTTTAATGCTAAAACTAAAGCATTCCGGCAGCAGTGAAGAAATTCAAAAGCAAATAATGAGCGATGTGTTGCTTTCTAATTCTCGTACTGGTATTGATATAGAAAAGATTATTAAGGATAGCCTTGATCTAGTAATGTTTAGAATATTAATGGAAGATGTAGACACTAGTATAAATACAGAAAAAGCAAAAACTAATTTATCAAAGTTTAAAAATTTGGAAAGACTTCGTGAAAGCTATAATACATATTTTATTTTAAAAAAGCAAGGGGACATAAGTCTTATAGACTGGTTTAGACAGAACATATTTAATATAGAAATACACCTTGATGATAATTGGAAGGCGGTAAAGGTAAAGAAGGACAGCACTGCCTATGCCCAATTGGTAGAAATTTGGATAGATCTTTTTCACAATGCTATAAATTATGGCAGGAAGGATAATGCAGGTTTTATGAAAATTGAACTTAACTCAGAGAAGGTTCAAGGCATAGATTATCTTACCATAAAAATAAGTAATCCTGTGGACTATGATAATGTGCTAACTAAGGAAGGGAGCAATCAAGGTCTAGCTTCATTGAAAAGCTTGCTAGAAAAGCTAAATTATAATGAGGAGATAGAAAGGATTCCAAGTCTGGAGTCTGGCTTAGAAGGAGAAGCAGAAAATTGTTATGCTACTAAAATATATTTTCAGCAAAAGCTATTGCTTAAAAGGCCACAAGAATAATAGAAAAAGGTGACAGCAATGAGATACTTATGGATTGAAGATTTTAATGAGGGATACAATGAAAGTGAACTTAAAGACAAGTGGATTCGATACTATAACCTTACAGCCAGCGACTTAATAATAAAAAAGAACCTTAACTCTGCCTTAAAGTACATTGAGGAAAATCCAGAAGGTTTTGATACAGTGCTCTTAGATATAAATCTTCCTATAGGTGAAAGTATAGATGGAAAGGATTACAAGGATTATTTAAGGGATATAGTATCAGATAAGTATTTAAATATGGATTCAGATGATATTCAAAGAAAAGCTGGCTTTCTCATATTTCTTAAATTGATGTTAGATTTAAGGTTTCCAAAGGAAAGAATTGTTTTCTTAACAGGCAACGTGGATCTGTCAAAGATTATAGAAATAGATAATATAATAAGCTTCTATAGCTATTATTTATATGATAAAAAAATAAGAACCTATGAGGAATTTATGGAAGCTATTGATAAGGTTGATGAGGATTATGATTATTATGAAAGCTGCAAAGTAGATTTAAAACGTCAGTATCCGGAGCTATATAAAAAATTAGATTCCGTTATAGAGAAAGAAAATGATATTAGGAAATGGATCAATTTATTAAGGACAGAAAAGGAAAGATTGTTAGGTGAGAAAAAAATTTCGGAGGATCCTATTAAGCCTAGTGGAAACACTTATAATCGAATGGAGACAGTTTTTATAGAAGCAGGTTTTAATCCGCCAAGAGCTTTTGAAAAACCTACAGAGTCTGTTTATGATAAATTTAATTGGGACTTTCTTGAATGGAAGAAGAGCATAGAGCATCCTTACTATGAACTAAGAAGCTCTATAGTTGAAATGTGTCAAATACTGATTAATAGATTGAAGGAAATGGATGATGATGAATTAGATAAGTTTATCATATTTAATAAGTTATATTTAAATTCTTATACTGCTGATGAAAAGAAAAACATGTATTCAAGAAAGTACTTTCAAGAACTGCTTCAATATATTCAAAGATTATTTCCTTGTAGCTTTCCAGCTACAGAAGAAGAAAGAAGGAGTATATACAGGCAGGTTATAAAGGAAATAAGCCATGATTGGGAAACAGCTATTACAGTTTATTATCCTAATAAAGCTCAATTTGAAAAATATAAATATAGATTACAGCAAGGTAGTCTTAATGGTAATGGTTGCAAGCTCTATGAATACTGTGATAGCTTCAGAGATTTTGCACAAAAGAGTGCCTACGGTGCCATTATGAAAATAATAAGAAATTGGACATCCCACAGTAAGTTAAGAGATTTTAACGAAGCTGAGGTTGGTTTCCTTTTTATTATAGCCATGAGAAGCTTTTTTGAGCTTGGCAATAAGTTTGATACTAATTACTATGAAGAGGATAAGGATAAAAATTATAATTACTATGAATTGAAGCTCCTTCAACTTGCCAATAAAGGTTTAAGGTATGATGATCTGGTGGATAAGTTTAAGAAAAGAAAAAATAAGAAGGATGAACTTTACAGAGAAATTGAATACGACCTAAAGAGATCTTTTGATTTACTCAGTAGGGAGGATCCCAAGAACTACTTATTTAGCTATGACATATATGCAAAAATAAGAAATATCGGTGATGAGGACAGCAAGGCTCAATGCCGAATGGAGCACATATATAAACTCTTTTGGCACTTTATGTTTAACTCTTACTTGGATTATTACAATGGTAAATATACAAACCCCAATTTAAAGTTTTGTCTCGATGATGAGCTATGTGTAACGGATAAGGAGGATGTATTGACTTATTTGTATATGTATTCTTGGAATTGAAAGAAATCAGGAAATATAAAATTGTGGATACGTTATATTCTATGGATTAGAAAGACTCAATATATAGAGTTTGATTTTGAACTCATATATGGGGCCTTTTTAAATGAATATAATACCATATAAGGGGTTATATTGATATACAACTATAATAGACATAAATATTTATAAATTGATTTATAAGCCATATTATGCTATTATCTATATTAGAAAATGAGGTGGTTTAGTGTCAATTAATAGCGGAAAAAATATAAATACTAAATTAATATGTATAATTATATCTATAATAATGATATTAGCAACTATTGTACTTGTTATATTTGGTAATATATCTAATAAACGTAGGCAGAAGGAATTAGCTACTATTAGAGAAAGTTATATAGCTGAAAGAAAGGCTGAGAAAGAAAAAGAAAGAATAGAAAATTACAATGTTTATGAAAAATTGAAAGAAGGTAAGAATATTAATGTAATAATCATAGGTGATGGTATTGGAGCTAGTAGAGGAGCTACAACTGAAAGTAGTAAATGGTATAATGTTTTTGCTGATAACATTAATAAAAAGTATAAAAGTTCTGTTACAACAACAATGCTTAATGGTGAAAATGCCACAGTAATACGTGGATGGGTAGAGCTAAATAGAACAGATTTAAGCAAAAAACAGGATTTAGCCATTATATGTTTTGGTGAAAATGATAATGGTAGAATTACTTCTAATCAATTTGCAATGTTTTATGAAAGCTTGATAAGGAAATTAAAAAAGCATAATCCTAATATAGATATAATACCTATTATAGAAAGTTCTATAAGAAAAGATAATACATATACACAAGTAATAAAAAAGCTTTGTGGCCATTATGGTTTTGCATATGCAGATGCTATTACAGCTTTCAAGAATTCTCAAGAAGGCTATGGAAATTTGACTGATGATGGGATTCTTCCTAATGACAAAGGTTATTCATACTATGCTAAACTCCTTGAAGAGTGTATATCTAAAAATTTAAGTGAAAATAAGAAGATTGAAAATGTAGAAACTACCTTATATCAATGTAATAAACTCGATAATTTTAACTTGAATACTTCTCCAAAATCAAATAATGGCTTTGATGAGAAAGATATATTTTCTAGTTCTACAGTTGGAAGTACACTAGTCTTTGAAAGTTACAAAGATACATTAATAGCTTACTATACAACGGATCCCAAGGGTGGCAAGATAAAGGTATATGTAGACAATGAATTGGTTAAAGAAATTGATACTTATTTATCTTTATCAGTAACTAAAAGTGAGATTATAGCAGAAAACTTAACTGGCAACCATGAAGTTAAATTTGAGGTTTCTAGTGTTAAGGGATATAATTATGATGATGGAATAGTAATATTGAATGGTCTTGTGTCTAATTAGAAACATATAAGGATTAGAGAATTTATAAATAGAACCTTGAAAAATCAAGGTTCTATTTTATAATTTAAAGAAAAACTTACTCTTATATTCAACATACCGTCCTTAAACTGAGCCACCATTCTATTCCCCAACTGTTCTGCTAAAGTCTTTGCTATATATAAGCCTAATCCAGTGTTTTTATCGCTTCTAGCTCTATCTCCGGTAAAGAAGCGATCAAAGATATGAGGAACTTGCTCTTCTTGTAAATCCGGTGCGCTGTTTATAAATTCCGCTATAATAAGGTCTTTTTCCTGCCTTAGATTAATAATAACCGTATCTTGTCCGTGTTTTATCATATTATTAATTAAATTTGTAAATATTCTTGTTAAAGCTTTTTCATCGGAAATTATACTTGGAAGATTTTCTTCTATATTAATAATTGGTTCAATGTTTTTATTTGTGAAATCATGATAAAACAAAGCTACAGTTTCGCATAGAATATTGCTTAAGTCTACAGTTATTAATTCAAATTGATATTCATTGGAGTTAAGTCTTGACAGTTCATAAAAGCTTTCTATTAGGCTTTGTAAGGTTTCTGTACGTCTTTGGATAATATCAAAATATTTTTCTCTTTCTTCCCCTGAGACATTTTCTGATTTTATAAGTTGTAGGTAACCCATGATAGAGGTTAAGGGAGTTCTTAAGTCATGAGTCATGTTGGCTATGCTGCGTCTCAGTTCTTCTTCTTTATGCTTTATTTTAATAGTGGACTTTTGGTTTAAATCATAAAGCTTATTAATTTTTATTACTAAATCCTCTATGCTTTTGTCTAAAGAGTTCATTCTTATATTAACGTATTGACCTTGGCTTTTTTCTATTTGAGCGGAAATATTTTTAATGTCCTTTCTATATGTAAAAAGGATAGTGAGCAAAATCACTATACACAATATTAAAAGTACTATTAACCAGAGCATTTTGCTCACTCCTTTCTTTAATGAACTTTATTTTATATCCTGTTTCTTAAACACCATTATTCCTAATATAGAGGCTACCACTAAGGTAACCAAACTAATTACTACTGATTTAATGATATCACTATTACTGGATACTAATGATGTTATTACTGACCAATTGTAAGCTGGTGTAGTTTCAAATATTTTATCAAACCAATCATATTTTCCATATAAGAAAGCAACTATACTTGGTAACAGGGCAAATACTACTATGCCGATACCTATAGTAGCACCGTTACTCTTTACTAGGGTTGCTATAAGAGTCATAAGAGAAATAATTGCCATGCCTACTATAATAGCAGAGCAAAAAGTTCCTAGAATGTAAGCTAGTTCATGAAGGTCAAAGGCTTTACCCCATCCGAATAATATAGTTGAGCCAATGGTGGCAATGGAAACCATAATGGCTAAAAGTATGATCATTCCAACGGTAGATGCTATTATTTTTGCTAGATAATATTGTTCTCTTCTTTTACCATAGGCCAATTTGTTTTTTATAGTTCCTGATGAATATTCTGCTGCTACCATTACACCAATTAATATGGCAAGAAAAATTTCAATTACTCGGTTACCAAAGGTACCTTTAAATAATTCTCTTGCAGTTGGATTGAATAAATCTGAAGCGTTTATAGTAAAGCCCATAGATGATGAAGAGTTCACTGGTGATGAGTTGTTTGAACTTGCGTTTTTTAGCTCTTCAATAAACTGCTCTTGTTGTTCTTCTGTCATACCTTTTAAATTGTTTTTTAAAAACTGTTCTGAAGAGACGAGTTTCGTAATGCCTATTAACATTAAAGAGCATAACAGGGCAATTATGCATAGTATTTTAAAGGCTCTAGTTTTAAAAAGGGTATATATTTCAGCTTTAATTAATCTACTCATGATTAGCACCTCCAATAGCATTTATAAAGTAGTCTTCTAACTTTTGACCCTTTATGCCTATCTTTTCTACTTCTATTCCATTGGAATTTAGAAGGCTGTTTATTTTTCCAACGCTATCTAGGTGGCTGAAAACTTTAATAATATTATCTGAATGAACGGTATAGTCTTTAATAGCTAGTTCTCTTTCAAGAAGAACTACTGCTTTCTTTACATCATTAGCTTGGATTTGCACATATTGTCTGCAATTTTCTCTTAATTGCTCAGCAGAGAGCTCTTCTATTAGTTTACCATTGTTGATTATTCCGTAGTGGGTAGCTAATTCGGACAGCTCCCCTAAGATATGGCTTGATATTAATATAGTAACTTCTTTTTCCCTATTTACTTTCTTAAGCAGTTCTCTGATTTCAACTATACTTACAGGGTCTAGTCCGTTTATGGGTTCGTCCAGGATTAAAAATGTAGGATTTCCTAAAAGGGCATTAGCTATACCTAATCGTTGTTTCATTCCTAGGGAAAAATTCTTAACCTTTTTCTTTTCCACATCCTTCAAGCCTACTAAGGATAATACCTCATCTATACATTCTTTTCCCGCAATATTACGAACTAGTCTTGATACTTCAAGGTTTTCTCTAGCGGTCATGTTGCCGTAAAAAGCTGGAGTTTCAACTAAACTTCCTACCATGGTTCTAGCCTTATTAATTTCATTTTCTGTTGAGGCACCTAATAGTTCAATTTCTCCACTGGTTTTATGAATCAAACCGGTAATCAATCTTATTAGTGTAGTTTTACCAGCACCATTCTGTCCAATAAATCCATAAATCTGTCCCTTTTTTATGGTCATATTAACGTTATTTACTGCAAATTGATTCCCATACTTTTTGGACAGGTTATGAGTTCTTAACACAATATCATTCATAATACTCCTGCTCCTCTCAATACTTTATGTTGATTATAGTATTTATTAATTTTTGCCTCTTTCATTTAGTCTAACTACATTATGTAATATGAACAATAAGATGGCCTAAAGTAAATCTTAAGAAAGTATTAAGATTTACTACTGCTATATATTGAATAGGGACAATCTGCAGTAAGGTAGGGGTATAAGCTAAATGTTTACTCCTGTAATTTGAAACCAATACCCCATACCGTTTGAATATATTTAGTATCCTTATCTACTTGGGCTAGTTTATTTCTAAGATTGCTTATATGAACATTTACTGTATTATCATCACCGTAAAATTTATCATTCCATACTTTTTCAAAGATATTTGACCTGGTAAAAACACGTTTTGGATTGCTCATTAAAAGTTCTAATATTTTAAATTCTATTAAGGTTAAAGAAAGCTGTTTATCCTTAAGATAAACCTCCTTGGAATCCCTATCTAAGGTTAAATCTTTATAAGTTAATTTGCGATTTTGTTCCTTAGATGCTGAGAATTTTGTGTATCTTCTCAGCTGAGCCTCTACTCTGGCTATTACTTCTTGTATGTTAAAAGGCTTACAAATAAAATCGTCGGCTCCTAGTTTTAACACATTTATTTTATCTTCAACAGCGGTTTTGGCAGAGATAACTATTATAGGAAGTACTTTTATCTTTCTTATTTCCTCAATTAAAGCTTCACCGGTGATTCCCGGTAACATTAAATCTAAAAGCAAAAGATCATAATAGTATTGCTCCATACACATTTTAGCCTCTGTACCGGAATAGGCACTTCTAACAGAGTAGCCTTCTTTGATCAATATGTTACTTAGTAATTGATTTATATCTGCATCATCTTCTACTATTAAAATATTTATATTTGAATTCATACTGGAGGACCTCCTGCTTACTTTTTCCCTTATATAATTATAACATACTAAAAATTTAGGGCAGTCAATTTATGACTGCCCTAGTATAAAAGCCTATGAGTGAAATTTAAATATCTATACCTAAGAACTTTTTAACTAATATTCCAACTATAAAGGATAAGGCTGCAACAGAAAGGCTGATTACAGCCATTTCTAAGAATCTCTTTTTAAAAGGTAAGTCCTTAGCTACTGAAATATAGTAGGTGAAGGCAAAAATGATGACAACTACAATAACTAACATAGCAATCAATGCTTGCACATATTTATCTACAGGAAATAGCAAGAAGGGGAGCACTAGCAAGACTACTGCAAAAATATACATAATGCCTGTATATAGTGAAGATTTTAAGGCATTTGAATCTCCTTCAGAACGAGCGGATAAGTATTCTGAAGAAGCCATGGATAAGGTAGCTGAAATACCGGTAATTAAGCCGGAGAGAGCTACTAACCTATTATTTTGCAAAGCAAAGCTTAAGCCTGCTAAGGTTCCTGTTAATTCTACCAAGGCATCATTTAATCCCAGTACCATGGAACCTACATACTGTAGTCGTTCCTCATCCAATAAAGAGATTAGGGCATTTTCATGTTCCTCTTCTTCTTTATAGATTTGCTTTGCCTCAGGAACCTCTGCGGACAATTTAGAATATATATTCTGAGCGTCTTTCTCTCCTTTTTCCATAATCTTAATAGTAAAAGTGTATCCGAAAATTAAGCTAAGTAAAGTGTATATGAAGACCTTAAGTCTATTAGGAGATAGTTTTTTATTTGTGTACTTCTCCCAAATTTTGCTGTGTACACCTTCTTCCTTTGCAATCCGCTGCAAGGTATCCTTCTCCAATTGACTCTTTACTCTTTTTGCTATGTTTGAATAAATAGCTTGCTCTGTGACTTCGTTTTGCTGAAGTCTAAGTATAATTTTCTTTGCTTGATCTGATATTGCCATATATGAACCATCCTTTCCTAAGTACTTCTAGTAAAAGCATTCTGAAATATTTAAAATAAGTGTCTGCATTAATAATATTATCAGTTACTATATAGAAAGAATGCCTTTAAGAGTATTATATATCAAATTTACTGACAAGTAATAGTTTATATTGATAAAAAGTAGAAGAAAGGTATTTTCAAGAAGTGCTTCTAGAGGATATATAGAGATAGGATTTTATAAGTGAAATAACTATGATATAATACCATTATTAGACATATACTGACTGCAATAATTAAAATTGACCTAGAGTATAATAGTATAGGAGTAATCAATTATATAAAGCTTATGTTAGGGGTAGCTATGGAAAATAAGGAAATTATCAAAGAAGCAAAGCAATATTGTAAAGGCATTAAATCAGCAAGATATTCAATAACCGCATTCTTTCTTGTTACACTTTCTGCCTCTATGGCTAAGGTTTTCTTAGATGATAAGAGATATTTAGTGCTAGCCATAATGGCAGTGGTGGTTTACTGCACAAATATACTTACTAGGAAGAAACATTACGGTATTTTAAAGCAAGTAAGATATGATTTAAAGAACAATTTGATTTGCAAGAAAGAAGAATACATTGAAAATTTCACTGTTGACAATGTTTATGAAAAGGTAGATAAGGATGAAGAATTAAAAAGCTCTATAGAAGGAAAGAGATATATATTATGGGGACAATATGGTGATCAGTATAAAATACTTAGAAAACCCCATGTGGATTTAAAGGGATTTAAGAAAAAAAGGGTAAGTTTAACCTACCTTCAGACTTCAAGGGTGATTGTAGGTATAAAAGTACTAGATCAGGAAGAAGAGGCTCTAACTATAGAAAATATTAATTATGTATCGGAGAAAACTCAAACCTTTAAGTTTAGAATTGTTATGAGCATTGAAGAAGGCGTCATAAAACTACCAATGTTTACTGCTATCACCGCAGATAATAAAATTGTTCATATTTTGGTGGATGTATATTATTCAAATAAGGTGCCTTATAAAGATAAAAATAAGAATGAAGCATCCTGCGTGAAATTTTTGAACGATCAGATTAGGTATTTAGCTGAAGATATTAAGTTTAAGGAATTTAGCAGTGATAAAAAGGTTAATAAAGTGATAAGGCTAGCTATGGAAAAGTACTATCCTAAGGTTAAGGTAGATAGGGTAGATATAAAGGTTAATATGTAATGAGTTTTTTGAAGTTAAGGTCTGGTTATTGATAAAGAATGCAGTGTGCGGAGGAAAAGTTATTGTTTAAGAAATTTTGCATATTTATATCTATAACACTTTGCACAATACTCAATTCTGGACATGCGGTTCTTGCTAATTAAGAAGGCTCTAAATATTACAATTCTGTTTTTGGTTAAATTTATACGAAAGAAAAGATCTGAATACATTAATAATTTAAGTGAAACATAAATCATATTAGTAGTAAAATCATTTAGATGTTTTTGAGCTTTAATAAAGGTGCTAAAAGTAACAGCAATTGAGTTGCTTTTAGCACCTATTTTAAATCCAGAATTAAGGTCCTTGAATGAACTGTTAAAGGTGTAACGGATTTGCTTTAAAAAAGCTTATACTCTTTCTAAGCTTTGACGAATATCCTCAATAATATCATCTATGTTCTCCAAACCTACAGATAATCTAATCATACCAGGATTTACTCCTGCGGCGATAAGTTGGTCATCTGTAAGTTGACGGTGAGTAGCGCTAGCTGGATGCAACACGCAGGTTCTGATGTCTGCTACGTGAACTTCGTTAGATGCTAACTTAAGGCCATCCATAAATTTAACTGCTGCATTCTTTCCGCCTTTTATTACAAAGGAGATAACTCCGCTAGTTCCCTTTGGAAGATACTTTTGTGCTAAATCAAAGTATGGGTTTCCTTCTAAGGCTGGATAATTAACTGTCTCAATTTTATCACTTGCCTTCAAATACTTGGCCACTGTTAAAGCATTTTCACAGTATTGTTTCATTCTAATTGGTAGAGTTTCTAAACCGATATTTAGTAAGAAGGCTGAATGAGCAGCAGGATAGGCTCCAAAGTCTCTCATCAGTTGCATTCTAGCCTTAACTATATAGGCTGCTTTTCCAAAATCTCTTGTATATACAACTCCATGATAGCTTTCATCAGGTTCAGTGAATTCAGGAAATTTGCCGTTAGTCCAATCGAAATTACCGCTGTCTACTATAACTCCTCCTACCTGTAAAGCATGACCGTCCATATATTTTGAAGTAGAATGAATTACTATATCTGCTCCGTATTCTATTGGCTTGCATAGTATGGGAGTGGCAAAGGTGTTATCGATTATTAGAGGAACACCATTGTTATGAGCAATTTTTGCAAACTTTTCTATATCCAATACTGTTAATGCAGGGTTAGCTAAAGTTTCACCAAATACAGCCTTTGTATTAGGTTTAAAGGCCTTATTAATTGTTTCTTCATCACTATTTGGATCTACAAATATACACTCTATACCTAGCTTTTTTAAAGTATTAGCAAATAGGTTTACTGTACCTCCATAAATTGTAGAAGTACTAATAAAGCTATCTCCACTATTGCATATATTTAATATAGAAAATAGGGAAGCGGCTTGTCCTGATGAAGTGCACATAGCAGCGACGCCACCCTCTAAATCTGCGATCTTCTTTTCTACCACCTCTACTGTAGGATTAGAAAATCTTGAATACATATGGGCTGTAGGCATATCAAAGAGTTGCCCTATATGTTCTGTAGAATCAAAAACATAGGTTGTACTTTGAACAATAGGCATTACTCTAGGGTCACCGTTTTTAGGTGTATATCCTGAGTGAAGACATTTTGTTTCGTCTTTCATCTTTATAAACTCCTTTCCACCTTGAAATTATAGATATTATATCATATTTTTGGATAAAATTTCGAAATTTCGGTTAATTTAGATATCGAAAACTATTAATTTTATTGAATTCTTTAATTGATTATATGGATAGGATTTCATATAATTGATATGAGGAGTGAGACCAGAATGCTTTCGTTAATATAAAGATACTTTTATTTTAAATAGGGTATTAGTTTTAATAAAAGCAGGAGGTCTTTTAAAATATTTCAGAAGCGAAGGTGAATGTTATGTCTGAAAAAAATAAATGTAACTATGTTATAGGAATAGACCTAGGTGGTACAAAGATTAAGGGGGCACTAGCAGATTTAGATGGAAGGATATTAAGTTCCTATACCGTGCCTACAAATGCTTTTGAAGGAGAAGAAGCGGTATTGGGGAGAATTAATGGAGTAATTGGTAAAGTGCTAGAAGAGGCAGACAAGAGCGTTAACGATATAAAAGCTATAGGAATCGGCTCTCCAGGCCCCTTAGATTCAAAGAATGGAATTATAATAAATAGCGCCAATTTACCTTTTAAAAACTTTAATATAGTAAAGGAAGTTAAGAAGGTATATGATTTGCCGGTATACTTAGAGAACGACGCTAATGTGGCAGCTATTGCTGAGTACATGTTTGGGGCTGGTAAGGGGACCAGAAATATGGTATACGTTACTGTAAGCACCGGTGTAGGTGGTGGAGCGGTATTAAATGGAAAGCTTTACAAGGGATCTACGTCTAATGCTTTAGAAATAGGACACACTACAGTGCTACCAGATGGGCCAAAATGTAATTGCGGTAATTATGGCTGTGTTGAAGTTTTAACATCCGGTACTGCTATTGCAAGACAGGCAAGAGAAGCTATAGAATCCGGTCTAGAAACTAGTCTATCTCAATATGATAAGGTTACCTCCTATGAGGTTTATGTAGAAGCTCAAAAGGGAGATAAGGTTTCCAAGGATATTCTTGAAAAAAGCTTCACATATTTAGGTATAGGTATCGCTAACACTATAGTATCCTTTGATCCAGAGATGATAGTAATTGGTGGTGGCGTTTCTAAGATGGGTTCTGTAATGTTTGATAAGGTTAATGAAGTTGTAAAAGAAAGAGCTTTAAAGGCCATGGTAGAAAGCTGCAAAATTGTTCCTGCGGGCCTTGGAGAAGATACAGGCGTAATGGGAGCTGTAGCCTTAGCTATAACAGAGGATGAATAAAATTTGAAATTTTGGGGGTGGCTAAATGTTTGGCAAAATTGTGGGCTGTGTTAAAGAAGCCAATAAAGTTTTTGTTCAGTTCGAAGAGCAAAGGGTTACAGTGGAGGTTATTACACCTGCTATAATTAATTTTTTCGCTCCAATTATGAGAGAAGAGAGATCTTCTAAGGCTGTAGAAGGATTAAAGGTTGAGGATTGTAATTTTTCTGTTGAAAAGGAAGATAGAAAAATAACTATAAGCACTGATAAGTTAATTGTAAATATATTTGATGACTTTAAAGTTGATATATATGATTCTAAGGGAAATATCCTTTGTGCTGATTACAGAGGCCAGGCGGATCCTTTTGTAAGAAGAGGAGCAGAGGAGCTTGAAATTGCTGCGGCAGAAGGACATAAGGTAGAAGCGGATCAGCGCAAATGCAAAATAGAAATATTAAAGAAAATGGAAGATGACATGTTCTTCTATGGCTTGGGAGATAAGACAGGTCATTTAAATAAAAAAGGTTATCACTATAAAATGTGGAATACTGATGATCCAAGTCCTCATGTAGAGAGCTTTGAGGCTATGTATAAATCTATTCCTTTTCTAATAGCTATGAAAGGAAAGGACGCTTTTGGTATTTTCTTTGATAATACCTTTGAATCCCACTTTGATATGGGTAAGGAAAACAGAAATTATTATTACTTTGGTGCTGTAGATGGTAATTTAGATTATTACTTTATATATGGACCAAGCATCAAGGAAGTAGTAGGAGGTTATACATATTTAACTGGAAGAACTCCTCTACCTCAGCTTTGGACTCTTGGATATCAGCAGTGCCGTTGGAGTTATGCTCCTGAAAGCAGGGTTAGAGAGATAGCTAATGAGTTTAGAAAAAGAGATATACCCTGCGATACAATTCATCTGGATATAGACTATATGGATGGATATAGAGTATTTACTTGGGATAAAAACAAGTTCCCCAATCCAAAGGCTACTGTAGAAGAATTAAAGGAAGATGGCTTTAAAATAGTAACTATTATAGATCCTGGTGTAAAAAAGGATAAGGGTTATGCAATATATGATGAAGGTATGGAAAAGGGCTATTTTGCCACTGACAAGGACGGAGTTACTTACGTAAACAGAGTTTGGCCAGGAGATTCGGTGTATCCAGATTTTGCTAATGAGAAGGTTAGACAGTGGTGGTCAGATAATCAAAAGATTATGATGGATTGTGGTGTATCTGGAATATGGAATGACATGAACGAGCCTGCTAGTTTTAATGGTCCACTACCAGATGATGTTATGTTTAATAATGATGGTATAGAAGCTGATCATAGAGAAATCCATAATGTATATGGACATTATATGTCTAAGGCTACTTATGAAGGTATAAAGAAGCACACTAATAAGAGACCTTTTGTTATTACTAGAGCTTGTTATGCTGGGACTCAAAAGTATTCTACCGTTTGGACAGGAGATAATCAAAGCTTATGGGAGCATTTAAGAATGTCTCTTCCAATGCTTATGAACCTTGGATTAAGCGGCTTTTCCTTTGCCGGTACAGATGTAGGTGGCTTTGGTCATGATTGTACAGGAGAGCTTTTATCAAGATGGGTTCAGGTTGGTGCCTTTACTCCATTGTTTAGAAATCACTCAGCTATTCATACTAGGGACCAGGAACCTTGGGCCTTTGATCAAGAGACAGAAGACATTAATAGAAAGTACATTAAATTAAGATATACTTTAATACCATATTTATACGACGTCATGAGAGAAGGAGAAATGACTGGTCTTCCAGTTATGAGACCTTTGATGCTACATTACCAGGATGATAAAAATACTTACGAAATCAACGATCAATTCCTATGTGGTGAAAACATCCTAGTTGCTCCTATTGTAGAACAAGGTAAGAATGCTAGAATGGTATACCTACCAGAAGGAGATAACTGGATTGATTTCTGGACTAAGGAAGTATTTGAAGGTGGTCAATACATAATTAAGAAGGCACCTTTAGATGTATGTCCTATATACATAAAGCAGGGCAGCATTATTCCTAAGTATCCTGTACAAAACTATATTGGTGAAAAGGAAATAAAGGAATTAACTTTAGATATTTACCCAGCGCCTGTAGGAAAGCAGGCCGTTTATACCACTTATCAAGATGATGGTGAAAGCTTTGCTTATAGAGATGGAGCTTATAATCTTTACAAGATCATGGTTAATGACAACGGCGACAATTTAACAATAAAAATTGCTAAGGAGCATGAAGGTTATGAAAAATCCTATCAAGGCTTCAAGCTTAAAGTAAATAATGTTACTGCCTCCAAAGTATTAGTAGATGGTAAGACTATAGATTTTGAAGCTTGGGACGGTTCAATTGAATTCACAACAAGTAGTAGTGATGAAATTGTAATAGTAAAGTAGAATTGCTATAAAAAGTTTCACAGTTCAAAGGATTGTGCAACTTGTAAGCTATACAAAAATATAAAAAGAAAAACTATTCACAGTTTGCTATTAACAAAAGCAAAATTTGTGGATAGTTTTTCTTTTAATGTGGATACTTTTCTATACTAAGTACCACAGAAGGTTTTGTAGGGACGGTTCGACTTTCTAGGCAATTTAGCGTATTCTTTTTGCTGAGGGCAATGAGCGTAGGGTTGAGAAAGAACCTCTAGCAGTCGATGCATAGGACCGTAGTCTTCTTGATTTACTGCTGCATCTAAAGCTTCCTCTACGCGGTGGTTACGAGGAATTACCGCCGGATTATTGCTTCGCATAAGCTGATGAGAAGCTTCTTTAGATTCTTTTTGACGAGATAATCTAGCCTGCCAACGCTTATACCACTGAGTAAATTCTGGAGTCTTAAACATATCCATATCCTCATAATTTTCAAAGGTTAGAGCTAAGAAGGTATTGGTGTAATCTGCTTGATGCTTGTGCATAAGCTTTAAAAGGTCTTCAATAAGAGATTGGTCCTCTGCTTCCTCATTAAAGAGTCCAAGCTTAGCTCTCATTCCAGACAACCAGTGATTATTATACACTTCACTAAAGTATGAAATGGCAATTTGGGCTAATTTTACTGCTTCTTCTTCATTATCATGTAACAGTGGTAGAATACTTTCAGCAAATCTAGCTAAATTCCATTGAGCAATAGGAGGTTGATTACCATAGGCATATCGGCCTTCCCGATCAATGGAACTGAATACCGTTGCAGGATCATAGCTATCCATAAAGGCACAGGGACCATAATCTATAGTTTCCCCACTGATAGCCATGTTATCTGTATTCATAACACCATGCACAAAGCCCACTAGCATCCATTTTGCAATGAGTGAGGCTTGAAGCTTAACTACTTCTTTAATCAAAGCAAGATAGGGTTTTTCCTCACTAGCAAGATAGTGATAATGTCTTTGTATAGTATAATCCGCTAGAGCTTTTAAATGATCTACATTATTTAGCCTAGCGGCATATTCAAAGGTACCTACTCGTATATGGCTGGTAGCTACGCGAGTTAAAATGGCTCCTTGGAGCTTAGTTTCACGGTATACCGGCTCCCCAGTAGTTACCACTGCTAAGCTTCTGGTAGTTGGAATACCAAGGGCATGCATTGCTTCACTGATAATATACTCTCTTAGCATAGGACCAAGAGCAGCTCTACCGTCACCACCACGAGAATAGGGTGTTGGACCAGAACCTTTTAATTGAATATCAAACCGTTGACCTAAGGGAGTAATCTGTTCTCCAAGTAATACAGCACGACCATCTCCTAACATAGTGAAATATCCAAATTGATGACCAGCATAAGCTTGGGCAATAGGAAAAGAACCCTCTGGAATACTGTTGCCAGCAAGTACAGAGACACCATGATTATTTTCTAGCTCCTGTGCGTCAAAACCTAAGGCTTCTGCTAGGGAATGATTTAAAATAATTAATTTCGGTGAAGCTACAGCAGTTGGTTTGATAGCTGTAAAAAAGGATTTTGGTAAAGAAGCATAACTGTTGTGTAAATTCCAACTAAGTATTGATTTATCTTTTCTTCCATTTGATTTATTTGTTCCAGTCATTATTTTTCATTAGTTCTCCTTATCTTTCTTTTAGTTTTTTATTTTTAGTGTCTGCTTATGCTTGGCTTTTATACGAGGGACGGTTCAGCAAAACTAGTAAAAACAGGTACGGTTCAACAAAGTATATAAAAGATGAGGACGGTTCAGTAAAATTAAGAGGAAATAGAAAGAAGATTTTGAAGCTGCTACAGAAACATGTGATAAAAGAATTAGAAAAGGACTAGGATAATTAACCTAGTCCAAGCATAAGTTAATAATTAAAGTTAGTAATTTTTATTTGAAGTTGGAACTTTCCATATATTAATCAATCTGGAGAGGAAGGATCAGAAAATATAATATCATAAGCAGCTTCGGCCTTATAGTGAATAGCATTTTTCTTGGTAATATTAAGTTTCTTTGTTACAAGAAGTTTTCCCGACTTATCAACTATGGTAATGGTTACTATATCACCATCATTATTATATGTTGCTTCAGTTGGAAACCATACTACCTTACCGTCAGGGTTACTTATTGTTTTTTGCACTTCTGATGTTTTATTAGAGTTCAACAAACGGAGAGAACCGTTTTTTGCAAAAAAGGTTATATTAAAGTCAGACTTTTTGTAATATGAATCTAAATCCAGCTCTATTTCCATTCCAATTACACTAGACATAGTTAAGGAAAAGGTTTCTGGATAGACTACTAACTTTGTAGATATATCTATGAAAAACTGATCGAAAGTTTCTTTATCCTTTGAATAGGACCATAGATCTTTTTCAAAGTATTTTTGCATTTCTGGTCTATTGTAGGTAATTGGAGCCTTTGTAGAAGGATTCTCAAAATTAAAAGTCACTGTATCAACATTTTTTATAAGAGAAAAAATTAGCAAGGCATTTTGAGTTAATACCGAGTCTTTTATGTTAGAAGAATTTTCAAAGGAGTAATTTGCTGTAATACCGTAAGGTCTTTTTTCTGTTGACAAGGAAATAGTAGTGTTATTGTTACCATAAGGTAGCTTTCTTAATAGATTTACTGTATTACTAGCGTTTCCTACGTATTCTAACCTATGTTCTAATAAAGAGTCCAACAACTTCTCATTTGTGATGGCGGAATATGACTTAGATTTAGTTCTGGACAAGCTAAGATTTTTAGTTGTTTTTCCATTAGTTAAAAGAAGAAGACTTAAAATTACTATGATTACTATTCCTATGATACTCATCCAAAGTTTTGTCCTTTTAAATTTCATTATTCCTTTTACCCTACTTTTAATGTTCTTCTCACCAAAGGCAAGGAGACCTGCTTGAAAGAATACATTTTGCTTGGTGGCTATATTTATAAGAGAATTAGCATAAGACTTTCTAATATCTTCTTTGTTTAAGGATAAAACTGTGGCGTCACAGGAAAGTTCCATATCTTTTTGAGCTAATATATAACTAAACCACATAAGGGGATTAAACCAATGTATAGATAAAGCAAGAAAAGTCAAAGGTTTAATTATATAATCAAATCTTTTGATATGCACCAACTCATGACACAGAAAATGGGATAATTCCATTTTGCTACATTGATTTATAATTTCTAAGGGTAATATTATACGTGGTTTCAATAAACCGCATACCAAAGGGGTATTTATTTTATCAGAGGTATATACTTTTACGTTTCTATGAAATTTTATTTGTTGTTTGCATTGGGAAATTAAACCATCGTTTTTATAAATAACGGAATCCTGGAGTTTATTATATATATTTAAGTAGGCAAAAATACTAATTCCAAAGACAATGAGAACTCCTAAAAGCCATAGGTAGCTCATGAAAGTAATAAATTGATTTGCATTGTTATGAGAATCGTAATAATATTCATTGAAAGCACTTATAAAGTCATAATTTTTTTCATTATTAATATCCTGTTTTTGCTCTGATTCATTGGCGGTTGTGCTAATATATCTTCTAGATATATTCTGATTAAGTGTATAATTTTTGCTTTCTGCAGTTAGTGTCGTAGGCATAGGAACTTTATTAAATATGCTAACCATTGATGGTATTGAAAAGGGAAGAACTAGTCTTATAAATACAATAGCCCACAAGGCATAAGAGAAAGTTTTATGAAGCTTATTACCTAAAAGCCATCTAATAATAAGAATTACAGTAGCTACTACTGAAGCAGAAATGCTCATTTTAACTACGGTGAGAAATATATTTTCCAAGTTTTATTCCTCCTTTCCATACTGTTCAACTATTTTCCTTAACTCTTCTATTTCATCCTTATTAAGTTTTTCTTTTTTTAAGAAGGTATTGAAAAAGAGTCGTAATGAACCTTCATAAATTTTATTGATATGTTCTTCTGTTTCTGATCTCATAACTTGTTCACGACTTATTAAAGAGGAAACTATCGCATTTTCGTTTTTTATAGCTCCACGTTCACATAATCTTCTAATGACGGTATAAGTAGTTGATTTTTTCCAACCAAGCTCCTCCTTAGCGAGCTTTACTAGTTCTGAACTAGCTATAGGGCAATGATCCCATATGATATTCATAAATTTATATTCTGCATCAAATATTTTGATTGTTTCCATAAATAGTTCGCTCCCTTGGTCTAATGGGTTAAACTTTATATTTAGTTTAATTGGTTAAACCAAAAATGTCAATGGGTATTTTTTATTAAATTTTTAGATAAATTAGACTTTTAAATGTGATATTTATATAATTATCTTATAAGTTTATTATGTGGAAAGGGTGGTAAGAATGGAATTTTTAGAACTAGCGAAAAAGCGTTATGCTGTTAGAAAATATGAAGATAAAAAGGTAGAAGAGGAAAAGTTAAAGAAAATATTAGAAGCTGCTAGGGTTGCTCCTACTGCCGCAAATAGACAGCCTCAGAGATTGATAGTGGTACAGGAGGAAGAAGGATTAAATAAGATAAAGAAGGCTGCTAATATATATGGAGCACCATTAGCTATAATAGTATGTGGAGATCATGATGCTGTTTGGAAAAGACAATTGGATGGTAAAGAGGCACTAGATATAGATGCAACAATTGCAACAGATCATATGATGATGGAAGCAGCAGATCTTGGACTTGGCAGTTTGTGGGTTTGTGCTTTTAATCCAACTGTAATAAGAGAAGAATTTAATTTGCCAGAAAATGTAGAGCCAGTGAACATTTTAGCTATAGGCTATGCAGCAGGGGAACCTGCTTCACCGGATAGACATAATGAGACACGAAAACCTCTTGAACATATAGTACGATACGAAAGCTTTTAGTTTTGCTGAAGGTTGTATAAGTAAATAAGTATTTTAAATATGCCGTCTGTTTTACGGACGGCATATTTATTAATAAAAATATTTTACAAACACTGTCTAAAAAACTATACTTGTGTCAACAATTTAAAAGAAAAAGAAATTAGTATGGAAAGAGAGAGAATTATAGCTTATAATAAATAAAATATATGACTAGAAAAGAGTTTGGAGGCAGAAATGATTGAACAATATACGAATCCTTATACTATTAACACTATTTTAAGTATACTTATTATAGTTTTTTCAGTGGTTTTTCAAAATAAATATCCTGAGATTTTCTCCAATGGAAAGGAGGAAGAGGATAGATCTAGAGAAATAAATATCAACATATCAGAAAGAAAGCAGAAAACTGTAATAATCATATTTTTAGCATTTATATTATTTACACCTTACGTAAATATGTTAGTGGCTACAATTATGGCAGTAAGTACTTTTCTTAATGTATATAAGTATAATAAAAATAGAGAACGCTAAAAAAGTTGGACAAAGGGGATTAATAAATTTAATGAAGGAGGCTTCACCTGCTTATTTATGTCGGCTAGTATGGCCTCCCTTTAGCTTATTTAAATTCAATAAAAGTATATTGTTATTTAAAATAGAGTTTTTTAATTTGATGTTGAAGCTGAACTACTAGCTGCTACGCTAGAAGCAATTACAGCTGTCATGGCAGCTTGCTGCTGGACAATTAATATTGAATTAATACTGTTTCCTGTAGTAATGGGCAACAAACCTTTTTTATAATCATCTATGTAGGAGTTACATATAAAGCTGGCGGCGAACATAGTCCTAATATCTTTGCTCATATGCCAAAAACCAAAGCCTTGTTGCTTATAAATATAGTCATAAACTTCTCTAATATCTGATACTATTTTATTGATATCAGTAGCTAGCAGTGAAACTAAACCAAGAGTAGCTAAGCTGTTATACTGAAGCCTGCAGCCACTTTCTTTTAATTTATTATTAATTAAAAGAGCTTTATGGCATTTTTCTTGTACGGATTCCTCTCCTAAAGCTAATACATGAGAAAGGGATTGGAGATAGTTTCCTCGAGAAAATCCTAGGCTATATAAATGATTATAACAGTTTTCAATATCTAAGCAGGTTTCTTCCACCTCTAATTGAGATACAGCTAATATTGCAGCATATACATAATCATCTTGGGAAGTTAACCAAAAGTGATTTTTCTTCATACTTTTATAAAAACTACTCATTCTTGCAATGGTAAAGTTCCAATTTTGACGAGGAACTTCTTTTGCTATAGTATAGGCTGCCAAAGTGAGATAGTTGCTCTTTTTAAAACCGGATCTTGTTAAGCTTTCATAGACTAGCTTCATTTCCATAAAAAACTTTTTATAGTCCTCCTCAAGACTTAACAAGTTGGCAATAATAAGTAAATTCACACCTCTGAAATAGGATGCCCAAGCTGTTTCTTTCTTTATAAAAACTTTAATTTCCTTTATTCTATCTGGATCTACTTCTATATTCTTAATTGCATTTGTCATAGCTATAAATTGCTTTATTAAATTGCTTTCCAAAAAGAAGTTTCTTTTTAATTCACTGTAGTTTCTTGTCATTAAATTAACCTTTAACATTAAATCTGTATTCATACAAGATATCTCCTAAACTATATTATAAGTTAAATTATAACACATAATTTATAGGTATAGTTATTTATTAATTTATTTTAAATTAGTCTTTGCAATAAATTGTATTAAAAGTTTGTTATAGGTAATTTAAAATATTCATATGATTATAAGATAGTTTAGATAAAATGGAATATTATTTTTGAAGGAATAGCACCTACTTTTATAGATTATTGATAGCTTCTTAAACTTAGTTACTCCTCTGTTTTTCTTGTATATTTCTAAAATTTAGTATATCATAATTATTAGATGATATTTTTGAAGAGGTGACATCTGTGGCAATAACTATACGTGATATAGCAAAGCTGGCAAAGGTTTCGGCGTCGACGGTTTCTAGAGTTATAAATGATGATCCTAGAATTTCTGAAAAAACTAAGAAAAAAGTTAAAAAAATAATAGAGGAAATGAACTATATACCCAATAGTATGGCAAAGCAACTTGTGATGAAAACAAGTTTTAATATAGGCTTTTTATTCAATTCACACATTAACACATTGCCATTAGACTTTTACTTTTATAATATGATAGGGGGATTGCAAAGCGTTATCTTTTCTAATAACTATGAACTAACCATTTGTGATTTTAGTTATCTAAAGCCTACAGAAAATTTGTTAGAAAGATTTGTATATAATAAAAGAGTAGATGGGGTAGTGTTGCATGCCACAGTAGTCAATGCAGATATTATTAATCGTTTAAATGAAATTGATTTTCCCTATGTGGTTATAGGAAATACAAATCTTGATTTTTGTAGTGCTTGGGTAGATATTGATAATAATTTTGCAGGAAAATTAGCTTGTAAGCATATGCTAGATATGGGATATAGGAAAATAGCCTTTATAGGAGGAACCGATACTGAAACTGTCTCAAATCAACGTATAGAAGGGTATAAGAATCAATTGATAAGCTCCAATATATCTGTGAATTCACAATATTTATAAATGGAATGGGAACCAAGGAAGACGGATATTATTGTATGAAAAAACTATTACAGCTAGATCCTTTTCCGGATGCTGTGATTTGCATAAATGACTATACTGCCTTTGGTGCTATTAGAGCATTGAAGGAGACAAATTTAAAGTTGCCAGAAGAAGTAGGCATAATTACCTTTGATAATTTTCCACTAGCTCCTTATATGACACCTTCACTCACCTCTATAGATATAGATACTTTTATGCTAGGTAAAAGGGCTGGTGAAATTATAATGGAAAGGATAAAAGGAAACAAGATCCATAAGCAAGAAAGTATAAGTCCTGGGATTATTCTTAGAGATTCCACTGCACGGGAGAAAATAAAAGGCTAAGCATTGATTTATTGCTTAGCCCTTTATAATTTTAAGATATTTTAAATTTATCAACTAATTCGGCAAGCCTGTCCGCTAATTCTGCTGTATTTTGAGCTTGTTGTGTTACTTCGTTTACAGCAACACAGGTTTGCTCAAGTCCAATTAATATGTTTGCGGAGCTGGAGGAAGAATCCTTGGAAACTAATGTAGCGGTTTCTATTACCTTTTCTACATCATTAATGCTATTGTTTATATTCTTAGCAGCTTCTGATAGATTTTGTGACATTTCTTTAAGAAGCATTGCATCTTGTTCGTATTTAGTACCTATATTGTTCATTTCAACGTAATCCGGCTTAACCTTATTATCTATAAAAAATAATATTTCTTTAGCATTCACAACTAAAGTGTCAATAACTGTCTCAATTTGACTCACTAATGTTTTTATAGTATTAACAGATTGAGCGGATTTGTCAGCTAATTTTCTAACTTCACCAGCAACTACAGCGAATCCCCTTCCTGCTTCACCAGCTCTAGCAGCTTCAATGGATGCATTTAAGGAAAGTAGATTTGTCTGTTCTGCAATATCCTTTATTGCATTTACCATCTTAGTAATTTCTTTAACAACCTTGGTATCTTCTATAGCTTTCTTTATGTTTGCTTCTTTTTCAAAATATAAAGCATAGGCTTCTTTTGAAGATTTGTCGGCACCTTCCTTAACCTGTAGTGCGTTATTCATTATGGCAATAGCTGCCTCTTCACCGCTAACAGCTCTAGTAGTTAAATCTTCTGTTAATTTACTTATTTCTTCCGTTGTTACTTTAGCTTGCTCTGTAGACTTGGAAAGTTCTGTACCCATTCCCACAATAACTTGAGTAGAGGCTTTTATTGTATCTACTGTAGCTAATACTTCTTCCATGGTTGCACTGAGTTCTGCACTAGAAGATGTTAAATCATCAATTCCATGATTTAATTCATTTATAAGATCACTTACATTATCAGAAGCTTTATTTAAAGAAATACACATTTCATCCAGTTCATCATTGCCTGTAACTTCAATCTTATTGGATAAATCGCCACTGCTTAAGGCCACAGAGAAGTTAAGAACTTTCTTGATCTTTGAAGTTATTCCTTTAACAATTACTGTACCTGTTATAAAGGAAATTGCAGAGCCTATAGCAATTATGATCAATAAAGTAATTATAGATAGCATATATGTAGCTTTATTTTCTTTATTTTTCATAGTGGCATTAATAAAATTCTCGTTTTGCATTTCTGTTATTGCATTTTCAATATTGTTTTTAGAAATTACAGTATAGATAGTGTTGTATTTCATTTTAGCAGCGTCATAATCATCATTTAAACAGTCATTTATGATATCTTCTCTAGAGCTATTATAAATATCTAATTTAGCTTTAATACTATCTTCATATATCTTCATTTCTTCATTTGAATGATAAGGGATAGCTTCAAATTCTCTGAATAATTTTTCGTTTTCTGTAACTAGACTATCTATATACTCTGATAATTCCGGAATTTCAACTTTATTATTTTCTTGAATTAGTCTTTCCATGGTAGCCCTTATATCGATAACATTACTTCTAATAGTAGCTAATTTGTTATATGATTCTAAATTAATATCATATACAAAGAGACCGTTATCGTATATTTTTGACATATTTACAAAACCAACTAAACCTACAAGAAGTAAAAAAAATGTAGCTGTGATAAAAGAGATTATCAATTTATGAGAAATTTTAATTTTACTCAATAGTTTTGAAAAAAGCTTAAAATATGAGGTTGTCTTTTGTTTTGATGAACTCTTTGATTTTTTTGAAAGTCTTGATTTGGAGAAAGATTTCATTGAGGATTTGAAATTTGTTAGTAATTTTGAACTGTTAAATATGATAAACACCCCCAAATTCAATAGTATTATTACATAAGTTAATAAATTATAAATATATATTTAATTTTATCATAATAAAAAAAAAAAGGAATGTTGTAGCGAAGAAT
>NZ_FMJL01000004.1 GCF_900095445.1 Clostridium sp. N3C
AATAATCTATTCCTGATATTACAGTTATTATAACTGCTGCAACTAGTAGAATATCTGTTAAGGCAGATAATATATTGCTTATATTATTAATATTGAATAAGAACTCAGGATAAATAGTAAAATTTAATTCAAGCAATGCGCTTATAATGGCTACTATCTGTATAACGGTTTTAATTTTACCCCAGTTGCTAGCTGAAATTACAAGTCCTTCTGCTGCGGAGATAGTTCTTAATCCTGATACTGCAAACTCTCTTGCTATAATTATTACTACCATCCAAGCAGGTATTATTCCATATTCAACTAATGAAACAAGAGCAGCAGTTACTAGCATTTTATCTGCTAAAGGATCCATTAGTTTTCCAAAACGAGTTACTTGATTTCTAGTTCTTGCAATATATCCATCTAATTTGTCTGTTAAAGATGCAAGGATGAATATAAAAGTAGCTATAACTGCACCGTAAGGTATATCTTTAACTGCAATAAATATTAAAAAAATGGGAACAAGAAATATTCTAATAATCGTTAGTTTATTTGCCAGATTCATAATATACCTCTCCTTTTAAATCATATTCATCAGCTTCATAAACTTTAACTGGTACAAAGCTACCAACTTTAACATTTTCTTTTATGTCAACATATATTAATCCATCAATTTCTGGCGCCATATGTTCAGTACGTCCTATAAAGTAGTTGTCCTCAATTTTTTCAATTAAAGTGTTATATATTTTTCCTATTTTACTAATGTTGTTATCTAGAGAAACCTTTTGCTGTAAAAGCATAATTTCTTCTTCTCGTTTTGCCATAATCTCTTTGCTAATTTGCTCTTTCATCTTTGCAGCAGCGGTTCCCTCTTCCTGTGAATACTGAAATACCCCCATATGGGTAAAATTGTTATTTCTCGCAAAAGTTAATAACTCTTGAAAATCTTCATCAGTTTCTCCAGGAAATCCGACAATAAAGGTAGTTCTTAACGCTATATCTTTTACCTTTGTTTGCAACTTTTTAATTATTGATTCAATTTCTTCTTTAGTACCTCTTCTGCCCATACGCTTTAAAATCCTATTGCTAATATGTTGTATAGGCATATCAATATATTTACATACCTTTGGATTATTGGCTATTACCTCAATTAATTCATCTGTTATTTCTTCTGGATAAGCATATAATAATCGAATCCACTTAATACCTTCAACTTTTGAAATTTCATTAATTAATTTAGGTAGACATTTTTCTCCGTAAAGATCTATACCATACATAGTTGTATCTTGAGCAATCAATATTAACTCTTCTATTCCTTGATCTGCGAGACTCTCTACTTCTTTAATAATATTTTCCATCTTTCTACTTCTATAGGGACCTCTGATTTTAGGAATAGCACAATATGTACAATTATTATTGCATCCTTCACTAATTCTTACATAAGCATAGTTTTTACCGGTAGTAATTACTCTTTCTCCCTCATTAATAACCTTATTATCAGAACATAAAAAAATCTTTTCTCTATCATTGTAAAATTTTTCAATTGCCAGAGCTATTTTATCGTAATCATTAACACCTAGAATTATATCAATTTCAGGCATTAACTCCTGCAATTCTTTTTTGTATCTTTGAGTAAGACACCCTGTTGCAATCAGTACTTTACAATTATATCTTTTCTTGTATTCAGCCATTTCCAATATAGTATTTATAGATTCTTGTTTTGAACTTTCAATAAAACCACAAGTATTTACTATAATTATATCTGCTTCTTTGGCATTATTTGTGATTGCAAATTGATCTTTAAGATTTCCTAAAATAATTTCTGTATCAACTCTATTTTTATCACATCCGAGACTTATAATACCTAGTTTGTATGCTGCCAATTTACTTCCTCCTAATGTTTCAACTTAATTTATATTCTACAAGTACATTTTAAAACTCTTTTTATCTTTTAACAAGAGTTATTATACTTAATCTATTGATGAACTATTATCTAAGAACTCTTGTCTATCAATCAAAATTTGTCTTGGTTTATTGCCATCTCTGGCAGAAATGACTCCCTTATTTTCTAATTGCTCTATTAATCTAGCAGCCCTATTATACCCTACTCTAAGTCTTCTTTGCAATAAAGAAGTGGATGCCTGTCCAGATTCTACTACTACCCTTATAGCCTCTTCCAACAAATCATCATAATCTTCATCTGCTGTATTTTCAGAATTAATATGATTTATAATTTCTTCCTTATATTCACTTTCCGCTCCTTGGCTTTTTATAAAGTTTACTACCCTCTCAACTTCTTCTTCAGAAATAAAGGCTCCTTGAATTCTAATAGGTTTAGATTCTCCTACGGGATAAAAGAGCATATCTCCCTTACCTAAAAGTTTTTCTGCACCAGTGCAATCAAGTATGGTCCTAGAATCTATTTGGCTAGATACTGCAAAAGAAATTCTAGAGGGTATATTGGCCTTTATTACACCAGTAATAACATCTACAGAAGGTCTTTGTGTAGCTATAACTAGGTGCATACCTGCCGCTCTTGCCATCTGTGCTAATCTACCTATGTAATCTTCTACCTCTCCAGGACATACCATCATTAAATCTGCTAGCTCGTCTACGATTATAACTATAGCAGGCAATTTTTCCGAAACCTTACCTTTCTCTAACAATTCATTATACCCTTCCATATTTCTAACGCCATTATCCGCAAAGAGCTTGTATCTTCTTGTCATTTCATTTACAGCCCAATTTAAAGCTCCTGCTGCTTTTTTAGGGTCTGTAACTACAGGTATTAATAAATGTGGGATTCCATTGTATATATTTAATTCTACCACTTTGGGGTCCACCATTAATAATTTTACATTCTCAGGAGAGTATTTATATAATATGCTTATTATTAAAGTATTAATACATACACTTTTACCAGAGCCAGTAGCACCTGCAATTAGTAAGTGGGGCATTTTAGATAGATCAGAAACTACACAATTGCCGGATATATCTTTACCTAGAGCAAAAGCGATATTCTTTTTGCTATTAGTAAATTCATCACTGTCTAATACTTCCCTTAGATATACCGGTATAAGTTCTTTATTAGGTACTTCTATACCTACAGCGGACTTACCTGGTATAGGAGCCTCTATGCGAACCCCCTTAGCTGCAAGACTCAAAGCAATATCATCTGCCAAATTTACTATCTTACTAACCTTCACCCCAGAATGAGGTTGTAGTTCATATCTAGTAACAGAGGGACCTTTAGTTACCTGTATAACCTTGGCATCTACACCAAAACTATTTAAAGTATCCTCCAACTTGGCAGCACTATTTAATAAATCTTTTTTATCATCCTTATTCATATTTGATATATTATTAATATTTAATAAGTCTAAAGATGGAAAATTGTATTCTTTTTTATCACTTTCCGTTGAATGTATTACAATCTCCTCAGAAATTTCTTTGGATAATTTATCATGGGTATCTCCTTTAGCCTTCTTTTCTAAATTACTATCTAAGGTGGAGTAAGAAGAATTTTCTACATTAACATTTTTCATAAAATCTATGATTTTTATTTTCTTATTTATGTCACCAATATATTTTCCTCGATCATCATCCTCTATATTAGTAACTTTACTATTACTTTCTATGTTATCTTTTATAATAGGAGCGGCATTTCTCTTTTTATAACTACTTGATTCTTCTCTTTTAAATTTAAACTTATTTACAACATCCATAATGGTAATATCAAAGATTATTATTAAACTAATAGCATATATTGTGAAGTAAGTTATATAACAGCCTAAACTACCTAAAAGTTTGTAGAGAGGAACTGTAATAGTATAACCAACAATACCACCATGCAAACTAGAGCGATTATTAATAATAGCTTTTATACCAGAAAAAAAATCACCCTGATAAAAACTATTTATATTAATTAACTGAATAAAAAGAAGGGTGTTAACTATAAATAAAACTATTCCGTAAAACTTTTTATGAAATGTTAGTTTACCATTAGTTTTTATAATTGCTGCACCTATAAGAATTAAAATAGCAGGTAAAAGATATGCTCCAATACCTATTATTATTATAAATAACATTTTGATAACTTCACCAAATATTCCAGCTCTAGAAGTAACAACACTTATTGCCGTTAATAGTCCTAAAGCTATTAAAATTATACCAATAATATCACTATGTAAATCAGATTTAACTTTCTTTTTAGCCAAAGTCATCACCTCTTCTGTAAGTATTTCTACATGCAAGTATAATATCCTTTTTTTAATAAAATTTAACCATAGGGTAATTCCTATGGTTGACTCTTCTTTTCCTCTATTAATTTATAGAGTTTTGCCAATGCTTCTTTAATTCCTCCAACCTCATCTATTATACCATGTTCTACAGCCTGTTTTCCTATTAAAATGGTGCCCATATCATTTAATAATTCATCGGATTGAAGCATAAGCTCACGGAAATGCTCTTCTGTTATTTTAGAAGTTCTTGTAACAAACTCAATTATACGCTTTTGCATCTTATTAAAGTATTCAAAGGTCTGCGGAACACCAATAACTAGTCCAGTCATCCTTATGGGATGAACAATCATTGTAGCTGTTGGCGATATAAAGGAATAATTAGCTGCTGTAGCAAGAGGTACACCTATAGAATGACCTCCACCGATAACCAAAGATACTGTAGGTTTACTTACGCTATTAATCATCTCAGCAATAGCTAATCCTGCTTCCACATCTCCTCCTACAGTATTTAAAACAATTAAAATTCCTTCAACGTTTTCGTCTCTTTCTATAGAGATTAACTGCGGGATTATATGTTCGTATTTAGTAGATTTAGTCTGAGGTGATGCTAAGTTATGTCCTTCAATTTGGCCAATTATAGGTATAACTTGCACCTTGTCATCTGGCTTAGGTAAATCAGAGGCACCAAGCTCTTTTATATTTTCTAATTTGTCTTCTTTTTCTTGTTCTTTAACTTTTTCATCGCTCAAATTAATCCCTCCATATGCATTTGTATATTTATTCTGCACATAAAGGGCTTATAATATACTAAAATTTATTATTATAAATTAAATTCATTATGAAGAGCAATAATTGCCTTTTCTGTATTACATGAATTTACAAGACACCAAATGGTCATGTGAGAGTCTGCCGTTTGTAAAACCTGAATTTTTTCTCTTTTTAATGTACTTAAAATCCTTGCCATAACACCAGGTACACCTTTCATACCTGAACCTACTACAGCTATTTTACTACATTGCTCCTCTTTACTATATTTTATATTTAATTTATTTAACAAATCATATACAAAGTTCTTATCTTTGTCATCAATAGTAAAGACTTTTTCCTTTGGAAATACATTTATTAAGTCAATACTAATATTATTTTGTCCTAATATATCTAATATGTTATCATATTCAGCATTTTCAGAGTTGCTTTCATATGGAATCCTAATTTGAACTCTATCATTCATATAGGTTATACCAGTTATTATCTTTTTTTCTCCTTTATAGTCTACAGATTTAGTAATACTTGTTCCTTCACAGTTATTCAAAGTGTTTTTTATAGATAATTTCACATTATATTTCATAGCAGCTTCAATAGCTTTAGGATGAATAACCTTTGCTCCTTGATCTGCTAATTGAAACACTTCGTTATAAGATATTTCAGATATTAATGAGGCATTGTTTACTATTTTAGGATCAGCAGTCATTATTCCATTAACATCCGTATATATTTCTACTTCTTCAGCTCCTAATGCACCACCAATAATAACTGCTGAAAGGTCGCTTCCGCCTCTTCCGAGAGTTGTTATATCACCATCTTCTGTTATTCCTTGAAAGCCTGTTATAATTGGTATAACTGAGGATTTAAGTAGGCCTAAAATTCCATCTGTATTAACTTTTATAACTTCTGCCTGGCTATAATCATTATTTGTAATTATTCCAGCTTGTCCTCCTGTCATTGGAATGGCTTCAAGACCTGCCTCGTACAAATCTGAAGCCAATACTACTGAACTTATAATCTCACCACAACTAATTAAAAGATCACTGGCTCTTTTATTATTATTTTGAAAATCTTTGTCTATTAAAGATAAAAGAGTATCGGTGGCATATGTATCGCCTTTTCTGCCCATAGCTGATACAACAACCACAGGTAATTTACCATTTTTCTTACATTCAATTATTTTATTAATAACTAATTGTCTTCTTTCCTTAGTAGATAGGGATGTTCCCCCAAACTTTTGAACTACAATATTCATAGTTTTCCTCCAAGGTTATAATCTTGTTTTTTTCATTAAATCTTCATCAGCATCAATTATTATAGTTCTTGAACCAATTTTTTTTACACAATCCCAAGAAACTTCAATAATTTCATTATTGCTAAAGAAGCTAAATCTAGATTGTGTTTTATTTAAAATAATCAATTTTAAGTAACCATTCTCGTCTATTATAACATCATTATTTGCTAAATAACTGTATTTTTCTCCATCATTTACATTAATAATTTCATATTTTTCTATATCACTATAAAGCTTCATATTATCACCCATAATATATACCTCCTTAATTCTATTATTATGAAATTTCCAGGTGCTATATTACAGGTGATTATTATTTATACCAGTTTACTTTTATTTTCTTGCTTGAAGGCAACCTTATCAAGGTTAAGTATTTCATTACATTTTTCAATACTAATTTTATTACCAACAAAGGCCGCATTTAAAATTTTATTGGAGAAAGTAGATTCCATAACTTCTTGTAGCTTTTCTGTAGTTATATTATCTATTTTTTTAATAATCTCCACTGGTTCATTTATCTTATTCAAAAATAGAGCAGACTTACCATTACTAAACATACGGCTGCTAGTACTCTCTAATCCTAAAATGTAATTGCCCTTTATCTGTTCCTTTGCTTTAATTAACTTTTCTCCAGCAATGGAGCTGTTGATAAATTTATCTAACTCCTCTGTTATTAATTGAAGAGCATCTGTAGCATAATTTGGATTTAAGCCAGTATATATATTAATTACGCCTGCATTATTAAATGAGCTAATATAAGAATATATAGTATAGCATAAACCATATTCTTCCCTAACTTTTTGAAATAATAAGGAAGATACTCCACCACCTAAAATGTTATTTAAGAGCAAAAGAGGATATAAATCGTCATCTCCAGTAGGAAGTCCCTTCATACCTAGACTAATATGAAGCTGCTCTATATCCTTAAGTTTATATGAGCTTCCCCTTTGTATCTCTGAATAGGGGTAATGGGTAATTATTTTATTTTTACTTACCCAATGTCCAAAGTAATTATTTACTAGCTCTTCTACTTTGCTAATATCTACATTACCACAGATAGAAATAACAGAGTTTTCTGGTATATAATAAGATTGAACATAATCTACAAGCTGTTGTCTAGTAAAACTCCTTACGGTTTCTTCAAGGCCTAAAATAGGTAATGACAATGAGTCTTCACCCCAAGTTACCTTACTATGAAGTTCACTAACTACATCTTCAGGACTATCTTCAGTCATATTTATTTCTTCTATTATCACGCCTTTTTCCCGTTCAATATCCTCTTCACTAAACTTGCTATTAAATAACATATCAGCCAGAACTTCTAAAGCTAGTTCCAAGTGAGAATCTAAGAGTTTTATATAAAAACAGGTGGCTTCTTTTCCTGTAAAGGCATTCATTTGACCGCCTACATCTTCAATTACCTCTGCTAATTCCTTAGCACTTCTATTTTTTGTGCCTTTAAAAAGCATGTGCTCTATAAAATGGGAGATTCCATTGTTATTCACATTTTCGTTCCTAGAACCATTTTCTATCCATAGACCAACACTAACGGATCTTACATAATCTATTTTTTCAATTACTACTCTAAGACCATTTGATAATCTTATCATATTATACATGCTATCAAGAACCTCCTATAAAAAATAAAAAGGCTTGCGCCCTTCTATTTTTTTTTATATTTCCTTTTCATCATTTTCAGCAGTTTTAATAGCGTCTTTTCTGGATAAATTCACTCTTCCTTGACTATCTATTTCTACTACTTTTACTAGGATTTCATCACCTATTGAAACTACATCCTCTACTTTGTTTACTCTAGAAACATCTAATTTTGAGATATGTACTAAACCTTCTTTGTTTGGAAGTATTTCTACAAAAGCTCCAAAATTAGTAATTTTAGTTACCTTTCCTAAGTACACTTCACCTACTTGAACATCTCTAGTTAAATCTTCTATCATTTTAATTGCCCTTTTAGCACCTACACTATCACTGGACATAACAAATATTTTTCCATCATCCTTGATGTCTATTTTTACACCAGTTTCAGCAATTATCTTATTGATAACTTTTCCACCAGTACCAATTACATCACGAATCTTTTCTGGATCAATATTTATAGAATAAGCTCTTGGTGCATATGGAGATAATTCATCTCTATACTTAGGTATGCAAGCATTGATTTTTTCTATAATAAATAGTCTAGCTTCTCTGGCCTTGTCGATAGCCTTTCTAATTACGGTATTTGATAGACCTTTTAACTTTGTGTCTACCTGTATAGCTGTTATACCTTCCACAGTACCTGCTACCTTAAAATCCATATCTCCAAAGAAGTCTTCTATACCCTGTATATCTGTTAATACTTCTTCTTGAGTTAAATCTTCGCTTGTTACCAATCCCATAGCAATACCAGCTGCCGGTCTCCTAATTGGAACTCCTGCATCTAATAGAGCTAAAGTACTAGCACATACACTGGCCTGTGAAGTAGAACCATTTGAACTTAATACTTCTGATACTAATCTAATGGTATATGGGAATTCTTCCTCTGATGGTATTAATGGAAGCAAAGCCTTTTCTGCTAAAGCACCATGACCGATTTCTCTTCTTCCTGGGCCTCTCATAGGTCTAACTTCTCCAACACTGTATGATGGGAAGTTGTAATGATGTATATATCTCTTGAATTCCTCTTCTCCAAGACCATCTAAAATCTGGACATCTCCTAAAGGTCCTAGTGTTGCTACAGTCATAACCTGTGTCAGACCTCTTGTAAATAAACCAGTTCCATGAGTTCTAGACAATATACCAACTTCACAACTTATAGGTCTAATTTCATCAAACTTTCTTTCATCAGGTCTTCTTTTATCAACTAAAATCATATTTCGTACAATACTCTTTTGTAGTCTATAAACTACATCATTAATATCTGCCAAGTTATCAGGATATTTTTCATCAAATTCTGCTGATATTTTCTCTTTAACAGCATCCATTGCAGCATTTCTTGCATCTCTATCAGCTATGTACATTGCTTCTTTGATCATATCGTAAGCAAATTCAGTAACTTCTTTTTCTATTACCTCATCTACTTTATAAACCTCATAGTCAGCCTTAGGCTTACCATAGTTTTTCATAAGCTCTTCTTGGAATATAGCCAATTTTTTACATTCCTCAAAACCAAACATGATGGCATCGTACATAACATCTTCTGGTATTTCCTGACCACCAGCTTCTATCATCATTACTTTTTCCTTGGTAGCAGAAACTGTTAAGTCTAAGGTACTATGTTCTCTTTCCTTTGAAGTTGGATTTAATACAAATTTACCATCCACTAATCCGACAGAAACAGTACCTACTGGATCAGTAAAAGGAATGCTAGATAAGCAAAGTGCTAAGGAAGCAGCATTCATTGCTAAAATTTCTGGTGGATTATCCGGTTCAACGGATAAAACAGTACAAACGATCTGAACATCGTTTCTGTAACCCTTTGGGAAAAGAGGCCTTAAAGGTCTATCAATTGCTCTACCACTTAGGATAGCGTTTTCAGTAGGTTTTCCTTCCCTCTTTATAAATCCTCCTGGTATTTTTCCTACAGCATATAATCTTTCTTCATATTCCACACTCAATGGAAAAAAGTCTATACCTTCACGTGGCTTATCTGAAGCGTTAACATTAACTAATACAACAGTATCTCCGTAACTAACTAAAAGAGCTGTATTTGATAACATTCCAACTTTACCATATTCAGCTTTTAACTTTCTGCCTGCTATTTCATATTCAAATATATGGCTCATGGTTTTAAAACCTCCTTTCAATACACTAATATTATTTACAAAATAATACTTATTATAATTTTTTTAAAATAATAGAGCGGATTAACCGCTCTAGCTATTTTCTTAATCCTAGTTTTTCAATTATATTACGATATCTTGTAATATCTTGAGCCATTAAATAATTTAATAGACCTCTTCTCTGTCCAACCATCATTAGAAGACCTCTTCTTGAATGGTGGTCCTTCTTATGAGTCTTTAAATGCTCATTTAAATGATTGATTCTCTCTGTTAATAATGCGATTTGTACTTCAGGTGAACCTGTATCACCTTCGTGTCTACCAAATTCCTTAATGATTTCAGTTTTTCTTGCCTTATCCATATTTACACCTCCGAAATATAATCCCCTTGCTCCAAGAATAAAGTTGGCAATTCTTAATTCATAGAGTAAGGTTCACAAAATGTATTATAACAAACTCAATATTACTTGTAAATTATTTTTTTCAAATTTCCTCTATTTTTTTACTTTTTACATAACTATAATCCTTATCCATTTGATCTATAAGAGACTCTAAAGAATCAAATTTCACTTCATCTCTTATTCTATCCATAAAATAAACATTTATATAATCATCGTAAATTTCTTTATCAAAATCTAATATATAAGTTTCAATATTTATTTCCTCAGTTAAAGCAACAGTTGGATTATATCCTACGTTGGTCATACCTTTATATAGCTTATCTTTATATCCTACTAATGTATAATAAACACCTGCTTTAGGTATCATGTATTTTTTATCAACATATATATTGGCAGTAGGGTATCCTAAAGTTCTACCTAACTGCTTTCCAGCAATGACCTTGCCGGATAACATAAAAGGTTTATATAACAGCTTATTAGCTTCAGTAATGTTTCCTTCTTGAATTAACTTTCTTATTCTAGAACTGCTAATTAGCTCTTCCTTAGATTGCAAAGGATCCATTATTTTAACTATAAAATTATACTTAATACTTAATTCTTTAAGTAAGTTAACATCGCCTTGATTTTTATGGCCAAATCTATAGTTAAAACCTACTACTACTCCACCTAGATTAAAGTCCTTAACTAACATCTTTATAAAATCTTCAGCAGAGGTCTCCATAAGTTTTTTATTAAAATCTACAAGAGCTAATATATCCACACCTATGCCACTTAAAACTGAAGCTTTATTATTATTATCCATTAATAGTTTTGGAGCTTTTTCAGGATTTATTGTAGTTAAAGGGTGATTCTTAAAGGTATACACCATACTAAGTCCATTATTTTTCTTAGCTAAGTTAATACATTCTTTAATCAGTCTTATATGGCCTAAATGTAATCCATCAAAACTTCCTAATGCTATATATGTTTTTTTACTTAAACTAGAAACATAATTGTTTTCAAATATTTGCATAAGCATACTCCTAAATTAGTAAAATAGAAATCTCAAAATATTCTTCGCTTCTTTTTCCAATACCAATCAGTTGGTGATCTTTATTATACACCCTATAATTACCCAATTTAATATCTTTAATCAATTTAGTGTTTTTAACTTTTACACCATTACGTAATAATTTTTCAAAGGACACATCTACTATAAGTTCAGCATATTGGCTGAGAGCTTTATCCATAGGGATTATATATTCATGAATATTATCAGCATTTAACTTATCTAATGGTACTGAATTTTCTACAGAAAAACTGCCAGAAAACCTTCTTTCTAAACCACTCATCATTGCACCACAGCCTAACTTTTCACCGATGTCATAGCAAAGACTTCTTATATATGTTCCTTTAGAACATTCTACATCAAATTTTACAATATTATTTTTCATAGAAATAAAATCAATATGATGAATGGTTATCTTTCTAGGTTCTCTGTAAACTTCTTTTCCTTCCCTAGCTAATTCGTATAGTCTTTTGCCCTTTATCTTTAGAGCAGAATACATGGGAGGAGTTTGCATTGAATCCCCTATAAAACTTAATATAGCATTTTTAACTTGACTCTCTTGTAGGTCTACATTAGTAGATCGAATTATATTACCTTCTTGATCATAAGTATCTGTTACTACTCCCAAGGTCATTTCTACTCTATATCCTTTAGTGCCTTCCATAATATAATTAACTAACTTTGTTGCTTTACCGATACAAATAGGTAGTACACCACAGGCCGCTGGATCTAAAGTGCCGGTATGTCCTACCTTTGTACCTTTAACTAATCTTTTTATTTTATTTACTGCGTCAAAAGATGTAATGCCCGTAGGCTTATAGCAATTAATGATACCATCCATTTCTACAAAGATACTCCTATCTTGTAAATTAAATCTGACTTTAGCTCATCTAAATTTCCCCTATAGGTAAAACCTGCTGCCTTAGAATGACCTCCACCGCCAAATTCTTCTGCCAATTTTCTAACATCAAATTTCTTCTTAGATCTTAAACTTACTTTATAACCATCTGTATTCTCCTTAATGAAAACAACCACTTCTACACCTTTGATAGTAGTACCTATATCTACTAAGCTAGAAGCATCGGAGGAATCTACAGAAAATTCCTCCAACAGTTTTTGACTTACTTCCATAAAACACACTTTATTCTCACAACATAAGAACATATTATCTATTACTTTACCTGATAGCTTCACTAAAGAATAGTTCTTATTTTCATAAATTAAACTATGTATTGCAGGAAAATCGATGCCTATAGATATTAAATCTCCTGCAATCTTGTGAGTAAGATTTGTAGTATTGGAAAATCTAAAACTTCCACAATCTGTTATTATTGATGTATATAAACATTTAGCAATCTCTGCATCTATATCTATACCTAGTTCCTTGAGAAGTAGATATACTATTTCACCTACAGCACTATGAGAAGCATCTACGTAGTTAATATCTCCGTAATAATCATTAGACAAGTGATGGTCAATGTTTAATAAAATACATTTTCTGGCCTTTAAGTCAGAAATATCAAAGTTTATTCTTTCAACATTGCCACAATCTAATACAATTACACAGTCTACATCATAATCTAACTTCCCTGTACTTTGATTTATTTCATCAACCCCTGATAAATAGTTAAATACTTCAGGCACAGTTTCTTTGCATATTATATTTACATTCTTATTTAATTTTCTTAATCCATGCATTAAAGCCAAAGCACTACCAATAGAATCTCCATCTGGTGACACATGGAAAGATATATTTAAATTTTTTGACTTTTTAATTACTTCAGCTATGTCTTTTAGCATACTATTCACCTTTTATCTTATGAAGTAATTCTTCGATATGCATACTGTGTTCTAAAGACTCATCTAATTCTATTATTATCTGAGGGGTTAATCTTAAATTCATTCTATTACCTAATTCTTTTCTTAAAAATCCACTAGAACTTTTTAGGGCAGCTAAAGTACTTTCTTTTTCTTCTGGTTTTCCAAAAATGCTAACATAAACTTTAGCGTAACTTAAATCCTTTGTAACATTTACGTTAGTAATGCTTATCATAGCATTTATTCTAGGGTCCTTTAGTTCATTTCTTATTATATCGCTAAGTTCTTTTTTTACTTCTTCATTGATTCTGCTACTTCTATATTTAGCCATGCTTTATCACCCCTTTATAGATGACTTCTTTTTACTTCCTCCATTGTATAGGCTTCGATGATATCACCCTCTTTAATATCATTGAACTTCTCTATACTTAAACCACATTCATAACCGGCAGCAACTTCTTTAACATCATCTTTAAATCTCTTTAAGGAAGCTAGTTTTCCTTCTAATATAACAATACCATTTCTAATAAGTCTAATATCGGAATTTCTTACTATTTTACCACTTTGAACATAACATCCTGCAACTGTTCCTACATTTGAGATTTTATAAGTTTGCCTTATTTCTGCAGTACCAAGAATAACTTCTTTATAATCAGGCTCTAACATACCAATCATAGCAGATTTAATATCTTCTATAGCATCATAAATTACACGATAGGTTTTAATATCAACCTTTTCTCTTTCTGCTAAGGCTGAAGCATTAGAGTCAGGTCTAACATTGAAACCTATAATAATTGCATTTGAAGCTGATGCTAAAGTAACATCTGTTTCTGTTATAGCTCCAGCAGCACCATGTAATACTCTTACTTTAACATTATCTGTAGACAATTTTTCAAATGACTGCTTCATTGCTTCAACAGAGCCCTGTACATCGGCTTTAACAATTAGGCTTAATTCCTTAACCTTGCCTTCCTGAATTTGGCTATACAAGTCTTCTAAAGATACTCTATGTGCAAAACTTTGTTGCTCTTTTATTTTTAATTTTCTTGCTTCAGCCATTTGTCTTGCAGTTTTCTCATCTTTAACTACTGTAAATCTATCTCCTGCAGACGGTACTTCAGATAAGCCTAATATTTCTACAGGTATAGAAGGACCTGCAGCTTTAGTTTTCTTTCCTTTATCATCAAACATAGCCCTTATTTTTCCATATGTGGTACCTACTAAAATTGCATCTCCAACATGCAAAGTACCATTTTGTACTAATAAAGTTGCTACGGCACCTCTACCCTTATCTAACTTAGCTTCTACTACAGTTCCTCTAGCTTTTCTAGCAGGATTAGCTTTTAATTCAAGCATTTCTGCTGTTAAAAGAACCATTTCTAATAATTCATCTAAACCTTGTTTTGTCTTAGCAGATACAGGAACAGTGATGGTGTCTCCACCCCAATCTTCAGAGATTAATCCATACTCTGTTAGCTCTTGTTTAACCCTATCTGCATTGGCATCAGGTTTATCCATTTTATTAATAGCTACTATAATAGGAACATTTGCTGCTTTACAATGGTTTATAGCTTCTTGAGTTTGAGGCATAATTCCATCATCTGCAGCTACTACTAAGATTACAATATCTGTAACCTGAGCTCCTCTAGCTCTCATAGCAGTAAAAGCTTCATGACCAGGTGTATCTAAAAAAGTAATTTTTTCATCGTTAATTTTAACCGTATATGCACCTATGTGCTGAGTAATACCTCCAGCTTCTGTTGCAGTAACTTTTGACTTTCTTATGGCATCTAATAATGAAGTTTTACCATGGTCAACATGACCCATAACTGTTACTATAGGAGGTCTTTTCTCAGTATTTGAATCCTCTTCAAAATCTAATTCCTCATCTATGTTATTTCCTTCTTCTGATGTCTGTGTAATATTAATATTAAACTTAGCAGCAACTTTTTCCGCAGTTGCAAAATCAATCTCTTGGTTAATAGCTGCCATTACTCCACAAAATATTAATTGTTTAATTACTTCAGTGGAAGGTTTATTTATTTTCTCTGCAAATTCTTTTACAGTAATAGTTGCAGGTATTTCAATAATAGCATTTTCGTTATTGCTATCATTATTTTCTTCATTAGCTTCTAAATCATTAGAAGCTACCTTGTTTTGCTTATTTTTCTTTTTAGTTTTTACAAAAGACTTCTGATTTGAATACATTTCCTCATATTTAGCTATAACATCCATTTCATCTTGTTCATCTACTTGGTCTTTTTTATCATCATAAGAAGCTTGCTCTTTATTTTCTTCTTCTTTCTCGCTTAACAGCTCCTTGATAAGTTCAGCATCTTCATCGTCTATAACACTCATATGATTTTTAACTTCAACATTAAATTCTTCCTGTAACATTAAAATTAAATTCTTACTAGAAATATTTAATTCTTTAGCCAATTCATAAACTCTTACTTTCGACATATATTCACCCCCGGTTATTTTGGTTGGCATTATAAATTTCCATCAACCTTGTACTCATATTGCTATCAATAACGCCGAGCACATTAATTTCTTTTCTTCCTAATATACTGCCTAATTCTTCCTTATCGTAGTCATAAATATACTTTATATTCTTTTTCTCACAAAGATTTTTAAATTTTTTATATGAATTTTCAGAAAGGCTTTTAGACAGAATACAAAGAAATACTTTACCATGTTTTATCTTTTCTTCACATTTGTTATAGCCTTCAATTAACTTTCCTGCACCCTTTGTTAAAGCTAAAAACTGAAGAAAATTATCCTTCATCAACAACTTCTCCCTTTAAATTTTCATACAGCTCTTCAGATATTTTAGTTTCTAAGTTCTTTTCTAATCTTCTGGATTTAAAGGCCTTTTCCAGACACTCAATACTTCTACAAATGTAAGCTCCCCTGCCTGGCTTTTTGCCTGTTAAGTCCATGGAAACTTCCCCTTCTTTGTTTTTTACTACTCTTACCAGTTCTTTTTTAGGTTTCATTTCCATGCATCCAGTGCACATTCTTAAAGGTATCTTCCTTACTTTCAACCAAGAAACCTCCTATCTTATTCCATATTCTCCACTTGAGATTTACTCTTAATATCTATCTTCCATCCAGTAAGTTTAGCTGCTAATCTAACATTCTGTCCTTCTTTTCCTATGGCTAAAGATAACTGTGAATCATCTACAATAATTTGTGCAGATTTAAGTTCTTCATTAATTGAAACATCTAAAACCTTAGCTGGACTTAAGGCATTAGCTATATAGACTTCTGGTAACTTATCCCACTTTATAATATCGATTTTTTCATTCTTCAATTCATTAACAATATTTTGTACTCTTGTCCCTCGTGGTCCAACACAGGCTCCCATAGGATCCACATTTTCATCATTAGAACTTACTGCAATTTTTGTTCTTGAACCAGCTTCTCTAGCAATGCTCTTTATTTCTACTATTCCTTCGTAAATCTCTGGAACCTCTAATTCAAAAAGACGTTTTACTAGACCTGGATGAGTTCTTGATACAATTACTTGTGCACCCTTTGTTGTATTTTTAACTTCAACAATATACAATTTTAATCTTTCATTAAAATTGTATTCTTCTCCTGGCATTTGTTCATTTGGTCCTAAAACAGCTTCAATTTTGCCTAAGTCTACAAAAACATTGCCTTTATCTTTTCTAATTACTATACCAGTAATAATATCAAATTCTTTCTCAACAAATTCATTATAGATTATGTTTCTCTCAGCTTCTTTGATTCTCTGAACCACTACCTGTTTTGCTGATTGGGCTGCTACCCTTCCAAAGGTTCGTGGAGTAACTTCCAATTCAACAACATCACCTATTTGGTATCTAGGGTTTATCTTTCTTGCTTCCTCCAAGGATATTTCATTTAATTCATCCTGCACATCCTCAGATACTTTTTTCTGAGAATAAACATGAATTTCTCCTGTTTCTCTATTCATACTTACTCTTACATTTTGAGCAGCACTTCCAGCAGTTGCATAATTTTTCTTATAAGCAGCCACTAATGCGTCCTCTATTGTTGTAAACAAAAGATCCTCACTAATTCCTTTTTCCTTTACTATCTCCCTTAAAGCCCCAATAAATTCCTCATTCATTGGTATTACCCTCCTTTAAACTCCCCTCAAGACTTATTGATTTAATCTTTTCTCTTGGTACTATTACTTCATTTTCTTCTATACTTATATAAATATTATCATTATCAAAGGATTTTAAATTACCTATTAAAGATTTTGCCCCATTGAATACACCGTTAAACACAATTTTTACAGTGTCACCAATATGCTTTTCCAAATGTTTATCATTAAATAACTCCCTAAAGATACCTGGTGAAGATACTTCTAAGTAATAACTATCTGAAATGGGATCTTCAACATCTAGCATGTCACTTATAGGCCTACTAACTTTTTCGCAGTCAGATAAGCTAATACCACCTTCCTTATCTATATAAACTCTTAAATAATATTCTCCATCTTCTTTTTTATACTCAATATGATACAATTCATATCCTAAACCAACAACAATAGGTTCTATTAGTTTATTTAACTTTTCTAGCAACACTTGTTTTTTCAAAATATCCCTCCTCTTAATGATCCTATTTATATTCTACTCTATATAGCAGTTTCTATTAGGACCTAATGAAAAACGCAACATTAGTTGCGTGTTAAAACAAATAGAAAGAGCGGGTTTTGTTTAACATCCCACTCCTTAAGCCGAAAATATAGTAATTCATCATTGTTATTGTAACATAGACAGTAAATTATTACAAGGATAAATTAAAGTTAACAAGCTTCTACATCTTTTCTATCTCTTCCATTAATGCCTCAACTAATTGATCTTCTTTAACCTTTCTTATTATTTCACCTTTTCTAAAAATGAGACCTTCTCCATTTCCTCCAGCAATACCTATATCTGCTTCTCGTGCTTCCCCAGGTCCGTTAACTACACAGCCCATTATAGCTACCTTTATATCTTTATCTAAATCCTTTAGCTTTTCTTCAATAGTATGAGCTAATTCTATAAGATTAATTTGAGTTCTTCCACAGGTAGGGCAAGAAACAAAGGTAATTCCTTGCTTAATTATACCTAAAGATTTTAGAATTTCTTTTCCTACCCTAACTTCCTCTAATGGATCATCCGTTAAAGATACTCGTATTGTATCTCCAATTCCCTCTGCAAGAAGAGTTCCAATTCCTACGCTAGACTTTATGGTACCTCTCCAAGTTGTGCCCGCTTCTGTTACTCCAATATGTAGAGGATATTCTACCTGCTTAGAAATTAATCTATAACTTTCAATCATTTGTAGCACATCTGAGGACTTTATTGATATAACTATATCATGAAAATTCACCTTTTCTAATATATCCACATGTCTCAAAGCACTTTCTACTAAAGCTTCAGGACATACCTTACCATACTTGGATAATAGCTCCTTTTCTAAAGAACCGCTATTTACACCTATTCTTATAGGAATTCCTTTATCTAAAGCATGTTCTGCTACCAACTTTACTCTTTCCATGTTACCTATGTTTCCAGGATTAATCCTAAGAGCAGATACCCCATTGTTGATAGCATTTATAGCTAATCTATAATCAAAATGAATATCTGCTACCAAAGGTATATTAATCTGCTTTGTTATTTTCTTTAAAGCTTCACTGGCCTCCTCATCAGGAACTGCGCATCTAATAATATCACAACCAGCTATTTGCAATCTCTTTATTTGATCTACAGTAGTTTCTATGTTCCGTGTATCGGTGTTAGTCATTGACTGAACAGTTATAGGTGCATCTCCACCTATAAAAATATTACCAACTTTTATCTTTCTTGTTTTTCGTCTTTCCATCTAATCACATCCTCTAAAATTGAACTGGGAAGAAGATATCTTTTAAGAGCACCGCTACCATTAATAACATTAAAATTGAAATACCTACAAAATTAGCTACGCTCACTACCTTCTCGTTAATTTTCTTTCTTGTTATTATTTCTAAAAGAAAAATTAAAATCCAACCACCATCTAAAGCAGGGAAAGGAATAATATTAAAAATAGCCAGTTGTACGCTAATAATAGCTATCAAATATAATAATGGTAATATTCCTAATTCTGCAGCCTTTGTAGACAACCTAAATATAGTAATAGGGCCACCAAAGTCATCCATTTTTGCTTTACCTTTAAATATAGTAGCGTAAGCTGAAAAAGTTAACTTTGTGAGGCTTATAGTTTGTTTAAATCCATAGGATATACTTTGACCAATGGATGGAGTAACAACCTTAGAAGCTACTCCTATCTTATAGCTTTTACTTTCTTCATCATATACTGGTTTTACTGTCTTAGTAATTAAATTAGAATCTCTTTCAATAACAATATTTAGTTCTTTATCTCCATTAGTATTTATAATATTTGAAAGATCCTCCCAGGTAGATATTTTTTCACCATTGATTTCTTTAATAGTGTCATCAACCATAATTCCTGCTATTTTAGCCGGTGAATCATCTAATACCGTACTTATCTGTGTAGTACTTACTCCTGATTTATATCCAATTATAGCAAGGAACAAAATAGCTAATAAAATATTCATAATTGGACCTGCAGAAACTATACTTAATCGCCTCAATGGGGACTTGTTAGAAAAGGCTCTAGGATCATCGGTCTTTTCTTCTTCTCCAAGCATCTTTACATAGCCACCTATTGGTAAAGCCTTAATTAAATATTCTGTTTCCTTTCCTTTAATTCCTATAATTTTAGGCCCCATACCTAAAGAAAATTCTTCTACCTTTACATCGTTTAATTTAGCTACGATAAAATGCCCAAATTCATGAGCTATAATCAATAAACTAAAAGCTAATAAACCCATTAGGATATATACAATATTCACTTTTATACCTCCTATAAGTATTTGGTAGTAATATAATCTGAAACCAGCCTCTGTGTTAATAATATATTTTCTACAGTGCACTCTTTTGTATAATCAAACTTATTCATACATTCATTAATTATACTATAAATTTGGCCAAAATTTATTCTATCCTTTAAATATAAATCCACAGCAGATTCATTAGAACTATTTAATATAGTTGGCATTAGTCCTCCACATTTTCCTGCCTCAATAGCAAGCTTAAGACAAGGGAAGTTATCATAATCTGGTTTCTCAAAAGTAAGTTTAGCTATCTTTGTTAAATCTAAAGATTCTACAATCATGTCACCTCTGTTAGGATAATTAAGAGCGTACTGTATAGGAAGTCTCATGTCTGCATTTCCTAATTGAGCTATTATGCTGCCATCTGTATATTCTATTGCAGAATGAATAATGCTTTCAGGGTGAACTATAGGTTCAATTTTTTCATAAGGCTGATTAAATAACCAATGGGCTTCAATTATTTCAAGACCCTTATTCATAAGTGTTGCTGAATCTATAGATATCTTCTTCCCCATACTCCAATTTGGATGTTTTAAAGCCGCTTCCTTCTTTACATATTGCAAATCTTCGAATTTCTTACCTCTAAATGGACCTCCTGAGGCAGTTAATATTATTTTGTTTATCCTTTCAAGGGAATTACCTTGTAAACATTGGAATATGGCGCTATGTTCCGAATCTACAGGAAAAATATTCACATTATGAGTCCTTGCCTTTTCCATTACAATTTGTCCTGCTGCCACTAAAGTCTCCTTATTAGCTAAAGCAATATCTTTTCCATTTTCAATAGCTTTTAATGTAGGTTGGATACCTACCATACCTACTAATGCAGTGACAACTATATCAACTTCAGGAATTGCTGCTATCTCTATTAATCCATCCATGCCGAAAAGTACCTGTGTACTTCTTTTGTTATTTTCACAATAATCTTTAAGTTTATTATAAGCGTCTTCCTCCATTAAAACTGCGTATTTGGGCTCAAATTCATTAATAATTGAAACCATTTTATCTAAACTTCTATAAGCTGAAATTGCAATTAGCTTAAATTTATCCTTTTCTTGTCTTATAACGTCTAAAGTTTGAGTACCTATTGAACCGGTTGCTCCTAATAAAGTTATGTTTTTCAATATATCACCTCAAATATATGTACTAATAAACTATTTATTGATACATTAATAATAATATATTTTTCTAATTAATTAAGCAATATAATTATTAAAGATCTAATTAATTCTATACTATTACTATTTATATAAATATAAAAAAAGAAAGTAGTATAGGGAATAAAACTATTATACTACTTTCCTTTTCCAAACATCAAATATTAACTATTATGGTTAAATAATAATATATCACAACAGATGAAAAGATTATACTATCAAATCTATCTAAAATACCACCATGACCTGGTATTAAATGACTATAATCCTTAATACCTACATACCTTTTAATTGAAGAGGCTACTAAATCACCAAATTGAGATACAACTCCACAAAGTAAACCAATTATTGCATAATGTGCTAGACCCATTATATGAAATTTGCCTTCCATAAAAATCCCAAATAATAAAGTTATTATAGCTGCACCTAAAGCTCCACCTATAGAACCTTCAATAGTTTTTTTTGGACTAACTTTCGGACAAAGTTTTCGTTTGCCAAAAGCCCTTCCACAATAATAGGCCACAACATCACAGCCCCATGAAGTAATAAAGACTAACCAAACTAGTACATTGCCTCCAACTTTAAAATTTATCAAGGGTATAAAACTAAAGAAAATGCAAACATATAAAACCGCAAGTAAACTTAATGCGGAGTCAACAAAGGTAAACTTAATATTAATTACAGGTATACATAATAAAACTAATGTTAAGATTACAAGAAAACTACCGATATGTTCTCCATTTCGGTTAAACAATAATAAAACATAATAAATTACTGTCGCAACGTAACTTATAAGGAATAATGGTTTAAAACCTTTTGCTTTTATAGCATTAAAATACTCATGGATACCAATTAAAGAAATAAGCATAATAAAAACAGCTAAGTAATTACCACCTAAAAAGATAAATATGAAAAAAGGTGAAATTAAAAGCGCACCTATATATCTATTATTCACCGCATATCCCCCCTTACTTAACGCCGCCGAATCGTCTATCTCTGTTTTGATAATCTTTTATAGCCTGGTGTAAATCCTCCTCAGTGAAATCTGGCCAATAAATACTTGAATACCAAAATTCAGAATAAGCACTCTGCCATAATAGGAAATTACTTATTCTTTTTTCACCACTTGGTCTTATGACTAAATCAGGATCAGGAATACCTGTTGTATATAGATAATTACTGAAAGATTCCTCACTAATATCATTTATATCAATTTTACCTTCTTTATATTGACCTATCATATTTTTTACGGCATGAATTATTTCATCACGTCCACCGTAATTTAGTGCAAGACTAAGTACAACACCGGTATTGTTTTTTGTCTTTTCGTAGGCTTTTATTAACTCTTCTTGACAGGCTTCCGGTAATTTAGAAATATCACCAATATGATTCACTACTACGTTATTTTTATGTAACTCTTCTACTTCCTGTTTTAAATATTCTAACAGTAATTTCATCAATGCATTAACTTCATCTTTTGGTCTTTTCCAATTTTCTGTAGAAAAAGCATACAAAGTCAAATATTTAACACCAATCCTATTACATTCTTTAACAATTCGACGGATAGTTTCTACACCGGCTCTGTGTCCCATAGTTCTAGGGAGATTTCTAGCCTTCGCCCATCTTCCATTTCCATCCATAATTATTGCAATGTGTTTTGGTATATTGTCATTTAGAAGATTATCCTTCTCTTTTTTATTTTTACGAAATAAAAACATACACAGCACATCCTCACAACACTAATGATATTAGAAATAAAACCTGCAAAGTGCAGGTTTATATTGTCATTATTTCTTTTTCCTTTACCTCAATAATTTTATCTACTTCTTTTATGAAATTGTCTGTTATTTTTTGAATATCATCTTCAGCTTTCTTTATCTCATCTTCTGAAAATTCGCCATCTTTCTTTAAAGCTTTTACCTTATCATTAGCATCTCTTCTGATAGCTCTGATTGCAATTTTAGCATCTTCTCCTGTCTTCTTCACTTGCTTTACTAAATTTCTTCTTGTTTCTTCAGTTAATTCAGGTATTAATATTCTAATAACAGAGCCATCATTAGTTGGATTAAGTCCTAAATCAGACTTTAATATTGCTTTTTCGATAGCTTTTAAAGAACTTTTTTCCCAAGGTTGTATAAGAAGCATTCTAGGTTCAGGAGCTGAAATATTACCAACTTGATTAATAGGTACCATACTGCCGTAGTATTCAACTTCAATTTTATCTAGCATGGTTGGATTAGCTCTACCAGCTTTCATAGTAGCTAAATCAGATTTTAGAACTTGAATAGTTTTTGACATCTTTTCTTCAGCTTTACTTATTATTTCCTTTATCATAATAACCTCCTTTATACTTTTGATACTATAGTACCAATTTTTTCTCCCATGGCAGCCTTCTTTATATTACCGGGTTCATCTAAAGAAAATACAATTATAGGAATGTTATTGTCCATACATAAGGAAGTAGCAGTGGAATCCATAACCTGAAGACCCTTTTCTAAAACCTGAATATATGTTAATTCGTCAAACTTTTTTGCATCATAATACTTATGAGGATCCTTATCGTATACTCCATCTACCTTTTTAGCTAAAAGAATTACATCTGCTTCTATTTCAGCAGCTCTCAATGCAGCAGTAGTGTCTGTTGAAAAATATGGGTTACCAGTACCTGCCGCAAATATTACCACTCGACCCTTCTCTAGATGTCTCATAGCTCTTCTTCTTATATAAGGTTCTGCAACTTCTTTCATCTCAATAGCTGTCTGAACCCTTGTCATAACTCCAATAGACTCTAAAGAATCTTGAAGAGCCATAGCGTTAATGCAAGTAGCAAGCATTCCCATATAATCTGCAGTGGTTCTATCCATACCATTACCGTTTCTACCTCTCCATATATTACCGCCGCCTACTACAGCTCCTACTTCTATTCCCATATCAACTAATTCTTTTATTTCTTTTGCTATTCTAGATGCTACTTCAAAATCAATACCGTATCCTTGTGGGCCTGCTAGAGCTTCACCAGATAATTTAAGCATGATTCTTTTATATTTTGAGCTCATCTTAATCCCTCCAAATGAAAGTTAAATACTTGAAAAAAAGGAACACTGCAGTGTCCCTTTTTTTACTTAACCTGCTGCATTTGTTTTTGTACTTCTTCAGCAAAGTTTTCTTCCTTTTTCTCTATACCTTCTCCTCTTTCAAATCTAACGAATCTAGTTACAGTTATTGGTGCGCCAACTTCCTTTGATTTTTCTTCAATATACTTAGTAATTGTGTAGTCAGGATTCTTTACCCAAACTTGTTCTAACAAGCAAACTTCTTTAAAGTACTTCTTAACTCTTCCTTCTACCATCTTTTCTACTATATTTGCCGGCTTACCTTCATTAGCTGCCTGTACTCTATAAATTTCTTTTTCTTTTTCTAAAGTTTCAGCATCAACGCTATCCTTATCTAAGAATAATGGGTTAGCAGCGGCTATTTGCATAGCTACATCTTTTGCTACTGTCTTAACAACATCGTTTTGAACTTTGCAAGCAACTTCAACTAACACACCGATTCTTCCGCCACCATGAATATAGCTCTGAATTAAGCCTTCTTCGATAGAAAACTTTTCAAATCTTCTAACATTCATATTTTCTCCAATTTTTGCTATAAGTACAGTTGTTGTGTCTTTAATTGTAGTGCTTTCATCAGCTATGTATTTTTCATTTACAAATTCATCTATAGTATTTGCATTTGTGCTAGCAGCTTGCTTTGCTAAGTTTTTAGCAAAATTGATAAATTCTTCGTTAGCAGCTACGAAATCTGTTTCACAGTTAAGTTCTACAATACCTGCAGATTTCAAATCTTCTGATACAAATGTTTCTACTAAACCTTCAGCTGCAATTCTTCCAGCCTTTTTAGCAGCTGCGGCTAATCCCTTTTCTCTTAAAACTTCTATAGCTTTTTCCAAATCGCCATTAGTTTCAGTTAATGCCTTTTTGCAGTCCATCATTCCTGCTCCGGTTCTCTCTCTCAATTCCTTAACAATTTGCGCAGTTATCATGTAATATTCCTCCCTATTAACGTTAATTTAAAAGGTAAATGAAGCATAGCTCCACCTACCTCTAGCAAGATTACTCAGCTAATTGTTCTCCTTGACGACCTTCTATTACAGCATCAGCTATTTTTGATGTGATAAGTTTAACTGCTCTAATAGCATCATCATTACCTGGTATTACATAGTCTACTTCTTCTGGATCACAATTAGTATCCACAATTGCAACTACTGGTATACCTAAAATTTTAGCTTCAGAAACAGCATTTCTTTCTTTTCTAGGATCTACAACAAATATTGCACCTATGTTGTTATCTGCCATGTTTCTAATTCCGCCTAAATTCTTTTCTAATTCTTTTTCTTCATGCTTTAACTTAATTACTTCTTTCTTTGGTAGAAGTTCGAAAGTTCCATCTTCTTCCATCTTCTTTAATTCTTCAAGCTTCTTAATTCTTGTCTTAATAGTTCTGAAGTTAGTTAGCATTCCACCTAACCATCTATTCTTTACATAATGCATTCCACATCTGATTGCTTCTTCTTCTATAGCTTCCTGAGCCTGCTTTTTAGTTCCTACAAAAAGGATATCCTTTCCTTCTGCGGAAATAGACTTAACAAATTCATAAGCCTCTTCAATCTTCTTTACAGTTTTCTGTAAATCAATGATATAAATACCATTTCTTTCTGTAAATATGTATGGAGCCATTTTAGGGTTCCATCTTCTTGTTTGATGTCCGAAATGAACACCTGCTTCTAATAATTGTTTCATTGAAATAACTGACATGTTTTTACCTCCTTGGTTTTTCCTCCATCATCTTCATTCTCACAAAAGACTTTTCAGCACCATTTTGTGAATTGGATGATGTGTGTATTTTCTCACTCCAGTAGTATATCATAAGGAATGATTATCTTCAATAACTTTTTTAATGTTGTTCTTATTTTATTTTAGCTAATTCTTCAACTAGTTTTTCATTCAATATTTTTATATGAGTTCCTTTCATACCAAGAGATCTTGACTCAATAACCCCAGCACTTTCAAACTTTCTAAGAGCATTTACAATTACTGAACGGGTTATGCCTACCTTATCTGCAATTTTAGAAGCTACTAATAATCCTTCATTACCATCTAGCTCATTGAATATATGTTCAACAGCTTCTAATTCAGAATAAGAAAGAGTTCCAATCGCTAGCTGTACTATTGCCTTTTTTCTAGCCTCTTCTTCAATTTCATCGGTTTTAGCTCTTAGAATCTCTAGGCCTACAATGGTTGCACTATATTCTGCTAAGACTAAATCGTTATCTGTGAATTCTTCTCCAAATCTAGCTAATAATAAAGTACCAAGTCTTTCTCTATTTCCCACTATAGGTACTATGGTAGATACCTTATTATCTAAATTACATTCCCCTTCTTCCATAAAGGCACAAATACCTTCATTATATAAATTTGATAAGGTTTCATTAATATTTAACAACTTTTTGTTATAACTCTCCGGAAATCTCATTTCACTAATAATTGTTTTCTTTACGATATCACATTCAAAGTCACCTGCAAAATTGTAACCGAGAATCTTACCTTTCCTACTAATTACGTAAACATTGCAAGATAAGACCTCACTTAGCAATTTACATATATCATCGAATACTACTGGTTCAGCACCAGATTTCTGTAATATTTTATTTAGTTTTCTTGTTTTATCTAATAGCGAAGACATTATTTTACCTCCTAGTTCATCGCAACTTTTATCTATTATTGTTTTAATTGTTGCAAAATTTTAAAGTTTCAGAATTGTTTTTGATTGCCGCATTTATAATATCACACCCTTTAAAGTTTTTCAACTTTATTTCTTACAGAATAACTAGTTAATAGCAATTTAAAAGGCTTTTTTTATCAAAAAATAAAAATAGGGATTAGATTCAATAGTTATCTCCGCCTAAATCCCTATTTTAAAAAAATTTTTTAATCAATATAAAATTTATAATTTAACTATTTACTGTTTTGCTTCTCTATTGCTTGGTGTTTACAATCCGCATTAGAGCATTCATAATAATTTCCTTTAGCTTTACTATATCTTAATACCATCATACTATTGCACTTTTCACATCGCCTATTTGTAGGTTCATACCAACTTACAAAATTACATTCAGGATAATTTTCACAACCGTAAAACTTTCTGCCCTTCTTACTTCTTTTAACTACTATTTTACCTTTACAATTAGGGCAAGCCACATCTAATTCTTCAACTATAGCTTTAGTATTCTTACATTCAGGATAACCAGGACAAGCTAAAAATTCTCCAAAACGTCCCTGCTTTATAACCATCATTCTACCACATTTATCACAGGGAACATCACTTATCTTATCCTCAATTGTGATTTTATTAATTTCTTTTTCTGCTATGTCTATAGATTCTTTTAAAGGTTTAAAAAAAAGGTCAACGGTGTTTTGCCATTTTTCTTTACCTTCTTCTATATAATCTAATCTATTCTCTAGTTCTGCAGTGAAATCTACATCTACTATTTCTTTAAAATATTCACACATTATTTTATTGACTATTACTCCTAATTCCGTTGGCAGAAGATTTCGCTTTTCTCTTTGAACATATTTTCTTTCTAATAGGGTAGTGATGATAGGGGCGTATGTACTTGGTCGTCCAATACCATATTCTTCTAAGACTTTTACTAAGGAAGCTTCAGTAAATCTTGCTGGTGGTTGAGTAAAATGTTGCTTATCTATTATTTTTTTTCTTTCTAAAATCTCGTTATTTTCTAACTCTGGTATACTTATACCTTCCGCTTCTTCTTCGTTTGTATACTCGTAAATTTTCATAAATCCATCAAATTGAACTTTAGAACCACTAGCCTTAAATAAATAATCGCCATTTGCTATATCTACAGAAATAACATCCATTATACAAGAAGCCATTTGACTAGCTATAAATCTATTCCAAATCAAAGTATATAACTTTAGCATATCTGGTGTTAAGCTATCTTTTAAAGCATCTGGGGTTAACTCCACATAAGTTGGTCTTATAGCTTCATGAGCATCCTGGGAATTTTTCTTTCCCTTGTAAATTCTCTTTTCCTTTGGCACATAAGAGCTACCGAAATTAGTGCTTATAAAGTTTAAGGCACTACTTTGAGCTTCTTCAGATATTCTCACCGAATCTGTACGCATATAAGTTATCAAACCTATAGATCCTTTATCTTTTACTTCAACACCTTCGTATAAATGTTGAGCTAAAGACATGGTTTTTTTGGTGGAAAAATTAAGCTTTCTGTTAGCATCCTGCTGTAAAGTACTAGTAGTAAAAGGCGGTAGTGGATTTTTTATCTTACTCCCTTTCTTTACTTGCTTTACTACAAAGTCGTTATTACTAAGTTCATCTATGATTTTCTTACATTGCTCTTCATTTTCAATTTCTATCTTTTTACCCTTATGTGTTGTAAGTTTTACTTGAAAAGTACTTTTTTCTTTAGCCTTTTTTAAATCTACAGCAATTGTCCAATACTCCTTAGGAACAAAATTTAAAATTTCCTCTTCTCTATCGCAAATTATTTTTAATGCTACAGATTGAACTCTACCAGCACTTAGTCCCCATTTAACCTTTCGCCATAATATAGGGCTTATTTGATAACCAACTAATCTATCTAATATTCTTCGCGCTTGTTGTGCGTCCACTAAATTTTCATTGATAGCTCTAGGATTTTTTATTGCATTTTTTACTGCAGTTTTAGTAATTTCATTAAATTCTATTCTGCATGTTGAAGTTGTATCTAGATTTAATGCCTTAGCTAAATGCCAAGATATAGCTTCTCCTTCCCTATCAGGGTCCGTTGCAAGGAATACTTTATCACTTTTCTTTGCCATTTTTCTTAATTTATCTAAAAGATCACCTTTACCTCTAATTGTTATATATTTAGGATTGTAGTTATTTTCTAAATCAACGCCTAATTGGCTTTTAGGAAGATCTCTAACGTGTCCCATGGAAGCCTCTACAACATAAGTAGAACCTAAGTATTTCTTAATAGTTTTCGCTTTTGCCGGTGATTCTACAATTACAAGTTTTTGTCCCATATAAGCCCTTCAGCAAATAAGCCGAAGACTTCACCCCCTTAACAATAAAATTCTATTGAAAATCATCATTTATTTTAACATAATAATTTCCTGCGATACATTTAATGCTATCTTCAAGTTGCATTTCCAATAATAACTCATATAATAGCTTAATGTCAATATTAGTTATTCTCATTATATCATCTAAATGCATAGGTGTATCTGTTAAAATATTATAGATTTTTTCCATTTCCTTACTACGTCTTTTTACTTTTTTCTTCTGTTTACCAACAAAATTTATTTTTAGTAAACTCAAAATAGATTCTATCCCTGTAAATATATGAGCACCATCACTTATTAAGTCGTGAGTACCTTTACTTTTGCTGGAAAAAATTGAGCCGGGCACTGCCATAACATGCTTACTTTGATCCAAGGCCCTATTTGCCGTTATCAAAGAACCACTTCTTTTTTCCGCTTCTACTACAATAATAAGTTCGCTCATTCCACTAATTATTCTGTTCCTTATTGGAAAATTATATGCAAAGGGAGGGGTAGAAGTAGGGAACTGAGAAATGATACATCCAATTTCTTTAATTTTATTATATAAACTTCTATTTTCTGCTGGATAAATCCTGTCAATTCCACAGCCAAGTACAGCAGTACTAAAAGCTCCATTATTGACTGCTCCCCAATGAGCAACTGAATCAATCCCCTTAGCCATACCACTTACTATATTTACATTATAAAAGGATAATTGGGATGTTATAATATTTGTTACTTCCTTTCCATAATTACTGCAAAGTCTTGATCCCACTATAGAAATATTCCTTAGCTCATTTATTTTTTTAATATTGCCAAAATAATACAAAACATAAGGAGAATCATCGTAATTCTTTAAAAGTCTTGGATAATCATCATCTTTCTTAGTAACTATTTTTATCCCCTGTTTTATAGTAATTTCTAATAATTTTTCAACATATTCCATATTCATGCTAGCTAATAAAGGCTTTGTAGAAAAGGAATAGTTATAATCCTTATGCTCGTTTAAAAACACCCATAATTCTTCTGTGTCTCTAAAGGATCTCATTATTTGATTTTTAATTTCATCAGGAAGTTTTATTGTGCTAAACCATATATCGTATAGATTCATACCATTCACCACCTTTTTTATTTCTTCATTATTTCCATATAAAAATCCAATATACCTATGAATGAATTTTAAAAATGTAGTCAAGGATTATAGAAGAGGTGATAAAATGGCTATTAAGATTTTAAGCTCTACCTATAGCGGTATTGAAGGAATGATTATTTCTGTTGAAGTAGAAATATCTAGAGGATTGCCTACTTTTAATATTGTAGGTTTAGCTGATACCGCTGTTAGAGAATCAAAAGAACGGGTTCGTTCTGCTATAAAAAACTCTGGCTTTGATTTTCCACTAGGAAAAATTACCGTAAATTTAGCTCCAGCAGATATAAAAAAAGTTGGTTCTTTGCTTGATTTACCTATAGCTATAGGTATATTAGCTGCTACAGATCAAATCAACTATGCTAATATAGATGAATATATATTTGCTGGTGAACTATCTTTAAGTGGTGGTATTACAAAAATAAAGGGAGCCCTTCCTATTATAATCGAAGGGTTAAATAATAAAATTTATAAATTTATTGTACCGAAGGATAATGCAGATGAATGCAGTTTGATACAAAAAGCAGAAATATTTCCTTTTGACTCCTTGAATCAAGTAGCCTCCTATTTAAAAAATCGTGATATGCTACCCTACAAAAGTAATACTACTGTAAAAAGTATAAATTATGATTATGATTTTTCCGAAGTTATAGGACAACAATCCGTAAAAAGAGCTTTAGAAATTGCCTGTGCTGGAGGTCATAATATTATAATATTAGGTCCACCGGGTTGTGGTAAAACTATGCTAGCATCCAGAATTCCCAGCATATTACCAGATTTAACTTATGAAGAATCTCTTGAAATTACAAAAATATATAGTATTGCTGGAAAACTATCTATAGACCAAGGTTTAATTTCTACAAGACCTTTTAGAAGTCCACATCATACTAGTTCTAAAACAGCTTTAATAGGTGGTGGTATTCAATTATCACCTGGTGAAATCACTTTAAGTCATAATGGCGTCCTTTTTATGGATGAATTGTTAGAGTTTGATAAGTGTGTACTGGAAGTTCTTAGAGAGCCTCTTGAAAATAAAAAGATTATTATAAGCCGAAGTTCAGGAACTGTAGTATATCCTGCAAACTTTATGCTTGTAGGTTCTTTAAATCCCTGCCCTTGCGGTTACTATTTAAGTAAAGTAAAAGAATGTTCTTGTAGTGATAATGAAAGAAAAAAATATTTGAATAAACTTTCAGGTCCCTTTCTAGACAGAATAGATATTATGACCTTTGCTTATCAGCATCAGTATAAAGAAATAGTTTCAACTAACAAAGAAGAATCTTCTAAAACTATTAAATTAAGGGTTGAAGCAGCTCGAGCTATACAAAATATAAGATTTAACAATCAATCTGTTAAATGTAATGCAGATATGACTAATTCGCATATTAAGGAATATTGCAAATTGAATTCAGAATGTGAAAAAATACTACAACGATTCTTTTTTAAGTTTCCTTTTAGTTTAAGGGCCTACAATAAAATATTAAAAATAAGTCGCACTATAGCAGATTTAGATTCCAGTATGGAAATACGCTCTTCTCATATTATGGAGGCGCTTAGCTACAGACAATTAGGAGAAAATAAAGTTATATAAAGGGAAGTGGTAAATTGATTAATACAAAAGAAATTGGTTCTTATGGTGAAAATATTGCTCTTGAATACCTACTGAATAGAGGATATAAATTAATTTCCAAAAATTTTAAAAGTCACTTTGGAGAAATTGATATCATTGTTAAAGATAAAGATCTTATATGTTTTGTAGAGGTTAAAACACGGTATAATAATAATTTTGGTTTGCCGTCACAATCTATAGATAAAAACAAACAGAAGAGAATAAAAAAAGCCTCTCTTTTGTTTGTTAACAAAGAGAAGCTTTTTAATTTTAATTTAAGATACGATGTTGTGGAAATCTTCTTAAACTACAAGGATGATTCCTACACTATAAATCATTTAGAGAACGCTTTTTAATCTAAAAGCGTTCTCAAGAAACTCTTTCTGTGTATTGGTGTAATACCATACTTACGAATTGCTTCTATATGCTCTTTTGTACCATAACCTACATTTTTATCAAATCCATACTGTGGATATACTTTACTGTAGCCCTGCATCAATCTATCACGATACACTTTAGCTACTATGGAAGCTGCTGCAATGCAAGCACTCTTAGCATCACCTTTAACTATATAATCAGTGGTACCATTATATCCCTTTATAGCATATCCATCTGTAAGAACTAATTCAGGTTTTACGTTTAAATTACTACAGGCTTCTAAGAAAACTTTATTATTACAAAAACTTATGCCTTTTTCATCTATCTCATTATTATCTAACTCAGATATATAATAGGCTTCTGCCCTGTTTATTATTATATCGTATAACTCTTCTCTTTTCTTAAAACTTAACTTTTTTGAGTCATTAAGACCAAGTATTAAACTAGATGAAGTTAAATCATCGTATTTTAGTATAACTGCTGCCGCTACAATAGGCCCAGCCAAAGGTCCTCTTCCTACTTCATCAACTCCTGCAATTAACTTATAGCTTCCATAACTTCTGTCTAACTCATACATTTTCTTTACTCTACTTATTTCTTCTAAATATCTTTTATATTTATTTTCTAATGATATACCTAGTTTAATTACATTCTTTCTTTCATCTTTCTTTAATTTGTCAACAATGAAAGGAAAGTTTTCTTTAGAAAATAATTCTTCTTCTGAAAAGCTACTTATATATATGTTTATATCTTTGTATGATAAATTACTTATTTCTATAAACTCCATTCTAAACCCCACATTAATTTATAATGTTTCCAAGCATATCTTACCTATTTTTCCGCCTCTAAATTCATCTAAAATAATATTTGATATTCTATTGTAATCTATTTCTCCGCCAGAGATTATAGCGCCTCTCTTTCTTGCTATGCTATTTAGTGTCTCTAGAGGATCTGAAGAAAGTTCAGTTAACTTATATCTCTCCTTCAATTTTTCTGGAGCAATTACCTGTAAACGCTCTACCAATTTTAATGCTAATTCTTCTATATCAACCACTTCATCTTTTACTGCACCGGTAAAAGCCAAATTCAAACCCACTTCCATATCTTCAAAACGTGGCCAAAGTACTCCTGGAGTGTCCATTAACTCTAAGCCTATTTTGGTTTTTATCCATTGCTTATTTTTCGTAACTCCTGGCCTATCTCCTGTTTTAGCAATGTTATTTTGAGCCATTTTATTTATAAAGGAAGATTTTCCCACATTAGGTATTCCTACTACCATTGCTCTTGTAACGATATTAACAACACCTTTAGCTCTTAATCTATCATGTTTTTCTTTAAGTAACTGATCTATTAATGGTTTAATTTCCTTTAATCCCTTTCCTGTAACACAATTAACCGCTAAGGCTTTGATATCTCCTGTAGATAATTTATTACACCATTTCTTTACAACACTATCTTCACACAAATCACTTTTATTTAAAAGAATAATTCTTGGTTTACCACTACATATTTCATCTATATCTGGATTAGCACTAGATTTCACAATTCTTGCATCACGAATTTCAATAACTAAGTCTACAAGCTTTAAATTTTCTTTTATTTCTTTCTTAGTTTTCAGCATATGTCCAGGAAACCAATTTATTTTCATATTCATCAATCCCTCGGTTTTCTATTTTTTATTTTACGAAAAATGGGACTTTTGCAAGTCCCATTTTGAAATTAAATTATGTTTAAACTAATTCTTTAACTTTTGAAGCCTTTCCTACTCTATTTCTTAAGTAGAATAACTTAGCTCTTCTTACTTTACCACGTCTTACTACTTCAATTTTTTCAATTGATGGAGCATGAAGTGGGAAGGTCTTTTCTACACCAACACCGTAAGCAACTCTTCTTACTGTGAAGGTTTCTCTTAAACCACCGTTTTGTCTCTTTAAAACAGTTCCCTCAAAAACCTGAATTCTTTCTCTGTTACCTTCCTTAATTTTTACATGAACCTTTACTGTATCTCCTACATTGAAGTTTGGTAGGTCTGTACGAAGTTGTTCAGCTTCAATTGATCTTATTAATTCATTCATTGTGCATTCCCTCCTTAGTTTCATTAACGTTCGTACCTTATAAAATAGGCAGAGGACCGTCCGTACTAGCACAAAGCATATTTTATCATAGTATTAGCAAGGTTTCAATAGAATTTTTATAATAAATCAATTTTTTTGCTATTTTTTAGAATACTTTTTATATAACTTTTTTTCTTCATCACTAAGATTATATTTTTTAAATAAATCAGGTCTACGCTCCTCAGTAATTTTCAAAGATTGGTATTTTCTCCATTGTCTTATATTTTCATGATGTCCAGAAATCAAAATTTCCGGTACCTTTTCTCCTTCAAAATCATAAGGTCGAGTATACTGAGGATATTCTAATAAGCCATTATAAAAGGATTCATCCTTATAACTTTCATCATTAGATAAAACACCTGGTAACAGACGACATATACTATCTACTATTGGTATACAGGCACTCTCTCCGCCAGTAAGTACAAAATCCCCTAAGGATATTTCCATATCTATGTATTTATAAGCTCTTTCGTCAATCCCTTCATAATGGCCACATAAAAAGATTAAGTGCTCTTCTTTAGAAAGCTCCTTAGCCATTTCTTGATTAAAGGTTTTTCCACGGGGACCAAGAAAAATTACTTTCCCCTTTGAATTTTCTTTAGCTTTTTTAATAGTATCTGCAATTGGTTGTACTGCCATTACCATTCCAGCACCACCACCATAAGGATAATCATCTACCTTCCGATGTTTATCCTTTGTATAGTCCCTTATGTTAAAAATATTAATATCAATAATACCTTTCTCCTTAGCTCTTCCCATAATACTATAATTAAAGACATCAAACATTTCAGGGAAAAGAGTCAAAATACTAATCTTCATAATTCCATACCTCTACAGGTTCAATAATTATTTTTGAATTTTCAACATCAATATCTTTTACTACAGAATCTATTACAGGTACCAAAACATCCTTTTTACCCCTTACCCAGTAAACGTCATTGCTTCCTGTAAAAATAACTTCTTTTACTTCTCCAACTTCTTCTCCCTTTGTATCTATTACCTTACAACCTACTATATCCACTACAAAATATCTACCTTCTGGTAACTTTACTGCATCTTCACGTCTAACCTGCAAATACTTAGTCTTTAGTTTTTCTGCTGCTTCAATAGTATCTATACCTTCAAGTTTTAAAATTGCCTTATCCTGTTGAAGTTTACACCAAATAACCTTTATTTCTTCACCATCAAGCAATACATATTTTAATTTTTTAAATCTTCTTATATCATCCGTTAATGGATATACCTTTAACTCACCTTTTATTCCATGGGTATTAATGATTTGGCCAATGGTTATTTTATCCTTCATCCTATCACCCGCTTTAAGTAAAAAAATTTGCAATTATGGAAAAAGAGCTAGGGAAATCCTAACTCTAAATTAAATTATTTCTACAGAAACTCTTTTATTTTCTTTTACGGCAGCTGCTTTTACAACAGTTCTTATAGCTTTTGCTATTCTGCCTTGTTTTCCTATAACCTTGCCCATATCTTCTGGAGCAACCTTTAGTTCTAGGATAACAGATTGTTCTCCTGCTATTTCATTTACTTGAACCATATCAGGATTATCAACCAAAGATTTAGCTATTATCTCTATTAATTCCTTCATAAACTGGTCTGCGCCAATTGAAAACTGCGCAGAATTCACCTCCTAATAACTACTTTGAAAGCTTATCAGTAATTCCAGTTTTATCAAATAGCCTCTTTACTACATCTGATGGTTGAGCTCCATTCTTAATCCACTTTGTAGCCTTTTCTTCATCAATTTTGATTACAGCTGGCTCAGCAATTGGATTATAGTAACCAATTTCTTCGATGAATCTTCCATCTCTTGGAGCTCTTGAATCAGCAACTACTATTCTATAAAATGGAGCTTTGTGTGCACCCATTCTTCTTAATCTGATTCTTACTGCCATTGATTTCACCTCCTTTAAATAGTAACATTATTTATTTCATAAAAGGGAACTTTCCAAATATACCTTTTTTCATATTCTTTTGTAACCCTTTCATTTGCTTAGTCATTTTCTTCATATTATCAAACATTTTCAAAAGTTTATTTACATCCTGCAATGTGGTTCCAGAACCATTAGCAATTCTTTTCTTACGGGATGTAGAATTTTTAATTAATGAAGGCTGCATCCTTTCCTTTTTAGTCATGGAATGAATCATTGCTTCAACCTTTGCAAGTTCTTTTTCGCCCTTATCAAAATCAACACCTTGTAGTTCTTTTGTATTTACTCCTGGCATCATTTCAAGAATCTTGCTTATTGGACCGAGTTTTTTCATTTGATTCATTCCTTCAAGGAAATCATTAAAATTGAACTCTTGGCTCATCATTCTGTCAGTGAGCTCTTTTGCTGCCTTCTCATCTATGTCAGATTGTACTTTTTCAATTAAAGAAAGTACATCTCCCATACCTAATATTCTAGAAGCCATTCTATCAGGATAGAATACCTCTAAATCACTCATTTTCTCACCGACGCCTACGAACTTAATGGGCTTTTGAGTCACTTGCCTTATAGATAAGGCCGCTCCTCCTCTTGTATCGCCATCTAGTTTAGTTAAAATTACTCCTGTAATATCTAAGCGATTATTAAATGTTTCTGCCACATTCACGGCGTCTTGACCAGCCATTGAGTCTACTACCAATAAAATTTCTTGCGGTTTTACAGCTGCCTTAACATTTTCTAATTCAGCCATTAAAGAATCATCTATATGAAGTCTACCGGCAGTATCTATGATAACAACATTATTTCCATTGCTTTCTGCATATTCTATTCCTGCTTTTGCTATATCAACAGGAGAAACCTTATCCCCCATAGAAAATACAGGAATATCAATTTGCTTTCCTACAACTTGTAATTGCTTTATAGCGGCTGGTCTATATATATCACAGGCTACCAGTAAAGGCTTTTTATTATTCTTTCTCATTTGAAGAGCCAATTTACCGGCCATTGTTGTTTTTCCTGCACCTTGAAGACCTACAAGCATTACCACTGTTATGCCATTATCTAAATAATTTATTTTACTGTTGCTTCCTCCCATAAGTTCCGTTAACTCATCGTTAACTATTTTGATGACCTGTTGACCAGGAGTTAAGCTTTCCATAACGTCATTACCTAGACACTTTTCACTAACACTATTGATAAAGCTTTTCACTACCTTAAAGTTAACATCCGCTTCTAATAATGCTAATTTAACTTCTCTCATGGCTTCTTTTATATCTTTTTCACTTAACTTACCTTTACCTTTAAGCTTTTTTATGGTTTCTTGTAGTCTGGATGCTAATCCTTCAAAAGCCATGTTACCCTCCTATAAATCTTTAAAGATTTCTTCTAGTCTATCTATCTTTTCTATTATTACAGGTTCTGTTGAATCTTTTTTAATATCTTCTAAATACTTAATAGCAGTTTTCTTCTTTTCTATCTTTTTTAATACATTTTCCTTTAACTTTAGCTTAACTTCATACTCTAGCAAAAGTTTATGACATCTTTTAATAATATCATGCACAGCCTGCCTACTAGTATTAGTCAATTCTGAAATCTCTGCCAACGATAGATTTTCATTATAGTACAGGTTCATAATTTCCTGCTGCTTATCTGTTAAAAGAGTGCCATAAAAATCCATTAACATTGACATTTCGATATGATCTTCCATACAATCACCACAACATTTAATATAATATCAGACACTATTACGGCTGTCAAGTGTTTTTACTTAACACCTATTAAAATAATGCTTCCACAAACATTTTTTCGTCAAATTCCTGTAGATCTTCAATACCTTCTCCTACACCAATAAAGTATACAGGTATATTTAACTCTTTCTGAATAGCTATTACTACGCCACCTTTAGCAGTTCCATCTAATTTAGTTAATATAATACCATCAAGATCGCAAACTTCCTTAAATTGCTTTGCTTGAATTATTGCGTTTTGCCCTGTAGTTGCATCTAATACCAATAGAGTATTTTTATTAGCTTCACCATACTCCCTTTGAATTACTCTATTAATCTTAGAAAGCTCATCCATTAAGTTCTTCTTATTATGCAATCTACCGGCAGTGTCGCATATGAGTAAATCTGCCTTTCTAGCCTTTGCTGCTTGAATAGCATCGTAAACTACGGCAGCTGGGTCTGCCCCTTCCTGTTGTTTTATAAGATCCACTCCAGATCGATTACTCCATACTTCCAATTGTTCAATGGCTCCAGCCCTAAAAGTATCCGCAGCTGCTAACAACACTTTTTTGCCATTATTTTTATATAGATTTGCAATCTTACCAATGGAAGTTGTTTTACCAACTCCATTAACTCCTACTATTAACAGCACATTTTGATCTCCGGCTATAATATCTTTTTTACTGCTAGATTGAAGCTGCTCAGCAATCACTTCTTTTAAAAGGTCTTTAACACCAGCTGGATCCTTAAGCTTTTTTTCCTTGATTTTTAACTTTAAATTATCAATTATTTCCATAGTTGTATTCATACCAATATCCGCTGTTATAAGTAACTCTTCTAGCTCCTCATACATTTCCTCATCTATGGTTACTGTGAATTTTAATACTTCAGTAATTTTGTCTGTAAAAGATGATTTAGTCTTAGATAGACCATTCTTAAGTTTATCAAAAAAATTTCCAAACATAATAACATCCTCCTAAGCTTTTGATAAATCTACTGATACAACTTTTGATACACCCATTTCTTCCATGGTAACTCCATATAAAACATCACTAGCCTCCATTGTACCTTTTCGGTGGGTGATTACGATGAACTGTATGTTTTTCGAGAAGGTTTTTAAGAACTCTGCATATCTAGCTACATTAGCATCATCTAGAGCTGCTTCTATTTCATCAAGTATGCAGAAAGGAGTTGGTTTCATTTTCAGTATGGCAAAGAGTAGTGCTATTGCGGAAAGTCCCTTTTCTCCACCGGACATCAAGTTAATGTTTTGCAACTTTTTACCTGGAGGTTGAACATTTATGTCTATGTTAGCACTTAATTCATCACCTTCACCAAGAATAAGATCGGCACTGCCACCTTTAAACAACTGTCTAAAGGTTTCATTGAAATAAGCTCTTAATTTATTAAAGTTTTCATTGAAAACCTCCCTCATTTTAGTGGTCATCTCATTTATAACGTCATTGAGCTCATTAATTGCCTTAGTCAAATCGTCTCTTTGGCCAGACATAAAGTTATACTTTTCAGTAAGTTGCTCATATTCCTCTATAGCGCCTACATTTACAACTCCTAAAGCTGTTATATTAGATTTTAACTCTGCCACTTCTCTTTTTACTTCCTCGGAATTGCTTATTTCTCTTTTATATTTTTGTGCTTCCGCCAAGGTAATATTGTATTCATCATTGAGCTTTCCTAAATAATTAGTTTTTTCTGATTCATATTTAGTCATTGTTAATTCTAATCTATGTTTTTCTGAATCCTTTGCAGAGATAACTCCTACTAATTCTTCTTCTTCCGAATTCTTCTTCTTAATATTATCTTTTATTTCAATTTTTATTACTTCGTATTCCTTAAACTTTTCTTCTAAAGCCTTTACTTTTTCATTCAATTCTTCTAATTTAGCATTATTATTTCTTACTGCTTCATTACTTTCAATAATGGTTTCGTTAGCTTGATTAATTTCTTCTAATAACTGTGCTTTTCTTCCTATATAATTTTCAATATCTTTAGCTATTCTTTCTAACTCCCTAATTTTGCTGTTTAAAACTTCGTCCCTTTGAGCCTTATCAATTTTAAGTTTTACTAGCTCTTCCTTATTGCTTTCTATATCTTTTCGTTTTTGTTCCGTTACTATTTGTAAATTGTCCATGGATTTACGGATTTCTTTTTCTTTATTCTCACATTTACTTATTTCAAGTTCTATACTACTAATACTTTCATCGTATTTTTGCAACTTTTCTTCTATAGACTGAATCTCTTGGAAGATAACTTTTGTATTCTTCTTCAACTTTTCCGAATCTTCTAATATAGCTGAAATTCTGCCTTGAACCTTGGTAATGTCTATTTGATTAAAATGAATCTGATCTTTCTCATTAAGCACAGAATTATCCAATTCTTTCAACTGACTTTTAAGGGATTCTAGTTCTACACTAAGTGATTTGATTTTCTCTTTACCTTCCTCAATTTTTTTCTCCAAGTCTTTAATTTCTTTCTTTCTACCTAAAATATTTGTAGACTTCTTCTGTTGACTTCCTCCCGTTAAAGATCCCCCTGGATTTACAATATCACCAGACAAGGTTACAATTTTAAAGCTAAAAGAAGCTCTTTTAGCAATCTTTAAAGCATTGTCTAAATCATTACATATAATGGTTCTACCCAAAACATAGTTTACTGCAGATTCAAATTCTTCTTTATATCCAATTAAATCACTAGCTATTCCTATATAGCCTTCCATCTTAGTAAGATCTTCAGCTACTTTTATTTTCCTTCCCTCAATAATATTTAAAGGTAAAAAAGTAGCACGTCCTAAATTATTAACCTTTAAATGTTCAATTAAAGTCTTTGCTATATTATCATCTTCAGTTATTATGTCAGATACTGCCCCACCTAGAGCTACCTCTATAGCTTCTACTAAATGATCTGGAACCTTAATTATGTTACCGAGCAAGAAAGTTTTACCTTTTGCCATTGGAATCTTATTATCTTCGATATTTATCATTAAAGACTTTGCTGCTCGATTATAACCTTCAAAATGCTTTTCTAAATTCATTAATGCATTATGATTAGCTTCTAATCTATTGGTAATTAAAGATGTTTCCTTATAAATTTTCTCTAAATCAGTATATTTTTTAGATAAAGAAGCTATTTGCCTCTTATATTCTTTTATTCTGCTTTCTCCTTTAACAATTTCCTCTTGTAATTTTACTTGTTCATCTTCCAATGCTTTGACTGTTGTAGCGTTTATTGCTAAAGATGTGTTAAAACCTTCATATTGGGTTTTTAACTGATCTTGCCTTTTAAATAAATTGTCCTTATTAATTTTAGCTGAAGTAATCTCATTTTTATATTCAGAAATTCTTCTAAGCAATTCAATAAGCTCTTGATTGTATATATTAAGATTCTCTTCTCCAAGATTTACTTCTTTATTTAATTCTTCCAAAAGTAATTCTAAGCTCTTAATTCTCTCATCATTTTTATTCTTATCTAGCTGTTGCTCCTTTAATTGAATTTCCAAAGTATTTCTTTGATCGCTTAAGACCTTTAATTTTTCTATAATTTCTTCCTTTTCTTTTTCATATCTTTCAATGTAATCTCTTAAAGTTGATATTCTTTCTGTAAGAACTTGATTTTCTGATATTAAACTTTGCTTATTATTTAAGCAATTGTAATAATTATCTTTGTCATTTATACTTTGTTGCTCATGTTCCTCAAGTTCCTTTTGAAGCTTATCTAAAGAAGCTTTTATGGCATCCTTCTGTGAATATAATCCCTTAAGCTCCTCATTAATATTTTTAATCCTTGTGTTGTATTCATCTATTTTTACCTCATTTTTTTCAATGAGATGAATTAGTATAGATACTTCTTTCTCCTTTAACTGTTCTGAAAGTTCTAAAAACCTTTTAGCTTTCTCATACTCAATACGTAAAGGATCTAATCTTTCCTCATATGTGGACAGTATATCATTAATTCTTACTAAATTTTGTTCTGTATTAGCAAGTTTCTTCTCCGCTTCTTCTTTTCTGGTTTTAAACTTTACAATACCAGCAGCTTCTTCGATTAAATTACGTCTTTCTTCTGGTCTTCCGCTTAATATAGCTTCAATTTTACCTTGACCAATAATTGAATAACCTTCTTTTCCAATACCAGTATCCATAAACAATTCTTGAATATCTTTCAATCTGCAAAGAGTGTTATTTATATAGTACTCACTTTCACCAGATCGATATAATCTTCTTGACACTGTAACATCAGAATACTCTATAGGTAACTGATAATCACTATTGTCCAAAGTTATTGAAACTTGAGCAAGACTAAGACCTTTTCTATACATAGTACCAGCAAATATAACATCCTCCATCTTGCCCCCTCTTAAATTTTTAACGCTTTGTTCACCTAAAACCCATCTCACAGCATCAGAAATATTGCTTTTACCGCTGCCATTAGGTCCTACTACTGCGGTGACACCATTTTTAAATTTTAATTCTGTTTTATCTGCAAAAGATTTAAATCCTCTAATTTCAAGTGACTTCAAAAACATAAATACACTCCTAACCAAGAAATGCCAAAACTGATGTTAATACAAAAGCTATTAATACGAATATTACCAAAGCCCTTAATAATTTTTGCCTTTTTCTATAATTCATAGAAGTAACACTCCCTATTTTTATACTCAGTAATATACAATATTACTTTAATAGTTTATAGCAAATATTTAAAAAAAACAACTCCATGCAGAGCATGGAGCTTCTCTTTACTATCTAGGTTCTACAATAAATTTAATTGCTGTTCTTTCCTCGCCTTCAATAACTATTTCTGAGAAGGCAGGTACTACCACTAAATCTATCCCATTGGGAGCTACAAATCCTCTCGTTATTGCTATTGCTTTTACTGCTTGATTAACCGCTCCAGCACCTACTGCTTGCACTTCAGCTGCTGAATTTTCTCTTAACACAGCTGCCAATGCGCCGGCTACAGATTTTGGTTGTGAATGAGCTGATACTTTTAATACTTCCATAAATATATTCCCCCTATATCAATTATAAAAAATAGTACATTATAATTATTCTATAAAATATAGTTTTTTCCTTCTTTAACCTTATCTGAAATAAATTCAAATATCGACATTTTCCAACATTTATCTTTATACTTAAATGCTATCTCACCGATCTTTAAGCTGTTATCTACCAAAACATTAAGTTTATCTGTAATAATGTATCTTTTCATGTCGTTAAAAAAAAGTTTTTTATTTGCATATAACTTGGAAATATATTTATAATTTATATAAAGATTAACTTCACCTTCTAAGCTTTTAACTTGCTCCAATATCATATCACACAAAAGGCTACCCTCTACCAATTCTCTAAAGGCAGGATGATAGGGACCATCTATAATGTCCCTACCTTCAGCAATATTGTCTGTAGCCTGAAGTCCTACTCTTATAATTTTTACATTATGAAAGCTATAAATAGAATATATTTCTTTTCCTATTTTAATTGCTTCTTCCAAAGTATAGGGTTTATATTCACCTCTTTTATACATAACTTCCATAGGAGTATTCTTCAATACTAGGGCAGGATAAATTCTACACAAATCCGGTTTCAACTTTAAACTTTCATAACATGTTTCAAGATCTTTTTCAAAAGTGTCTCCTGGAAGTCCAAGCATTATTTGATGTCCTAGTATAAAACCATAATCTTTTATTTTAATGGAAGCATTAACAGTATCAGCTTTACTATGTCCCCTTCCAGCTAACCTAAGAACTTCATCATTCATAGATTGGACACCTAACTCAATAATATCTACGGAAAACTTCTTTAAATTTTCTAATATTAAATCATCAATATAGTCAGGTCTTGTAGATAGTCTAATAAAATCTACTATTCCTCTGTCCTTATAATATTTTGCAGCGGTTAAAAGTTCTATTTGCTTTTCTAAAGGAATTGCAGTAAAGGTACCTCCGAAGAATGATATTTCAACTATGCTATTTTCCCTATCAATTGTCTTTAAATATTCCTCTACAGTATCTTTTACAGTGATTGCGGTAACCTTTTCTGTAGATCCAGTTATTGAATTTTGATTACAAAATACACAATTATGTGGACATCCTTCATGAGGTACAAAAAGAGGTATTATATAATGATTTTTACTCAAGTTTTTCCCCCAACCTTTCTATTGCTTCTTTAGCCGCTGCTTGCTCCGCTTCTTTCTTACTGTAACCAACGCCCTGGCCTAAAAGACTATTGTTTGCAGTTACATTTACATAAAACTCTCTCCTATGGGGAGGTCCTTCAAATTTAATTAAATTATACTGTATCTGTACCTCACCATTTTTCTGCAATAGTTCTTGAAGTCTCGTTTTATAATCTAAAATTATTTCATTATTGATAGCTTTAGATATAATATTCTTAAAATTCTCTAATATATATTTTTTAACTGCTTCAAATCCCTTATCAAGATAAATTGCAGCTAACACTGCTTCTACACAGTCTGCTAAAATTGACACCCTTTCTCTGCCACCAGTAAGTTCTTCTCCTTTACTCATATAGATATACTTACCTAAATTCCATTGCTTTGCAAGTTCGTATAGAGAGTTTTCACAAACAATCAAAGATCTTAGCCTTGTGAGTTCACCTTCAGATTTTTCCTCATATGTTTGAAATAGATATTCTGTAATAGTTAATTGAAGCACAGAATCTCCTAAAAACTCTAATCTTTCATTGTACTTAACATTTTTTCTTTGGTTTGCATAGGAGCTATGAGTGATTGCAATATTTAACAATCTCTTATTGATAAAGGAAACACCTAGTTTTTCCTCTAGTTCTTCTAATAGAATATTATCTAAATGCATAAAAACGCTCCTTTTAACTAAAAAGTATTTGTTTTAATAATAAAGCCCGGATAAAACCGGGACTTTAAAAATTAATTCTCATCAGTGTGAGACTTTATGTATTCTACTACATCACCAACTGTTGTTACTTTTTCTACCTCTTCATCAGGAATTTCCATATCAAATTCATCTTCTAGTGCCATAACTAGCTCTACTAGATCCAATGAATCAGCCCCTAAATCATCTACAAAAGAAGATTCCATAGTTATTTCATCTTCATCTAAGCTTAATTTGTCAGCAATGATTTCTCTAACCTTTTCAAAAACCATCTATTTCACCTCCTGTTGAGTTATTGCTAATACAATAAATGACATAATACCGTCAATACAATAATTGTGCAATATTAATGTTCCTCTGTCAAGCTATTGGTTATACTTTCTTTTATTTTTTCTATAACTCTCTTTTCATACAATGTATGAGCTTGCTTTATAGCATTCTTAATAGCCCTGGCATCGGAACTACCATGAGCTTTTATACAAATACCGTTCACTCCTAAGAAAGGTGCTCCTCCTACTTCTTTATAATCAAACTTCTTTTTAAAGTTTTTAAACATAGGCTTTAAAATAAGTGCACCAATCTTGTTTCTTGTACTAGACATCATTTCACTTTTAAGAATATCAAAAATATTAAAAGCTACTCCTTCATACATTTTAAGTACTGTGTTACCAACAAAGCCATCACAAACCAATACATCTACATCCCCGGTAGGAATATCTCTTGGTTCTACATTACCAACAAAATTCAAACTAGAATCCTTAAGGATTTTGTAGGCAGCCTTGGTTAATTCATTACCCTTTTCCTCCTCAGCTCCTATATTAACAAGGCCAACAGAAGGATTATCAACATTCATAACATCTTTCATATATATTTGGCCCATGATTCCAAATTGCAATAAGTTAGAGGGCTTACATTCTGCATTAGCTCCGGAATCAATTACCATAAAGGAATTGTTTTTACCTGGCATAATAGGTGCTAAAGCAGGTCTTTCTACTCCTTTTATTCTACCGATTATAAAAAGTGCTCCAGCTAAAAGGGCTCCAGTACTGCCAGCAGATATTACAGCGTCACACTCCTTAGACTTTACTAAATTTAAAGCCTCACATATGCTTGAATTCTTCTTTTTTCTTATAGCCATTACTGGATGTTCATTAGGACTAATTACCTCAGAGCAATGAAATATGTCAATTTTACTATTATCGTATTCATACTTCTTTAGTTCCTTTTCTAATATTTCTTTCGGTCCTGTCATAGTTATATGTACATCTAAGTCTTTTAATGCCTCTACACATCCTTGAACAACAGCGGATGGAGCATGATCGCCGCCCATAGCATCTACTGAAATCCTCATATTACACCATTCCCTCTTCTATATTTTTCTAAAATAAAAGAAAGTCAAAAGACTTTCTTTACTTTTCTGGATTAATAATTTCTTTTCCCTTATAATAACCACAATTCTTACAAACTCTATGAGCTAATTTCATTTCATGGCATTGTGGACATTCAACTATTCCTGGTAAACCTAGTTTAAATGTCTGAGCTCTTCTTGAATCTCTTCTTGCTTTTGAAAATCTTCTTGCTGGATTTCCCATCGTTACACCTCCTTAATCTGTTAAAAACAACTCTTTTAGTTTTTCTAGCCTCGGATCCACATTACCGATGCTACAATTACATGTCTTTTTATTCAGATTACAACCACATTGTTGGCACAAACCTTTGCAATCCTCATTACACAATTTTTTAATTGGTAAAGACATTAAAATGTTGTTTTCTAATAGGTCAATTAAATTGATTTTATCTCTATCAAGGAAGGTGATATACTCATCCTCCTCGCTAGGAACCTGCGTAAATTTTTCTTTTATTTCAATATTTAATAAATACTGAAATCTTTCTAAACATCTAGAACAAAGCAAAGATAGTTTTCCGGTTACAACGCCTTCTAGATAGATTATATTTTCCAGTTTCCTTATACTTCCTGAAAAACAAATTTTGTCTATTGTTTTGACTTCTGAATTACCAATAAATATATCCTCAGAATCTATGTTGGCATCTATAGCTCTGTTAGTATTTTTATTGTTATTTAATTCTTTTACATCAATATACATATTTTTATGCTCTGGAATTAACATCCCTCATCTATGATAAGAATATGTAGCAAAAACCACATAGCTTGAGTCAGAGCTATTTCTCACTCCTTATAGCAAAATAGTTTTCAGAGTAACCACAATTATTATATAAACTCCCCTAAAAAAAGTCAAGTTAAGTCTTATAATTATTTTATAAGATTTAAAGTGTCTCTTGCGATCATTAGCTCTTCATCGGTAGGTACAACTAAAACCTTAACTTTAGAATCTTCAGCACTAACATCTACCTTTTTACCTCTTACTGCATTTTTCGCCTTATCTATTTTAATTCCTAAGAAGCTTAGGCCATCACATACAGCTTCTCTTGTTTCTGGTGAATTTTCACCAAGACCTGCAGTAAACACTATGCAATCTACTCCATTCATTGCAGCAATATAAGCACCTATGTACTTTCTTACTCTGTAATGGAAAATATCTAAAGCTAATTGTGCTCTTTCATTACCTTCAGCAGCAGCATTTTCAATATCTCTAAAGTCGCTACTTACTCCTGAAATTCCCAGAACGCCACTTTCCTTATTTAATAAGTTATCTACTTCTTTAGAGGACATACCTAACTCTTCCATAAGATAAGTTAATACAGCAGGGTCCACATCTCCACTTCTAGTTCCCATAACTAATCCTTCAAGAGGTGTAAAGCCCATACTTGTATCAAAGGATTTTCCGTTTTTTATTGCAGTTACACTTGCACCGTTTCCTAGATGGCAAGTTATGATTTTTAAATCCTTTATATCCTTACCCAATAACTTAGCAGCCTCATTAGAAACATATTTATGGGAAGTTCCATGGAATCCGTATCTTCTTATTCTATTTTTTTCGTACAACTCATAAGGCAAAGCATAAATATAAGATTCCTTTGGCATAGTTTGATGAAAAGCTGTATCAAACACTGCAACCATTGGAACATTAGGCAATATTGCTTTGCAAGCTTCTATACCTACTATATTTGGAGGATTGTGCAATGGAGCTAACTTAACGCAATCATTTAAAGATTTCATAACTTCATCATCGATTATAACAGAATCAGCGTATGCCTCTCCACCATGAACAACTCTATGCCCAACAGCACCTATTTCAGACATATTACTAATAACGCCATTCTCTGAATCTATTAATGCATTAATGACTATTTGAATAGCTTCTTTATGATTGCTCATCTTTTGCTCAATTACATAATTTTCTCTGCCTTCTACCTTTTGAGTTAGTTTAGAACCTTCAATACCAATTCTCTCAACTAAACCTTTAGCTAATACCTTTTCGTTTGTCATGTCAATTAATTGATATTTTAAAGATGAACTTCCGCAGTTAATTACTAAAATTTTCATTTTGATACACCTCGTTTTTAAATTAGTTATGTAAAGTAAATAATATAATTATAAAATACTTTACTCACAAGCTTTATATACCTTTTTGTGCCTGAACTGCAGTTACAGCCACCACATTAACTATATCATCAGAATTACAACCTCTAGATAAATCATTAATTGGTTTTGCAAAACCTTGACAGATAGGTCCTATAGCTTCCGCTTTTGCAAATCTTTGAACTAATTTATATCCTATATTTCCTGCCTGTAAATCAGGGAATACTAATACATTAGCTTTACCTGCTACCTTACTACCAGATGCCTTTTGATCTGCAACTTTTTGCACTATAGCTGCATCTAATTGCAATTCACCATCTATTAGAAGATCTGGTCTCTTTTGCTTTGCTATTTCTGTAGCCTTTCTTACTTTCTCTACCAATTCATGGTCAGCGCTACCCATGGTTGAGAAGGATAACATAGCTACCTTAGGTTCAAGGCCACATAATTTTTTTGCTGTCTCTGCTGTTGCTATAGCTATAGATGCTAATTGATCAGCATTAGGATTTGGATTTACAGCACAGTCAGAGAAAACTAACATACCTTCTTCACCAAATTTACAATCTGGCACCATCATTATAAAGAAACTTGATACAACAGAAACTCCTGGTGCTGTTTTTACTATCTGTAAACCTGGTCTTAGCAAATCACCGGTGGTATGTACTGCTCCAGATACCATTCCGTCCACATATCCTAATTTAACCATCATTGTACCATAATATAAGGGGTCTCTAACTATTTTTTCTGCCTTTTCCATAGTCATACCCTTATTTTTTCTCAATTCATAAAACTCTTTTGCAAATAGTGCAGTTTTATCACTGGTTTCTGGATCTTCTATAACAACTGAATCTATATTAGCGCCAAGTTCTTTAGCCTTTGCCTTTATATTATCAACATTACCAACCAATACTAATTCTGCTAGCCCATTTTTTATTATCTTTTCACAGGCTAATAGAGTTCTCTCTTCATCACCCTCTGGTAGCACTATTTTCTTTTTATCTTCCTGTGCCAACTTCCAGATTTCCTTCATTAACTCCATAATCATTTCTCCTTTCAATAATATGCAACTATATTTAATATACTCCTGCAAACATATATATTTCAACAAAAAAATATAAAAACTTAAGATATTCTTTAATTAGCAATGTTAACAATTTTCTCAACTTTCTCATTATGTTAATTATTTGTTAAATAAGCTATAATAATACTGTAACTTTTCTATTTAGAATCCAAATAATACTAATGAGGTGAAATGAAATGAATATATCCGCTATAATTTGTGAATATAATCCCCTACATCAGGGCCATAAATATCAAATTGAAAAAACAAAAGAAATTACAAAGTGTGACGGGCTTGTGGCATTAATGAGTGGTAATTTTGTTCAACGTGGAGAACCAGCCATAGTTGATAAATGGAAAAGAACACAAATGGCTTTAAATAATGGAGTAGATTTAGTTATAGAACTTCCTAGCCTTTATGCCCTCTCCTCTGCAGAGTTTTTTGCTCACGGAGCAATAAGTATTTTACATAATATGTCTGTTATTACCTCTCTATGTTTTGGTAGTGAATGTGGCAATATCAGCCCTTTAATGAATATTGCTAATATATTGGTTAAGGAACCGGAAACTTATAAGAAAATCTTAAAGGAATATCTTCAGTTAGGTCTTCCTTTTCCTAAAGCACGAAGTATAGCCCTTACAGAATTTATTAAAAATTCTAATATGGATATAAATGATTTTAATTATGAAGATATACTTGCTACCTCTAACAATATATTAGGTATAGAATATTGTAAAAGTTTAATTAGAAATAAATCCTCAGTAATTCCTTATACAATAACTCGTTTAGGCTCCCATTACAATGAGGAGAAAATTTGCGAAAACTACTCCAGTGCTACTGCTATCAGAAAACATTTAAAAGAAGAAAAATCTCTTGATATTATAAAAAATCAATTGCCACAAAGTTCTTTTGATGTTATTATGCAGCTAATAAAGGAAAATTATGAATTCTGCTTTTCATCGAAAATGTTTAAGTATATAAAATATAAATGCCTAACGGAAGGTCCCGAATCCTTCTTAAATCTAAAGGATGTTAAAGAAGGTATTCATCACAGAATATATAAATTTATAAACACCGCTCAATCCTTAGAAGAGTTAATACAAAATATAAAAACTAAACGTTACACTTATTCTCGCATAAGCAGATTATTAACTCAATATTTTATAGGTTTTGAAAAGTTTGACGTAGATAATTTATTAAAAAGAGACTGTTCTTATATCAGAGTTCTAGGTTTAAATAATAAGGGTGCAGAAATACTTAAACTAATAAAAAAGAAATCAAACTTAAACATTATAAGCAAATTAAATAAAAATATAAATGATCCTCTGCTAGAATTAGATATTTTATCAACAGCGGCCTACAGTATAATTAATGAAGCTATAAACTATAATCAAGATTTCATAAACAGCCCCATATATTTAAATTCTTAGTAATATTTAAAGCTCCCTTAAACTATAAATAAATATATGATTATGCCATAAAAGATTTCTTTAATTTTACTGTAGCAATTATTTAGGGGGCTTTAAATTGATACTATATATTATATCTTTAATTATTATTCTAAGTTTATTAACCTATATAGCAATTAAGCAAAAAAACTTTAATGTTATTATAGTATTTTTATGTACCTGCATAGTAATTTATTTTCTCAGTTTTCCTAAACAATGTATTAACTCTACCATTTTTGGAGCAAAAATATTTTTTACTGCAGTATTTCCATCGATTTTTCCTTTCCTAATTATTTGCAACCTATTAATAAATTATGATGGGGTAAATATTTATTCTAAACTCTTTGGCAAGCTCTTATGCAAGCCACTAAGATTATCCAAAGCCTGTAGCCTTACTATAATAATCAGCGCTCTTTGCGGATATCCACTAGGAGCTAAATATGCCTGCGACACCTATGAAAAATCCTTAATTACTAAGGAAGAGTGGAAAAGACTCTTAAACATCGCCTCCAATACCAGCCCTCTATTTATCGTAGGCTCCGTTGCAACTGCTATGATGGGTATGCCAAAACTAGGATACTTACTTTTGATTTCTAATTACATATCCTGTATTATGATGTCCCTTGTAGTAAAACCAGCACCATATTATAGAAGCTCCTACTTCAGAAATGAAGATGAAGCTGTTAAGGTAATTAATTTAGGGAGCAAATTAAAGAATAGTATTGAAAATGCCTTAAAAACCGTGCTTTCTATAGGTGCTTATATAATTTTTTTTGCAGTTCTATTAGATATAATTAGTTATAATAAATATTTTGACTTAATTTTATCAAGTTTAATTCCTAATACTTTGTTAAAAGATCTTGTTAAATACTTTATGTTGGGAATTATAGAACTAACTAAAGGTTGTCAATTAATATCTACATTAAATATATCTGTTACATTAAAAGCCATATTAATTAGCTTTTTATCAGCCTTTAGCGGTTTATCAATAACATCTCAAGTTTACTCCTTCACTTATAAATTTCCTGAGTTTTCAATAAAAACTTACATAAAAAGAAAAGCAGTACAAGGATTGTTTAGTTCCTTAACTACTGCAGTTCTAATGATTCCATTTAACAAGTTTTCACAAAATACCTTTAGCGGCAACTTAACAGGGGTATCTTCTAATGTAGTTTATCTTGTTTTAATTATTTTATTACTCCTACCACTATGTATTCATGGTATAAAAAAATTACTTCATGTTTCTTAATTCTTTAACATTTTCACGAATCTCTTTAGTAGTACTACTAATATCACCAACTACATTCTGAATAAATTTATCCATTTCTTCTTTAATGGCCTGTACCATTTGTTGAGTTTTAGCCTCTAACTCCTTATCTAATTGACAAAGTATTTCATCTGCATAATCTCTAGCGCCCAAGCGTATAGTCTTAGCATCCCTTTGAGCTAAGGTTATCATCTCTTGGGCTTTAGTTGTAGCTTCTTTGATTATATCGTGATTCTCCACCTGCTTCTTCATCAATTCCATGGTTTCTTTTTTTATAGCGTCATATTCCTTATTAGCCTCATTTAGTATTCTTTCCTTTTCGCCAAGCACCCACTGAGCTTTTTTAAATTCATCTGGCAAATAGTTAATAATTTGATCAACTATGTCTAGAACTTCGTTTTTGTCTATAAAAACTTTACCAGTTATCGGCATTTTTGGTGCGTTTTCAATTATCTCTTGTAGGTATTCCAACAATTGAATTACATCCATTTTTACTCCCCCTACTTCGCCCTTATTTTGCTTATTACATCATCAATAATTACATCTGGAACTAGGCCTTTAATACATCCTCCAAAGGAGGCAACCTGTTTTACAGAAGATGAACTTAAGTAAGAATATTGTGCACTTGTCATCATAAACAAAGTCTCTATAGATGAATCTAATTTATTGTTCATTAAAGCCATTTGAAACTCATATTCAAAATCTGATACAGCCCTTAATCCTTTTATAATGACCTTTGAATTTCTTTCTTTCATAAAGGTTGTAAGCAATCCACTAAAACTTTCAACGGTTACATTTTTATAAGGTGCAACAACCTTCTTTATCAATTCTACTCTCTCTTCAATAGTAAATAAGCCTTTTTTGTCTGGATTTATTAGCACTGCCACGATTAATTCATCAAATACGCTAGCAGCTCTTCTAATTACATCTTCATGTCCGTTAGTAATAGGATCAAAACTTCCCGGATATACTGCAACTCTCATTTTGTCCTCCTCATTCATCATCTATTAACCTTAACTGCTTGTATGTTCATATAGGCAAACGGTAGTATTACCATACTTTCTATGCTTTATTAATCGGATATCTCCATTTCCTTCATATATTGGTTCAGCACTATCAATCTTAGTTAATATTATACCGTGGCTATGTAATAACTTTCCTTCACTAATCATTTCGATAGCCTTTGGAATCATGTCTTTAAAATATGGAGGATCTATAAAAATTATATCAAAAACCTTATTTTTCTTTGCTAAATAACCTAAAGCTTCGTAAGAATCCATATTTAGACATTCACAATTATTAGCAAAGCCGACATTTTCAACATTTTTCTTTAACCTTTCAAAAGTTACTGGATTTCTATCTACTAAAAAGCAAAAATTGGCTCCTCTACTTACAGACTCCAAACCTAAGCTACCAGTTCCTGCAAATACATCTAGTACCTCAGCATCTGGTATTCTATTTTGAATCATGCTAAACATTGCCTCCTTAACTCTATCTAAGGTAGGCCTTGTTACATCATATCCTTCTGGAGGTAATAATTTTCGTCCTTTGGCTAGCCCTGCAATTATTCGCACCTTTTTTCCTCCTTTTTTCTATTTATTTATTATTTTAACATAATGCTACTTTCTGTACAATTCTTCATATAAATTTTGCATTATTAAACTTTTAATTAAAACATATATACTTTGAGGTTCTTTCTAAGGACTCTTTTAATTCCTCTAGTAGACCTTTATACTTTTCTTCATTATCCAGAACCTTTCTAGCTTCTCTATTAGCAACCCTAAACATATCTACATCTTGATATATATCTGCCAAAATAAGTCCCGCATCTCCACTTTGCTTTATACCAAACAAATCTCCACTGCCTCTTAGCTTCATATCTTCTTCTGCAATTTTAAAACCATCATTACTTCCTACTATAATATTCATTCTCCTTTTAATATTATCATTCTTAATATTAGCTACTAATATACAGTAGGATTTATAGCTTCCTCTTCCAACTCTTCCTCTCAGTTGATGAAGCTGAGCTAATCCAAATCTTTCAGCGTTTTCTATTATCATTACAGAGGCATTCGGTACATTTACACCAACTTCAATTACGGTAGTAGATATTAATGCTTTAATTTTCCCCTCTTTAAATTCACTCATTATTTCATCTTTCTCATTGGCTGTCATCTTACCATGAAGCAAGGCTGTAGATATATTTTGAAAATAACTACTTTTTAATTTTTCATATAATGATTTTACCGAATGTAATTCCAAAGTTTCACTTTCTTCAATCATAGGACAAACTATGTAAGCCTGCCTACCCTTTTGTATCTCCTCTACTACTTTTTTATAGGCTAATTCACTATTCTTTATATCAATTAAAATTGTATCAATTTTCTGCCTTCCTGGTGGCAATTCATCTATAATAGAAATGTCTAGATCCCCATATAAAAACAAAGACAAGGTTCTAGGTATAGGCGTAGCACTCATTACCAAAACATCAATGTCCTTTCCTTTGTTTAGGAGTTTACTTCTTTGATAAACTCCAAATCTATGTTGTTCATCTGTAACAATCATACCTAAGTTTGAAAATATCACATCATCTTCTAGAACAGCGTGAGTACCTATCACTAAATCCACACTACCATTCTTAATATCTTCTTTTAACTTAGCTTTATTCTTAGCAGTTACACTACCGGTTAGTAAGGCTATATTAACATTAAAAGCGCTAAATAATTTAACAGCTTCATTATAATGTTGATTAGCTAATATTTCTGTAGGAGCCATTAACACCGTTTGGTACCCATTCTTAATAACATTAAATAAAGCTATAAGAGCTACAATAGTTTTACCACTACCAACATCTCCCTGTAGCAATCTATTCATAGCATAGGGACTTTTTTGATCTAATAATATCTCTCTTATCGCCCGCCTTTGTCCTTCCGTTAATTGAAAGGGGAGAGAATCTTTCAACTCTGTAAGTTCTTTGCTCATTTTAAAAGCTATACCACCATTATTTATTCTATTATACTTTTTAAGCATAAGTATTTTTAATGAATATACAAACAACTCTTGAAATTTAAGTCTTTTTCTAGCAGCATCTAATGATTCCTTATTTTTAGGCATATGTATATTTCTTATAGCTTCATCTAAGGAAACTAAATTATAGGCTTGAAGGAGGCTGGATGGTAGATTTTCATTTACTCTAATAGAACTTAAAACTTGTTTTATAAGCTTTAAAAGAGTGGTAGAAGTAAGACTTTTTGTTAAAGCATATTTTGGCATGATACTTGTATTACTTTCTAAAGTCTTAATAATCTTCCCATTAGTTAAAGATTCTCTACCTTGAAACACTGTATATCTTCCTAATAATCTATAATTTTCACCTAGTTTAAAATTGTTTTTGATATAAGGTTGATTAAACCATTTACAAGTTAAAATTTTACCACCTATATCTAAGTGTATAGTAGTAATAATTTTTCCTGTCTTAGAAGTATTATCTCTATCAATTTTTACTACAGTGCCTTCAACTATACAATGTTCTCCCTTAAGAGTATTGCTACTATTTACATTACCTAAATAATCATAATCTCTAGGGAAATACAACAACAAATCTCTTACTGTAAAAATTCCTAAATTTTGTAGAAGCGTAGCTAATTTTGGGCCAACACCTTTTAATATAGAAATCTCTTGATTGATATCCAAAATCTCACCTCCCTGTAAATAGCCTATAATTTAAAAAAAGCCCTTAGGCTTTTTTTATTCAACAGAAATTATGAAATAATATAAAGGTTGATTACCATTATAGGCTTGAACATCCAAGTCTGAATATTTCTCTTCTATTTTTTCTATGAAATCATTCACCTTATTTTCATCACATTCTTTACCGTACAGAATAGTAATAAGTTCACTATCTTCATTCACTGTATTTTCTAATAGTTTTTCACAAACTTCATATACATCTGTACCAACTTCTGATATTTTGCCTTCAATTAAACCTAATATGTCTCCTTCTTTAATTTCCTTACCATCCATTTCTGTATCTCTAACGGCATAAGTAACAGAAGCAGTAGTTACATTAGCTAAAGACTCTATCATAGCCTCTTTATTCTCTTCAACTTCAGCTTCACTATTGAAAACTGTAAGTGCTGTTATACCTTGAGGTATAGTTTTAGATGGTATAACTATTACGTTTTTCTCTGAAATCTCTACAGCTTGACTAGCGGCCATTACAATATTTTTATTGTTTGGAAGCACAAATATATTCTCAGCATTAATTTTATTAATTGCATCAAGAATATCCTGAGTACTTGGATTCATTGTCTGTCCGCCCTCTATTACTATGTCTACACCCAAATCCTTAAAGATATTTATAATACCTTCTCCCATAGCTACAGAGACAAAACCATACTTCTTAGCTTCTTCCTGGGTAACTTCTTTATCTACTAACTCTTCTTCCACTACTAAATGTCTATGCTGTTCCTTCATGTTTTCAATTTTTATTTTTGTCAACTCACCTAACTTAACAGCTTTAGACAATACCGCTCCAGGATCATTTGTATGTATATGAACTTTAATTACATCTTCATAGGCTACAGCAATTATTGAATCTCCTAAAGGTTCAATTTCATTTTTGAAAGCATTACTGTCTCCATCCTTAGATAATATTATAAATTCGGTACAATAAGCAAATTTAATATCCTCTTCACTAATATATTGAGCTGCTTCATTTTTTGTAGGAATTACAGTTTTATCTTCTATTTCAACTTTAATATTGCCTAGTAAAGCATCTTTCATGCCTTGTAAAATAATTAAAAATCCCATACCGCCAGCATCTACAACCTTAGCAGCCTTTAAAACAGGCAACATTTCTGGTGTTTTGTTTAGAGTATTCTTACTATGCTCATATACTTCATTCATTAAAGACTCTGCATCCGTAGCAGAACTATTTACAGCACTTTCACCAGCAGCCCTAACAATAGTCAAAATAGTTCCTTCTGTAGGTCTCATAACAGCCTTATAGGCACTTTTTGCACCTTCCATTATGCTTTCAGCAAACTCTTTAACATCAACTTCTATTTTATCTTCTAATCCTTTAGCAAATCCGCGCAATATTTGTGATAAAATAACACCGGAATTACCTCTAGCTCCCATAAGAGCACCTTTTGCTAAGGCCTTAGCAACTTTACCTACAGGCTCATTCTTTAAATTTTTTATTTCTTCTACTGCAGCTTTAAAGGTCATAGACATATTTGTACCAGTATCTCCATCTGGTACTGGGAATACATTTAATGAGTTTACGTATTCCTTTTGTTCTTCTAATGTATTACTGGCGTTAACCATCATATTATAAAATATTTCACCATTAATTTTTAAAATGCTCATTTATGTCTTTCCCCCTTAGACTCTTACACCTTGTACATTGACTGTTATAGTTGATACTTTTATTCCTAAAAAGTTTTCAACATTGTACTTTACTTTTTGTATTATATTGTTTGCTATTACGGAAATTTTAGTACCGTATTCTACAACCACAAATAATTCTATAGCAAGTTCTTCTTCTTTGTAATTTATTTTAACTCCTTTGTGTAAGTTTCCACCTTTTATTAATTCCCAAAGTCCATCTGTTGCATTTTTAGAGGCCATACCTACAACTCCATAACATTCCATAGTTGATAGGCCTACAATATTAGCTATAACTTCTTCTGTATAACCTACCAAACCATATTCGTTAGTTATCTTAATCATAATAACTCCTCCTTGATCATTTCCATATAGTTTATTTTATATTAATTATTACTTATATTCAAGGAAATAATAATAAATAGTCTTTAATATCATTATTAATTTTATATTTCACTTGCATGTTTTATACATTGTATGCTAAAATAATGATTGTTTGAATTGAAGATGAAAAATCTTGATGTTTAATTAAGGAGGTGTTTTCAATGTCAAGAAAATGTGATATTTGCAATAAAGGTGTTGTCTTCGGTGTTCAATATAGTCATTCACACCGTCAATCAAAGAGAACATGGACTCCGAATATCAGAAGAGTTAAGGCAATAGTAAATGGAACTCCAAAAACTATACACGTTTGCACTAGATGCTTACGTTCTGGAAAAGTTCAACGTGCAGTTTAAAAATAAAAAAATGCAGTTGTCGTTAAACAATTGCATTTTTTTATTTTATGTTATTTTCGCATAAATATTTTTAATATTGAGGAAAGAAACTTTGGCAACTTAATAGCAATAATTTTCATAGATCCTCCTCATTTCAATTGCTAATGATGGTTGTGATTCATTATCTGCCATCCAAGGATTATGATACCTACACCGGATGCAGCTATCCATCCCCAAATGGGTACTATTATAGTTAGTACAATACCACCACCGATGCATGTTAGCACAAGTCCTAATTTTTTTCTAATTTTTCTGGACAGTTTCAACTAACTAATCACACCTCATCATTATTTCAATAACTATTATATGACTAGAAAACTTAATATGTTCCAAAAAATTAATCTTTGGTATAAGCAATTAATAAAATCCCTTTATTAAAAGTAATTTCCACATCTTTTCCAATAAATTCATTAGATATGGTTATGTTATCATAGGGTAATAGATTATAACCATTAAGCGCATACTTACCATTTTTAATACTAAGTCCTTCTACAGTGCCACCATAAGAAATTAAGGAGAAATATACATCTTTATTTGCTTCTAAAGTAGTACTTTTATCTACCATAAATAAAGTATTATTATCGTCTTTTATCGCCGCCTTTACCCCTGCCTTTAAACATTGATAAAGCAAACCTACATTTGCCAAAGTATGATCTATTCTACTACCTGTGGAACCCAAGAAGACAATTTCTTTAACATTTAACTCTAAAGCTTTTTTTAGAGCTAATTGACTGTCGGTAAAATCCTTTTCCTCAGGAACTCTAAGAACTTCTGTAACTTTATCCTGTATATCTTTTAGCAAAATTGGATTAATCGAATCAAAATCACCAACAATAATATTAGGTTTTATCTTATTTTCATACAGGCACTCCATTCCCTTATCAATAGCAACAATATAATCTGCATTTTTAGCTTCATCTAAAAGTAAAGCTTTAGAAGGAGCATTTCCACCAGCTACCAATAAAGCTTTCATACACACTTTCTCCTTTCTTTTTCCTTGTATACAACTGTTTAGCTTTATAATTGAAATATAAGCTTATACTACTTATTATAATTTCATTTATTGCAAATTTACAGTATAAGTTATTACTCCACCTTCTTCAAGTTCTTCCCCTGCTTTAGGATACTGATCAACTACATGATATCTTACATATCTACTATCTCTAATATACTTAGTTTTGCCAATTTTAAAACCATTCTGAGGAACAATTATTTTGGCTTCAGATTCATATTTTCCTATAAGATTAGGAACTTTTTTCTTGGCTACACCGCTGCTGACTTTAACTTCAATAATTCCACCTTTCTCAACGGATGTTCCCATTTCAGGATTGGTACTTATTACTTTCCCTTCTGCAACCTCATTACTATTTTCTATCACTTCTTTATATACTAAACCAATAGATTCAATAAGATTTTTAGCTTCTTCTTTGCTCTTTTCAGTTATATTAGGTACAACCACAGTATTAGCAGCTTTTACTCCTTCCTTATGAATATTAATTATTCCAGCAATACTCATAACTGCTACTATTCCAATTATAAAAACCAGAATACATACCAAAGTATACACTATATAATTTTTAGTTTTATCATTTACTTTAGGTTTAGTTACATCTTTATCCTGTTTATGCAGAAAATCTTCTTCATATGGTTTAGGAATATTAATAGCAGGCATCACCTGAGTATGATCTTTTTCAATTGAATTTGATACCATCCCATAATTAAACTCCTTTTGTATACTTAGCAAATCAACTAAAATTTCACTAGCATTTTTATATCTGTTGTTAGGATGTTTTTCTATAGATTTCATAATAATATTATTTAAATAAACCGGTATACTACTATTAAGCTCTATCGGTTGAAGTACTGTTTCTTCTTCATTCTTATTGGATGGTTTTAATAGATTTTCATATTTAAAAGGAAGTTTTCCTGTAACCATTTCATACATTACTATACCTAAAGAATATATGTCGCTTCTCTCATCTGCATAACATTTTGCCAACTGTTCTGGAGATAAATATGGTACCATCCCTAACAATATGTTTAAATTAATTGTTATTAAATGTTTATCACCTTTTATTAAAGAGAAATTAGTTACCTTAACGGTTCCGCTTTCTGTTATCAATATATTTTCAGGTCGAATATTTCCATGAATTATATTACTTTTATGAGCACATTCTAAAACTTTTGCTATTTGAATAGCTATATTTACAGCTCTTTCATAGCTGAGTCTTACATTCTCAACTATCAAATCTTTTAAAGTTTTTCCTATAACATACTCCATGACCATGTAATTTAAATCTTCTTGATATACTACATCGTATATATTCTCTATATTACTATTAGATAGCTTAGCTAACTCAGTTGCTTCCAATTTCAACTTTTCAAGTACAAAAGGAAGGTTTATGCAATTCTTTTTTATCATTTTAATAGTAACATATCGATTTAACTTGTTACATCTGGCTTTATAAACTTCAACTAAATTATCTTCTCCAATCTTCTCCAAGATTTCGTATCTGTCATTCAATGTTTTTCCTATCATTATTCACTTCCCTCCTATAACCAAACTTTATAGTACCTTTGCACTTTATCGATTTACGCCTACTAGTTTAGGAGACATTTTCATTTTATTGTACTTACTATTAATTTATTCATAGAATCTTTGTTCTGAATTTTTATAATCCATTACCTAAAAACATAAATATCACCCAGAATAATGATGTTACTTCTTTATTCTGGGTGAATCTCATACATTAGTTATTATAAGTTTTTATCTTTATTAGTTCTTCTAACATAGTAAGATAACTATTATATCTATCTATGTTTATTATCCCCTTATCTACAGCAGCTTTTACAGCACAATTAGGTTCCTTATGATGAAAACATCCTTTAAATTTACATTCAGCTATATAATCTTGAAATTCCGGAAAACAATATTGCAGTTCTTCCTTTTTTATCATGGTTATATCTAGAGAAGAGAATCCAGGTGTATCTACAATAAACCCACCTTCTACATCTATAAGTTGACTGTGCCTTGTAGTATGTTTACCTCTATTGTTTTTCTCACTAATTAGGCCAGTAGCCATAACTTCTTTTCCACAGAGTTTATTAATCAAAGTAGATTTACCTGCTCCAGAAGGGCCACAAACCACAGTAACATTATTAGCTAGATGTCTTTGAAGCTTTTCAACCCCTTGATTATTCTTAGCTTCTATAAAAAAATATTCGTATCCTATGTTTCCAAAATATCTTTCTACAAAAGCTTTATCCTCTTCATTAGCCAAATCCTTTTTATTAATACAAACTAAAATCTTTAGATTTTTGCTTTCACATAATACTAGAAATTTATTCAAGAGGTCTAAGTTAATATCAGGGCTTTTAATAGAAAACACCACAAAAGCTTGAGTCACGTTTGCTACATTAGGTCTAATCAATTCATTACCTCTAGGTAATATTTTTTCTATAACCCCTTTATTATTTTTTATGCTTATCTCAACCCTATCGCCCACTAACGGAGTAAGTTCATTATGTCTAAACTTACCTCTTGCCTTACATTCTATAACATCTTCTTCAACTTTTACATAATAAAATCCACCAATACCTTTAATAATTCTTCCTAACATATTTGCACCTCTAGTATTATAGTGTTACTTTATGGATTTGGAGGTAGATTATTATCGCTAGTTTCACTCCCACCATTTGCTCCTCCTACTTCACTTTCTGCTCCAGGATCTGGTAATTGAACTGCTAATCGAATTGTGGTTCCAACATCCACTTTAGATCCAGCACTATAACCATCGACTTCCACAACAACAGCAGAATCGCTCGCATTTGTAGGAAATGGTTGTATTTTGAATTTATTATTTTTTACTTGTGGAAGCTTTTTTACATCTCCAAGACGCATCCCTATAAGGTTTGGTAATTCTACTTGCTCTAAAACATAGTAGCTTACACTTATCTCTTTTCCTTCTTCTACTTCTGTATTTGGGGCTATACTTTGATCAGATACTTTCCCTACTTTGTTTGGATCATCAGTTGTTTTTGGATTTTTCTCTTTAAGGGTTAACTTTGCATCAATAAGTAATTTTTCTACTTCATCAATGCGTTTATCTTTTAATTCTGGCACTTTAGTCATCTTAATCTCTTTACCTTGGCTAATTACAAAATCAATTTTTCCACCTTGCTCTAATTGTTTACCAGCTTCGGGAATTTGCCTAATAACCTTGCCCTTATCAACGGTATCACTATACTCTCGAGTTATTTTACCAATTTTAAAACCATAGGATCGTAACACCTGTTCTAGTTGTTCTTCTTGTATTTCTGACATATTTGGAACTATCTTAGTTTCTGCACCAAGACTAATTCTGACTTTAACCCTTCTTCCTTCCTTAACTTTAGATCCTACTTCTGGTTCCACCACAGATATAACCTTATCTTTCTCAACCTGTGAATCATTTACGAATTCTTCCTCATAAACTAAACCTTTAGCTTCAATAGCCTTTCTAGCTTCATCTCTTTCCATTCCTACCACATCAGGAACTTCTACTTCTCCCTTTTGGCTAACTTCACCTTTATTATTGGTATTATTTTGATTTCCTCCTATAAGCTTAACAGCACCTATAGCTCCAATAACCAAAATAAAAAATATTACTAAGGCAATAATTAAATATTTTTTAGTCTTATTATTTAACTTAGGTTCATCATCATAAATATATTCATCCTCTTCTTTTTCACTATATCTAGGGGCATTAACCGGTTCCAAAACTCTAGTATTATCATTTTCTATAGTTTTTGTATCAATTTTATAATCTAAATTTTTTTGCAGGTTAAGTAAATCTATTAAAACTTCTCTAGCAGATTGATACCTGTTATTAGGATCCTTCTCTATACACTTCATAATTAATGCATTTAATCCGCTAGGTATATTGCTGACTAGTTGAATTGGCGGAATAGCCTTTTCTTGTATATGCTTTAAAGCAATAGTAACAGGGCTTTCAGCATCGAAGGGTACCTTTCCAGTAACCATTTCATATATTACTATTCCTAAAGAATATATATCAGTTCTTGCATCAACATAATTACCACGGGCTTGCTCCGGTGAAAAATAATGAGCTGAGCCAATAACCTTATTGGAATTTGTTATAGTTACATTGCTACTAGCCTTAGCTATACCAAAATCAGTGACCTTTACTACTCCCTCTTCAGTTATCAAAATATTTTGCGGCTTTATATCTCTATGAATAATATTATTTCTATGAGCACAATCTAAAGCCTTGCTAATTTGAATTGCAATATCTATAGCTCTTTCATAACTTAGTCTAACATTTTCATTAATTAATTGCTTTAATGTTTTTCCCTTAACATATTCCATTACTATGTAGTTAATATCACCTTGAGTTCCTACATCAAAAATATTTACTATATTGCTATCAGATAAATTAGCAACGGCTGTGGCCTCACGCTTAAACTTTTCCACTACAAGGGGATCGTTGTTAAGATTATCCCTTTTTAATATTTTTACTGCATTATACCTATTTAACTTATGACATCGTGCTTTATAAACCTCTGCCATGCCACCTTCGCCGACTTTTTCCAGTATTTCGTATCTGTTATTCAATATGGTTCCTATCATCATTACACTCCCCTTCAATAACCATCAACGTTATGTTATCCTTGCCTCCTCTTTCCTTAGCCAAATTTACTAAATCACGACATACCTCCATATTATTGCTATTTCCCTTAATATATTGGTAAATCTCTTCCGGTTGCACTTCGTTTGTAAGTCCATCGCTACATAAAATAATTTTGCTAATACCTATAGGATCAAGTACAAAGATATCTACATCCACATTAGGACTAGTACCAATTGCGCGAGTGATTATATTCTTATTAGGATGATGCTTAGCCTCTTGTTCTGTTATAGTTCCCTCATCGACTAACTGCTGAACTAAAGAATGATCTTTTGTAATTTTACTAATTTTATCTTCCTTTATTATATAACAACTAGAATCACCTACATTGGCTACCAGAGAGTAATTACACTTTTTAAAATAAGCTGTAATAGTTGTCCCCATTCCTTTTAAGGAAGAATTTTCTTTAGCCTGATTATAAATAACACTATTAGCATATACAATAGCATCCTTTAGTAAAGCCTTTAAATCCTCTGTATCCTTATGTTCTTTAATATATTGTATAACTGATTCCACAGCTAACTTGCTGGCAATTTCACCAGCATTATGTCCTCCCATACCATCAGCCACTATATATATTTTAATATTGTCTATAATAGAGTATGAAAAATAATCTTCATTTATTTGTCTTACATTCCCAACATCCGTTAATGCCCCCAGCATATATTCACCCCTCTCTTAAGCCTTATTACTTTCGATATAGCTTTTTCTTAATTGACCACAAGCAGCATTTATATCAGATCCTAATTCTCTTCTGATAGTTGTATCAATTCCTCCTTCTATTAATTTTTGCTGAAAAGATTGAATACTAGAAAGGGAAGATTTTTTAAAAGAACTTTCTTTTACTTCATTCATAGGAATCAAATTCACATGACATAGCATACCTTTTAATAGTTTAATTAACTGATCTGCATCTTCTTTCCTATCATTTACATTATTTATCAAAGCATACTCAAAAGTTATCCTTCTTCCAGTTATATTTATATAATATTTACAGGCTTCAACAATGTCAACAATTAAATACTGATTTGCTATTGGCATTATTTTCTTTCTTTCTTCATTCCAAGGGCTATGTAAGGATATGGCTAAGGTTATCTGTAGCTTCTTATCTGCTAGCTCATAGATTTTTGGAACTATGCCACAGGTAGAAAGTGTTATATGTCTTTGACCTATATTTAAGCCCTGTTCCCAATTTACCAACTCAATAAATTTGAGCACATTATCATAATTAACTAAAGGCTCTCCACTTCCCATAATAACAACATTAGAAATTCTTTCACCTATAAAGTTGCCAGCTACTATAACCTCAGCTAGTATTTCTCCAGCTGTCAAGCTTCTAACTACACCATTAATAGTGGAAGCGCAAAATTTGCAACCCATTCCACAGCCAACCTGTGACGATACACATACGGTGTTACCATACTTATACTTCATAACAACCGTTTCAATTACATTACCATCATGATATTTTAATAGCAATTTTACTGTGCCATCTATATTAGATTTGTAATGGGTTACTATTTCAGGAAGTTTAGTGGTAAAGTTACCTTTAAGCTTCTGTCGTAAGCTTAAAGGAATATTAACCATATCCATAAAGTCTAAAGTTCCTTTATAAATCCAATCAAAAACTTGCTTAGCTCTAAAGGCCTTTTCTCCGTTGTTTTTCATCCAGCCCTGTAATTCTGCTAATGTAAAATCAAAAATATTTTCCATATTCACGTCTCCTATTTTTTTCTCCTTAATTTAGCTATAAAGAATCCATCCATATCAGTGCTGGGCAAAATAGTTAGCATGCCATCTTCATTATATAGAAAATTAATATGCTCACCAAAATTTAATTTTTCCACTTCAAACTCCTTATTGTTCTTCAAAAATTTATATATCCTTTTTTCATTTTCCATTACATTTAAGGTACAGGTAGAATATACTACGGTTCCTCCTCTTTTTACATATCTACAGGCATTTTCTAAAATTTTATCCTGAATATGATACAAAGCTTCCAGATCTTTTTGATTTTTAGTCCACTTTATCTCTGGTTTTTTTCTTATTATCCCAAGACCAGAACAGGGTACATCAACTAGTACACCATCAAAAGTATCTTTAAGCTTATCATTAAATATAGTAGCATCTACTACATCAGCATTAATATTATTAATTCTCAGCCTTTTAGCATTATCTAATATCAAATCTATTTTATGATCATATAAATCCCAAGCTAAGACGCTACCGGTGCCCTGAAGTAGCTCTGCCATATGAGTACTCTTTCCACCAGGAGCCGCACACATATCTAAAAGCTTCTGATCTTTTGAAACCCCTAAAGCTAACACTGCTAGCATTGCACTTTCATCTTGAACCGTTATAGCTCCCTCTGAAAAAAGAGGGTTATTTTCTACATTGCTACCTTTTACAATTCTTATAGCAGCAGGACAAACAGCACCCTTTTCCACATTATAATTGAGACTTTTTAATCGCTGATAAACTTCATCAGGATTCCAATGTAAACTATTCACCCTAACAGTAATGGAAGGAGTGCTGTTCAGTCCAGAAAGAATTTCCTTAGCTTTTTCTATACCATATTGATTTACAAAGAGCTTAACCATCCATTTTTCAAAGGAATGTTCAAAAGCTAACTCACTAACTATTTCTTTTTCATTATTGAATGCTTTATCTTTATTTCTAAGATAAGCTCTAAGAACTCCATTAACGAATTTACTTGCACCAATGGAAATCTCTTTTGCTAAATTTACAGCTTCGTTTACAATGGCATATTCAGGAACTTTATCAAGATACATAAATTGATATAGAGAGATTCTTAATATATTTAAAACTTTCCTATCTACCTGCTTAAAGGACTTATTAATTAAATTAGACAGTATTATATCTAATTTATACTTATATCTTAAAGTTCCATATACTATTTCTGTAATAAGCCCTCTATCCTTTTCCTCTACCTTATATTTATTTAAAAGTTGTCTTATTGAAATATTTGAATAAGCTCCTTCATACAAAACCATATTCAATATTTCTACAGCAATTTTTCTACTGTTCATACATATTACCTCAACTTATTCCAATATAATACCTTCTTCTATACTGTTTCCATTTAGAAAGCTCTCTACAGACATTCTCTTTCCGTTAGGAAATTGTACTTCCTTTATCAATACATAATTATCTAAAGCAGCTACTAAAATACCTTCTTTTGAAACCTTCACAATGGTACCTGGCTTCTCATCTTTATTTACTCCTTTAACTTCTGCAGCAAATATTTTCATAGCCTTATCTTGATATTTACTGAAAGCTACTGGCCATGGATTTAATCCTCTTACTAGATTAACTATATCAGCTGCTCTTTTTTCCCATTGTATATGGGCCATTTCCTTATTAAGCATTGAAGCATAACAACTTTCACTATCCTTTTGCTTAATAGGAGTGATTTCATTATTGGACATAGCCTTAATGGTTTTCACCATAAGCTCTGCCCCATCTACCATTAATATATCATGCAATTGTCCAGCAGTCATAGTATCAGTAATTTCTACTTTGCTTTGGAGAAGTATATCCCCTGTATCCAGTCCTACATCCATAAGCATAGTAGTATTACCAGAATACTTATCTCCATTTATTATGCACCAATTAATAGGAGCTGCCCCTCTATATTTAGGAAGTAGTGAAGCGTGCAAATTGATACATCCGCACTTTGGTATATCCAGCACTTCCTTAGGTAGAATTTGACCATAAGCAACCACTATAATAAAGTCTGGAGCCATTTCCTTTAATTTTTCAATGGTCTCTTTATCTTCCTTAAGTTTTATTGGCTGGAATATTTCTATGTTATGTTTTAATGCTTCCTCTTTAACCTCACTATAACCGACTTTTTTCCCTCTACCCTTAGGCTTATCTGGCTGAGTAAAAACTGCAGTCACATCAAAATTCTCTATACAAGCTTTTAATGTAGGTACTGCAAATTCCGGTGTTCCCATAAAAACAATTTTCATAGCTATTCTTCCTCGTTTCTAACTAATTTATCTGTAAATAAAATACCATTTAAGTGGTCAACTTCATGACAGATAGCTCTAGCAAAAAAGCCTTCAGCCTCCAATTCAAATTCCTCACCCTTTTCGTTAAGAGCCTTAACTTTTATTTTTGCAGGTCTTTCAACTTCTCCTTGTCTTCCAGGTAAGCTTAGACATCCTTCAACATCAATACAACTTCCGCTTTCTTCTATGATTTCAGGATTGATAAATACATGTACACCTTCCCCTACATCCACTACAGCAATACGCTTCAAAATTCCTACTTGAGGTGCTGCTAATCCAACACCATCTTCATGATACATTGTTTCTATCATATCCTCTACTAAAACCCTAATTCTATCATTTATTTCATCAACAACTCTACATTTCTTTCTTAATATTTCATCATTATCTTTTCGTATATTTCTTAAAGCCATAATTATACTCCTTCCTTTAAGTTAAATTATTCGGATTAACATCTAAATTTAGTTTTACTTCTGTATAAACATCTTTTAACTCTTCATAAACAATATTTTTAATTTTTCCTGCAGTATCAAAAGGAAACTCTCCTTTAAGTATTATCTGCCATCTATACATATCTTTTATCTTTGAAATTGCACAGGGACAGGGTCCAAGCATACTAATTTCGTTATTACTCTTTAAAAAATCCTGAATTTTAATACCTAAGGATTTTATAGTACTAATTAGTAGTTTTTCTTTCTTACAACTAAGATTAATATTAATCATTTCCTTAAAAGGTGGATAATTCATATCCTCTCTTATCTTTATTTCTTCATTATAAAAACCATTATAATCATTAGTCAGTGAAAATTGAATACTATAATGATCTGGAGTATAAGTTTGAATTATCACTTCTCCAGTTTTGCTACTTCTTCCTGCTCTACCAGATACTTGAGTCAACAGTTGAAATGTTCTTTCTGCCGATTTATAATCTGGTAAATTCAAGGTTAAATCTGCTGCCAATACTCCCACTAAGGTTACATTAGGAAAATCTAATCCTTTAGCAATCATTTGAGTACCTATTAGAATTTGGGCTTCTCCCCTCTTAAAACTTTCATATATATCAATATATGAATTTTTCTTTCTTGTGGTATCCATATCCATTCTTAAGGTTTTTGCCTTAGGAAAATGCTTTTTTACTTCTTCCTCCACCCTCTCCGTTCCTATTCCAAAATACTTAATATATTTGCTGGAACATTTAGGGCACTTGCTTTGAGTGGGCTCTCTATAACCACAGTAATGACAATGCATTAAATTATCTTCTCTATGATAGGTCAATGTTATATCGCACTGTTTACACTTGTATACAAAACCGCATTTTCTACAGGAAACAAAGTTGGAAAATCCCCTTCGATTTAGAAATAATATTATTTGCTCCCCTCTAGCCAAAGTCTCATTAATAGCACTGTGCAACTTTACACTAAAAATGGATTTATTTTTGTTAGCTAATTCTTCTCTCATATCTACTAATGTCATATTAGGTAACTTAGCATTATCTACTCTATTTTTAATCTCTAACAGTTCAAATTCACCTAATTTTGCTCGATAATATGAGTCTAAAGATGGAGTAGCTGTACCTAGAACCAGTTTACATCCTTTTCTTTCAGCTATAAACTCAGCCACTTCACGGGCGTCATATTTAGGATTACTTTCAGATTTATAGCTGTTTTCATGCTCTTCATCAATTATAATTATGCCTAAATTTTCAAAGGGTAAAAATAAGGCTGATCTAGCTCCAATAGCAATCTTTGTTTTTCCTTTCTTAATACGCATCCATTCATCAAATCGTTCACCATCAGACATTTTACTGTGAAAAACACTTATATTATTACCAAATCTGCCCTTAAAACGCTCTACCATTTGAGGTGTTAGGGATATTTCCGGTACTAGTACAATACTATCCTTTCCTTCTGCTAACATCTTATCCACTAAATGAAGATAAACTTCCGTTTTGCCACTACCAGTAACTCCATGTAACAGAAACTTGCCTGTATTTTTACTTAATATTGATTTAACAACCCTTTGCTGTTCATCATTAAGCACCTTTGCAGAATAGATATTATATTGCCTTGAATCTAATCTATCTATAACAGTTTCTTCTGTAGTAAGAATATCATGCTTAATTAGCGTATTTATAGAACTTAATGAATATCCAAAGTTATTACTTAAAGCACTTTTTGTATATATACCAGCATTGATCTTTACAGTATTATAAATTTCTATATAGGGACTTTTGCAATACTTTCCTTCCAAAGGAGATTTAACATATAATAAGTCAGCAGTTTTTTTTCTAATGCCTTTTGTTATGCCTGTAGGTATAATTAACTTAATACAGTCTATGTAAGTAGCTAGATAACGCTCTTTCATCATATTTATTAGATTTAAATCTGATTCTTTAAATAAAGGAAAATCGTCACAAATTGCTTTAATGCTTTTTATATAGGGTATTTTTTTCTCCAGGTCTTCCTTTAATTCCAGAACAAATGCATCAATTAATTTATTCCCTAGCCCAAAGGGAACCTTTACCCTATGGCCAATTTGAATTATTCCTTTTAATTCCTCTGGAATCTTATATGTAAATAGTTTATCCACCATTATAGACTCATTATTAACTACTACACCGGCATATTTATATTCCATGACCTCTCCCCTTAAAAGAAAAAAGCGCTCTAGCGCCTTTTCATAATAGTATTAAAAATTTCTCTTGCTGCTTCCCTTTTGCTCATTTTATCAAGAGCTTTAATCTTTCCATCCCTAGAAATTATATTGATTCTATTATAATCGGATCCAAAGCCAGTATCATTTCCTGTAATATCATTGGCTATAATATAGTCCAAATTTTTCTTTTTTAGCTTAGTGGTTGCATTCTGAATCAAGTCATTGCTTTCTGCAGCAAAACCTACTAGTATCTGATTTTCACTCTTTCTCTTTCCTAGCTCCGCTAATATATCATTATCTTGAATTAGCTTTAAGTTTAGAACTTCACTATTCTTTTTTATTTTTAGGTCACTATATTCTTCTACCTTAAAATCAGACACAGCGGCACACTTTATAATTATATCATTACTATCACAATTTTCTAAGACAGCATTCATCATTTCTCCATTAGTGTTAACTGATATAATATTCATTCCTTGAGGTTTTTCTATTTTTGCGTGGCCTGTTATTAACGTTACTTCAGCTCCTCTATCTCTTGCTTCCTCAGCTATAGCATACCCCATTTTACCTGAAGAGTGGTTTCCTATATATCTAACAGGATCTATAGGCGCTATAGTAGAGCCAGCGGTAACTAGAACCTTTTTACCTTCCAAATCTTTATTTACATATAATTGTGACAAAACTAATTCCGTTATATACTTAGGATCCGGTAACTTGCCCTTACCTACATCTCCACAGGCTAGTCTTCCAGAATCCGGTTCAATAAATTTATAGCCAAAGGACTTTAGTTTTTCAATATTTTGCTGTACTATAGGATTCTCATACATATTCGTATTCATGGCAGGGGCAAAAATAACTGGTGCTTTGGAAGCCATTATAGTAGTTGAAAGCATATCATCTGCAATACCATTGGCAATCTTACCAATAATATTTGCTGTTGCTGGTACCACTAAAATTAAATCAGCTTTTTTTGCCAATGAAATATGTTGAATCTCCCATACCTTAGGCTCTTCAAACATATCTACTATTACTGCATTTGAGCTTATAGATTGAAAGGTCAGTGGCCTTACAAACTCTGTAGCATGTTCTGTCATAATCACATCTACATTTATATCTTTCTTCTTCAAGGCACTTACTATATCTAAAGCTTTATATGCGGCAATACCACCACAAACTCCTACTACAACATTTTGCTTGTATAACATTACTTGATACCTTCTTTTTGTGTTTCGTAAAGTATTTTACCAGCATTCACTTCGTTTATCGCAACAGTTAAAGGTTTGTTTGAAGGTACTCTAACCATTGGCTCAGAACCATCTATTAACTGTCTTGCTCTTTTCGCTGTAACAGTAACCAATGTATATCTATTATCTACTTTAGTTAATAATTCAACTATTGATGGATTAATCATAGAGTTGTTCATGTATTAAGCCCTCCTTAGAATCTAAAATATCATCTTTTATTCTATCAACTCGACACTTTTCCGCAACTATTATTGCTTGGATCTTTTTAACCGCATCCTCTACAGTGTCATTAACTACAGCATAGTTATATTTTGAAACATAATTAATTTCTTGATATGCTGCTTTAAATCTTGTCATTAAAGATTCTGGTGTTTCACTTCCTCTTTGTATTATTCTTTTTTTAAGTTCTTCCATTGATGGTGGTAATATAAAAATGAATACACCACCTTGATAAGCCTCTTTCACTTTTAAGGCTCCTTGAATATCAATTTCTAGAATTACATCTTTTCCTTCATCTATAGCTTTCAAAGCTTCTCCCTTTGGGGTACCGTAATAATTGCCATAAACTTCAGCATATTCCAAAAAGTCATCTTTCTCTATTCTTTCTAGAAACTCTTCCTTAGTTATAAAATAATAGTTCTTACCATGTACTTCTCCTACTCTTGGAGCTCTAGTAGTTGCAGAAACTGATAACCAAAAATCTGATTTCTCTAATAAAGCTTTACAAATAGTACCTTTTCCAGCACCGGATGGTCCAGATAAAACTATCAAAATCCCCTTTTTTTTCATTATTCATCAACCTCATCAATTGTTTCTTCATCCTTAGAAGATAATCTGTGTGCTACAGTTTCTGGTTGAACTGCTGAAAGAATAACATGGTCACTATCTGTGATAATAACAGCTCTTGTTCTTCTTCCGTAAGTTGCGTCAATCAACATACCTCTATCTCTTGCCTCTTGAATTATTCTTTTTATAGGTGCTGATTCTGGACTTACTATGGCAACCAGTCTGTTAGCAGATACAATGTTACCAAAACCAATATTAATTAACTTAATGCTCATTGTTTTCCTCCTGAATTATTCAATATTTTGAATTTGCTCCCTAATTTTTTCTATTATATTTTTTATATTTAAAGCAGAATTGTTTATATCAATATCATTGGATTTTGAAGCGATGGTATTAGTTTCTCTGTTCATTTCTTGAACTAGAAAATCTAATTTTCTACCTACCGGCTCATCAGAATCTAATGTAACTTTCATCTGCTCAATATGGCTTTTCAATCTTGTTATTTCTTCATCTATACTACACTTATCAGCATAAATTGCCAACTCTAAATTTAATCTGTTCTCATCTATTTCTACATTATCTAACAGTTCCTTTAATCTATCCATTAATTTAGCCTTATATGTAGGAACCAAAGAGTCAGCTTTTCCTTCAATTAAATTAACCTCTGTAACGATTTGATTACACTTACATAATATATCTTCCTTAAGCTTGCTTCCTTCAACTCTTCTCATTTCTTTAAAGGATTGAATAGCTTCCAATATAGGATTCTTAAGCATTTCCCAAAGAAGATCTACATCTTCTTCATTTTCTTTAACATAAATAATATCTGGATATCTTGCAACTAAAGATACTGATATATCATCCTTAAGTTGTGGATATCTATCCTTTATATCAGCTAAACATTTTACATAACTGTCAGCTAAAGTTTGATTTAACTGGGCACTAACTCCTAATTTCTCATAATTATTATATGTAATAAAGAGATCTATTTTTCCCCGGCTTATATTTTCACTAATTAATTTTCTAATCCTATCTTCTAAACTATTTAATAATCTTGGCATTCGGATATTAATATCAAGATATCGGTGATTAACGCCCTTTATTTCCACATTAAAGCTTATTTTACCTTCAACTTCATATCCAGAACGACCAAACCCTGTCATACTATATATCACTATAAATCATCTCCAGTCATAATACACTCTTCTAACAATTATACTAATTATACAAAATCTTCACCTACTATTTCAAGGAGTTTTTTTTATTTGCTTCATCTTATTCGTTAATTCTCCTATTTTCTTTATTTTAATAACTTATTTCTCCTTGAATATAGCTCTAACTTCGTCCATATTTTTAGTTTTGCTTAAGGCCAATATTAACTTTATTCTTGCTTTTTGCCCAGGCATATTATCTACAAAAATAACTCCCATATCTCGGAGCATTTTACCTCCTCCAACATAACCATAGGAATCATGTACTCTACCTTCAAAACATCTTGACACCATTGCTACAGGAATACCCTTTTTAATTGCTCGATCTATACCTGTAAGCATAGCTGGTGGAACATTTCCTCTACCTAAAGCTTCTAAAACTATTCCTTCATCTCCCTTATCTATGCAATAATCTATTAAACTTGAGTCTTGCCCCGCTGTACATTTAATTACATCAACCTTTGCATTAATGTTATCTACCAAAATCTTCTTTGATAAAGTGTTTTTTCTATAGAAAATAACTTCATTATTATCTACAATACCTAAAGGCCCAAAACCTGGTGTGGAAAAGGCATCTATACTTAGAGTATTTACCTTTGTTACTTCACTTGCACTATTTAATTTTCCATTAAAACATACAAGCACGCCTCTTTTCATAGCCTGTTCTGAAATAGCTGTGCAAATTGCTTCAGCTAAGTTAGAGGGTCCATCATATCCAAGTTCTGAACTGCTTTTCATAGCACCAGTAAATACCACAGGCTTAGGTGTATCAATAGTTAGATCTAATAAATATGCTGTTTCCTCCATGGTATCTGTACCATGGGTTACTACTACACCATGAATATCCTCTCTAGCTAATAGCTTTTTTACAAACTTAGATAGCTCCAACATATTTTCTATACTCATATGAGGACTAGGTAAATTAGAAAAAGTATATGTTTCAATTTCACAAAAACGTTCTATACCTGTAACCATCTTCATTATCTCCTCACCAGTTAGACCTGGTACTGCTGCCTTTATCCTTTCGTCAACTATCATTGATATAGTTCCACCGTTAAATACTACTGCTACTTTCTTCATATGTCCTCCAAATTTCATTAGTTATTTCGAAATATATCATTGTCAGTGATAATTAACTCCGACAGTGATACATATTATCTTTTGTCTGAATCCATTTCCTTTAATAGTGTGCTGTTCTTTTCTTCAAAAAGTTATTCAATCATAACAGCCCTATTTTTATATTCTATATCTATATACCCTTTAGATTCAATAACTTTTTTAGCTTCTTGAAAATCCATGGATAAACCTCCTTTATTAATTAATAATAATGTCGAGTACTATTTCTCTTTATTTTTCTATTAACCATTATTTTATTGAAAGGACGTGCTTTTATGTGGAAAGAATTCAAGAAGTTTGCTATGAGAGGTAATGTAATAGATCTAGCAGTAGGTATTATAATCGGTGGAGCTTTCAACGGTATAGTTTCTTCATTAGTTGAAGATATTATTATGCCTTTAATCGGTATTTTGATTGGAAAAATTGATATCAAAGGACTAACATTGATAATCGGTTCTGCAAAAGTAACTTACGGTATGTTCTTACAAAATATTTTAAACTTTTTAATCATATCTTTCTCTGTATTTATAATAGTTAAAACCATTAATAGGCTTAGTAACTTAAGAAAGGTAGAAGAAGAGAAAGTTGAAGAAATAAAGCAAATATCAAGAGAAGAGGAACTTCTATCAGAAATTCGAGATTTATTAGCATCAAAAATTAAAAGTAAATAAAAAGCATCTATTTAGATGCTTTTACCCTTCTCTGTGAAGCATTTCAATATGTGGTATATTATCTTCTAAATATGGCTCTGACACTGGCAAAAATCCTACACTTCTATAAAATTCTAACAAATATAATTGAGCTGATATTCTAATAGTCCCTTCATTAAATTCTCTCTTAATAAACTCCATAGCTACTTTCATCATTTCTGAAGCTATTCCTTTTCTTCTATAATCTTTTCTTACTACCACCCTGCCAATGGATGATTCATTGTAAGATATACCTTTAGGTAATATTCTCACTGAAGCAATAATTTCACCTTGTTGATTTTTTCTAAATAGTTGATAAGAAACCTTATCTTTATCGTCGCAATCCAAATATATACACTGTTGTTCAACTACAAAAATTTCACTTCGCAGTTTTAAAATATTGTACAGTTCTTCTGGAGATAGATCTTTAAAATGTTTTATTTCCCAGTCCATTTAATTCCTCCTTTAGTGTAATACCATATAAATATTTACTGCATATATAGTATCACATCATAATTAAAGGTACCATAGCTAAGCAATATTAACTTCTATCTCCTTTTTCGCTTAATAAGTATAAAAAATGAGCCGTTTAACCTCGGCTCAATATTATGTTTAAGAACTTAAATCATAGGTCACATCTTCTGCATTTACTCTATAAGCTAAACTTGCTAATTCGCTTTCTAATTCTTCAATTCTATGATTTAATTCTTCAATAGTATCCTTTAATATTAAGTTTTCTCTTGTTTTTTCATCAATTTCCTTCAAATCTAAATCCACATACTTTTTATCCGGTGACTTTTTACATACTACACACTCTACAGTCCAAATTTCCAAATCCTTGTCCTTTTTCACTCTAGCTTTAAATTCTTTACTATTACATTTGCTACAGATATTTTCTAGGGTCTCATACTTATCCAGTTTTATATTAGCTACAACAGTGCCACATTCAGAACATATGGCATCATATTCACCAGACCTTTGATTCAAATTAAATACTACACTTCCACATTTAAAACAGCTTTTTGTAATCTCCATACCAATCACCCCTATAACTATTTATGCTTATAATGGTAATTTTATTACAGAGCTAATATATAAAAATATCTAAATTCTTCTAAATTATTTTCCTATTATTTAATAGAACTCTGTAAACTTCCATAGCATATAACAATATACTAATGCTGAATGATCAATTTATAAGAGGGATATAATTTGCAGGAGAAAGACCGATGCACAATTAAAAAACGTTGCAAATTATCAATACTTTTCTTAACAATTTTACTGTTCTCAATACCTATACTTCTTATTTATGATTTCCTATTAGTACACCAATCAAAGGAAAAAAATCTTTTCAATGCTACTACCAATTTCCCAAGAAAAAATGATATCACAAACTCAGCAAAGGATAATCAAATAAAAAAATCCTTTCCTTCCGTTGCTGCAGAAGAAGTTTATACCTATGGCCGAAGTGAGGGAAAAAAATATGCTTTTTTAACCTTTGACGATGGACCAAACCCCATAGTAACACCTCAGATATTAGAAATTTTAAAAACTCATGATGTGAAAGCTACATTTTTTGTATTAGGATGTAATGCTAATAGCTACCCTGAAATTTTAAAAAGAATTTTTGACGAAGGACATGCTATAGCAAACCATACCTACAGTCACGATTATAAAAAAATATATCCAAATAACAAAGTAAATACTGAAGCATTTCAAGATGAGGTAAATGAAACAAAAAAAACCATTGTAAAAATTTTAGGTTCTCCCTCTTCTTCACGAGTTGTAAGGTTTCCCGGTGGTTCCTTCGAAAATTGGAAAAAATCAATGAAAGATAAACTAATATGTGAAGGCATGTATTTTATTGATTGGAATACTGAAAATCATGACGGATTAAAACATAATGTATCAACAGAAGAGCAATTAAACACTATAAGCCACAATATTGACTGTGCCGAAAGTCGTGATGAAAATCTTGTAATTTTAATGCACGATTCTGTTATGAAACAATCAACAGTAGATGCACTGCCAACTATAATAGAATTGATAAAAGCTAAGGGCTATACTTTTGCAATAATACATTAAATAAATCCACAAAACCCTTCTGTAATTTGCTAAAGCAATGTCCAACACATTGCTTTTTTATTTTGAATAATTAAAAATCTTTTGTGAAAAATAGTTATGTAAAAAACTATTAGCAGTTAAATTTACCATTGAAAATCTTTATGTTGAAGTTATATTACTTTCTAAATTATCAAATAATAGATTCAGGAATTATTTAAGGAGTTGGTTTTTATGACAGTTTCAGCAAATGTAAAGCAAACACTGGCTAATTTAAAAGGTGTAGAAAGTACATTGAAAGTTTACTCTCTACAAAGTAGCAATAAAGAAGAAAAAGAAATTTATAAGTCCGCTTTAAATACAACTAATGAAGTTATAAAAGACCTGGAAAACAGAATAAAGGTACTTGAATTCCAAGAACCTCAATATAAAGGTAATTAAGTAGGTGAGAAGAATGGAAAATTGGATAATTGTACTTATAAGAACTATTGCTATGTTCGCTTTAACTATCCTCTTGATCAGACTATTAGGTAGAGGTAGTTTATCAAAAATAACCCCATATAAGTTTGTTAATTATACAATAATTGCCTTAATGATCACCCTTATCACTTTAGGTTTCGTCCCCAACATTACACATTCTATCATAGCTTTAGCTGCATGGTTTGCCTTATTTTTCAGCTTAGACTTCTTATCCTTAAAGAGTAAGGCCTTGCATGATGCCATTAACGGAAGAGAAACCATAATAATGAAAGATGGTAAGGTTATGGAGGAAAATTTAAAAGAAGTACGATTAACTGGTGAGGAGCTTTTAAGAGAATTACGATCAAAAAATATCTTCAACTTAGCGGACGTTGAATTTGCTGTTATGGAATCCACTGGTGAAATAAATGTGATGCTTAAATCTGATAAGAAACCTATTACTGCTCATGATTTACAAAGAAAGGTTGCTCCAAAATCAGAACCACAAACTGTAATATTAGATGGTAATATATTAGATGAATCCCTAGCTAATCGCGGTTTAAATAGAGCTTGGTTAAAGGTAGAATTAGCTAAAGCTGGAGTTTCTTTGGATAATGTGTTTATAGGTCAAGTTGATTCTTCCGGTGATTTATACTTAGATTTATTTGATGATTCAGTCCAAGTACCACAACCTAAGGTGAAAGAATTGTTATATGCGAATCTTCAACAATGTCATGCAGATTTACTTTCCTATGCTCTTGAAACAGAGGATAAAAACGCAAAAGAAATGTATACTAAAAATGCAGACAAACTAAAAGTTTTGATAAATAAACTTGAACCTTATTTATTAAGTTAGAAGGTGGTGACTTTATGTCAAATAAGAAAAAGAAAAAGAAAAAGTTAACCCCTACTCAACAGGAATATCAAGATTTGGCTAAAGAAATTGCTCCAAAGCGACCAGTGTTAAGAAATTGTTTTAGGGCCTTTATTGTAGGTGGGTCTATTTGCGTATTTGGTGAATTATTAAAATGGTTTTTCATTAAGTATTTTAACTTAACTGAGGATACTGCTGGCGATCCTGCTATGGCTATTTTGATAATTTTATCTATTCTATTTACAGGCTTAGGGATTTTCGATCACCTTGGTCAATGGGCTGGTGCAGGGACAGCTATCCCTATAACAGGTTTTGCAAACACTATGGCTTCTGCGGCTATTGAGCATAGGACAGAAGGATATGTTTTAGGTGTTGGTGGTAATATGTTCAAACTATCTGGGTCCGTAATTGTTTTTGGTACGGTGGCTGCTTTTATTGTGGCAATTATAAAACTAATTATTAGATCGTTAGGTGGGATTTAAATGTTAAAAGGACATCAAACTTGGGTATTCAATACTAAACCTACAATACTTGCATCAGCGGCCATCGGTGGTCCTTTCGAGGGTAAAGGACCTTTAGCAGATGATTTCGATGTACTTCATCAAGATGTTTGGCTAGGACAAGATAGCTGCGAGAAGGCTGAAAAAAAACTGTTAGAGCAAGCTTGTGAAACCGCAATAAGTAAAGCTAATGTAAAAAAGAAAGATGTTAACTTTTTTATTAGCGGAGACTTAATGAATCAAATAATATCTAGCAGTTTTACTGCTCGTACATTAGGTATGCCTTACCTAGGAATCTTTGGTGCTTGTTCTAGTTCTATGGAAGGATTATCATTAGCTTCTTTAATAGTAGACAGTGGCGCTGCAAATTATATAGTAACTGGAGCCTCTAGCCATAATATAGCTGCAGAAAAGCAATTTAGGTATCCAACAGAATATGGAGGTCAAAAACCCCCTACTTCACAATGGACTGTAACAGGAGCTGGTGCTGCCCTATTGTCTAGCAGTGGTTACGGACCAAAAGTTGCAGCTGCAACTATCGGTAGAATTGTAGATATGGGCCTTAGCGATCCTTTTGATATGGGAAGTGCCATGGCTCCTGCCGCAGTGGATACCATCGAAGCTCATTTTAGGGATTTAAATTTACCTCTAGATTATTACGATTTAATTGCCACAGGAGATTTAGGAAGTGTAGGCCATAAAATTGCTGGACAATTACTAATTAAACATGGTTTAGAAATACCACCGGAAACATTTACAGATTGTGGAATGTTGATATACGGTAAGGATCAACCAGTTTTTGCAGGTGGTAGCGGTTGCGGTTGTTCAGCTACAGTAACTTACGGCCATTTTTTACGCAGAATGAGAGAAGGAGAGCTAAAAAGAATTTTGATTGTAGCTACTGGAGCACTACATTCGCCTCTATCCTATCAACAGAAGGAAAGTATCCCATGCATAGCACATGCAGTGTCTATAGAAATATGATAGGTTGCCTTTTAATGATTTTTACTTGAAAGGAGGTGAAAATTATGACAGTAGCAACTCAGATGCAGCAAGCTATTGCAGGTATTGAAAGCGCTTGTGCTACAATGAAAACATTCGCTCTTGAAACAGAAGATCAGCAAGCAAAAAAAGATTTTCAAGCAATAGCAAAAAATTTAGACAGCGCTTTGCAAACTCTAAAGGGCAGACAACAATACATTGAACAACAAGAACCTCAGTATAGACAGCAGTAATTTAATAAAAGAGCATCATGGTTTTATGCTCTCTAATATAAAATTCATACAAAGCATCAAGCCTAGGCTTGATGCTTTTTTATATTCTTTTTAACAAATATCTAGAATTTTTATATATAGTATATCACATTTAAGCTGTTTATAATATACTATATATGATATTATAATATTATAATGTAGCATAATTTAATAAAGGAGGATTGCAAGTTGTCTACTATTTTAGTTATGGGTGGTACAAACTTCGTCAGCAGTTCACTGGCAAAATATTTGATAAAAAAAGATCATAATGTGGATATTTTGACCAGAGGGATACGCAAGATTGATTACACAGGATATAGAAATCATATTATCTGTGACAGAAAATCCTTAAATGAACTACTAAAGTCTTTACATGATATTAAATATGATTATGTATTTGATATCTCTGCCTATACAAAAGAAGATGTAGAACTTCTGTTAAACTCTTTAGATTTAAGTAAATTAAAAAAATATATATTTTGTTCTTCTGGTGCAGTTTATAAACAAAGTAACAATATACTGGTTGAATCTGCAGAAAAAGGATTTAATCCTAATTGGGGTATCTACGGTACGAATAAATTAGAAGCAGAAAACTTCATTATCAACAGTAAAATCCCCTACATAATTCTTAGGCCTACTTACATTTACGGAGAATACAACAATTTATATAGAGAAGCCTATTTTTTTCATAGAATTATAAATAAAAAAGCTATACCTATTCCTTGGGGTAATAATACTCAAACTCAATTTTTACATATTAATGATTTCGTTAGAATATGCGAAAGTGCTATGATCAGTAACATTCACAATAGAATATATAATGTTACTAATCCAGATATTATAGACTGGGAAACTTTAGTATTAACTTGCGGAAAAGCTATAAATATAGATCCTATAATCAAAAAAGTAAATGTTAATGAAATTGACTTGGAAGCACGATGCTACTTTCCTTTTAGAGATGTGACCTACCTACTTTCAATAGAAAGATTAATAGAGGATAAACTATATGTCCCAGCTATTACACTATTGGATGGCCTAAAATCTGCTTATAAATGGTACGTGTCCAGCGATTTTCAATATGTAGATTATAGGATGACTAAAATGGATGAGCTAATCTAATATATAATGGTTTTCTGCTTTGATACTAACTTATTTTAAATCAATGACATAAAAAGTTGCTAATATTGTTATGAACAAAAAGCCACTAGTTAAACTAGCGGCTTTTTATTTAATTTAAGTTAAAATCTTTGTAACCTAAGTATATCTTGAAAATTGCTTTATAATTTGTACACTATGCTACGGTAATTTATTACCTGCAGCTCTATATATTTCATACCATTCTTCTCTAGTTAAATTAACTTCAGATGCTTTACAGATTTCTTTTAATCGTTCACTATTTGTAGTCCCTACTATAGGCTGAATCTTAGCAGGATGGCGCAATATCCAGGCTATAGCAATAGCGGAACTTGTTACGTTCCATTTCTGAGCAATTTCTTGCAGTTTTGCATTTAATTCTGGAAACTTTGGATTATCTATAAAAACACCTTCAAAAAAACCATACTGAAAAGGAGACCATGCTTGAATTGTTATATCTTTAAGCCTACAGTAATCTAATATACTACCATCCCTACTGATAGAAGCTTCATTTTTCATATTTACATTTAAGCCAGCATCAATCATTCCAGTATTTGTAACACTTAACTGTAGTTGATTAACAATTAGTTCCTGTTTAATATACTTAGAAAGTAACTCAATTTGCATTGTGTTATGATTACTTACGCCAAAATGCCTTACCTTTCCACTGCTGTATAAAATATCAAAAGCTTCAGCAACTTCCTCTGGTTCCACTAGGGCATCCGGTCTATGTAATAATAATATATCTATATACTCTGTTCTTAATCTCTTCAAACTACCTTCTACTGAATTTATAATATGCTCCTTTGAAAAATCGTAATAACCTTTTCTTATACCACATTTTGATTGTAAAATAAAATTGCTTCGTATGCTCGGTCTCATATCTACAGCCTCAGCAAATATTTCTTCAGATCTACCTTCACCATATATATCAGCATGTTCGAAAAAATTTATACCTTCCTCCAAAGCTGTATTCACGTGATTAGATACTTCTTTAACTGAAAGCTCAGAAATTCTCATACAACCAAGAGAAATTTCTGAAGCTGTTAATTTTCCTTTTCCTATACTAATTTTTTTCATATGTTTCCCTCCTATTCATCGAATTAAATCATAACTTTATTATAATTAATTATCACATAAAAAGATACTTTTTATAAAATAATCTATAAAAAATAGCGACCAAAGGCCGCTGATAATAATACTGAATCTTAATATTAATTTAGGTAATTTAATAACATTAGTAATAATTTTATTAATCCATATGTAAATCAATAACTATTTTTCCGTCTATAAGTTGAAAAATTTTATTATGCTTTAAGGATTTTGAGTTATCCTTAACTATATCACCAGACTTGAAAACAGAAAGCATTATTCCTATAAGGACCATGTTTACTGTTATACTTGTACCTCCATAGGATATTAATGGTAGTGTTAAAGGACTAATTAGAATTATTCCTAAATTACTAAAAATATAAAGCAAGGCTTGCATAATAAGAGTACTTAATATTGATAAAGTAATTAGTCTTGACACCACACTTTTTTGTTTTAAGCAAAGGTTAATTGAGCGAATTAGAAAAGTTCCTATTACTGCTACAATAACTGCAAATGATATCCACCCATATTTATAAATTAGTGCAGTTAAGAAGTAATCAGTATCTTGACATGGAAGTTGTCTTAGATAATCTCCCCCCAAGTCACCAATACCTATAAAATTTGAATGTCTAATCATATTTTTCAATATACTATAGATATATCCATCACCCGTTGGATCTGTAGAAGAAGGATTAAAAATGTTTTCCAGTCTTCGAACCCTATAAGCATTATTTATAAGGAATGTTGGTAGTATTAAAATACTGGGAACATAATAAAACAATATTGCTTTTATTTTACTTATATTAAACCACCCTTTAATGATTGCATAGGTAACTAAACTATAGCAAACAAAGGCATATATCATTATGCTTGAAATAGTAGTTAAAAAAATACCGATAAATAAGGGTATAATAAAATACAACCAACTCAAAATAATTCCATAGTAGCCTTTATTTCTTAAGTTGTATATTATAGCCGCATAGACTGTTGGTAAAAGCATAAATAAAAAACTAACATGAGGACTGTATCCATAAACATTACTGTATCCAAAATAAACACCAAAAATAAGCAAAATCACTCCAATGTAAATTCCTTTGCTGTGTTTAACTATAAAGGTAAAATCTAAAAAAAACATAATAATCATACAACAAATAGCTATAATAGTGCATACAATATTTGCTGTTAATGTAGAAGACATAGAATTATCAATTACAATAATTCGTATGGTCAAACCTAGGAAAAGCCAAAATGCCGTTAGAGCAATTATACTCCATTCAGTTTTAGGTCTATGAGTTCTGTCAAGCTCAGAACCAACTAATATAGGATCTCCCATTTCCTTAATTGCTTTTTCAGTGGCCGTTGACTCATCCATTCCCATTTGTATAAAAGCATCTCTTTGATCAATTATGTGATTTTCTAATTCTTCTGAGATTACATCATGGGCTTTCTTCCATCGTATCTGGTTGCAAACTTCCTTTAAGTAATCACTTATTTTACTATCCTTATGCAAAACTTCCGCCTCCTTGCAAAACTCTATTAACCGCAGTAGTATATTCTTTCCACTCCTCTTTTTTCTCCGCTAACACTTTTCTTCCTTTCTTGGTAATAGAATAGTATTTTCTAACTCTCCCACCATCAACCTGTTCCTCGTAAGAATCAATTATTTCCTGTTCTTCAAGGCTGTGCAATAAAGGATAAAGGGTTCCTGCTTTTAAAGAAAAAGTGTTATCCGAACGCTTAGAAAGTTCCTCAATCATCATATAGCCATACATATCTTTTTCTTCAAGCAATTTAAGTATAAGCATAGTAGTACTACTTGTTAGAAGACTTTTATTAATTGACATATCAGCACTCCTTTCTATATATCGAAAATCTATATATATTATATATAGATTTTCGATATATAGCAAGGATTAATTGTAATAAATTTACTTGATTTCAAAAGTAATTTTATAAAATAAAAGTATAGCTCTTTAATACCTTATATCAAAAACACCTTATATGAATAAAAAATAAATTATAGTCAAATAATTTAGAATGTTCCCTTATATAAGAGAGTAGTTTTCCCCCACTAGTCCAACTACTCTCTATTTTAATTAGATATTATTGCTTAAATTTATGACTTGAAAACTAGCAAAAGGATTTTTTATCTTCTTGGCAAAGCAATAAAATTAAAATTACAAGAATTATTAATATAGGAACCTTAAAATCTATCTTTTTCTTATCTAATTTATGAAAATCGCAACAACAGTCGATTTTTTCGCAGCACTTGCAAAATTTATAACAGCAATTATCACATTTGCAAAAACACTTGGAAAAAGACTTTTTCACAAATCCTCTCTCCTTTGTTATAAAATTATTCTAAAATTTTTCATTTTATATTCCTAAATCCATATTATGAATTACTGTTGCATTTTGTTACAATTTATACTATATTTCGACAAACTATATAAAAACCTAGAGGAAATTTACCTCTAGGTTTCTCTTTGTTAATTTAGCTATCACTTCTCTCAATCTTCATAATTTATGTTCTAAAAATAACCTCTTCTCTACTAAACATATATCTTGCAAATAATATAGATCCTACTATATATACTGCAATCCACACAAATGTTATAGCTATATGAGTGTAGTTATATATGCCTGATATTAATTCTTTTATAATACAAGATACATTTGCTAAAGGAATATGGAAGAAAAAATTTTCTATATTTTTAGCATCCATCATATATGTTGCATAGGTTGGAAGAAAAGCTATTATCATAAGCGGTGATATATATGTCTGTGCTTCTTTGAAAGATCGCGCAAATATACTAATAGCTAACTCTAGAGCTCCAAACAACATAGTTAATAATAAAGTTATTAAGCCAATTAGTATTATAGTTTTTATATCAAGACTGCCTGCACCTCCATAAAATATTCCCTTGTTCTGTTTTGTTGCAATATAGAGACCTAACAAGGAAGACAAGGTGCTCAAGAATCCCATCACTGTTATAGCAAAAAATTTACCCCATAACAATGATAATCTTCCTGCCTGTGTAGTTAAGAGAGGTTCAAGAGTACCTCTTTCCTTTTCACCTGCTCCTAAATCCACTGCTGCTCCCATTGGACCAACTATACTGTATATTATCAGTAAAAGAGGTAGCATTAAAGATAACATTAATTTTCCAAAGCCATCCTCTTCATTTTCTGTAGTAACTACTTCCACATTAATAGGATTTAAAAATTCTCCACTTATATTTCTAGCCCTCAGTCTTTGCTCAACAATTTGTTTAGAATATCCTTCTATAAGCAAATTTAAATTTTCAACAGCAATTTGTGAGGATTGACTTGAATTATCATATATCATTTTTAGATTAACGTTTTTTTCATTTTTAATACTTTCATCAAAGTTTTCTGGTATCTCAATAGCCAATAATATCTTACCCTTCTTTATGTCTTCATCTAAATCCGTTGACTCAACTACTTTTATATTTTTTTGCTCCTTTATAAAATCTACTAATTGACTACCTTGTCCTTTGTCCTTAATAGCAATATTTATATTCTCCTCAACCTTTTTTGACATATTGTCTATACTATTACCCATTACAAAAAACAAAAGAGGAAATATAACAATAGGCACTAATATACTTGATATTATAGTCTTTCTATCTCTAAACAAATCCTTAAGTTCCTTCTTAAAGACTATCCAACTTACTTTACTTCCCATCAGTATCACCTACTAACTGCATAAATATATCTTCCACATTATCATTCTTATATTTCCTCTTAAGATCCTCTACAGTACCCTCTTCAATGATTTTACCCTTATGAATAATAATAACCCTATCACAAATTCTCTCTACTTCAGACATACTGTGACTTGAAAAAATGATAGCTTTATTATCCTCCTTACATTTTCTTATAAAGTCTTGTACAATTCTTGCTGCTGTTACATCTAATCCTGCGGTGGGCTCATCAAATAACATAACAGAAGGATTATGAACAATAGACCTTGCAATAGCAACTTTCTGCTTCATTCCCCTAGAAAACTTTCCTACTCTTCTATCTATGTAGTCCTCCATATCCAACATTTCTACTAGATAATCAATGCTTTTCATAGTTTCTTTAGTTCCCATACCATTAAGTTCTGAGAAGTATCTAATATTTTCTCTAGCAGTTAGTCTATCGTATAATCCTACTTCTCCTCCAAAGAGTATACCTATTTCTCCCCTAACTTTCTTTTGATCATTAACTATATCATATCCATTGACCAATGCGGTACCCCCTGTTGGCTTAAGCATAGTTGCAATCATTCTTAGTGTAGTAGTTTTACCAGCTCCATTTTCCCCAAGTAGACCTACAATTTCCCCTTGCTCAACCTTGAAACTAATGCTATCAACTGCTTTTATAGTTTTAGAACCTTTAATTTTTGTGCTTTTAAATTCTTTGCTTAATCCTATTACTTCGATCAATATGGATCACTCCTTTCTATCTGTATATGGTTTACCTGTTTTTACACCTTTAATTATACATTAATATACATATATATAAAATACTAATTATTAAAACACTATTTGGTTTTTAAGTTAGTTAGTACTTTTTTTTATCTTTATCATATACTGATATAGGTAAGTTTTATGTTAAGAAGGAGATGCTATGCAGATTCACGTTGTTGAACCAGGACAATCTATATTTGAAATTGCTCAATTATACAACACTACAGTGGGATCCATTGTAGGGGCAAATGAAGTAGCAAATCCAAACCAATTAGTTGTGGGGCAAACATTAGTAATACCTATTATAGGAAATTATCATTGGGTTCAGCCCGGAGACAGTTTATACAGCATTGGTCGTAGATATGGAGTAAGCTTTCAAACCCTTGCTGAAGTAAATAGAATTCCCCTTAACCAAACTCTCCAAATTGGCCAAAGATTGTATATTCCTCCTAGACCTAAAAGAAAAGCAGAGATTAATGCTTATGTAGAACCATTAGGAGGTACAGTTTCAGCAGCGTTAGAAGAATCAGCAAGAAAAGCTGCACCTCATTTAACTTACTTAGCCCCCTTTAGCTATCAAATTCAAAGGGACGGTTCACTAAAAGCTCCACCTTTAAATGATTTTCCATCTATCGCCAGAAGCAATAATGCTACATTGATGATGGTTGTAACTAATCTGGAAGAAGGTCAATTTAGTGCAGAATTAGGTAGGATAATCTTAACTAATGAGCAAATTCAAAATAAGTTACTAGACAATATCATTTCTACAGCTAATCAATATAACTTTAGTGATGTACATTTTGATATGGAATATTTGCCCCAAGAATTAAGGGAAAACTATAATAATTTCTTAAGAAAAGCTAAAAGCAGATTATCTGCTGAAGGTTTGCTACTTTCTACAGCCCTAGCTCCGAAAACAAGCGCAACACAAGCAGGACCTTGGTATGAAGCCCATGATTATAGAGCCCATGGTGAAATTGCAGATTTTGTAGTATTAATGACCTATGAATGGGGATACAGTGGTGGACCACCTATGGCAGTTTCCCCAATAGGTCCGGTAAGAGATGTAATCGAATATGCATTAACAGAAATACCCGCCTCCAAAATTATGATGGGCCAAAACTTATATGGCTACGACTGGACCCTCCCCTTTGTTGCTGGTGGTGAGTATGCAAGAGCTATTAGCCCACAACAGGCTATTCAATTGGCATATGAGAATAATGTAGCCATAAGCTACGACACTAAAGCTCAAGCTCCACATTTCAATTACAGAGATATAGACGGCAAAGAACATGAAGTATGGTTTGAAGATGCTCGTTCTATTCAAGCAAAATTTGATTTAGTTAAAGAATTAGGATTAAGAGGAGTTAGCTACTGGAAGTTGGGTATTTCCTTCCCTCAAAATTGGCTACTTGTTGAGGATAACTTTGAAGTAGTTAAATCCTAATCTTTTTAATATAGTAAAAGTACTAGCATACACTTCCATCCACTTACTTAGGATGGAAGCTTTGTTTTTACTTACAAATATAAATAATTATATTGACAAAAAAAAGACATCCATATATAATTCATATATAATTTAAATAAGCTTTTCCGATATGTTTAGTATGTTTTGATCCATTACTTGGTACAACCCTTGTATATATGTTCTAAAAAATGTAATTGAAAGGCGATGAATTATGAATTTAAATTGGACTTTTATAGTAGAAAGTTTGCCTTTATACGAAAAAGCAATACGGTTAACTTTAAAATTAGGCTTTTTAGGTATAGCTATTTCCTTTATAGTGGGAATTTTTTGCAGTATAGTTTTGTATCTAAAAACTCCAGTTCTGAAACATATTGTACAAGCTTACATTGAACTTTCAAGAAATACCCCATTGCTTGTACAAGTTTTTTTCCTATATTTTGGACTACCTAAGATAGGTATAAAATGGAGTGAAACTACCTGCGCCATTATAGGCCTTTCCTTTTTAGGAGGTAGTTATATGGCAGAAGCCATTAGAAGTGGTTTAGAGGCTGTAAGTAGGTCACAAATCGAATCTGGTTTAAGTATAGGACTTTCTAAATTTCAACTTATAAGATATGTAATACTTCCTCTAGCCTTTTCCGTAAGCTTACCTTCTTTAAGTGCAAACTGCATATTCTTACTTAAAGAAACTTCTATTTTAGGTGCTATATCTATTTTAGATGTAATGAACGTAGCTAAGGATTTAATAGGAATGTACTATAAGACAAATGAAGCCCTTATTCTACTGGTAGCTAGTTATCTAATAATGATACTACCTCTTTCCTTCCTATTAACCTGGCTGGAAAGGAAGGTGCGTTATGCAGAATTCGGGAATTAATGTATTCTTTGAAGGAAAATACTTTCTTAGGTTACTTGAAGGTTTATGGATAACTTCAAAAATTGCATTTATATCTATTATTTTGGGTACAATCCTAGGGATTACAATTGGACTAAGTAGGACCACTAAATTAAAAATTGTATTATTTATTAACCGCTTATTCCTTGAGTTATTTAGAATAGTACCTCTTTTGGTTTGGCTTTATATATTTTATTTTGGTGTTACAACAGCACTAGATATTGATTTGAGCGGTGAAGTAGTTTCAATTATAGTGTTTACACTGTGGGGAGCTACTGAGATGGGCGATATAGTTAGAGGTGCTATACAATCCCTCCCTAAGCATCAAATAGAATCTGGAAAAGCTCTTGGTTTAAGCACTATAGGACTATACAGATATATCTTAATTCCACAAGCCATAAGAAGAATGGTTCCAGGAACTATTAATTTGGCTACTAGAATGATAAAAACCACTTCTTTAGTAGTTCTAATAGGTGTAACGGATGTGGTTAAAGTAGGTCAGCAAATCATAGAAACTACTAGATTTGACTACCCTACCGCTGCCTTCTGGGTATATGGGTTGATTTTTATATTATATTTTATAATATGCTACCCCCTATCTCAAATATCTAAAAAACTAGAAAGAAAATGGAATAGTTGAGGTGATTACTATAAATACGACTAATAATTCTGTATTAATTGAAGTTAAAGAACTAAAAAAGAATTTTGATGATAAAGAAATATTAAAAGGCATAAACCTTACTTTGCACAAGGGAGAGGTTTTAGTTGTTTTAGGACCCTCCGGTTGTGGAAAAAGTACCTTCTTAAGATGCCTTAACGGCTTAGAAAAAATACAAGGTGGCCAAATTATTTTCAAAAATAAGGATCTGACAGATAAAAATACTAACTGGCAAGAAGTACGTGAGCAAATAGGAATGGTTTTTCAAAACTATGAACTATTCCCTCATATGACAGTTATAGATAATATACTTCTTGGTCCTTTAAAAGTTCAGAAGAGAAATAAGGAAGAAGCTTTAGCCCAAGCTGAACAACTTTTGAAAAAAGTAGGCTTACTAGATAGAAAAAACTACTATCCTCGACAGCTTTCAGGTGGGCAAAAGCAGAGAATTGCTATTGTAAGAGCTTTATGTATGAATCCTGAAGTAATGCTCTTTGATGAAGTTACTGCTTCACTAGATCCAGAAATGGTAAGAGAAGTTTTAGATGTTATTTTGAATTTAGCTAAAGAAGGAATGACTATGGTAATTGTTACTCACGAGATGAGTTTTGCAAAATCAGTGGCTGACAGAATAGTATTCATGGATGAAGGTAAAATTTGTGAAATATCCGATCCTGAGCAATTTTTTACAAACCCACAGACGGAACGTGCTAAGCACTTTCTAAATATATTTCAATATCAATAATATAAAAAAAGAAAGGAAGATGAATTTATGAGTAAACTAAAAAAGCTTTTATCAGTTTTACTTCTAGGTACCATAGTAGTAGGTGGCTTTACAGGCTGCTCTTCATCCAAATCAAAAGAGGAAAACAATGTTAGCTCTATAGAAAAAATTAAAGAAAGAGGTACTATAAAAATTGGTGTTTTCGGGGATAAAGCCCCTTTTGGTTATGTAGACTCTGAAGGTAAGCATCAAGGTTTTGACGTATATATAGCAAGAAGGTTTGCAAAAGATTTATTAGGAGATGAATCAAAGGTTGAATTTGTAACTGTAGATGCTGCTAGTAGAGTTGCATTCTTGGAATCTAATAAAGTTGATATAATAATGGCAAACTTCACCGTTACTGAAGAAAGAAAAGAAAAGGTTGATTTTGCAAATCCTTATATGAAGGTATCTTTAGGACTTGTATCCCCAGAAGGATCACCAATTACTTCTGAAGATCAAATGAAGGGTAAGAAAATAATTGTAGCAAAGGGTACCACCGCTGAAACTTACATGACTAAAAATCATCCAGATGTAGATTTAGTAAAGTTTGATCAATACTCAGAAATATTCCAAGCTTTAAAAGATGGCCGTGGAGATGCTATACTAAACGATAATACAGAAGTTATTGCATGGGCAAAAGAAAATCCTGGATTTGTTGTTGGAGTTGCCTCCATTGGAAGTCAAGATACTATAGCTCCTGCTGTAGCAAAGGGAAATAAAGAACTTCTTGATTGGATAAACAAAGAATTAGAAGCTTTAGGAAAGGAAAATTTCATTCATAAAGCTTACGAAGAAACTCTTTTAAATGTCTACGGTTCAGAATTTGAAGAAAATCTTGTAATTGAAGGTGGAAAAGTTGATTAACATAGAAAGAACTATGGAGAAATAATCTCTATAGTTCTTCTTTATTATTTGAAAATATCTATATTTCTTTGCTACCTAGTAATCTTTTATCTTATTAGTCCAGATCTTTCTTGCTTAAAAACTTCAATTTCTAAAAAGAAATGCAATATTTAATTATAATAACAAAGTAATAATTATTGGAATAGTAATAATGGAAAGCAAGGTACTAAAGGAAACCACAAGAGCCGAATATTCTTTTTCCCTATTAAATCTTTCCGCAAAAAGAGATGTAGTTGCCCCTGCTGGCATAGCTTGAATTAAAATATAGGTTTTCATTACCAAGGAATGATCAGAAATTAAAATAGAAATCCCATATAGTACTGCTGGAATTATAATAAGCTTTATAAAAGATCCATAGTAAATAGTCTTATCTTTAATTACAGCTTTAAAATCTATGGATGCTAACAAACTTCCTATAATGATCATGGATATAGGACTTGTAAGATGACCAACAAGCTCTATTGTATCCTTTAAAACCGGTGGCAACTTTATAGAAAACACCATCAATAACAAACCAATAAACACAGCAATTATTCCTGGATTCTTAAGTAATTTTTTAGCATCCTTAAAGTCAGAAGTATCATTAAAAAGCGTAACTCCATAAGTCCAAATAAATAAATTAAAACACATATTAAATATAGCTGCATAAATAACAGCATCTTGTCCTAACACTGCAGCTGTTAAGGGGATTCCAATAAATCCGCAATTAGAAAAAACTAGCCCAAATTGCAATACATTTCTTTTTCCCCTTTCAATTTTTATTAAAAAAGGCTTTACCATTAATGGAGTTACTATAAAAATAATTATTCCATAAATAAATGCCTTAATGGTATTGCAAGCTAAATCAGAACTTCTATCAAAATTAAAGGAAGAAATGATAAGTAATGGAGTTGTTATTTCAAGGAGCATCTTTGATAATCCATTGGTTAAATTAGCATCAATTATCTTTCTTTTTCTACCATAAAACCCTACTAAAATAATCAAAAATAATGATATAATTTTATTCATAACCTGTTCCATGGCACACACCTTCAGTAATTTTTTGTTTTTATTTCTATATACAAAGAACCACTTCACCCTAAGTTTTTATAATTTTTCAATCAGTTTCCTTTCAGTAATCTAATTTGACATATTTATAATATATGTTCATAAGCTCTTATGTTGAAATAATTCATCTTTCTATTTTTATAAATTCATTTAGGTATCTATATTATAAAAATAACTCTACTATAAAAACTACAATACAAGAAGCAATTGAAACTTTAAATAAGTTAGCCCCTCTATAAGCTAATACAATAGCAGTAATAAGTGCAAGCAATCCAGACCATTGATTGCTTGTAGCAGTAAGGATGGCAGGAAAGGTCATAAGAGCTAATGTAACATAAGGAACATAATATAAAAAGGAACGAATAGTTTTATTTTCAATTTCTTTCTGTATGAATGTTAGCGGTAGTAATCTAATTAAATAAGTTACCAGGGCCATAACTAAAATATATATGTATACATTATTCCCCATTGATATCCCCCTCCTCCACAGGAAATAAAATAGCTGCTATTCCCGCAATTACTACAGTCAGTATTATAATTTTAAAACCAGGTGATATTAGCTTAAGCAATGGTAGTTTTGTGAATATTAGGCTGAGCAACATAGAAATCAATATAATTCCAGCTATAATCTTATTTTCTTTAGCAGGCGGAATAATGACCGCCAAAAACATACCATAAAGTGCTACACTTAATGCACTAAGAATTCTATCCGGTAACAAATTACCAGACAATACACCTAAAAAAGTTCCTAGTGTCCATCCTGGTACAGCAACACTAATTACTCCATAGGTATAATAAGGATTTAACTTACCTTCAAAATGAGCAGAAATTCCAAATATCTCATCAGTAACACCTGTGGCAACAAAAAAACGATGTATAAATGCAGTCTTATTGCTTAGTTTTTGGCACAATACACAAGACATAAGACTATATCTTAAATTTATAATAAGTTGGGTAATAGCCATCTCAAAATATCCTGCTGAAACTCTAATCAATCCAAGGGCTGCAAACTGTCCTGCAGAAGTAAGATTTGTAGCAGACATAATTACAGCTTGCAAAACTGTGATCCCTGCTTCCTTTGCTGCTATACCAAAGGTAAAGGACACTGCCAAATATCCCAATGCAATAGGTATACCATCACAAAGTCCTCTTTTCCAATAACTAAAATTACTTTCCATAATACCCCTCATCCCTTACTATTATAATTGAATATCAAACTTCAACTATTAATTTTAACATTAGAGTTACAATAAGTAAAATTATTTTTATTTTTCCTTTAAGGCCACATTGACCCAAAAGCTATCTTTATATTAGCTCTACCTTATTTTTTATGCTTATTCTAATACACTATTATGTGTTATAATAAAAGCAAAAATCTTATTGAAAATCCATTAGTTATTTACTTAGAGATAGGGAGATAAAAAAACTTATGAGTAAAAAAAGGAAATCTTTATCAAGAATTTTTATTGTAATTTTCTTTTTAGTAGCTGTAGCATTGATAAGCAAAATTAGTGAACCTTCAGAAATCAATCCCCAAAATACATTGACTATTTCAACTGACACAAGCAGCAACTACAATTATCAAAGTAAATCCTCCCCAAATTCAATAAATAAAGGAAATAATAATAGTGAAACTAAGGAAAAAGATAATCCTTCTATGTTTCATAGTTACACTATTGTATTAGATCCTGGTCATGGAGATTATGACTCCGGTTCTATAGGTGCCAAGGGTACTTTAGAAAAAGATATTGCCTTAGATGTAACTCTAAAGTTAGGTAAAGTTTTAGAAAGAAAAGGTATGAAAGTTATTTATACAAGGGAAGATGATACAGTTTTTTCTACAGATATAAATGAAGATCTTATAGCTAGAGCAAATATTGCTAACAAAAATTCCGCAGATCTATTTATAAGTATACATTTAAACTGTTGTGATTCTCCTGAAGTTAGCGGTACAGAAACATATTACCATCCAGCTAGCACTAGTGGTAAAGCTTTGGCGGAAAAGGTTCAATCAGAAATAGTTAAAACAAGAAAACTAGCGGATAGAGGGGTAAAAGCTGATAATTTCTTAGTTCTCCGTGCTTCAAAGGCACCAGCTATTCTGGTGGAACTTGGATACATAAGTAATAGCAAAGATGAAACTATACTTAATAATAGTAGATACCAAGAAATATTAGCCAAGGCTATTGCTAATGGTATTGTTACATATCTTGAAGTTGAGTAAAATAAAAAAGACTCTATGGATATATTTTTAAAATTAAGTTACTTAATTCATAGAGTCTTTTCCTGTATCTTTTTATACTATTCTTCTATTATCTCTCCATCCGTTGAAATAACAACTACCCTCCAGGGAATTATCTTACCACTATTTATAAGAGCTTGTTTTACTGCATTTTCTATACCACCACAGCAAGGAACACCCATTCTGAGAACCATAATACTTTTTATGTCATTGTTTTTTATTATTTCTGTTAACTTTATTGAATAATCAACATTATCTAGCTTTGGGCATCCAATTAATGTGATTCTATTTTTCATAAATTTACTATGAACATTTGCATTTGCATAAGCGGTGCAATCTGCTGCAACTAAAAGTTTAGCCCCTTGAAAATACGGAGCATTTACCGGTACTAGTTTAATTTGGCAAGGCCATTGCCTTAATTCAGATTTAACCTCATAATGTTCCTTATTTTTTACTTCCACATTGTTTCTCTTAAACTCCTTTGTTTGAATAGAAGGACAAGAAAATTCTATTAAAGGCTTATTAATTTGACTTTTACTTTCCTCTCTTTGATGATTATTAAACTCATCAACCTCCTTCTCTATTACTTTAAGTGCTCCCATTGGACATTTAGGAATACACTTTCCTAATCCATCACAATAAGATTCTGATATTAACCTTGCCTTTCCATCTATTACTTTTAGAGCGCTTTGATGACAACTACTTGCACACAGGCCACAACCAACACATTTTTCTTCATCTATTGAAATGATATTTCTTTTCATAATATCCCATCCTCTATATGTATTCTTGCATTTTTCTTTACTTTTCTCATAGTTAATTATATTATAACTATTAAAGTAATTCAGTATCTCCAGATACAAAAAGGTTGGTGTTGGCAATTGAATAAATATATTAACATACTTAAAACTTCAGATTTATTTTGCAATTTGGAAAATGAAGAAATTTCTTTAATGCTAGAAAACATAAATTTTAAAATAAATGAATATAGTAAAAATCAATACATAGTAAATACTGGTGATGCAATTGAATACTTTGGAACAGTTCTAGAAGGTCAAGCAACTATTCTAAAGGAAAAAGCTCAAGATGAATTTATTATGACTATTGCAAAAGCAGGAGACCTATTTGGAGAAATGTTTATTTATTCAAGTCATCACAGCTGGCCAGTGACGGTAAAGGTTCAAAATTATTGTAAAGTCTTGCTTATTAGAAATTCTTCTCTTATAGACAGTGGTAATAGCCATAATTCTTGGTATACTAAAACATTGCAAAATTTGTTAAAAATAATATCAGATAGAGCATTTTTTCTTAATAAAAAGGTTGAATATCTTTCAATAAAAAGTATCCGAAGTAAGATTTGTGCTTACTTATGGGATCAATATAAAAAGACTGGTGACACTAATATAACTTTATCCTTAAATAGAAATGAGCTAGCCAGTTTTTTAAACGTATCACGGCCTTCTATGTCTAGAGAAATATGTAAGTTAAGAGATGAAGGAGTAATTAATTTTCATTTATCTACATTTAAAATAAAAAAAATAGAAGCCCTAAAAGAGCTTGCTTTACAATAAAATTCTTTAATTTTCAGTTAAAAGATACTGATAATAAATAATCCGCTAGTATATTATAAATCTAGCGAATTATTTATTATTTTATGATACTTTAGATTTTTAAGCTATCACCTTGCCTCTACAATTAAAGAGTAAGAAGTTTCCTTATCAAAACCGCTTCTCTTGAAATCCCCATAGGTTTTAATCTCATTAAACCCAGACTTTTTTAACATAGATACTGCATCATCATGGAGCAAGGGAATTAAATTTACTTCATTTATAATTTCGTTGTTTTCAACATGCAAAATAGTTTTAAATTTGACTTTTCCTGATGATTCATCTAAATTATAGAGCCTTTCAAATTTTAAAGGAACTTCTTTATTTTCTATAGTTGGTAAAGATGTAACTTTCTTAGAAAGTATTCTGTCATAATTTATTATCTGAAATACAAAAACTCCGCTATCAACCAATAGTTTTCGAAGAGCTAAGAAAAAACTTTCAATTTCATTATAATTATCAAGATGAACTAAAGAGTTACCTATGCAGTATATTGCATCAAACTTATCTTCATCAAATTTCTTACTTAAATTAAGCATATTACCTTGCATAAATTCTACGTTGCTTTCCTTATCTTTAGCTTTTTCGATCATTTTACTATCTAGATCTATTGCCTTTAAATTATATCCTTGCTTTTCTAATTCCAAGGCATATTGTCCTGTCCCACAAGCCACATCTAAAATATTCTTCGGCGGATTACCAATAGTATCTGTTAAAAAATCTACTGTAGCTTTAGATAATGGAAATATTTTATCATAATAATTTGAAATATCCGTATAAAAGGCCATAGCAGTCACTCCTTATATATTTTATATACCTTTAAATTATAAATATATTTTATCTTTTTTACCAGCATAATAACCTTTATCTACATTATAGTGGCCTTTAATATATACTTTTATTAATCATTTAATCGTCTTTGCTTAATAATTACCAAAGCTACACATAATATGGCTACCGCAAAAGATATGACTATCAACATATTAAAAAAAACAGACCTCAGGTTTTCAAAGCTATAATTTGACAGTGATACAATACTATTGTTAGCCTTAACATACCAATAATTAGGGGTGAAACTAGCTATTCTCAGCACACTTTTACTCAACAAGCTCTGATCCACAAAAACCCCACTAATAAAGCATGTTCCTAAGGTAATAACATTTGATGCCACTGATAAGGTATTTTTACTTTTTACTATATTTCCAATTAAAAATCCTATACTTAAGACAGCTAAAGAAAATACAAAAGAATTTAGTAGAAGTAGTAACCCCTTTGCTGTAAACATATAACTTCCGTACATGAAGAAACTAGTACTTATCATTATAAACCAGAATAAAACTGTATAACTTAAACTACCCAGAATAAGTTGAAAATTGATATTTCTTATTTTTACTGGTGTACAAAGATTTCGCATTTTCAAATTCCTATTATTAAAAACCAGCATAACTGAGCAAATTCCTAAAATTAATACTCCTAGTATTGAATAAGCCATATAGTTATAATAGAAACCAACTTTTTGATTTTTATCAACTTCCTCTATAAAGTTATTTAATTTAACTTCCGTTTTTTCACTTAAGTCTTTGTCAATATAGCTTAATAACTTTTCAATTGTTAAATTTGGACTGGCATTAATATAGGCTCTAGCAGTATTTAAGTACTTGTTGACCATATTGTTAATATATACTTCGCTACTTGACCCCGGTACTGCTGTTGTATCTAGTGTAATATCCTTCCCAGAAAGAAAGGTTTCTGTAAAACCTTTAGGTACCTTGATAATATACTCTACTTCTCTGTAAAACAAGGCATCTTGTAAACTTTCTTTATCTTCTGGCAGCTTTATAATATTACAATTTTGATCAAGATATCCTTCTAACCCCTTTATAAACTCTGAATATTTATCATTATTAATGAAGGCAATGTTAACTTTAGTTTCTTGAAAAATAGAATCTCCTTTTTGTATATTCATTTTACTAGCACTTATAGCTATAGACAGAAATACTATTATATAAATCAAAATTTGAGCGAAATTCTTCAAAATTATTTTATAAAAAGCTTTATAGACTTGCATACTTCTGCCTCCTTAATATAAAGTAGGTTACTGAGCTAAATACAAGTACAAAAATACATAATAAGCCTATATTTAAATAAAACTTTGAATAAGTGTCGTAATAATAAAGGGAATAAAAACTATCCGTTATTAAATTAGCTGGATTTACATAGGATAATATAGACATCTTATTGTATATGGTATATTTTACTTTGAAATTCATCATACCTGACATAAAGGACATAATCATAGTAGCTCCTATGAATATACCAATCTTTAGCCCTACACCTTTATTAATTAAAGCTCCAATAAAAGTACCATAGGTAATACCTGTAATAATACTTATCATACAAGTTAACAAAACATATGCGAATTGATTTCCGAAACTAATCTTTAGTACTAGATTTAAATAAGTCAGTAAAAGGAATAAGCCAATTATCTGAACTGTAGTAGCTGCTAATATAGAAGCTAGAAACATCTTTAATTTATTAGTAGGTGTTATATTTAATCTAGCACCTTGTGGAGACTGATTAGCCTGCAACACTTCTACTTCCTTTATACCCCACAAACCTCCATATAAACAAGTCATTGCTATCAAAGCATAGAAGAACTGTACAACTACATCAGGTTCTTCTTTACCTAAAGAAAACTTTTTCGTATAATCTTGCCTAGTTGACAGATCTTCTATAAGTTTATTGTCCACTGAACCTTGCTTCATATTAATAATGTTTACCATAGTTGATCTACTTTGTTGAAAATCATCTAAAAAACTTTTTATAATGCTTTCATTTATACCTGATTCCTTTACCACTAGATTGATCTCATCATCGAAATAAATATAACCTTCAATTTTGTTATCTGCCAGTAACCTTTCTCCTTCTTCTTTGCTTACATAGCTTATTTTAAATAGACTCTTTCCGTTAGAAGTCTCCTTTTCCTCCGATACAGCTTCAATATCATTAATAAAGTTAAGATAGTCTTTATATTGTTTATTTTCAACGATAGCAACTTTAATCTCTGTAAAACTTTCTGCACTTGAAATGTTAGAGAGCGCCATATTAAACAAGGTTGCTAAAATTAGTGGAAACAAAAGTGTCCAAAACATATTTTCCTTATCTCTTATAAAACATTTAAGCCTATATTTATAGTTATGCCAAAACATAATCCCCCTCCTTTAATCTCTAAGTTCTTTACCGGTTATTTCTAAGAACACGTCATTTAAAGTAGGTGGTTCTGAATATACTTTCCCAATAGTTGCATTATTTGATTTCAAATATTCCAATACAGCTACTAAATTATCCTTGCCTCTACTGGACTTAAGGATTAATAAATTATCCTTGTAATCAACTTGAACAACATTTCTAAGTTTTTTAATCCCTTCGAATATGCTGTTACTTATATTGAAAACTTCCACAGTTATCTTTTCACCAGAATTAATCATAGATTTAAGCTCTTCCTTGCTACCTATTGCTATAATTTTACCCTTGTCCATAATAGCAATTCTTGTGCAAATTTGCTCTACTTCCTCCATATAATGAGAAGTATATACTATAGTCGCTCCCTGCTTATTAAGCCTTTGTATACCTTCTAATATTCTATTTCTGCTTTGTGGATCCACCGCTACAGTAGGTTCATCTAGTATAATAAGTTGAGGCTTGTGCGCAATACCACAAGCTATATTCAGCCTTCTAAGCAAACCTCCACTTAGCTTTTTAGGATAAAACTTTCTATAATCTTTTAAACCTACAAATTCTATAGCTTCTTCTACTAACTGTCTTCGCTTATTTTTATCTTGAACATACATACCGCAAAAGTAATCAATATTTTCATATACATTTAATTCCTCAAAAACTGCAATATTCTGCATAATAACACCGATTTTTCTTTTTATGTCATAAGCATCTGGAGACATTGGTTTATCGTATATTTCAATGCTACCTTTATCATACTTTAATAAGGATAAAACACAGTTTATTGCAGTAGTCTTACCGGATCCATTAGGACCTAAAAGTCCAAAGATTTCTCCTTCTTTAACTTCTAAATTGAAATGATCTAGAGCTACTAATTCATCATACCTTTTTACCAAATTCTTAACCTTTATTACCATTTCAAACCTCCAAATAAATGATTTGATATATTAATAATAAAGGATTTACTTATCATATATAAGTGATTTTGTTCCTATTCTAGCATTACATATGTAACATTTACCTTGAGTAGATTCCTGTGAAATGTTAATATTTACTTATAGAAAATAAAAGTAAAGGTAGGTTATTTCGATGAAAGATTTAGTTAATAAGACAATTCTTTTTCTTATTTGTATGTCTTTATACCTGCCTAAGGCAAATAGTATTTATATAATCGTTCCTATTTTAATTACAATAAGTTTCAGTGCCATTTTAAGTTACTTAGACTCAGAATATATAAAATTATGTATTTTTATTTTATTTTTATTTTTGTGCTTTCTAAAAGCTTCATTTTTATTTTTCATCCCTCTCATATGCTACGACGGCTTCTTTCTTAAATTTAAGTGGACTGGTTTTCTATCCTATTTACCTTTAATCAACTATTCAATTAACTCATTATCCGACTTTAATTGGTTAATAGCTACATTAATATTAGGCACTTTTATATTAAAAGATCGTACCCTTGCCCTGGAACAGCTTGGAAAGAACTTTTATAAACTCCGTGATAATACAAAAGAAATTTCTCTTCAGCTAGAAATGCAAAATAAAGAGCTTTTAGAAAAGCAGGATTATGAAATTCATTTAGCTACCTTGACTGAGAGGAATAGAATAGCAAGAGATATACACGATAATGTAGGGCACTTACTATCTAGATCTATATTGCAAATTGGCGCTTTACTTGCCACTAATAAGGATGAGCTAACAAGAAAATCTTTGATAGAAATAAAAAACACCTTATCAGAGGCTATGAACAGCATCCGTGCTAGCGTACATAATCTTCATGAAAAATCCATAGACCTGTACAGTGAAATACAAAAGCTAGTTGACAATTTTACCTTCTGTTCTATTAAATTTAATTATGATTTAGAATCGCAACCGGAAAAAAATATTAAATATTGCTTTATTGCTGTAATTAAAGAAGCATTATCAAATATAATTAAACATTCTAATGCCACTGAAGTATCTATTTTATTGAGAGAACATCCCGCTCTATTTCAATTAGTGGTTCAAGACAATGGTTCCAATGCTAGTTATAAAATGGATAATGGCATAGGATTAAAAAATATAATGGATAGAGTGGCAACTATAAATGGCAATATTAATATAAATACTTACCACGGCTTTAAAATTTTTATTTCTGTTCCAAAAAATAATACTTTAGAAAGGGTTGAATCCAATGAAAGTAGTAGTTGTTGATGACGATAAGTTAGTATGTGCTGCACTAAAGACCATATTGGAATCAGAAAATATCTCTGTAGTAGGAATTGGCTATAACGGTAAAAGTGCCATTGAATTATACAAGAATTTGAAACCAGATATTTTATTAATGGATATAAGAATGGAAACCATGACTGGTTTGGAAGCAGCAGAAGCTATACTAAATTATGATAATAATGCGAAAATCCTTTTTCTTACTACCTTTTGTGACGATGATTATATAGTTAGTTCGTTAAGGATTGGTGCTAAAGGATATATTATTAAACAAAATTTTGAAAGTATAGTCCCTTCTTTACAGGCGGTATTTATGGGACAAAATGTCTTTGGTAATGATATTGTTTCAAAGATTCCTAAGCTAATTAATAAAAATGAAAAGATCGATTATTCAAACTATGGTATTACAGAGAAGGAACTAGAAATTATAACTGCTGTATCAGATGGCCTTAGTAACAAGGAAATTGCCAGCAAGCTATATTTAAGTGAAGGTACTGTTAGAAATAGTATAAGCAATATTTTAGATAAATTAAATTTAAGGGATCGAACACAATTGGCAGTGTTTTATTATAAGAATTTATAAAAGTTATCCTCTAGCACTGATCCATTTACAATAGTCTAAAAACTTCACTTAGAAAATTTTAAACACCCAAAATACGCCAAAAGGACAAGTGTACTAAAAAAGCAAAAACTGTGAAGCGTTGATATATCAACGGTTTCACAGTTTTAAAGTCTGGGTAACAGGACTTGAACCTGCGACCTCATGAACCCCATTCATGCGCGCTACCATCTGCGCCATACCCAGGCGACGTAAATTATTATACCATATATATCTAGAAAATCAAGCTTGAAAATTCATATTTTTATATTTAACTTATACATGCTCAAAATCTGTAGAATACAGTATTTTGAGTCACGTATAAGTTAAATTATTTATACTAGAAGACCTATAATATTATGCAAATGAGTCCTCCATTGCCTTCGTTAATAATCTTCTGTAGTGTTCTTTGAATTTTACTTTGAACATCCTCTGGCATTCTAAATAATTTATTTTGTAGTCCTTCTTTTACTAACACTTCTAAGGACTTACCAAACATATTACTCTGCCAGATCTTAGAAGGATCGCTTTCAAATTGTTCTAAAAGAGATTTAACTAATTCTTCACTTTCCTTTTCTGTACCCACTATAGGTGATATTTCTGTTTCAATTTCCGCTTTAATTAAGTGTAAGGATGGAGCACTGGCCTTTAACTTAACCCCAAACCTATTACCCTGCCGAACAATTTCCGGCTCCTCTAATTTCATTTCTGTAAGCTGAGGTGCTACTAAACCATAACCTGTTTCTCTTACCTCTTTCAGAGCTACTTCTATTTTGTCATATTCTGTTTTAGCCTTATATAATTCCTTCATTGTAGCCAATAGCTCTGTTTCATTCTTCAAATCACAACCACAAACCTCACTTAAGATGTTATAGAATATAGACTTTTGTGGAGCCAACTCAATTCTAGCCGTTCCTTCACCCATATTCATTTCGCTTACTATTCCATTTTCAAGGAATTCTATTTCTTCTAATCCCTTAATAGATTGCTTTATATCTCTTACCCTATCTATTTTTTTGCATAGATCCTTTATAACATTTATAAAGTTTACCTTCAACCAATGGTTAGCTTCAAGTTTTTCTATCCACTCAGGCATATCGATATTTATTTCCTTTACAGGAAACTCCTTCAATACTCTATGCATAACACTGGTTATGTTATCTTGAGTTAGATTTAGAATATCTAGAAGTTCTACTGGAACATCATACTTCCTTTCTAATTCTTCTTTCAAAGCAATAGTTTCTGGATCATTAACCTTTGCAGAGTTAAGTATAATTATAAAAGGCTTATTAATTGCCTTAAGCTCTGCAACTACTCTTTCCTCAGCTTCTACATATTCTTCTCTTGCTATATCTGTTATTGATCCATCTGTAGTAATCACTATACCTATAGTAGAATGTTCGTTTATAACCTTCTTAGTACCTAATTCCGCTGCTTCTTCAAAGGGTATTTCATAGTCATACCAAGGTGTTGTTACCATTTTAGGTTGAGTTCCTTCTATGTAGCCTGCTGCACCTTTTACAATGTAGCCAACACAGTCTACCATCCTAACCTTAAATTTAATACCATCTTCTATAATAACTTCTACTGCTTCGTTGGGAACAAACTTAGGTTCTGTGGTGTGAATAGTCTTTCCAGAGGCACTTTGGGGAAGTTCATCTTTTGCTCTTTGCTTCTTATAAGTATTCTCAATATTAGGTATAACCATCATATCCATAAACTTCTTTATGAAAGTAGACTTACCTGTTCTAACCGGCCCCACAACCCCTACATAGATATCACCTTGTGTTCGTTCCGCGATATCCTTGTATATATCAAAACTTTCCAAAATGTCCCCTCCCAATTATAATTATTAACATTATATATATATTAGGACTTATATTTTTTTATGACTTTCTATTTTTTTTAAATAAAAAATAACCGACAGAATTTGAATCCTGCGGTTATAATTTCATAGTTAGCTTTTTTAAAGAATTATTACTTTTCTATAAAGCTTATAAGAACTTTTCATCCTTTTTATCTCTAGTCATAAGCTCAAAAACTGCATCCTTAGGATTAAGATCTTCAAAAAGAATCTTATATAATACATCTGTTATAGGCATTTCTACATTTTCTCTTTCTTTTAGCATATAAAATGCTTTGCAGGCACTTATACCTTCCACTACCATACCAACTTCTTGCACTGCTTCCTTCATAGTATAACCTTTTCCAATTAGAATACCCGCTCTACGATTTCTGCTATGGATACTTGTACAAGTGACAATTAAGTCTCCCATACCAGTTAGTCCATAAAACGTATCCCTTTTTCCACCTAACTTTGTACCAATCCTTACAATTTCGTGCATCCCTCTGGTCATAAGAGCAGCCTTTGCATTATCTCCATAACCAATACCGTCACAAATACCAGCAGCTAATGCAATTATATTTTTTACTGCTCCTCCAATTTCTACTCCTATAATATCAGAATTGGTATATACTCTTAAAGCAGATGACATAAAAAGATCTTGAACCTTTTCTGCAGCTTTCATATTTGTAGATGTAACTACTACAGTAGTAGGAATAGCTATAGATACCTCTTCTGCATGACTTGGTCCTGAGAAAACAACCACATCATTATTAGGATTTTCCTCACTAATAACCTGAGAAAGTCTTTTTAAACTATCTTCTTCAATACCTTTAGCAATACTTACAATTATCTGTGCCGGTTTTATGTATTCACTTATTTTTTTAGAAATTAATCTTACAACATGAGAAGGAACTGCTATCACTACAAAATCTGCACCATCAATAACAGTAGCCATATCCGTTGAAGCTTTCACATTATGAGGTATAATTATATTTTTTAAGTATTTTTCATTAGTTCTTTTATTATTAATTTCTTCAACTACCCTTTCTTCTCTATCCCACAAGTAAACTTCATAACCTTTTTTAGCAAGGTGAATGGATAATGCTGTACCAAAGCTACCAGCCCCAATAAAACCAACCTTACTCATTCTTCTCTTTCCTTTCTCTAAACTGAAGTTTTATACCAGTTCCTTTAAAATCAAAACTACTTCTTAATTGATTTTCAAGGTATCTTTCGTAAGAGAAATGTAATGCTTCGCTATCATTAACAAAAAACACAAAAGTCGGTGGTTTTGTACCTACCTGAGTGACATAATAAATCTTAAGTCTTTTTAAACCTACAACCGGTGGTTCTTTCATAAGTACCGCTTTATTGATTACTTCATTTAACACTCCAGTAGCAATTCTTCTATTGTAACTGTCATAGCATTGCTTTGCTATTTCAAGAACCTTATGTACTCTTTGACCTGTCTTAGCAGATATAAACAAATATGGTGCATAATTAATGAATTTTAATTTGCTTTCTAATTCTTTTTTGAATTTATTCATAGTCTTATCGTCTTTCTCAATAAGGTCCCATTTGTTTACTATTACCATAATAGCCTTATTCATTTCATGGGCATATCCTACTATTTTTTCATCTTGCTCACTAACGCCCTCTTGTGCATCAATCATTAATATACATACATCTGCTCTTTCAATAGCTGCTAAAGTTCTTATAACACTATATCTTTCAATTTCTTCTTTAACCTTACTCTTACGTCTAAGCCCTGCAGTATCAATAAGTACAAACTTTCCCTGTTCTGTTTCTAAATAACTATCCACTGCATCTCTAGTAGTTCCAGGTACATCACTTACTATAACTCTATCTTCTCCTAAAAGCTTGTTAATTAAAGAGGATTTTCCTACATTAGGTTTTCCCATAAAGGCTATTCGTATAAATTCGTCCTCTTCTTCATTGTCATTATCTACATCAAAATGCTCAACAACTTTGTCTAACATATCTCCTAAGCCTAAACCTTGTGAGGCTGAAATAGTTATAGGATCTCCAATACCTAAATTATAAAATTCATAGGCATTATCCTCTTCCTTTAAGGAATCAATTTTATTAACTACTAATACAACTGGCTTTTTACTCTTTCTTAACATCTGTGCAACTTCTTTATCTGCCGCGGTAAGCCCTTCCTTTCCATCAACTATAAATATTATTACATCTGCTGTTTCAATAGCAATCTGCGCCTGTCTTCTCATTTGACTGACAATGATATCTTCACTTTCTGGTTCAATACCACCAGTATCAATAATTGTGAAGTTGTATCGTAACCATTCAGCCTGAGCATATACTCTATCTCTAGTTACTCCAGGGGTATCTTGAACTATGGATATTCTCTGCCCTGCCAATTTATTAAATAAAGTGGATTTTCCTACATTAGGCCTTCCCACAATTGCTACTATTGGTTTTGCCATAATCATTCCTCCTACCAATTGTTATTAATTATTTCTATAAGATCTTCTCCTGTATATTCACATACAATAATATCTCTATCCAGTTCCTTTTTCATTTCATCTAAGGTTATGTCATCTAAAAAAACTTCTTCTCCGCTTCTCAGCATATTAACAGGAATTATTATCTTTCCAGGTCCTAAGTTACCCTTAACTTGGCTAATAATATCTTTACCTGTCAATAGGCCTGCTACGGTTATTGTTTCTCCAAAATGCTTATTTAAAACCTTCTTTACATCTATCACTAATTTATTATTTTTTTTCATAATAAGTTCTGCAGTACTTTTAATTTCTTCAAAGGCTAAAACACCGGTGATAAAAGTGAAATGTCCACTTATATCATCTCTTAAAGCTGGCAAGTTTTCTTCTATAGCATTTCTCAGGAATCTAATCATTCCTACGCCATCTTCTAGTTGGTGGAACTCTCCATAAAACTCTTTATCCGGTATTTCTCTTTTAGATAAAACATAAAATTCATCAGATAATCTAACAAAAGGAGTGCCAATTTCTTTTATATATTTTTCTTGAAGATGCTTTATATTATTTATCTCTTCTCCAGCAGTTTCTTCATTATATGTAGTTATATTGAACAAGCCCTCTCTGTATTTTGTGACCCCAACCGGCACTACTGCAACATTTTGTATGGCTGGATATAATTTATACAAATCCTCAACAGTTTTTAGTAATTCTTCACCATTATTAATCCCCGGTACACTAACAATTTGAGCATTCATAGATATGCCCGCTGCTGCTAGCTTTTGAAGCCTTTCATATATGTTTCCTGCAAATCGATTATTTAACATCTTCTTTCTAAGCTCCGGATTTGTAGTGTGAACGGAAACATTAATTGGACTAATTTTATATTTAATTATTCTATCTATGTCGCTGTCTTTCATATTAGTTAAAGTAACAAAATTTCCTTGTAAAAAGGATAATCTTGAATCATCATCTTTAAAATACAAACTTTCTCTCATTCCAGGTGGAAGCTGATCTATAAAGCAGAAAATACACTTGTTAGAACAACTTTTAGCTTGATCCATCATGGAATTTTCAAATTCCACCCCTAGCTTTTCATCATAATCCTTCTCTACTTCATAAACCCATACTTCTCCGTCAGCCTTCTGTACTTCAAGTTCCACATATTCATCTGCCATTAAAAATCTATAATCTATTATATCTTTCACTTCATTGCCGTTTATTGTTAGTATAACATCTCCTACTTCAAGCTCTAATTCTTCTGCTATACTTCCAGGTTGAATTGCACTTATTTTTGCTGACATGCTGTCACCTCATTTGTTTTTTGATTAAAACTCTGTAGATTATGATACCTTAATTGAGGTAGTTAGTCAACAAATTATGGTATAAAGCTACCCTTCCTTTTTAAGCTTTAAAAAGCATAAAAAACAAGCCCTAATATTTAGGCTTGCTATTCTATGTTTTATCAAAATTGATTTTTTAATCATTTAAGTCTATAAGTTCTCCTGTAACCACATATATAGTAGATTCACATATATTTGTAGCGTGGTCTGCCACTCTTTCTAGGTATTTACATACAAATAGAAATTGAGCGATTTGATTTATATTTTCTTCCCCCTTAATCATTAGGTCTAAAAGTTCAGAAAATACTCTATCATATATAGCATCTATTTCATGATCTATTTTCACAGTTTCATAGGCCTTTTTTAGATCTGCCTGTAAATAAGAATTTAGAGATTCTCTAACAAACTTTTTTACAATTATCGCCATTTGCGGAATATCTATTAGTTCTTTAATATACTTTTCTTTTATAAGTGCTTTTGCTATTTTTGCTATATCTACAGCATGATCTGCCATTCTTTCTAAATCAGTTGCTATTTTTATAGCAGTGAAAATATTTCTCAAATCTTTAGCTAAGGGATGTTGCATAGCTATCAATCTAATAGATTTATTATCAATTGTCTTTTGAAGTTCATCTACAAAATCATCATTAGAGATAACTGCATTTGCAAGTTTTTCATCTTGTTGAACTAAAGATTCAATAGATAAATGAATTTGGTTTTCAACAAGATCTCCCATTTTCACTATCTCATTATGCAGCTTTTGAAGGTGATTATCGAAAGCTGATCTTATCACAATTTATTCCTCCTATTCTATAAACGAATTTTCTTATTATCCAAATCTACCAGTTATATAATCCTCCGTTCTTCTATCCTTTGGTCTATGAAATATTTCTTCTGTTTTGCCATACTCTACTATTTCGCCATTTAAGAAAAATGTAGTATAATCAGCTATTCTTCCAGCCTGCTGCATATTATGAGTAACTATTACCACTGTATATTTCTCTTTTAAAGTGTTCATTAACTCTTCTATTTTCAGCGTAGATACAGGATCTAATGCTGAGGTAGGTTCATCCATTAACAATACTTCTGGTCCCACAGCTAAAGTTCTTGCTATGCATAATCTCTGCTGCTGTCCACCAGATAAGCCCAGTGCATTAGTTTTTAAACGATCCTTAACTTCATCCCACAAAGCTGCCCCTTTAAGACTTCTTTCTACTATTTCATTAAGTTCAGCCTTTTTCTTTATACCATGAATTCGTGGTCCATAAGCTATATTATCAAAAATAGACATTGGGAATGGATTAGGTCTTTGAAAAACCATACCTATCTTTTTTCTTAATTCTATTACCTCATAGTCAGTGTAAATATTTTTCCCTTCATACATTACTTCCCCTTCAATTTTGACAGTAGGTATAAGGTCATTCATTCTATTTAAAGTTCTTAAAAAAGTTGACTTTCCACAGCCTGAAGGACCAATAAGTGCAGTTACTGCATTTTTTTCCAAAGCTAAATTTATACTTTTTAATGCTTGACTGTTTCCATACCAAAGCTTTAAATCTCTTGTATATAATATACTCATTTTCCCCTCCAACACCTATAAATCTACATATAATTAGTAATCGGCTTTACTAAAATATCTGCTAATAGATCTAGCTAAAAAGTTTAAGAATAACACTATTACTATTAGAACTACACCTATGGCTGAAGCTAGTTCTATATCTCCAAATTCATTGGTAACCAAGTATGCATGAACTGTAAGAGTTCTTGCACTGGACATTATATTTTTAGGCATAGCTGCTACAGTACCAGCTGTTAAATATACCGCTGCTGATTCACCAATAATTCTACCTATAGCCAAAATCACTCCTGCTATTACTCCAGGCACTGCGCTAGGTACTATTATCTTATATAAAGTTTGAAAATGAGTGGAACCTAATGCTAATGAAGCTTCTTTATAAGAAGGTGGCACTGCCAAAATAGCTTCTTCTGTAGTTCTGATTATAAATGGCAAGATCATTATAGATAGAGTTAAAGAACATGCTAATATAGAATAGTTGAATTTTAAATAGGTCACAAAAAACAATGCTCCAAAAAGTCCATATATTATAGATGGGATTCCTGCTAAGCTTTCTATAGCAAATCTGATAGCTTTCACTAATGCGCCCTGTTTTGCATATTCCTGTAAGTATACCGCTGCTAAAATTCCAATAGGAGTGGCAATAAGTAAAGTTAAAGCAACTGTATAAAATGTTGTTATAATCATGGGATAAATGCCGCTGTGCTCTCCTAATGGATATTTACCAAAAATAAAATCCCAACTAACTAATCTAAATCCTTTTTTTAAAATGTAGCCAATTATAATAACTAGTGTCATTACAGTAATTAAGGTAGACAGGCAAAATAATATGTTAAAAAGTTGATCTTTGAATTTTCTCATTCTAATTTTTCCCCTTTGATTTAATTTTCGATAAGATAATATTTAACAACATAATAAAACTGAATAAAACTATACCAGTAGCAAAAAGCATATCTTGATGAGTTCCAAAGGCATAACCCATTTCCAAAGCTATGTTAGTAGTAAGAGGTCTAACGCTATCTGTAAGGCTTTTAGGAATATGGACACTGTTTCCTGCTACTAAAATTATTGCCATAGTTTCCCCTATAGTTCTGCCCATACCTAGTACTACTGCAGCTAAAATACCACTTTTTGCTGAAGGTAGAACAACTTTTATTATTGTTTCTACTTTTGATGTTCCTAGTGATAAAGAAGCTTCTCTATAACTATTAGGTACAGCCCTAATAGAAGTTTCTGACACTGTTATAATAGTAGGAAGCATCATTATGCACAAAACAATAATCATTGCTAATAAGCTTTGACCTTTAGCTAAGTTAAAAAAACTTTTAATATATGGCACTATCACAGCAAGTCCAAAAACACCAATCAAAACTGAAGGAATACCGGCTAATAGTTCAATTGCTGGTGAAATAAATTTAGCCACTGACTTTGGTGCAATTTCAGATAAAAATGCTGCAGTAAAAATTCCTATAGGAACAGCTATCAGCAATGCCCCAAAAGTTCCCAATATTGAAGCTACTATCATTGATAAGACACCGTATTTATTAGCAGAAGGAAACCATTCAATACCAGTTAAAAACTTTATAAAAGAGTACTTTCCCGATAGAAAAGGAATTGCTCCCCTATAAAAAACAAATCCTATAATTAAAAGCAAACTTATAACTGCTATATAAGCACAAAAAGCAAAAATATACTTACTTCCTTCATCAATTATATATTTTTTTCTATTGCTTCTATCGGAACTATTGTTCACATTCAATTTTTTTACCTCCTAGTTAACATTTGAACCTATTGTTGAGTATGATATAGCTTATAAAGAAAAGTCTCAACTTAATGAATAAGATCGAGACTTTTCTTATCTAGTTTATTTTAATGGAATAGCTCCTCTTCCAGCGGCAATTTTTTGTCCTTCTTCACTCTTTATGAAATCTATGAAATCTTTACCTTCTTTTGATAACTTGTCTTCTTTATAAACTAGAAGAAAAGGTCTTGATACCTTATAAGTCTTTGCTATAACATTCTCTGAATTTGCGTCTACACTATCAATTTTTAAGGCTTTAATTGCATTATTAACTTTTCCGTCTTTAAACACTACTTCAAAAGAAACATAGCCTATGGCATTTTCATTACTGTGAACTAGAGTTTTAACAGCTCCGTTTCCATGTGATATTTGTGCCCCTTTAGTCATTTCTTCAGATTTAAAACCTAAGATTTCCTGAAAGGCATCCCTGGTGCCTGAACCTTCTTCTCTTGAAACTACAACTATTGGTTTGTCGCTACCACCAAGTTCTTTCCAATTTTTAATCCTACCAGTAAATATGTCTTTTACTTGAGCTGTAGTTAAATCTGATACTGAATTATTAGGATGAACAATTACAGCAATACCATCATAGCAAATCACTTCTTCTTTTACTTTTGATCTTTCTTCATCTTTTAAATCCCTTGAGGACATACCAATTTCACTTACCTCTTCAATAGCATTTTTAATTCCTGCTGAAGATCCAATCTGTTGTATCTCAATCTTTACATTTTTCTTCTTCTCTTGATAAACTGTAGCTAAATCCTCCATTAATGGTCCTACAGAAGTGGAACCAGAGATTGTTATAGTTTTAGTAGCAGCTTCACCATTTTCATTATTTGTACAGCCTGATAAGGATGTAACCGCTAATGAAATAATAAGAGACCCTATAGCATATTTAATTCTTTTTCTTTTCATAAATTATCCCCCCATCTAATTTCCTTTTTTATTAAGGTTGCAAATTAATAATATAACTTGAAAGTTAAGGCCGTATTATGTTATTGTTAAATAAAGTTAACATCACAAATTAATATAAAATACTACTTTACTTCAGTTTTAAATATAGGTAAATAAAATAAGCTTTCTCTCAGCTATACTGAGAGAAAGCTTATTTTATAGAAGTTCTCTTATTTTATACTAGGTATTTTAACTATAAATTTAGTACCTTCTCCGTATCTACTTTCCAAATCAATAGTTCCATGTAGTCCTATTGCAATATGTTTAACAATTGCTAAACCTAATCCTGTTCCACCATTACTTCTAGATCTAGCTTTATCAACGATATAAAATCGTTCAAAAAGTCTAGGAAGATGCTCCTCTTTAATACCAGGTCCATTATCTTCTACCCAAATAATACAGTTATTTTTTTCTTTATCTATGCCAATTTCAACTTTATCTCCAGCATCGGAATATTTAATAGCATTATCTACCAAATTAATTATCATCTGTTTGAATTTATCTATGCTACCTTTAATGATGCTGTTATTTTTCAAGTTCATTAGCAAATCTATATTTTTACTTTCTGCAGTATTTTTCATGAGATTAAATACTTGCTCTACAGCTATGTACACATCAATTTCTTCATTATTATTTTCTTCATGGGAGTTTTCCAGATTTGACAATACTAATATATCGTTTATAAGCCTGGTTAGTCTTTCAGCTTCGTCATTTATTATATCCAAAAACTTATCTCTTTTATTTTTATCTTCAACATATTTCAATGTCTCTGCAAAGCCCTTAATAGAAGTTAATGGTGTTTTCAGCTCATGAGAAACATTTGCTACAAATTCAGACCTCATCTTCTCTAACTTTTTTATATCTGTTATGTCATGAATTACAGCAACAGTTCCAATATGTTCACTTTCATTTAATAAATCCGCCGTTCTTACTCTTAAAATTTTTTCCGAAGGCCAAGCAATTTTTATCTCTTTAGTACCAACATGATCTCCATGTAGAGCTTTATCTAATTCAAAATCCTGTATATAATCAAATAGACTTTCACCGATAATATTGCCCCTAATACCAAATAACTTTTTGGCATAAGGATTTATCATAATAATTTTATTGTTTCTGTCAATAGCTACTACACCACTATCCATACTTTTTAGTATAGCTTCCAATTTACTCTGCTTATCCATAGAATCTCTAATGGTAAACTGCAATCTATTTGCCATATAATTAAAAGTCTTACCTAGCTGTCCAATTTCGTCAGAAGAAGTTACTAAAACTCTTTTATCAAGTTCTCCTCTTGCAACCCTTCTTGTGACCTTTTCTAAGTCCTTAATTGGTTTAAGAAGTATATAAGATAGTCTTGATGATATTAGAAAAGTCACTAAAAATCCTAGTATCAATAAAGAAAGGTAGTACTTTATGTTTATTTGGTTAATTATTTTTACACTTTCTACAGCTTTTGCACTTCTAATTATATAATCTCCTTGAATTTTAGTTGCCACATATACCATATTTTTATCTAGAGTAGGACTATAATGAACATCGCTTCCAAATCTATTTTCTCTAGCCATTGCCACTTCTTTTCTATCATTATGGTTTTCCATATTTTCTGCGGAAGTAAAAGAATCGTATACTACAACCCCTTCATTATTAATTATTGTTAACCTATAATCATAACCCTTTAGATCTTCTGAAAAAGAAAGACCATTCCAATTGCTGCTTAAATCATATTGCTCTATTATTTTTGCAATTAGTTCATTGTGAAATTGTAATTCCTTTTTAGCTGTTTCAGTATATTCATAATTTGCTAAGACTACATATAAAGCACTAACTAAAATCATTCCAAAGAAAACTGCTACTAGTATAAAACCCATAAGTTTCTTTTTCATATCATTCTCCAAAATTAAATCTATAACCTATTCCTCTAACAGTTTCTATATATTGAGGATTTTTATCATTCTTTTCAATCTTTTTTCTTAGATGTCTTATATGTACATCCACTGTACGGGTTTCCCCTATATATTCATATCCCCATATTTTATCTAATAAAAATTCTCTCGTAACTACTCGCCCTTTACTCTTAACCAAAATCTCCAATAATTCGAATTCTTTCAAAGTTAAATCTACTTTATTATTACTTTTAAGAACCTCATGTTTTTCAAAATCTATATGAATATCATCAAAGTGAAATACTTTCTCCAAAGGTTGAATGGAGCTTCTTCTTAGAACTGCTTTTACTCTAGCCAACATTTCTCTTACAGAAAAAGGCTTTGTTATATAATCATCCGCTCCCAACTCCAATCCCAATATCTTATCAACTTCTTCACTTTTAGCAGTTATCATTATAATAGGAGTATGGCACAAGTTGGAATCCTGTCTTATTTCTTTACATAGCTCATATCCATCTAATCCTGGCAACATCAAATCTAAAAGTATTAATTGAGGACTTTCTAATTTAGCCAATTTTAACGCTTCGTTGCCATTAGCAGCTGTAATTACATTATAACCATTATTTTCTAAGTTGAATTTAATTAACTCTACGATATTATCTTCATCATCCACTACTAAAATTTTTTCCTCGGCCATAGTGCCGCCCCCCTTTAGTTCTCTTTAATCCTCCACATATATTAAAGATAGGAGCCTTCCGCTTTTTCCCTTTAACTTTCTATAAGAATGTAGCTTAACAGCCTTTTTTTCTTCGGAACAGAAGGTGCATAAATTCACATCATAAATATGTTCCAAAATAATACCTTTATTATAACACTGTGCTTTTATACATTTGCTCAAACTCAATCTATTTTCCTCAATAATATCCCATCCCTTGTAAACTTCATCAAGAGAAAACTTCTCAATTAGCTCTTCACCAACTTGGTAACAGCATCCTCCTATATGAGGACCTATATACACATATAAACTTTCCATAGAGCAATTATACTTTTTCGCCATAATTTCAATGGTTTTGGCTGTAATACGATTATAGGTGCCTTTCCACCCACTATGTATTGCAGCACATACCTGTTTTTCTTTGTCATATATTAAAACCGGTACACAATCAGCTGTAAAAACGCCTATTGCCACATTCTTTTCCTTTGTAATAAGCGCATCTCCTTCTTTTACAGTGCCATCATAAATATTTACAATATCGCTATGAATTTGCTTAGAAAAACCTACATCTTTAAGGTTAAATAAAGTTTTCACCTTATCAATATTGTGCCTAAAATTATCAGAATGCATATAAAAATCAGCGTCATTTTCTGCGGTGAAAAATATAATTCGCCCTTTATCATTGATAAGCTTCAAAAACTGTAACTGCTTTTCATTGGAAAAATCCATAATTTTACCTCAATCCATTCAGAATTAATATTAATTTTACACAAATTCAAAAATAAAACAATAACTTGTACAATTATTTAACTTACTTAACAGAAACTTAACTTATACTTGTATAGTGAGTATTATTTACTAAAACTATATTTGTTTAGTAGAAATTAATTTTGTTATCTCCTCTATAAAAGTATTCACATCTTTGAACTGCCTATAAACTGAGGCAAATCTTACATAAGCAATATCGTCTACTTCCTTTAATTTCTCCATAATAACCTCTCCTATGTACTTAGAGGTTACTTCTGTTAGCATTTGATTGCTGATTTTCTTTTCAACCTCATCTGCTATTTCCTCGATTTGACTTCGAGATACTGGTCTCTTTTCACAGGCTTTTATTAAACCATTTATTATTTTGGACTTATCAAAAAATTCTCGTCTAGAGTCCTTTTTTTCCACTAATATAGGTAAATCTTCTACCTTTTCGTAGGTAGTATATCTTTTATTACAATTTAAACATTCTCGTCTTCTTCTAATGGATAGATTATCCTCTGTAGATCTGGAATCCACAACCTTGCTTTCTCCAAAACCACAATATGGACACCTCATATGTAACACACCTTTCAGCTTTACTAGCTTAATTATATCACATAAAATAGAATAATTTAAACTATTCTTCTACACCTGTACTATCAGCCTCTACTAAAATTACATCAACACCTATCTTTTTTACCTTGGACCAAGGTATCTCCATCATATCCTGTTTACCAAACCATGAGTTTTTTTGAATGGGTAAGAGTAGAGATTCTATTTTATAGTTATCACAATCAATCTTAAAGTCCTTTATAAATCCAATTTTAGCTCCAGTATTGATATCAATAACCTCCATTAGCCTAAGATTATTTATAGAATACATTATCTCCTCCATCTTACTTCCCCCCTTTAGTTATCTAAATATAATTTTATGTATTCAAATATATGTTATTATTAAAAAATCTATTCTATTTATATATATTTAAAATCCCACATTAAATTAGCAGAACATAAAAAACTAATGGCTGCACCTTTAGGTACAGCCCTTTTTATACTATTCACATTATAATGCTATTATACGTATTTTCTCATATGCCTTAAGGCAGTCTTTTCTAATCTTGATACCTGAGCCTGTGAAATACCTATTTCCTCCGCTACTTCCATTTGGGTCCTACCATCAAAAAATCTTAAAGTTAATATTAACTTTTCCCTATCATTTAGCTTTTTCATTGCTTCCTTAATTGATATATTCTCCAACCAGCTTTCATCTAAATTTTTACTATCACTTATTTGATCCATTACATAAATGGCATCCCCACCATCATGGTAAATAGGTTCAAAAAGCGAAACTGGATCTTGTATTGCATCTAAGGCAAAAACCACTTCTTCTCTTGGAACCTCTAACTCCTCAGCAATTTGAGAAATCGTTGGCTCTTTATTGTTGCTATTTACCATTCTATCCCTTACCTGAAGAGCTCTATAAGCTATATCCCTTAAAGAACGGCTAACCCTAATGGAATTATTGTCTCTTAAATATCTTCTTATTTCACCTATTATCATAGGTACAGCATAAGTAGAAAATTTAACATTTTGATTTAAGTCAAAATTATCAATAGCTTTCATGAGGCCTATACAACCTACTTGAAAAAGGTCATCTACATTTTCTCCCCTATTATTAAATCTCTGTATAACGCTTAGCACCAATCGAAGATTACCCTTAATAAATTTTTCTCTAGCGGCTTTGTCTCCTTTTTTCATAGTATGTAGGAGTTCTCGCATTTCTGACTCTTTTAACACTGGTAACTTAGAAGTGTTTACTCCGCATATTTCCACTTTATTGATCATCATCCAGTCATCGCCCCTTTAGAGTAATTGCATTTAAATTATCTCCTGAGGAGGGCTTTTTTATACTATAGACAAACTATAACATTTTATTAATTTCTTTCTTCAATCTTTTAATAATTCTTTTTTCTAATCTAGATATATAGGATTGTGAGATACCTAACATGTCTGCAACTTCTTTTTGAGTTTTTTCTCCGGTGCCATTAAGACCAAATCTCAAAGTTACAATTTCTTTTTCTCGCCGATTCAACTTAGTCATAGCTAACACTAAAAGCTGCTTGTCAATTTCATCTTCAATAAGATTATAAACTATATCATTATCTGTGCCTAAAATATCCGAAAGCAAAAGTTCATTACCATCCCAATCGATATTCAGAGGTTCATAAAAAGATATTTCTGCCTTCACCTTACTATTTCTTCTTAGATACATTAATATTTCGTTTTCTATGCATCTTGATGCATAAGTGGCCAACTTAATCTTTTTCTTTGGATCGAAGGTATTTACAGCTTTTATTAATCCAATAGTCCCTACGGAAATTAAGTCTTCTACACCTACTCCAGTATTTTCAAATTTTCTTGCTATATATACCACTAATCTTAAATTTCTTTCTATTAGAATAGACCGTACGCTTTCATCACCTTCTACTAGCTTTGTTACTAAATCGTCTTCTTCTTCCTTAGATAAAGGAGGTGGCAGAGCATCATTACCGCCTATGTAATATATTCTTTTATATAAAAATTTTAACCCTAATAATAATTTACTAAATAAGGATAACAGACCCATTTTAAATCTCACCCCTCATATTATGTCTCTTGATAATAATCCTTGATATTCATCGTGATCACTTAACTTAGTATCACATATTCCTATAATACCGTTTTTAAACTGAAACTTATCTTCATCATAGTTTATTTTAATTTTATCCGGTTTGAATCCATAAAGGAAATTAGCCTGTCCGCTTACCGCTTTGAAAGGAATATACAACTTATTATGTACGCTGATATCAATATTTGTAAGGGCATCTTTTTCCACAATTATTACAGGTAGATTAGTAATGGGTTCTTTTAATTCGTTACCAGTGTCTAAGAGTGCTTTTATTTTTATTATTTGCCCTTGAACAAAGATCTCAATATTATAAGTATATTTTTTTACCTTCTGCAAACTTATTATATACGTCAGTAATCTATATCCAATTATGTAGATTACCATTAAGACTAAAAGTAATTTTCTAGCAGAAAAATTTTCAATTTCTAACCGATAAGTATTCTTATTTTCCAAATATACTATAATTCCAGCCACCACAAAAGTATAAGCTAGATAAAGCAAAGTAGCTTTTAAAACAAAAAAAAACTTACTTTTGCCGAAGGCACCATAAACTATTAGAAAAGCAGTTAACAGTGTGACGGGGATAGTAGTCATAAACTTTAATTTATCAATAAAGATTACTAAAGTATATAAGGCCGCACAGACTGAAGTTATAAAAAACCTTTTATAATTAATCTTAAGACTAAGAGTCTGAGCAGTAATAAATAATAAAAAATAGTTAACTATTAAGTTTTCTAATAGAACTAAGTCTATGAAAATCACCACTAGCACTCACTCCCCATTACTCCCTAAACCAATTATAAATCCTATTGGGTCAAATATTTTGTCATTTTTGCTACTCTCTTTGGCACTTTCATATGTTAAATTTCTACAGTATATATGAAAAATATATTACTTAAGTCACTTTTAGATTTCAGCTGTCATAATAATTAAAATAGTACATCCTATAAAAAGAACATAAAAAAAGACCATGCATTCTTGCACAGTCTTTTAACTTATCTTCTTTGTTTTCTTAAAAAAGCAGGAATCTCAAGGTCATTATCATTATAGTCCCTAGTAGTAGCTACCTCTTCAAGAGGAAGTTTTTCTTCTTTTGATGCTGGTTCAAAATCAATTTTTCTTTTCTCTGGTCTATCATTATCAAAACCAGTAGCTATTACAGTAATTCTTATTTCATCCTGTAAATTTTCATCTATAACAGCACCAAAAATTATATTTGCGTCAGGATCTGCCGCCTGCTGTACTATTTCAGCAGCCTCATTTATTTCCAATAATCCAAGGTCTGGTCCACCGGTTACATTAAGTAGAACACCTGTAGCTCCTACAATAGAAGTCTCTAATAAAGGACTAGAAATTGCTTGTTTAGCTGCCTGTTGGGCTCTATCTTCACCTTTAGCCATACCTACGCCCATATGAGCTAGCCCCTTGCTTAACATTACAGTTCTAACGTCAGCAAAGTCCAAATTAACTAAACCGGGTATAGTGATAAGGTCGGATATACCTTGAACCCCCTGTCTTAACACATCATCTGCCAACTTAAAGGAATCTAGCAAAGAAGTTTTCTTATCCACCATAGATAACAATCTTTCATTTGGAATTGTTACCAATGTGTCAACTTTTTCCTTTAAATTCTTAATTCCTAGTTCAGCATGAAGCATTCTTTTTCTTCCTTCAAATGGAAAAGGTTTAGTAACTACTCCTACTGTAAGTATTCCTAGGGACTTAGCTATTTCAGCTACTACAGGAGCTGCACCAGTACCAGTACCTCCACCCATTCCACAGGTTATGAATACCATATCCGCTCCCTTTATCGCTTGAGCTATTTCATCTTTACTTTCTTCTGCTGCTTTTTGGCCAATTTCTGGATTTGCCCCAGCACCTAGACCCTTTGTCAGCTTTTCGCCAATTTGTATTTTTTGCGTTGCCTTAGATAATAGTAACGCCTGTTTATCTGTATTTATAGAGATAAATTCAACATTTTTTAATCCCTCTTGGATCATTCTGTTAACTGCGTTATTACCTCCACCACCGCAACCTATAACTTTAATTTGTGCAAATTGTTGAACGTCTACATCAAAATCTAACAAGATAATACCTCCCTTTTATCTAAAATCCTGAATAAAATGCTTTAGTTTGGACATAATTCCTTTTTTTCTTTTTTTAATACTTTCATCAGAGGAATTTGAATCCTGTTTTCTACTAATAGTAATAGTTTCTAAAACCAATTTTAACATTCCCATAGGAATAGAATAAACATAATTATTCTTTTCCATAACATCATTTTCTATGAAATTGATAGACTTATCAATTCCTTCTTCAAATTTCTTTATGGTATCTTGGTAATGTATAATACCTCCGCCAGTAATGAAGATATAATCAAGAGACTTCAAACTTTTTTGATTATGAATCTCTTCCAAGGCAAAACTAAGCAATTCATCAGCTCTTGCTTCAATAATTTCATCAATCATATTACCATTATACTTGTCATATATATTGATTTCATTATTATCAGTCCCGTTTTCTCTTTCAAGTTTTAATTGCTTTTGGTTCACTTTAATATTTTCTGCTTCTTCAAAGGATATGCTTAAACAGGTAAGGATATCTTTCGTAATATTATTACCACCTAATGGTATGTGACCAGTGTAAATTATACTGCCGTTTTCATATATGAACAAGTCAGTACTTTCAGCGCCTATATCAATTACTCCTAAGCTTTTATCCTTATTTTCATCATTAACTACAAGCTTTTGCAAGGCTAAACTCTGAGGTATCATTCCTTTTATTTGAATACCAGCGGCTTGAACACACTGTACTAGATTTTCAATATTTTTCTTATTTGCTGTAAATATCCTTGCATTAAGAGATAATTCCTTACCTCTTAGACCTAGAGGATTACTTATTGCCATATGATTATCTACTATATATTCAAAAGGATAAACCCAGAGAACTTCTTCATTTTCTGATAGAACGCTGTCTTTTGCCAGATTTAGAGCCTTATTAATATCGTCCTCAGTAACTACTTTACCGGATATAGTTTCCAAAGTTACTCTTGAATCAACTATTTTGCATAAAGCATTATTAACATTTATATATGCCTTATTAATTGGCTCATCTAATAAGCTTTCTAACTTTGCTTTACAAAGCTTAATGGCTTCTGTTGTTTGCTCAATATTAACTACGACAGACTTTTCAATACCATAATTCTTTACGGAGGTAACTGCAATTACTTGCATTTGCTTTAAGCTATCTACCTTCGCTACCACAGCACTAATTTTAGATGAACCTATGTCAAATGCTACCAGTAGATTATTCATATTAACCTCCTCCTATTTCATTACCTTCAAACTAATATATTCAACATTAATTTTATTTTTCCTCCATTTTTTCGTTAATTTTTAATAAAACATAATAGCTTTTTAAAAAAATAAAGAGGAAAGTTCCTCCTTATTTTAATTTGCCTTTTCTAACTCATTTATACTTACACTTCTGGTATGAACGGTATGACTCCATTCTTTATTATCCTTATCTAATACACCCATAACAGAAATAGGTATCCATGTAAGTACATATATTGGATATACTAAATAATATAGGAAAATTTTCAAACTTAGCTTCTTTTCCAGAGCTAAAACTAATGGTGTATATATAAACTGCATAATAAAAACAAAAAGAGCACCGATATTAATAAGATTAAAATCAAAAAAAACTCCAGCATTAAATTTTGCTAAATAATCACCTAAATTAGCAAAGGCTTTTGAATAACCAACAATTTTTTGTATACCATTCATAACAACACCAAAACCAGCCAATATTGTTATAATAGGCTGAATACTATAAATAGCACAGTCTAAAGCCACAAAATCAAGCTTTGTTACTGCTCTTTTTATAAGCTTCCAAAAATACCTTGATGCCACGTCTGCAAAACCTTGCATCCATCTTTTTCGCTGCCACCAAGATTGTGATAAGGTTAGTGGTTTTTCATCGTAGATTACTGCATCATGAGCCCAACCTACTCTTCTGCCGTTAAGTACAAGCTTACAGGTAAATTCTAGATCTTCTGTTAAACAGGTAGCTCCCCATCCTAATTCCTTTAAAGTTTCAGTGGCAATACAAAAACCTGTTCCACCTAATTGACTAGAAAGACGTAAGTTGCTTCTAGCATTTTGGAACATTCTATTAGAGGTCCAGAAGGAAATAGAATATCCACCTGTTATCCAAGTATCATTAGGATTTTTACTGTCTAAATATCCTTGAACAACCTCAAAACCTTCACAAAGCTTATTGTTCATTTCCTTTAGAAATTGCTTTGATGCTAAATTATCTGCATCAAAAATCACTACTGCATCGTACTTTTTTTTCATTTTGAAAATTTTGTCAAACATCCATTCAAGAGCATAACCCTTACCTCTTTTTTCTTTATTAGTTCTCTCATATACAATTGCTCCGGCTTCTCTTGCTAATTTTGCAGTATTATCGGTACAGTTGTCAGCAATTACAAATATATCATATAATTCTCTTGGATAATCCAAATTTAATAGGCTATGAACAATATTTTCAATTACTTTTTCCTCATTATGAGCTGCTACCAACAAAGCAAAAGACTTTTGAGGTTCAAATTTCTTTTTACTTTTTATTCTGATGAAACCGAACATGGATAAAAGTACATAGTATACTGAATAGATGAATAGAGCTTTGGTGAACACTGTCACAATAATATCAAATATGTTTTTTATAAACTGCATCTACTAATCCCCCCTGATTCAAGGTTATTTTAGCACAAAAGAGAATCTATTACTATAGCTTTTAATTTTTTTCTGTAACTTTTTAAATGTAGAAAAATAAAATAATATATTACCAAACACTTTTAAGTTAGTAGCATATATTGTATATATTATTACCATTTTTAATAAAATAATGTAACAAATAAAAGTGGCTAATTACGAACCGCCACTTTTACCTGTCTTCCATCAACTTATATATTTTTATAACAATAAATCCTATAGATATTTCTTACAGCATAATAAGTCTTGTTATCATATTCTTATCAATAGAATAATTTAAAGCAGTTTCTTCTGTTATAATTCCTTTCTTATATAATTCAGTTATAGCCATATCCATGGTTTTCATACCATATTTACTACCGGTCTGAATAGAAGATTCTATTTGATGAGTCTTACCCTCTCTAATCAAGTTTTGGATAGCTGAGGTAACTACCATAGTTTCTAAAGCTGCTACTCTTCCTTCACCATCGGCTCTAGGTAACAGTTGTTGAGATATAATCCCCTGTAAAACCGCCGCTAATTGAATTCTTATTTGCTGTTGTTGATGAGGAGGGAATACGTCTATAATTCTATCTATAGTTTTTGCTGCACCAATAGTATGTAAGGTTGAGAATACTAAATGACCAGTTTCTGCAGCGGTGATGGCTATAGATATAGTTTCTAGATCTCTCATCTCTCCAATAAGAATTACATCTGGATCTTCTCTTAATATAGATTTTAGTGCTTTAGCATAGCTTTCACTATCTTTACCTATCTCTCTCTGATTTATCACAGATTTTTTGTGCTTATGTAAAAATTCTATTGGATCCTCTAAGGTTATTATGTGATTTGATTGTGTTGAATTAATTTCATTTATCATAGCAGCTAAAGTTGTACTTTTACCACTTCCTGTTGGGCCGGTCACTAACACTAACCCTCTTTTCTTAGTGGTTAATTCTCTAATTACATTAGGAAAACCTAATTCCTGTAAAGTAGGAACCTTTAAGCCTACAGCTCTTATAGCTAATGCATCACTACCTCTTTGTTTAAAAATATTAACTCTAAATCTTCCTGTTCCAGCTATTGAGTAAGAGGTGTCTATTTCACCTTCCGTTGAATATTCTTCATATTTCTCCTTTAACACCGTTCTAGCATAGGCTTCTGTATTTTCCGGTGTTAAATTTTCTTCTTTAATTGATATAAGTTTACCATTAATTCTCATAATAGGCGGAACTCCAACAGTTAAGTGTAAATCAGATGCTCCAGATTTAAGTGTCAATTCTAATAGTTCATTAAGCGCTAACATAATTTACCCCCTTGTAAGAAAATGAAGGGATAGATCCCCGACTTTTATGTAATAATCCAATAATCTAATATTATTCTACAAAATGTTATAAATTCCTTTTATAATTTTAATATTATAAAAGGAATTTATATAATGGTCAATCATATTTAATCTTTCCATTAAGCTCCTTATTTAATTTTTTTAGAGCTCTTTTCTCTATCCTAGATACATAAGAACGTGATATACCTAATAAATTTGCTATTTCCCGTTGAGTCTTAGTGTTACCATCTATAAGACCATATCTCATTTCTATGATTATTTTTTCTCTCTCTGATAAACAAGTATTAATTTTAGAATATAATTTTTTAACCTGTATTTTATTTTCTACTATTTCAATTACGGAGTCCTCATCACTGCTTAATACGTCCATAAGGGATATTTCATTACCCTCTTTATCAACACCAATGGGATCCTGTAAGTATACCTCTCCTTTTATTTTCTTATTATTCCGTATTAGCATCAAAATTTCATTTTCTATACATCGGGCAGCATAAGTAGCAAGTCTAGTACCTTTCGAACTATCAAAGGAATCAATGGCCTTAATTAAACCAACAGTACCTATGGATATTAAATCATCTATATCTTTGCCAGGGTAGGAGTATTTTTTTACTATGTGAGCTACTAGCCTTAAGTTTCTTTCTACCAAAATACTTTTGGCAACAACATCTCCTTCCTTTAGCTTGACTAGATAATATCGTTCCTCCTTTTCATCCAAGGGCTGTGGAAAGGAATTGCCACTAGTTACATAGGCAGTTAAGAAGGCAACGCTTCCAAACATATCCAATAGATAGTTAACAAACAACACAGGTTGTTCCCCCTAATAATGCTTATTAATATTCTATTCCAGCCCTATGGATTTGTTTCCTATTTAAAAAATCTTTTCTACCACACTTTTGAAAATTGGAGCAGCAGTGGAGCCACCACCTTCATTTTCCACATCAATATCCTGTACATAAACAATAATAGAATAATACTTGCCGTTATTTCTCACGAAACCTGCAAACCATCCATCAGAAAACTTCTTTGGTTCACCATTTTCCACCGTATATCGAGTATTTGTACCAGTTTTACCTCCACAATCAACCCCATTTATATAAGCTAACTTACCGGTTCCCTTTTGATCCGTCACCACTTTCCTCATATGTCCCTTTATTATAGAAGCAGTTTTTTCATCTATGACTTTGCTTTTTTCAGTGCTAAACTTTTGAATTTCATTACTATTATTACTTACTAAAGAATCTACTATATATGGCTTTACATATGTTCCATTATTAATCACAGTATTAACTATAGCCAATGCTTGCAGAGGAGAAATCCTTACACTCTGACCAATGCCAATCATCGATAAAGAAGAAGCAGCATAAGAAACATTTTTTAATTTATCATAGTCTTTGCCAAATAATTTTTTTAGATCCAACTCCTCTGGTGCTACAATATCCCCTGTTACTTCATAATTGCCACTAAAGTTCAGTACTTTTTGAAAAAAGCCTTGATTATAAGCGGTCATATATATTCTTTTAAATCCTACTAAGGAAGCTAACTTTTCAAAATAGGTATTACAAGACATGGTATAGGCCTCTGCCATATTAACTAACCCATGATTATTTTCACTTTCAGTGCATTTTAAGGTTAAATTAGCTAGACTCTTATCTTTTTCTAAGGCTGCTTCTGCCACTATAGTTTTAAATATTGATCCTGGTTCAAAACCATTTTCCGTAGCTGAACATAAATTTATGTTAGGTTTCCATGAATCTCTTTGAACCATAGCCTTAATTTTTCCCGTTGAAGACTCCATAACCACTACCCCAATTTGATTATAATCCTTCCATTTCTCGTTACTTATTAATTCTTTAATTTTATCCTCCATTTCCTTGTCAGTGGTTAGTTTTATATTTACGTTTTTTTCTGGAACTACATACTTTTCATCCTTTATATCACCATTTACATCTTTATCGAAGGATATATAAGGGAAAGAATTGCTTTTAGTTATTTTAGCTATATAACCTTCAAGGGAATTTTCATCCTTAGGATTGTTATTGTTATCCAAACTACTGGTAAGTATGTTTTGATAATCCCAAACTTTATAACGATCTACCACGGTTTTTACGAAACAGTAGGTTCCCTTTATCCCCTTAATATCCTTTAGTTTATAGTAAGTTTCTTCATCTACTTCGTAGTACAATCTTTTATTTGTCATGTTATATTGAAGTTTAGATAAATCATAATCCTCATTATATCCCCTTAAGGTATATATTAATGTATTTAATTGAGATATATCAGTATTTCGATTATTCTTAATGTAGCTATCCACATCTATCACAAAATAAAATTTATTTTCATAATCCAATAGTTCTTTATTATTGCAGTCTAACAACATATATTTTATATCACTAATAGGCTCATTAATTGTATACTGATTATTAGTTATTACACTAAGCTCACTGCCCTTAAATATCTTTATATAAACTGTCCTTATAATTAACAATGATAATATGATACATAATACCCTTGCTGCTTGTACTGCTCTTTTTTTTACTCCTATAGATAGCATAAACCACTTCACCTCAGCTAAATTCTAGCCTATAGTAAAGCGGTTTATTCAATGAGCCTATTATTTTTTCACAATTAACATATCATTTACTTCAAGCTTTTCATCACATTTAATAGTATAAATCATTTGAGCTACTGGAGTAGATTCCAACTTATTTCCTTCTAAGTCTCTCATATCATTAAGTTTGATATTAAAATAAGGTCCTACAGGTCTTAAAACTTCTGCTTCATCACCTTCAAATACCTTATTTCTCTGTTCAATAGTAGCTATTTTAGTTTCTTCATCGTAGCTTCTAACTACTCCTGCTATATCATAATTTCTAATGTATGATGAATTTTCATAAACTTGCTTATTTGGATCATCGAAATAGAATCCTGTATAATACTGTCTGTGACTTACTTTGTCTACATCTTCTAGCCATCTTTTATCAAAGACATAATTCTCAGGATCATTCCAATATGCATCTAGAGCTTCTCTGTAAGCCTTAGTAATTACAGCTACATAAAAGGCACTCTTCATTCTTCCTTCAATTTTAAAGGAAGAAATACCCGCAGAAACTAACTGAGGTATATATTCAATCATACATAAATCCTTAGAATTCATTATATAGCTACCTTTATCATCTTCCATTATCTGATAATATTCTCCTGGTCTCTTTTCTTCTGTAAGATAATATTTATATCTGCATGGCTGAGCACAGGCACCTCTATTAGCATCCCTTCCAGTTAAAAAGTTTGATAATAAACATCTCCCTGAGTAAGCCATGCACATGGAACCATGAACAAAAGCTTCAATCTCACAATCCAGTGGAAGCTTTCTTCTCATTTCTTCAATTTCCTTCATTGACAATTCTCTTGCTAATACTATTCTTTTTATACCTTGTTTGTACCAAAAAACAGCACTTTTATGATTTACATTATTGGCCTGAGTGCTTAAATGCAATTCTAAATTTGGAACAACTTCTCTCGCTGTCATTATAATACCAGGATCAGATACTATAAGAGCATCTGCACCAAGATTGTATAATTCTGTTAAATATTCTTCTAAGCCTTCCAAATCTTCATTATGAGGAAATACATTCATGGTTACATATACTTTCTTTCCTCTATCATGAGCATATTTTATACCTTCTTTTAAGTCTTCATTAGTAAAATTATCTGCAAAGGCTCGAAGATTCAATTTACTTCCGCCTAAATATACTGCATCAGCACCAAAATCAATAGCAGTTTTCAATTTTTCAAGATTACCCGCTGGTGATAAAATTTCTGGTTTTTTCACATCTAATCCTCCTAGTTTTTAAAGCTTCCTCTTTATAACTGCTATACCGTCTCCCATGGGAAGTATACTAGTTATAAGTTTATCATCTTTAGTAACCATATCAATAAATTTCTTCATTCTCTTTACTATAGTAATTTTTCTTCTTACCAAAAATTCCCTAGATACTACCATACCTTTATAGAGTACATTATCCGCAATAATTACACCTTCATCATTCAATAATCTCATACAGTGTGGGAAAAATTCATTGTAATGACCTTTTCCAGCATCTATAAATATAAGATCATACTTTTCCTTCAAGCCTTCTAGTACCTCTAAGCAATCTCCCTGAAGCACCTCTATATTTTCCTTTAAGCCAGCTTTTTCAATATTAGTTTTTGCAAGAGTTATCATCTTTTCATCTCTTTCTATAGTATCAATATGTTCAACACTTTTACTACTGTTATACATAAGAATAGCAGAATATCCTATGGCCGTTCCTAACTCTAATATCCTCACTGGCTTAATTATATTAACCATTTGCTCTAGATAATTGGCAACTTCCTTATGGATTATTGGAACCTTATTTTCCTTTGCATAGTCTTCTAACTCCTTTAAAATGCCCTGGCGCTCCGGTATTAATTCCCTAATGTACTGTTCCATAAAATCATAAGTGATATTGCTCATTTGCTTCCTCCAAGTCTTTTAATTACTTTGATATTTTCTTACCGCCTCATTATGCTTTTCTAAAGTTACATTAAATTCATGAGAGCCATCATTTCTTGCACAGAAATATAAATAATCAGTTTCTACAGGATTTAATGCCGCTTCTATAGAGGCTTTTCCAGGATTGCTTATAGGACCTATTGGTAGTCCTGAGTTGGCATATGTATTATAAAGGGAATCAACCTTATAATCAGCCAAGCTTAACTTCTCCTTATGAACTCCTAAAGCATATTGAACTGTAGGATCCGATTGCAAAGGCATACCTTTTTTTAGTCTATTGGCAAAAACTGAAGACACCAATGCTCTTTCCTCAGCTACTTGAACCTCACCTTCAATGATAGAAGCTATGGTTATTATTGCATCTATATCTTCATCCTTTAATTCAATAGAACTGTTAGCTCTAACCTCTTGAATTCTTTTTTCGAAATTATTTAACATAACTTTGATAATAGCATTTCCATTGGAACCTTTAATAAAATCATAAGTGTCAGGAAATAAGAATCCTTCTAAAGCATATTTCCTACTTGAATCTTTTTTTATATATGAGGGAAGTTCATATTTTTGGCAACTTTCAATAAAATTCTTTTTAGTTATTACTCCTTTTTCTTCAAGAATAGCTCCTATTTCCTCCAAGGTTTTACCTTCAGGTATTGTAACCCTAGCAACACCAGCATCTTCTGCTGGTTCTGCTTGATCAATAGCTAAAAGCAACTCATCTAAAGACATATCAGCACTAATTTTGATTTCACTTTTCTTAAGGCTAATATCAGCAGGATTGAGTTTCATATAAAGTCTTACAAAGAAAGAATTTTTAATCTTACCTTCCTTGTTTAGCTTATTAATGACAGAGTTAATGGTATCTCCACTAGTGATAGCTATTTTCTCAGACCCATTAATGTTTCTTAAAGGTTTTTTTATAATACTTAAATAATAGGCTCTGGAACCAATAACTATACACATAATCACAATCCAAACTTTTGCTACGATCTTGATTATCTTTTTTTCCATTTTATTTCCCCCATATAAAATGCGTTTATCCGTTGTTTCTTCTAGCTGCCTTCTTTCTCATTTCTGTATTTAGTATTCTTTTTCTCATTCTAATAGATTTTGGTGTTACCTCTACCAATTCATCATTATTTATGAATTCTAAGCATTGTTCCAAGGACATTTTTTTCACTGGTGTTAATTTTAACGCATCATCGGATCCAGAAGCACGTGTGTTACTTAAATGTTTCTTTTTACATACGTTAACCTCTATATCATCTGCTCTAGAACATTCTCCTGCAATCATACCTTCATAAACTTCAGTACCCGGTTCTATAAACAATGTTCCTCTTTCTTGAGCATTAAATAGACCGTAAGTTACAGCCTCACCGCTTTCAAATACTACTAATGATCCCCTAGATCTCTGAGGTATATCTCCCTTATATTCCTCATAGCCAGTGAATATACTATTCATTATACCGTTACCTTTGGTATCAGTCATAAATTCATTTCTAAAACCTATTAATCCTCTTGATGGAATAGCAAACTCTAATCTTACATATCCATTCACCGCAGAGGTCATATTTTTCATTTCAGCCTTTCTAGGTCCTAGCTTTTGAATTACTGCTCCCATAAATTCTTCAGGTACGTCTATAGTTAATAATTCCATAGGCTCTAAGGTTTTTCCTTCTTTTTCTTTAAATATTACGGAAGGTTTTGATACTTGGAATTCATAGCCTTCTCTTCTCATGGTTTCTATTAGGATAGAAAGATGTAATTCTCCTCTACCACTTACTTTAAAGGTATCTGGTGATAATTCCTCTACCCTTAAACTTACGTTAGTTTCTAACTCCTTCATAAGTCTGTCTCTTAAATGTCTAGATGTAACGAATTCACCTTCTCTACCAGCAAAAGGAGAATCATTTACTATAAAATTCATGCTAAGTGTAGGTTCATCTATATCTACAAAAGGTAATGCTTCTGGAGCAGCACTATCTGCGATAGTTTCACCAATGTTCACTTCACCTAAACCGCTTACCGCTACAATATCTCCAAGCTGTGCTTCTTCTACTTCAACTCTTTTCAGACCACTATATACATAAAGTCCTGAAACTTTTACATTATGAGAACTTCCATCTCTATGAAGTACAGTTACATTTTGATTCTTTTTAATAACTCCTCTTTCAATTTTACCAATGCATATTCTTCCTATATATTCATTAGAATCAATTGTAGTAACCAATAACTGCAATGGCTTATCTACATAACCCTTTGGTGGCTCTACTTTTTCAATTATAGTAGTAAATAGGGGATCCATGTTAGAGCTTGGTTCATCTACATTAAGGGTAGCATAACCTTCCTTTGCAGAACAGTAAACTATAGGGAAATCCAACTGCTCATCATCTGCGCCTAACTCTACAAAAAGATCGAAAACTTCATCAATAACTTCCACTGGTCTTGCATCCGGTTTATCAATCTTGTTAATTACTACTATAGGCTTTAAACCTAGTTCTAATGCCTTTTTTAATACGAACTTTGTTTGAGGCATTGTTCCTTCGTAAGAGTCCACAACTAGTAGAACACTATCTACCATTTTTAATACTCTTTCTACCTCTCCACCGAAGTCAGCATGCCCTGGAGTATCTACAATATTTATCCTAATACCCTTATAGCTAACTGCGGTATTTTTAGACAATATAGTTATTCCTCTTTCTTTTTCCAGATCATTAGAATCCATAATTCTTTCTTCGACCTTTTCATTATTTCTAAAAACATGACTCTGTTTTAACATAGCATCAACTAATGTAGTTTTACCATGGTCAACGTGAGCGATAATAGCGATATTTCGTATATCTTCTCTAATATATTCGTTCATTTTTTCCTCCGTCTATATATAAACTTAAGATAATAATCAAAAATAAAATTGGATACCTTGTACCCAATTTTACCTGTGTCATATTAATTCTAATATTATGATAGTGAAATGTCAACTTATTAAAAACTATGCTATTTAATTGGTTTATTTCTACTTATATGTCATATAAATATAAGAGGAGTTGGGTTTATTCAACCTATCTTAAATCTCCATAATTATAGGTAGTATCATTGGCTTTCTCTTAGTTTTCTCATACAAGAAATTTCTTAAATCCTCTTTCATAGTAGTTTTTAAGGTTGCCCAATCTCTAATGCCATTTTCCTCACATTCTCTTAAAGCATTTTTAACTACAACTCTTGATTCTTCCATTAAGTCCTCAGATTCCCTTACGTATACGAAACCTCTAGAAATAATATCTGGTCCTGCTATTACATTACCACTTTCCTTTTCGATGGTTACAACTACCGTTAGTATACCATCCTGGGATAGGTGCTTTCTGTCTCTTAATACTATATTTCCAACATCGCCAACACCTAATCCATCTACGAAAACATTTCCTGATGGAACGCTACCATTGGCCTTTATTGAATCTCTGGTGACCTCAACTAAATTTCCTATGTCAACAAGCATAATGTTAGACCTATCCATACCTAGTTTAACAGCTAATTCTGCATGCTGCTTTAGATGTCTAAATTCACCGTGTACTGGCAAGAAAAACTTAGGTTTTACCAAACTATGCATAAGCTTTAGTTCCTCTTGACAGGCGTGGCCTGAAACATGAACTTCAGCTAAATCTTCATATATTACTTCCGCTCCATTTTTAAATAGTTGATTTACAACTCTTGAAACAAACTTCTCATTTCCTGGAATTGGGGTAGCAGAGATTATCACTGTATCCCCTGGACTTATGCTAACTTTTTTATGTTCATTGCTAGCAATTCGAGAAAGAGCAGACATAGCTTCTCCTTGACTGCCAGTAGTAACGATAGTTACTTTTTCAGGTGGATACTTATTTATAGCATCAATGCTTATAAGAACATTATCATTAGCTTGAATATATCCTAATTCTGTTCCTACAGCTACAATATTTTCTAAACTTCTACCAGAAACCGCTACCTTTCTTCCATACTTTTCTGAAGCGGTTATAATTTGTTGAATTCTATGAATATTTGAAGCAAAAGTTGCTACGATAATTCTACCCTTAGTCTTGGCAAATATTTTTTCAAAGGTCTCACCTACAGTACTTTCAGACATAGTATAACCCGGTCGCTCTACATTTGTACTATCTGCTAACATTACAAGTACACCTTTGCGACCTAGTTCTGCGAATCTGCACAGATCTATAACTTCTCCATCTATAGGAGTATAGTCTATTTTAAAATCTCCTGTATGCAAAATTACACCCAGTGGAGTATGGATAGCTATAGCCACTGAGTCAGCTATACTATGGTTTGTTTTAATAAATTCAACTGACATTTTATCTAATTTTACTATATCCTTAGGACTTACTGTTCTTAAATCAGTTACACTTAGTAAATTATGCTCTTTAAGCTTAGTTTGCAGTATACCTAAAGTTAACTTTGTACCATATACCGGTACATTTAATTGCTTTAATACATAAGGTAAAGCTCCTATATGGTCTTCATGGCCATGAGTAAGAAATATTCCTTTAACTTTTTCCGCATTTTTTAATAAATAACTTATGTCTGGTATGACAATATCTATTCCGAACATTTCTTCATCAGGGAACTTTAAGCCGCAATCAATCACTATTATTTCCTCTTTATATTCAATAACGTAAAGGTTTTTACCAATCTCGTTAACGCCACCAAGAGGTATAATCTTGATTTTATCCTTCTCCTTCCTCATTAAACCGCCTCCTTCTACTTCAGCTCAGCCTCTGAACACTCCTTACATAATCCAAAGAACTTGACGCTATGATTGGTTATTCTAAACTTGTATTTTTCTTCTATAGTTTGCTCTATTTGGTCTAATAAATCTCCCTCTACTTCTAATACCTTAGAACATTTATTACATACCAAATGATGGTGTTGATGATTCTCCTCCTCATGAACCAATTCAAATCTACTTATATTGTCACCAAGATCTAATCGGCTGACTATACCCAATTCCTCTAACATAGCAATAGTTCTATATACTGTAGCAAGACCTATTTCAGGGCAATCTATTTTAACCAAATCATAAATTTCTTCAGCTGTAAGATGTTGTCCCTCACTATTTACTATACCATCTACTATGGCTCTCCTTTGAGGTGTAAGCTTATAGCCCTTAGCTTTTAAGTTTTCTCTCAATTTATTTACTTCATCAACACTCATCTTTGACATTTGCATCCCTCTTCTTACTAAACTTATTCAATTTCTGAAAAAATAGCTTCATAAGCCTCACATACCATTTGAAATTCTTCATCATCTTCAATAGTTACTAATACGTCATTGCCATCATCATCTTTATCTATTCTTAATGCAATGGCTTCTTCCTCTTCCCCTTCTACAGGAATTACAATAACATACTCCTTATCCTCGATATCAAATTTAGTTATTACATTAAATTCAGTTTCTACACCTTCTTCATCGGTCAATACAATTCTTTCTACATCGTTTTCCATGTTAATCCTCCCTTTCTGTTCTTTTAACTTTTTGACATTCTATCAAGATAACCTTGTAATATATACATAGCCGCCAGTTTATCAACGATTCTTTTTCGTTTATTTCGTGATAAATCTGCTTCTAACATAGCTTTATGAGCTGCAACAGTAGTAAGCCTTTCATCCCAAGTATCTACCTTAACTCCAATATAATCTTCTATTTTTTTCGATAATTTTAAAACCTTTTCTCCTGAAGGTCCTATAGTTCCATTCATGTTTTTAGGTAAGCCTACTACAATAAGTTCACAGCTATATTCTAACACATATTTCTTTATTTCTTCCAAGTCTTTATTTAAGCCTTGACGTTTAATAGTACATATTCCTTGTGCTGTAAAGCCCAAAGGATCACTTACCGCTACACCAATTGTTTTTTCACCAATATCTAATCCTAAAATTCTCATAGCTCTCCACTCTTAAAATAAAAATGCCCTAAAAAGGGCATTTTTTTATTTTATATCTAAATAAGATTTTATAACCTCTTCAAGAATTTCATCACGTTCTAACTTCCTAACTAACGCTCTAGCTCCATTATAGTTAGTTATGTAAGTAGGATCTCCGGAAATAAGATATCCAACTAATTGGTTCACCGGATTATATCCTTTTTCCATTAGTGAATCATAAACTTGAGTTAATATTGCCTTAGTCAAATCCCTTTTATTGTTTATAAAATTAAATTGCATTGTATTATCATTCTTTTCCATATTCCCCTGTCTAAAACCACTTTCATGATTTCTAACAGACTTCACCCCCTTGCTATAACGCTTTAGCGAAAGGCTATTTATATATTAATTCCATAGACAATATAATATTATTATATACCCATAACAGTTACTTTATATTTATATTATAAAATATATTTTAGTAAAAGTATACTATTTAACCAAAGTTTCTAGTAACTTTTCTACAAGATCTATAGCTTCTGTTAATTTTTCTGGTTTCTTTCCTCCAGCTTGTGCCATATCTGGCCTTCCGCCACCACCACCACCAGCTACTGTTGCAACTTCTTTAATGATTTTTCCACAATGAACGCCCTTATCTACAGCATCCTTAGTTGCCATAGCTAGAAGTAGTACTTTACCTTCATATACGCTACCTAAAACTACCACACCGCTTTGAAGTTTATTTCTTAGTCTATCACCTAATTCTCTAAGATTCTCACTATCCATATTATCTACAGTAGCTGCGATATACTTAACGCCCTTAACTTCTTTAATATTATTTAGTAATTCTCCTTCTGCTCCCTTAGCTAATTCTTTCTTTAATTCATTTATTTCTCTTTCTTTTTCCTTTAACTCTTGAACTAATGACTGAGCTTTATTAACTACTTCCTTTGGAGAACATTTTAAGTTACTTGCAACTTCTTTTATAGTTTCTAAGCTACTATTTAAATGTTTTATGGCATTAAAACCTGTAACTGCTTCTATTCTTCTTACACCAGCAGCAACACCAGTTTCAGAAATTATTTTAAATAATCCTATTTCTCCAGAGTTAGCTACATGGGTTCCACCACAAAGCTCCATACTGAAGTCTCCCACAGAAACTACTCTAACAAGATCTCCGTATTTCTCATCAAAGAGAGCTAAAGCACCTTTGGTTCTTGCTTCCTCTAAGGTTAACTCTTCAGTAACCACTGGTTCTGCTTTCATGACATTTGCATTAACCAAGGCTTCCACCTTTGCTATCTCTTCCTCTGTCATAGCAGTAAAATGAGTAAAGTCAAATCTTAACTTATCTTCTTCTACCAAGGAACCAGCTTGATGTACATGATCACCTAATACTGCTTTTAATGCTGCCTGTAATAGATGAGTACCGGTGTGATTTTTTCTAATGTTATCTCTTCTAACACTATCTACTTCAAGAGTTATATTATCCCCTGTATTTAGACTTCCTTCTATTACCTTAACAAAATGAAGGGTCTTTCCACCTACGTTCTTTTTACAATCCTCTACAATAGCTTTAAAGCTATCATTATATATTAGACCGGTATCTCCAACCTGTCCTCCCATTTCTGCATAAAAAGGTGTATCATCTGAAAGAATAAATCCCTTATCTCCTTCTTCTAGGCTTTCCGCAAATTGATTATCTTTAATTATAAGTGAAACTTTTGAATCATACTTAATAAATTCATAGCCCACAAATTTAGTATTATATTCTGCTGGAATACTATTTGCTACATTTTCATCAGTACCCATGTAATTAGATTCTCCTCTTGCACTTCTTGCTCTTTCCCTTTGAAGCTTCATTTCATTATGGAAGCCTTCCATATCAAGAGTGAATCCCTTTTCTGATAAAATTTCCTCTGTTAGCTCTACTGGGAAACCATAGGTGTCATATAGTTTGAATACAAACTCTCCCTTTAGAACCTTTTCCCCAGACATTTCCAACTCCTCGATGTACTCATTTAATATGCTCATGCCAGAGTCAATGGTTTCTTCAAATCTTTCCTCTTCTAATTTAATTACATTTTTTATGTATTCTTTTTTCTCTTCTAGCTCAGGATATGCTCCTTTAGAATTTTCTATAACCACTTCACATATCTCATATAAGAATGCACTCTTTAATCCCAAAAGTCTACCATGTCTTGCTGCTCTTCTTAAAAGTCTTCTTAAAACATAACCTCTGCCTTCATTAGATGGAAGCACACCATCACATATTAGCATAGTTACACTTCTAATATGGTCAGTGATAATTCTTAAGGAAATGTCCTTTGTGCTGTTTTCTCCATATGTACAGGAAGCTACTCTGCAAACCTCATCCAATATGGACTTTATTGTATCTACTTCGAATATAGTGTTTTTACCTTGCATTATAGTAGCTATTCTTTCAAGCCCCATACCGGTATCTATATTTGGATGTTCTAATCTATTGTAGACTCCATTTTCATCCTTATCAAACTGTGTAAATACAAGGTTCCAAAATTCTACTACCCTATCTTCCTCTGCTGCTGCAACAAACTCTTCTAGTGTTTTAATAACACCTTCACCTCTGTCGAAATGTATCTCAGAACAAGGTCCGCAAGGTCCTTGACCTATTTCCCAGAAGTTATCCTCTTTTCCTAAACGGAATATTCTTGCAGGATCAATATCTGTGCTTTTTGACCAAATTTCAAAGGCTTCATCGTCCTCATGATAGATTGTTACATAAAGCTTATCTTTAGGAATTTGCAAAACCTCTGTTACAAACTCCCAGGCCCATGGAATAACTTCCTTTTTAAAATAGTCACCAAAGGAAAAATTACCAAGCATTTCAAAATAGGTAGCATGTCTTGATGTTTTTCCTACATTTTCAATATCACCAGTTCTTATGCACTTTTGACAGGTAGTTATTCTAGTCTTTGGTGGCTTTTGCAATCCTGTGAAGTAAGGCTTTAGTGGAGCCATACCAGCATTTATTAATAATAAACTCTTATCGTTTTTAGGTACTAGTGAAAAACTTTTAAGTCTTAGGTGTTCTTTGCTTTCAAAAAATTTTAAGTAAGCTTCTCTAATTTCATTTAAACCCATTGCTTTCATATGTATATCCCTCCTATAATCTTTATAACAAAAAGACCTTCATCCCTCAAGGGACGAAAGTCTATTCCGCGGTACCACCCTAATTACAGAAAAATTTCTGCATCTCATTAAAATAAAGCTCAAGGACAGCTTCGAAAGACCTACCAAGAAGTTTGCAGCAACCACTTCCTCTCTGAATGGATCGATCAGTCTACTAATTCCCATCATCACTTATTATTAAATTTATAGATGAATTATAATTTATTGAAGGAAATCTGTCAAGAATCATTTAAGAATACATATAATAATCCAAGTCTTCAACAATCACTTTAGCAATTACAGCTATTGGAACAGCCATAACCATACCAATAAATCCACCTACTTTCCCACCAGCTATAAGTAGCAAGATTATAAATAAGGGATGTATATCCACTGTATCACCTGTTATTTTCGGTGCTATAATATCTCCTTCAATTTGTTGAATTAAATTCAAAAACAATATAGACCAAATAGCTTTTTTAGGTGAATCTAACAGTGCTATTATAACAGCAGGCAAGGAACCTAAAAGAGGACCAAAATAAGGTACAATATTAAATATACCATTTAATAAGGATAACATTATAGGGAAACCTATATCTAATATTAATAAAACAAAAAAGGTCATTATACTTATCAATGCACATAAGAGAAGTTGGCTTAATATATATTTAGATAAGGCTATATTTATATTTTTACCCAGTTTTCTTATTATGCATCTCTTTCTAAGAGGAATTAAAAAAATAAGACTCTTACTTAAAACATCTCCATCAGCTAAAATATAGTATATTAATATAGGAATAACGGCTAAAGAAAAAACATTACTAGTCTTTTCAAAAATGCCATCCACAAGATTATTAAAAAAATTGGAAGCCAAATTTTCGCCTTTCTTCAAAAGCATATTTATAGCATTTTTTAAGTATCTATTATTAGATAAACTCTCAATAGTCTTGTTTATATTTTCTATAAAATTTTGCATCTCGTCAAAAGTATGGTCCAAAGTTAAGGTTTCTTTAATTATATTAGGAATTAAGAATGCAAATAATAAAACAATCATTAACAAGACAGCCATTAACAAGATTATTGATGATATTTTTTTACCAATACCTTTTTCCATCATTTTGCCTTGAACAGGTTTTAAGACATAAGCTAGTACAAAGGCTATAAAAGCTGTTTTAATAACTTCCTTTAGGATTGGATTAGTGTATAATAAATATACTATTAATAAAGAAATTAGAGTTATTGAAACATACCGTATGATTTTATTCATAATAATGCCCACCACTTATACTATGACGTAAAATACTAAATCTTATATTATTCTTTCCATAATACAAAACATTACCATCTCCAATAATTATATCATTTATTAACAAAACACCTTTTCCAACTTTAATTTTTCTCAATATTCCAGGACTGATAATCATGCCTTTCATATTAAAGTCACCATCGAAAAGCAGATCTTCTACTATGCCTATAATATTACCTTGTAGATCTATTACCTCCATACCCTTGACAGAAGAAAAAGTTAAATACCTTATGTCCCTTACCTTGTCAACAATCAAATCATCATCAAAATAAATAACATCTTCTATTAAAGCTATTTTACTCTTTTTACCAAATATATTTGTACTCCTTATAGCAAAACCCTTTATTTTCCTTTCACTAAAGTTTACAGCTAAATCAGTAACCGTTCCAACTTTTTTGCCATTAGAATACATAACCTTCTTTGATAAAAAATCCTTCAACCTATACATTTAAAAACTCCTAATCCTTTATTATAATGTTATTATTTCTCAGTTTGGAAAAATTATTATAGAAGATAAAATTAAAAAATCATAGATTAAAATTATTGTACAAAATAAA
>NZ_FMJL01000006.1 GCF_900095445.1 Clostridium sp. N3C
TTTTATACTATTAAGCTCTTCCTCATCCCCTTTACTATTTCTTATCATTAGATTTTTTATCATCTTTGCATAGTAACAATAGGGCTACTACTGCCAAAATAAATAATCCATTGCCACCTAAAAAATTATTAAATTTCATTGGTCCAGCAAAAGGAACTAATCCTCCTCTAAGAGCTGGTAATGTACTATCTTTTCCTCCTGAGCAACGTTTTTTACTGCCTCCTTGATTCTTATTATCCTCTGTATTACCATAACTTAACCCAAGAATACTAGATGGTTTTCCAAAGCCAAAAACAATTATAGCTATCAACGCCCAAATAAGAAAATTATTAGTGCTCTTGGGAAGCTTGAATCTGCCAAGTTCCATATACTATCCTCCTTATAGTCTATGTTTTTCACTCTATTCAACACTTACTACTATTGCAGCTACACTCTTCATAATAATCATCATCACAGTTTTCATCTGATGTTCCAACATTTATAATATTAGTATTTACATTTCCCTGATTACCAGCTAAGCCATCTCCATTTCCTGCAAAAAGAAGAAACAGAAGGATTAGGAAAACAATTACTCCTTTACCTTTAGAAGACCCACTATGTTCCTTAGACTTGCAACAGGGGTTTACTACAAAACCGCCAAAGCTACTTCCTCCTCGGCACATGCATAACAATACAGCCAGAGCTATCCATATAAAAATACCGCTATTTAATACATCATTGCCTCCCTTATTTTTATCACAGCTCTTTCCTCCGCAAAAGCTTGAGGATAACTCTGATAATATGCCGCTCATCCATTTTCACTTCCTCCCCATTACTATTGCCGCTTCCGTATTCATAATATATACTATTCTTTCATTTATAAATTGACACTAAAAGTAAAAGGTTAGAAGTAAAAAAAGGAGTAGCCTCTTCCGAGACAACTCCTAAGCTCTAAGAAAAGTTGTATTTAACTTTCCATTGGTTCTGCAATGTTATTATTTGCTGATAAATCATCAAAAAGTTTATTAATTAGCTCTTCCTTACCTTCCCTTTTAGTAGAAGAGAAAAAGAATAATTCCTCATCTCTTACTTTAAGGGTTTCCTTAATTATTTTTTTATTTTTTTGCATTTCATTCCTAGAAATTTTATCAGCCTTTGTAGCAATAACCTGGATATCATATCCATGATATCTTATCCATTCTATCATCATTACATCATCTTCCGTAGGTTTATGTCTACTATCTACTAACAGTACTACTTTTTTTAATGTCTCCCTGCCAGTAAGATAATCCTCCATAAGTCTACCCCACTTTTCCTTTTCACCCTTAGACACTTTAGCATAACCGTATCCTGGTAAATCCACCAAATAGAAATCATCGTTTATTAAAAAGAAATTAATTAATCTAGTTTTACCAGGAGTATTACCAACCTTGGCTAAGGATTTTCTATTAGTTAAAGCATTTATTATTGATGATTTACCTACATTAGAACGTCCTACAAAAGCTACTTCTACCCTACCATCTTGGGGATATTGACTTCTACTGGCAGCGGATATTATAAATTCTGCCTTCTTAATTTCCATTATTTATTTTCCTCCATTAGTGCATTCTTTAATACATCATCTATTTTTGAGGCTAGTATAAACTTTACTTTTTTCTTTATACTATCTGGTATCTTCTCCATGTCCTTTTTATTAGCCTCAGGGATTATTACCGTATCAATACCAGCTCTGAAAGCGGCTAATGTTTTCTCTTTTAAACCTCCTATAGGCAATACTCTACCGGTTAAGGTTATTTCTCCAGTCATGGCTACATTATGTTTTACCTTTCTTTCCCCTAAAGCTGAAACCAGTGCTGTTACAAGAGTAACTCCAGCGGAAGGTCCATCCTTAGGTACCGCTCCTTCAGGAACATGAATATGTATATCTTTATCCTTATAAAAATCAGGATTTATGTTATATTCATTAGCATGCGCCCTCACATAGCTGTATGCAGCCCTGGCGGATTCCTGCATAACCTCTCCAAGCTTTCCTGTTAGCTCTAATTTTCCTGAACCCTCCATTATAGTTGCTTCTACTGGTAAGGTATCTCCACCATAAGCTGTCCAAGCCATTCCCATAACTACACCTATTTTATCTTCTTTATCTACTTTATCATAAGTATATATAGGACTTCCTAAATACTTCTTTAGATGGTTAACTGTTATATTAATGGATTTCTTTCCATTTTCAAGCATATCCGCTATGGATTTTCTTACTACAGCTCCAATTCTTCTTTCTAAGTCTCTTACTCCAGATTCCAGTGTATAACCCTCTATAATTGAAGAAATACAAGAATCAGAAATTGATATAACACCTTCTTCAACATTATGCTCCTTTAATACCTTAGGTATTAAATGTCTCTTAGCAATATGTAATTTCTCCTCATAGGTATAACCTGAAACCTCTATAACTTCCATTCTATCAAGCAAAGGTCTTGGTATAGTATCTAGAGTATTGGCAGTAGTAATAAACATTACATTAGACAAATCCATCTCTAATTCCAAATAATGATCTCTAAAGGTGCTATTTTGCTCTGGATCTAATACCTCTAACAATGCATCCGCTGGGTCTCCTCTAAAATCATTACTCATCTTATCAATTTCATCTAACAAAAATAAAGGATTCTTTGACTTAGCCTGTTTCATACCATATATTATTCTACCAGGTATTGCTCCTACATAAGTCTTTCTATGACCTCTTATTTCAGCTTCATCCCTTACTCCACCAAGAGACATTCTCACAAAGTTTCTGTTCAAAGCATGAGCTACAGAACGGGCAATAGAGGTCTTTCCTACTCCTGGAGGACCAACTAAGCATAGTATAGGTCCCTTTAATGATTTACTCATTTTTTTAACTGCTAGATACTCTATTATTCTATCCTTAACATCCTTCAAGCCATAATGTTCAGCTTCTAATATTTCTCTAGCCTTCTTTATATCATAATTGTCCTTAGTTTCTGTATTCCAAGGTAAATCCAAAACCCAATCAAGGTAAGTTCTTATAACATTACCTTCTGCAGAATATCCTCCCATATTGCCAAGCCTATCTAATTCATATAAGGCCTTTTCCTTTACAGCTTTAGGTAACTTTGCCTTATTGATTCTTTGTTTATATTTTTTTATCTCCTTTTGATCCTCATCATCTTCCCCTAATTCCTCTTGAATAGCCTTTAACTGCTCTCTTAAGTAGTACTCCTTTTGTACCTTATCAATTTTTTTCTTTACTCTAACTCCTATTTTTTTCTCCAAATTTAAGATTTCAATTTCATTGTTTATAATAACAAGTAACTTTTCAAGCCTTTCATTTACATCAATGGCCTCCAATAGTTCCTGCTTCTTTTCTTGTTTTAGCATTAAATAAGAGGAGACTATATCTGACAGCCTTCCTGGACTCTCTATATCATCTAAGGTAATAAGAACCTCACTAGGCATAGTTCCAGAAAGCTTTACATATTCATCGAAAGCCTCCTTAATTTTTCTAACTAGAGCTTCACACTTATGATCTTGAACGCACTCAGACTCCTGAAGCACCTCAACTTCCACTCTAAAAAATGGATCTTCTTGAATATAATTTACAATCTTAGCTCTACTTTTACCTTCAACTAATACTCTAACTGTATCTCCAGGCAACCTTAAAAGTTGCTTAATATTACACAAGGTACCTATTTCAAATATATCATCTTTATCCGGCTCTTCAATTTTCGCATCTTTCTGAGCTATAAGAAATATTTCCTGTCCATTTAACATAGCTTCTTCTAAAGCTTGTATGGACTTATCTCTACCAACATCGAAATGTAAAACCATATATGGAAATATTGTAAGTCCTCTTAAGGGTATAAGAGGTAACTCTCTATTTTCATTTTCCATAACCAACCTACCCCTCACTTTCTTCTACGCAAATTTTCAAGTGTATCCTAGCCATAAAGTAGGAATTTTACGGCTTTAATTATATTTAATATTAATTTCACTTAATAGTCAATAATATATAAGTAATAATCAATGTTGATTGCCTATTAGAAGCCTATAATTCAAAAGAAGCTCCAAATCCTTCTTTTAAGAATAAATAAGCTTGCGGTAGCGCAAGCTTATTTACAAATATGCAACTATAGCTATTAATTTATTTCTATTCTATAGAATATTAGGTTGTGCTGATTTTATTCCTACATTATTATCCTTTTCAATGCTAATTTCATTATCAGATTCATTATTTTCGAAGACAAAAGGTATTACTTCCTTTATATGACTTACCGCTATAATCTCAATGTCCTTAAATTCATTATGCCTATCTACCCAATTTTCTTTTGGTATAATAACTTTTTTTACTCCTGCCTTCCTAGCAGCAGCTATTTTAGCATTTATCCCGCCAACAGCCTTTACTTCTCCATGCAAGGATATTTCACCTGTCATAGCTATCTTATTGCTTATAGGCAACCTCTTAATTGCGCTGTAAATAGCACTGGTGATACTTATGCCAGCAGAAGGTCCATCTACTGGTACCCCACCTGGAAAGTTTATATGTATATCATATTCTTCACAATCTATATCAAATATATTTGTCAAAACCGTAAGTGCATTTTCTACAGAACATTTTGCATTGCTCTTTCTTATTATCTTTCTATCTATAGAATTAATTTGCTCCTCTTCTACAATACCAGTAACCTTTATTTTACCTTTGTTAAATTTTACTTTTTTAGCGGCAGCCTCTATCTCCATGATTGCTCCTATATTGGCCCCATATACAGCTAAACCATTAACATATCCAATCTTAGGCTTTTCTTTAATGCTTTTTTCAATTCTAGGTGTATAAGCTCCATTTTCTACAGCCCATTGAATATCATCTATATTTATAATCTTACGACCATCATTTAAAGCAACTCCTGCAGCTAATTGTACTAAGTTAACTGCTTCTCTTCCGTTGGTACAGTATTTTCCTATTAAATAAAGTGCCTTTTCCTCCACATCTAAATCTAATTTCTTAACAGCATTTTTTGCAATGATCATTATATCCTCACACTGCAAGGCCTTAAAAAATATTTCTATGCATCTTGAACGAATTGCAGGAGAAATTTCTTCTGGACTTCTAGTGGTAGCACCTATTAATCTAAAATCTGCAGGAAGACCATTTTCAAAAATCTCCTTTATATAAGGTGGTATGTTAGGATCTTCGGAACTGTAATAGGCGCTATCTAAAAATACTTTTCTATCCTCCAAAACCTTTAACAGCTTATTTAATACTATAGGTTGTAATTCTCCTATTTCATCTATAAATAAGATACCTCCATGTGCCTTTGTTACGGCACCAGGTTTGGGTTGAGGAATTCCTGCTATGCCTAGGGCTCCAGCTCCTTGATATATAGGATCATGTACAGAGCCTATAAGGGGATCCGCAATACCTCTCTCATCATACCTAATTGTGGTTGCATCTATCTCCACAAACTTACTATCCTTGGTAAAAGGTGATTCTGCTTGTTTTTTAGCATACTCCAACACCAATCGTGCTGCAGCAGTTTTCCCTACCCCCGGCGGACCATATATAATTACATGTTGAGGATTTTTTCCGCATAATGCAGATTTAAGAGCTTTTATCCCATCTTCCTGGCCTATAATTTCCTTATAGCTTGTAGGTCTACTTTTTTCAGTTAAGGGATCTGTTAAACTTAAAGCTCGCATTTTTCTCAGCTTTTCCATTTCTTTTTTATTTTCTTTATCTATTAGCACTTTATTTGAAGTCTGTCCTTTTAAGGCATTTAAAAAATATACCCCTGTAACTATGGTAAAAAAGAATTGAACAATAATTAAAATATTAATCATTTCCCCCTTAGGCTTTAAACTGAGGAGTAAAGCCTTATACCTTCCTTTCCATTTTACTTATAATTTTCTTATTTTGAACTTATATCTCTATTATTTACCATAGTTACGTTTTATATTCTTACCCATAAAAATTCAAGAGCATGGAAATCCATGCTCTTAAATTATGCTGTTTCAATGCCCTTTCGGCTCTTAGTTTTCTTAGATTTTATAGGTAATCTTTTTTGGCCTTCCGTTAATTCTACTTGAGGTTGTTTAGTGCTTAAGGTTTCCTTGGTTACTATTACTTTTGAAATCTGTTCATTAGAAGGTATTTCAAACATGATATCCTTCATCACATCTTCAATAATAGCCCTCAAACCTCTGGCTCCTGTGCTTCTCTCTAATGCTAATTCAGCAATTGCCTCTACTGCATCATCAGTAAACTCTAACTCTACATTATCCATTTCAAATAACTTTTTATATTGTTTTATTAGGGCATTTTTAGGTTGTGTTAGTATATTTACTAAAGCATTCTTATCTAAAGAATCTAAAGTAACTACAATAGGAATTCTTCCTATAAATTCAGGAATGAGACCGAACTTTAATAAATCTCCTGGTAAAATTTCCTTTAGCATTTTACCTATATCCTTATCGGCCTTAGTCTGAATTTCTGCCCCAAAACCTATAGAACTCTTTCTTGTTCTTTTTTCTATTATTTTCTCTATACCATCAAAAGCACCACCACAAATAAATAAAATATTAGTTGTATTTATTTGTATAAACTCTTGATGCGGATGCTTTCTACCTCCCTGTGGTGGTACAGAAGCTATAGTTCCTTCTAAAATCTTTAAAAGAGCCTGCTGTACTCCCTCTCCAGAAACATCCCTTGTTATAGACGGATTTTCAGATTTTCTTGCTATCTTGTCAATTTCGTCAATGTAAATTATACCTTTTTCTGCCCTTTCAATATCATAATCTGCATTTTGAATTAGCTTTAAAAGTATATTTTCTACGTCTTCACCAACATATCCTGCCTCAGTTAAAGTTGTAGCATCAGCAATGGCAAAGGGTACATTGAGAAATTTTGCCAAGGTTTGCGCAAGAAGGGTCTTTCCTGAACCAGTAGGTCCTAATAATAGAATATTACTTTTTTGTAATTCTACATCACCATCATTTTTGTTGCTGTTAATTCTCTTGTAATGATTATAAACTGCTACCGCCAAAGCCTTCTTAGCATCATCCTGTCCTATAACATATTGATCAAGATAGTTTTTTATCTCTACTGGCTTTGGTAATGTATTAACATCTAATTGAATATTGTCTTCAAATTCGTCTGCAATAATTTCTGAACATAATTCAATACATTCATCACAGATATAGACCCCTGGGCCTGCTATAAGTCTCCTAACCTGATCCTGATTTTTACCACAAAAGGAACACTTAAGTTGCTTTTTATCATCATATTTAACCATCTAAACACCTCGCTAATGGATATTGCGCCAAACATCCCCACAACTAATACGGAAGTATAATTATACTATTTGCTTTCATTGGATATATTATTCTTAGTTAATACTCTATCTATAAGGCCATATTCCATTGCTTCATTTGCTGTCATGAAATAATCTCTTTCAACATCTTGCTTTATCTTCTCCAATGGCTGGCCGGTTCTTTCGCTTAATATTTTATTTAAAGTATCCTTCATTCTTAAAATTCTTTTAGCATGAATATCTATATCAGTAGCCTGACCTTGGAATCCACCTAAAGGCTGATGTATCATAATCTCGCTATTAGGTAGAGCAAATCTTTTACCTTTAGCTCCTGCAGCCAACAAGAAAGCTCCCATAGAAGCAGCCATTCCTATACAAATAGTGCTAACATCAGGCTTAATATACTGCATTGTGTCATAAATAGCCATTCCAGAAGTTATAGATCCTCCTGGGCTGTTTATGTATAAATAAATATCCTTATCAGGATCTTCACTTTCTAAAAACAATAACTGAGCAACTACTAAACTTGCAGTTACATCGTTAACTTCATCACTAAGCATTATAATTCTGTCTTTTAACAATCTGGAGTAAATGTCGTAGGATCTTTCACCTCTATTAGTCTGTTCAACTACTACTGGTACTAAACTCATATAACTCCCTCCTATTACCTAATATTCAATCTTTCTCTACAAATCTATCCTAATTAACTAAGGAATCTTTTGTGCTCAATATAAAGTATATGCTAGCATTACTATTTTGACCTTATATTTTCCAAATTATAATTACCAGAAATTGTTCTGGCAATTATAATTCTAACTTTTTTATGCAACAGTCTTACAATTGTCAACTAGTAACTTTATTACCTTTTCGTTAGTAACATCTATCTTTAAGTATTGGCCTTGAACCTTTAGAAGGAAGTCTACAGTCTTTTCTATATCCTCTTGACCATACTGCTTAGCAATCTCTTCAGCCTTAGCCTTTAATTCTTCTTCTGTTACTTCAATTTTTTCAACCTTTGCTATTTCAGCAAGAACTAAGTCTGACTTAATTTTCTTAACAGCGCTTTCTCTCATGAATTCTCTCATCTTAGTTTCATTGCTACCAGTATATTGATAATATGTTTCTAAATCTAATCCTTGATACTTAAGTCTTGCTTCCATATCTTTTAACATACCATCAATTTCTTTATCTATCATAACTTCAGGAATATCAATTTTAGCATTATCGCAAGCAGCTAAAATAACTTCTTCTTCAAGTTCTCTCTTTGCTTTTTCTTCATTTGCTTTTTCCATCTTTGTCTTTATATCATTCTTTAATTCTTCTAATGTATCAAACTCTGAAACGTCCTTAGCAAGTTCATCGTCTAATGCAGGCAATTCTTTTACTTTAATTTCGTTAACAGTAACTTCGAAAACAGCAGCTTTACCATTTAAATCTTCTCTTCCATACTCTTCAGGGAAAGTAACCTTAACCTCTCTCTTTTCACCTACTGCTGCACCTATAAGCTGTTCTTCAAAATTGTCTATGAAGCTTTTTGATCCGATTTCCAATGAAAAGTTCTTTCCTTCTCCACCTTCAAAGGCAACTCCATCTATATAGCCTTTAAAATCGATAACAGCTATATCTCCATTTTCTACAGTGCCTTCAGCCTTTGTTTCTATTCTAGCATTTCTTTCCTGAATGGACTTTAATTGTTCCATCACGTCTTCATCTGTTACAGGATACTCAACCTTCTTAACTTCAAGTCCCTTATATTCTCCTAATTCTACTTCAGGCATTGTTACAACTTTTGCAGTATAAACTAAGTCTTTTCCTGAACCTATTTCTACTATATCGATTTCTGGATAATCTACAGGATGTATGTCGTGCTCTTCTAAAGCTTTAGGATATGTATCCTCAATACAAATATTTATTGCATCTTCATAAAATACACCTTCGCCATACATTTTAGTTATAAGGTTCATTGGAGCCTTACCTTTTCTGAAACCTGGAATGTTGTATTTGCTTTTATTCTTTTCATAAGCCTTCTTTAATGCTTCATTGAACTTTTCTGCTTCCACTGTCACTTCTAACTTTACAGTGTTTTTTTCAACTTTTTCGAATTTGATGTTCATCACGATTCTTCCTCCTAATTCCATAAAACCTTTTAAAAACTAGATTTTTTAACTAAGATATTATATCATATTTTAAAAATTTTAGGCAAATAAAATATAACATTTTTAAGCAATATTATACCTCTATATCGTATTTTCTTCAATCCTTAATAAATTTTTGCCATAAAGTGTTAATAATATTCCATATGACAAAAATAAGTTCACTATAAAATACTTTTCAACTAAATTACTCAACAAATTTTCCGTCACTACTTATGTATCTAACAACTCCATCTATATTAACTTTGAGTCCCTTTTCCTCTAAATTCTCAAAGTTTACCTCTTTACCGTAATAAGGTAATATTCTATCATGAGTTCCATTGTCTATATTTACCTTATACACCGTTAGTTTTGTATTAAAAAAAGGTAAATGTGATATATAAACAATGGTATCATTGTTTATAAACTTTGGAGAAGAGTGCCATATAAAATCTGGATGATACTGAAGTTGCTGAGCCTTAGGTATAACCTTTCCCTTTGTTGTAATATACTCTGGCTTTGTGATATTCTTTTTATTTCCTTCTAAATCTGCTACATATAAATCCTGATTTTCATCCAATATAACCACTTTGCTGCCATCTGGATTAATGTTAAAAGAAAAGATAGAATTATCTTCTGCTATCAAATTTTTAATAACCTTTTTATTATCAGATTCAGTATATATTATCTGATACGTTTTATTATTATCTAAGGTAAGCTTCATCACCTTATCTTCAACTATTGTTTCCTTCTTTTTAGTATCATCTATTTTATCTTTGTCTTTATTTTTCTTATCACTTGAATCTTTATTACTTAAATACCCACTTTCTTCCTGCTTTTTTTCTAACTCACTAACATGCTGTTTTTGCCACTTATTATAGGTAGATGTGAACAAAAAATATGCCCCGCCAATAACTAGACAAAGAACTATTATTACTCTCCTTCTCTTTCTTGCTCTCATCTTTTTTTCATATTCGCTGCTGAATATACTTGGCTTAGCCAAATCATTCTCCTCCTAACAACAATTAATATTCACCCTATCTATTTAAATGTACGATATAATTTAGCAAAAGTTTAATCCCCAACATATTATATCATTAATATTATAAATGAAAATATATTACTCATCAAATAATTTTAAGAAAAAAATAGTAGTAATTTACAAGGTTTCGCAAAGCCTAAATTTAGTATAATTTACTTTTCTAAAATATATTTTATGTAAAGTAATCTTATTCATTATTATTCAGCTAAATAAAATAAAAGATTCAGCTTATCTGAATCTTTTATTTTATAAATTCAATTTTTTCACAGTATGGCTGTAAAAAACTCTTCTTTATTTTTATTATAATTAATACTCTGACATTGCCTTAGGTTCCACAATTACACCAGACTTCTTAATTTTAACAGCCTTCAAATAGCACTTAAAAGTATCGATACAAGTGAAAGTAGGTACCCTATGCTCCGCTGCTTTACGCCTTACTTTGAAGCCCTTAGTTTCAATATTATTTCCTTTGGTAGGTGTGTTTAATACTATTTGAATCTTACCTTGAGAAATATAATCTATTACTTCTTCACCATTTAGAGCCTTGCATTTTATATCCTTACTTTCAAGATATTTAGCTGTACCTTCTGAACCATATATTTCAAACCCCATAGCTTCAACTTCTTTTATAAGCTCAAAGATTTCTGCCTTGTCAACCTCTTTTAAGGATACATAAATACTACCTTCTGTTAAGATCTTAGTACCTGCAGCAGTAAACCCTTTATATATGGCCTTTTCTAAATCTCCATCTACACCTAACACTTCACCAGTAGACTTCATTTCCGGTCCTAAATACATATCAACATCTGCCAACTTTTCTCCAGAGAACACTGGAACTTTGACCGCATAAAGATTTCTTTTTTCTTTCAAGCCTGTTCCATATTCTAGGTCTTTTAATTTCTTTCCTAGCATTAATTGTACAGCTATAGATACCATTGGCACTCCAGCTACCTTACTTAAAATAGGTACGGTTCTGGAGGCCCTTGGGTTTACTTCTATTACATAGACCCTTTCCCCGTCAAAGACATATTGAATATTTATTAGACCTATTACCTTCAACTCTTTAGCAATTTTCAAGGTATACTCCTTTAATTTATTAATAACCTCGTCCTTTAAAGTAATGGAAGGATATACTGTTATGCTATCTCCGGAATGAACTCCTGTCCTTTCCACATGTTCCATTATACCTGGAATTAAAATATCTTCGCCATCACATAAAGCATCAACTTCTATTTCAGTACCTCTAATGTATTTGTCCATTAATATTACATGACCATTTTTTAATGATAGAGCTTCCTTCATATATCTTTCTAGAGAATTAGAATCATACACTACCTCCATTGCCCTACCACCTATTACATAGGATGGACGTACCACTACTGGATAGCCTAAATTCTCAGCCTTTTCTTTTGCTTCTTCTACTGAACTTACCGCCTCACCCTTAGGACTTGGAATGTTCAACTTCTCTAGTAGCAATCTAAACTTTTCTCTATCTTCTGCTAAGTCAATAGATTCAAAAGGAGTTCCTATTATTTTTACCCCTCTGCTATTAAGCTTTTCTGATAAATTAAGAGCGGTTTGACCACCAAATTGAACAATTACTCCCTCAGGCTTTTCCTTCTTAATAATATTCATAACATCATCTATATATAAAGGTTCAAAATATAATTTATCAGAAGTATCAAAATCTGTACTTACTGTCTCTGGATTATTATTTACTATTATAGCTTCATAACCAGCTTCCTTTAAAGCCCAAACCCCATGTACACAACAATAATCAAACTCTATACCTTGACCTATTCTTATAGGACCAGATCCAATTACTAGAATCTTCTTATTATCCGATACTAGCACTTCATCTTCTTCATCGTAGCAAGAATAGTAATAAGGGGTGTTAGCTTCAAATTCTCCACCGCAAGTATCTACCATCTTGTACACGGGGAAGATTTCCTTGTTGCTTCTTATTTTTTTCAAACCTTCATAATCTAAGCCTGTTAAATCGCAAATTTCTTCGTCAGTAAATCCCATGGCTTGAGCATCATAAATAACTTGACTTTTTTCCTTATAATTAGCAAGACTTTTTTCCATATCAACAATATTTTTAATAGCCCTAATAAATAGAGGGTCTATCTTTGTATAATTGTGAAGGTTTTCCTCACTTTCTCCCCTTCTTAAAGCCTCTGCCAATACAAAAATTCTTTCATCATCTTGAGCTTCTAGCTTTTTAAGTAGTTCATCATTTTTGATTTCATGAAGCTTTTTATATCTTAATCCCTTTGGCATACCTTCTAGAGAACTAATAGCTTTCAAAAGTGCTCCTTCAAAGCTTCTGTTTATGGCCATAACCTCTCCTGTGGCCTTCATTTGAGTGCCTAGACTTCTTTCAGCAGTAGAAAACTTATCAAAAGGCCACTTTGGAATTTTAATAACCACATAGTCTATAGTAGGCTCAAAATATGCACTAGAAGCTCCTGTAACACTATTTGTAAGTTCGTCTAAACTATAGCCAATGGCAATTTTAGAGGCTATTTTAGCTATAGGATAGCCTGTAGCCTTTGAAGCTAAAGCACTGGAACGGCTTACTCTTGGATTAACCTCTATAACTACATAATTACTACTCTTAGGATCCAAGGCAAATTGGATATTGCAGCCTCCTTCAATTTCTAAGCTTCTTATTATATCAACGCAAGCATTTCTAAGCATTTGATATTCTTTATCCGTTAAAGTTTGAGTTGGAGCAACTACAATACTATCGCCGGTATGAATACCTACTGGATCTATATTCTCCATACTACATATAATAATGCAGTTGTCCTTTCCATCTCTCATAACCTCATACTCTATTTCCTTCCAACCAGCCACACTCTGTTCCAAAAGAATTTGGCCAATGGGGCTCATCTCTATGCCTCTGCTGCAGATCTCTTTTAGTTCTTCCATATTTTCAGCTATACCACCACCAGTACCACCTAATGTATAGGCTGGACGGATTATTACGGGAAAACCAACCTTCTTAACAAAATCAAAACATTGCTCTAAATTAGTAGCTATTATACTTTGAGGAACTGGTTGTCCTATTTCCATCATTAAATCCTTAAAGGCTTCTCTATCCTCAGCCTTCTTTATAGATTCGCTGTTAATACCTAAAAGTCTTACATTATATTTATCTAATATGCCTTCTTTTTTTAACTGCATAGCTACATTTAAGGCAGTTTGACCTCCAAAGCCTGCTAAAATTCCTTGTGGTCTTTCCTTTTCCAATATGGCTACTATAGTTTCTAGGTTTATAGGTTCAATATATACCTTGTCTGCAATATTTGTATCTGTCATGATTGTAGCCGGATTGCTGTTTAATAGTATAGTTTCTATTCCTTCTTCCTTCAATGACTTGCAAGCTTGAGTACCAGAATAATCAAATTCTGCCGCCTGCCCTATTACAATTGGTCCTGAACCAATAATTAAAACTTTTTTTAATGATTTATCAAGCCCCATACTTTACCTCTTTTCCAACACAAATATCAATAAATTTATCAAATATATATTCCATATCAGTAGGCCCTGGTGCCCCTTCTGGACTAAATTGCACAGAAAACACAGGGTAATACTTATGTTTTAATCCCTCTACAGAGCCATCATTTAAATTTTTATGAGTAACGATAATGCCTAGTTTATCCAAATCTTGGTCCTTTACAGCGTAACTATGATTTTGAGAAGTTATATAAGCTTTATCTCTTTCAAAATCATATATCCCGTGGTTTAAACCTCTATGTCCACATTTCATCTTATAGATATCTGCTCCAAGAGCTAAAGCTAAAATCTGATGTCCTAGTCCTATACCAAAGATCGGTAACTTTCCTAGAAGATGCTTAGTTAACTCTATTCCTTCAGGAACTAACTTAGGATTTCCTGGACCATTGCTAAGTAAAACACCGTCAGGATTTAAATTTCTTAGTTCCTTATAACTTGTGTTGTATGGAACTATAGTTATATCACAGTCCCTATCTTTCAAACTTTTAATAATGCTATTTTTCACTCCAAAGTCTACCACAGCAACTTTTGTGCCCGTTCCTGGAATATGCACATATTTTTTTGTACTTACTTCCTTAACAAAGTTTTCTTCCTTTTCTTTTTCTTCTTCTATTATTTTCTTAAGCTCATCGGTAGATATATCTATATTTGCAATGACACATTTCATTGTTCCTTTACTTCTTATTTTTCTAGTAATACTTCTGGTATCCACACCAGCAACTCCTACAACTCCCTTTTCTATAAGGAAATCTTCTAAATCTTTTTCCATTAAGTAATTAGAGCTTATTGTTGAAAGCCCCTTTACTATAAATCCTTTTGCATATATGTTGCTAGATTCGTTTTCTATGCTATTAACGCCGATTCCTCCTATTACAGGATAGGTCATAGTTATAATAGTCCCAGCATTGGTAGGATCCGTCAGAATCTCTTGATATCCTGTTGCAGATGTATTAAATACTATTTCGCCAACAGAAACACCTTTTTTCCCAAAACCTTTACCCTTATAAATAGAACCATCTTCTAGATAAACTATTCCATCCATGACTATACATCCTCCCAAATCCTCTGAATATTTATTCATAACAAACTAATATTTATACAAAATTTATCATAGATTTTCCTTTCTGTCAATAGCATTTAAATACGATATTATCGTTATTTTATCTATATTAGCAAATATTCTGACAGGACCTATTACTTACACTATCATTGTATACTCCTTATTTTCATGCAAAAATAAAGAGATTCAAATTCATTGAATCCCTTTGCAATGATAATATATTATTTAATATTTCTACTTCCTGGTTTAACGTAAGGTATATTTTCCTTACATAATGGACATTCATCCTTATCATAACTTTCAATATTCATTTTAGTACAACTATAAATTGGATATTCAAGCTTACAAGTACCCCTATCTACAATACAAGCTATACCTACCACTATTCCTCCTAAGCTCTTTACTACTTCTATAGCCTCTAAAGCAGATTTACCTGTAGTAACTACATCCTCTGTAATAATAACCTTTTCCCCAGGTTTAATTTCAAAACCTCTTCTTAAAGTCATTTTGCCATCTTCTCTTTCAGTGAAGATAGCAGGCTTTCCAGTCTGTCTTCCTATTTCATAGGCTACAATTATTCCACCCATAGCAGGTCCTACTACTTTATCAAATTCTACTTTCTTAAGCTGCTCTGCCACCACCGCCAAAACTTTAGCTGCCTTATCTGGATACTGCAATAATTTTGCGCATTGGCAGTATCTATTACTATGTCTTCCACTGGATAAAAGAAAATGTCCCTCCAATAAAGCTTCACATTCCTTAAGTGTTTCAATAACCATACTAAACCCTCCATTTAATTTTAAATAATTAATTATACTAAATTACAAGGAAGCTACTCCCACTATTTCATCTATACACTTAATACCTTCCTCAATCATAAATTCCTGTATCTCTTCAATTATCTTAATTCCTATATCCGGTTGTATAAAATTTGCTGTTCCTATCTGTACCGCTGTGGCTCCAGCCATAATAAATTCAAGGGCATCCTGTCCTGTCATTATTCCTCCCATACCTATTACCGGTATGTCTACCGCTTTACATACCTCATATACCATTCTTAAAGCTATAGGTTTTACAGCTGGACCGGACAAACCAGCCGTAACATTTTCAAAAACTGGTTTTCTTTTTCTCACATCTATAGCCATAGCCTTAATAGTATTAATTAAGGATAAGGCATCTGCCCCTGCTTCTCTACATTTTACCGCCATAGCTACAATATCTTCAGCATTAGGGGAAAGTTTTACTATAAGAGGCTTTTTACATACGGATTTTACCTTGCTAACTACCTCATAGGCATCTTCACACTTAATTCCAAAGGCCATACCACCAGTCTTTACATTTGGACAAGAAATATTTAGCTCTATCATATGTACGCAGGTATCATTTAGCTTTTCTACCGCCTCCATATATTGCTCAATATTGTTGCCACCTACATTAGCAATAATATTAGTCTGTAAACTTTCCATGTATGGTAGTTCTTTCTGTATAAAATTATCTATACCAGGATTTTGTAAGCCTACACTATTTAAGATTCCTCCTCGAGTTTCCACAACTCTAATGCCGTCATTTCCCTCTTTAGGATATAAGGTTAACCCCTTTGTGCAAATGCCTCCTAATAAAGAAACATCATAGAACTCTGAATATTCTTTTCCAAATCCGAAGGTACCAGAAGCCGCTATCACAGGATTTTTAAATTTAACACCACAAATTTCTCTAGTTAACATAAGCTCCTCCTATTCAAATTACTAAAGATTCACCATCAAATACTGGTCCTTCTTTACAGGTTCTTTTATTACCTTCTTTGGTCTTGCAAGTGCAAACCAAACAAGCACCTATACCGCAAGCCATATGCTTTTCCATAGACACATATATTTTTATATCCTTTTCTAAACATTCCTTAACAACCTTTTCCATCATTACTTCCGGACCACAGCACAATACCAAATCATAGGCTGAAGCATCAAAAATTTCAGTTACATAGCCCTTATGTCCCACACTTCCATCCTCTGTGGATATATAGACCTTGTTAACATATGGTTTTATATCTTCTACAGCATATATATCCTTTCGAAATCCAGCATATAAATCAAGCTCTGCATTTTTAATTCTTTTACTCAGTTCCACCATAGGTGCTATACCTATTCCACCAGCTATCAAGGCTACCTTCCCCTGTATATTTCTTAAGTCAAACCCGTTGCCTAAAGGTCCCATAACTTGTAACTCTTCATCTTTTTTTAGCTCTGTTAACCTTTCTGTCCCTCTTCCTACCGCCGCATAAAGGAATACTAAAGCACCTTCTTTAACTTCGCATATACTGATAGGTCTCCAAAGCACTGGCTCATCTTGCCAAGATCTCAACATAAAAAACTGTCCTGGTTTTATATCTTCCTTTATTTCTGCTTCTACTGCCATCTTGTAAATTCCGTTCACTATCTTCTCATTGCTAATAATTTTAGCTTTTTTATACTGAGGCATTAGCAAGTAACCTCCTTTGCCTTTCTACATGCATCTGAGATTTCATCTCTCATTCTAATTGCTTCTTCTCTAGCCCATAGATCAAATTCTTTTTCACCATTTTCATTTTTTCTATAAGCTAGTAATATAGCTCTAGATGAATTTACTACACCACCATTACCATCCTTAAGGTAAAGAGCCACATCCTTAGCCTTACCTCCCTGAGCACCATAGCCTGGAATCAAGAAGAAGGTGCTATCTAATTGTTTTCTTATTTCTTCCGCCTCATAACTATAGGTGCAGCCTACCACTGCTCCTATAGAACTATAGCCGCAAAGGCCTCTATATTCCTTTCCTAAACTATTGATCTTATTTCCTACTATGTTATAAATTCTTCTATCTTCCCTACTATTTATATACTGTATATCCTCTGAACCTGGATTTGAGGTTCTAACAAGAGCAAATATTCCTTTTTCTTTGTTCTTTAAATATGGTAAGAAAGGTTCTATAGTGTCCATGCCCATGTAAGGATTTAATGTTATAAAGTCACTTTCAAAATCTCCTTCAAAATGGGCTTTAGCGTACATTTCTGCAGTTTTTGCTATATCACCTCTTTTTACGTCTGCTATAACTACAGCATCCTTTTCTTTTAAATATTTTAAGGTTTTGGCATAGGCTTCCATGCCCTTAAGACCATAAGCTTCATAATAAGCTATTTGAACCTTAAAACAAGCTGCTATATCTAAAGTTGCATCAATTATTCTTTTATTAAAGTGAAAAACTGCCTCTCCTATATTTTCAAAGTTATTTGCAAAAGACTCTGGTAGATAGCCGTAATCCGTATCCAATCCTACGCAAACAACTCCCCTTTCTTTCACTCTCTCATATAACTTATCAATAATCATAATTACAACCACCGCTCCTTTTTATCATTTAATCCTTATAAACAACTCGTCCACCTTTAATTGTATATAAAACCTTTCCTTTAACCTTATATCCTTGGAAAGGACTATTTTTCCCTTTAGATTCAAAATCATTTACATCTATATAATAAGAATTATCTATGTCTACTATTACCAGATCCCCATCATATCCAATTTGAATCTTCCCTTTTTTCAATCCCATTATTTCTGCTGGTTTCTTAGACATTAACTCCGATAACATATTTAAGGAGATATGATTATTTTCAACCAGACTAGAATAACAAACTGGAAAAGCAGTTTCTATGCCACTGATTCCCGGTGCTCCCTTTTCCTTATCTTCCTTACTGTGAGGAGCATGGTCTGTAGCAATGCAATCCACATACCCTTTCTTTATTGCATTAATAAGAGCTTCTACATCATCCTCTTTTCTTAGTGGCGGATTAACCCTATACTTAATTTGATCTGTAAGAGCTATATGGTGAGGAGTCACTTCGCAGCTTATTTCATAGCCCTTACTCTTAGCATCAATTACATACTCTATAGCTTCCTTAGTACTTACATGGGCAAGATGCAATCTACAATTTGTATATTTTGAAAGGCATATATCTCTCCAAGTCATGGTGTTTTCTGCTAATCTCATATCTACATTGCTAAACTCTGGGCTCTCCGCATGAGATATAACTGTTAAATTTAGCTTAGCTGCCTTTAGCATTGCTTCCATCATAACCTTACTATCAGCTACACCTTTACCATCATCAGATAAGAATTTCACCTTATCATTGTGCTGTTTAAGTTCTTCCAAATGACTAAGATCTACACCTTCTAAATCCCTTGTTATGGACATACACTGGTGTATGTGCACTAAATCCGTTTCCGCACCCTTTTCAAGAACATAGTTTACCGTTTCTAACGAACTGCAAACAGGCTTAGTGTTAGCCATAAGATTTACTGCAGTATATCCTCCTCTTACCGCCGCCCTTGAACCACTAACTATATCCTCCTTATAAGTAAAACCTGGATCCCTAAAATGACAGTGTAAATCTATAAAAGAAGGCATTACAACTTTACCCTTAGCATCTATGGTTTCTACAGGTCTATTTATTTCTGCTCCTATCTCCTGTATCTTTTCATCTTTAATATATATATCTCCTATAAAATCTAGGCTCCAGTCCACTATCCTTGCACCTTTTACCAATAATTCCATCATTATTCCTCCTTAAAGATCCTTAAACCTTACTATGTCATCACAATATTCACAGCGATATAACCTCTCCTTGTAATCTACAAGGTGGAATACGTGTGGAATATACTCTTCTGCAGAAGTTACACATCTAGGGTTCTTACAGAATATAACATTCTCTACCTTAGTAGGAATCTCTAGCTTCATTTTATTAATTATTTGTTCATTTTCTATAAAGTTTATTGTTATATTAGGATCTATCAAGCCAAGCATCCTAAGATCTATATCAAGTTCATTTTCTATTTTAATGATATCCTTTTTACCCATTTTCTTGCTGGAAGCATTCATAATGAGGGCTACAGTATAATCTGCTCCCTTTAACTTTAAGTAATCAAATATTTCAATGCCTAAGCCTGCAGATATATGGTCAATAACTATACCCTTTTTTATACTGTTTATACTTATCATCTTCCATCCTCCTACATTAATCCTAGCAACTTAATAATCAATGCCATTCTAACGTACATACCAAATTTAGCCTGCTTAAAGTAATGAGCCCTAGGATCATTGTCCACTTCATAAGCAATTTCATTTACTCTTGGAAGAGGATGCATTACTATCATATTCTCTGAAGCTAGCTTCATCTTATCACCATCTAAAATATAGCTATCCTTAAGCCTTATATAGTCTTCCTCATTAAAAAAACGTTCCCTCTGAACTCTGGTCATATAGAGTACGTCCAACTCTCCTATAACATCTTCCATAGTATTAGTTTCTATATATTCAATATTGTTTTTTTCTAAGACTTCACTAATTATATAATTAGGTACTTTTAACTCCTCCGGTGAAATTAAGACAAACTTTACATTAGGATACCTGGACATGGCCTTTATCAAGGAATGAACTGTCCTTCCAAACTTTAGATCTCCACAGACACCTATTGTGAGGTCGGAAAGCCTTCCTTTAATATTTTTGATAGTTAATAGATCTGTTAAAGTTTGAGTAGGATGTTGGTGACCACCATCACCAGCATTGATTATAGGTATGCTTGAATATTGTGCCGCAATTTTAGGGGCACCTTCCTTAAAATGTCTCATCACTGCAATATCTACATAGCAATCTACAACCCTTATAGTATCTGCTATACTTTCCCCTTTGGCTACAGAGCTAGAGTTAGCTTCAGAAAAACCTAAAACGCTTCCCCCTAATCTTAACATAGCTGCTTCAAAGCTAAGTCTTGTTCTAGTACTAGGTTCATAAAAAAGAGTGGCTAGTATCTTACCATCACAGATGTGAGAATATTTCTGTGGATTGGATATAATTTGATTTGCCAATTGAAAAATTTCATCCAATTCTTCTACTGAAAAGTCCATTGGATCTAACAGATGTTTTATTTTTAACATAACCATTCCTCCCCTTCTTAACCTCTCTGGGCTAAATTTAAAGGTAAAGAGTCATATTGATGAATTTTGGCGCAATAAAAATGCCTTCCATAAAGGAAGGCATACTTATACCATAGAATACATCTCTAAACTATATGACTTCCTTCTTGACCTCTCTGGATCAATTTAAAGGTATATTACTTTTTAAAACATCTTACCATAGAGTACCTTTTATGTCAACAATAAAATGGCTGCCTCTCCTTTAACTTATTTATTAGGTAAACCTCTAACCGGTTTATGCATGTTATTATCCGTATCCATGGTTATTGGATTTGCAGTTTTAGGGTTAGTGCTCTTATTATCATTTCTTTTTTTCTTTTCACTTTTAGTGGACATATAATCACCTCCACTTTTAGTGTTCCTTTGGTCGGCGTAAATATGTAAGAAAAGTGTAAAATAAAAATATAGCTAGATTTATAAATTAAAAATCTAGCTATATCATTTCTTTATGGTGCGCCTGAGAGGATTCGAACCTCCGACCTCCGGATTCGAAGTCCGTAACTCTATCCAACTGAGCTACAAGCGCCTAATATTTAGTTTACTCAGTCATTATATTATAAAAAGCTCATAAAATCAATAATTATCAAAAAGATTTTACTCCCACTTACCATTCTTATACTGCTTAATAAGCTCTTCTATCTTAGGTGAACATCTACGTCCTTGACAACCACCAGAACCTGCTCCAGTAGCCTTCTGCACTTCCTTTAAGGTATGTGCCCCATCTCTTATAGCAGCCTTAATTTTAGATCTAGGTATAGCTTTGCACAAGCACACCTTTGTTAATTTATCCATGATTTCGCTATTTATATTTTGTTCCATATTTCATTCTCCAATCATTATTAATTAATATTTATTATATTATAGACTTATTTTATAATTTATGAAAGTCCTTTTCCTTATATTCTAGGATTGGTTTTAAAATATAAACTTATTCAGCTAAAGGTTTCTTTTAATTTCAACACTGTGAGCTATAAAACTGCTAAGGCGGTACAACCTGTATTAAAATCCTTATGGTCAGTTATTGCAAAATTAGAATATAATTAAAAAGAAGTTTCAAAAATAAAAAACTAGATATAAAAATCTAGTTTTTTATATATTTAACTAAAGCCTTTTGATAATATCCTCCAGATTAAACACTTATATCTAGCATATATCCTTGAAGTGATTCAATGACATGGGTAAAACAGTAGGTTCTTCTATAGCTTTATAGCCTTTGTAGCAATTGATGTATATATAAATTCATCTTATGTTTCATAACAAAATTTCCTTTTTCTAATTCTCCTAAATCAAATATGTATTCCAATGGATTTCCAAAACCTGAAATTAATATACCATTCTTTTTCAATACCCTTGAACATTCCTTCCAAACAGGTAGAACGTTATCAATATAACTATTAGACCAAGGGTGAATAATAAAATAAAAATATTCATCATCAAATACTGATAAATCTCTCATGTCACCTTAAACGGTTTTAATGGTCAATCCATCGCTTTTAGCTACAAACTGATCTTTTTCTAATTGTTTAAAACTATTGTCAAACACAGTAACTTTCGCACCTAATGCAGTCATAATAGTTCCTTGCTGACCACCACCACTAGCTAAGCATAATACTTTTTTTGATTTAATGTCCGCTGGAAACAAATCCGCTAGAAGGTTTTTACCAGGAGTTAATCCAATACTAAAAACTCCTTTTTAGCATTTTCAATCGTTTCACTTGAAACTGGAATAGACCAAATATCATCGTTTTCTGCTCTCATATTTCATATCCCATATCATACTATTTTCTTTAATAAAATCCATAATATTCTTCTCCTTCTCTTGCTTAATCAAGACCATTATTAAATTTACTGTATCCAACAACAAATAATACCATATATAACTAAATTAGCAAACCAAATTCTCAAATAATGTATCCATGCTATTCTATTGTATATTATGCACATTTCAATGCAATCAAAAAAACCCTTGAAAAATCAAGGGGTTTGAAAAGCGGAAGACGGGACTCGAACCCGCAACTTTCACCTTGGCAAGGTGACACTCTACCATTGAGTCACTCCCGCATATTGTATTAAATTTATTAAGATGGTGCAGGTGACAGGAGTTGAACCTGCATGCCAATGGCGCTAGATCCTAAGTCTAGTGCGTCTGCCAATTCCGCCACACCTGCACATTTTCAGATATCAGCTTTTGATATCTGTTGGTGGCTCACCGGGGAATCGAACCCCGGACACCATGATTAAAAGTCATGTGCTCTACCGACTGAGCTAGTGAACCATATATAGTGCACCATCAGGGACTCGAACCCGGGACACCCTGATTAAGAGTCAGGTGCTCTACCAACTGAGCTAATGGTGCCAATTAAATTATGAGCTATAAAAACTCTTTATGTAAATGCGTCTTAAGGGATTCGAACCCCTGGCCCACGGCTTAGAAGGCCGTTGCTCTATCCAGCTGAGCTAAAGACGCATATTTAAAAGCGGGTGAAGGGAATCGAACCCTCGTAACCAGCTTGGAAGGCTGGCACTCTACCATTGAGTTACACCCGCAGGTGGTCGGGGTGACAGGGATCGAACCTGCGACCTCATGCTCCCAAAGCACGCGCGCTCCCATCTGCGCCACACCCCGATATAAAATTGGTGCACCATCAGGGACTCGAACCCGGGACACCCTGATTAAGAGTCAGGTGCTCTACCAACTGAGCTAATGGTGCCAATTAAATTATGAGCTATAAAAACTCTTTATGTAAATGCGTCTTAAGGGATTCGAACCCCTGGCCCACGGCTTAGAAGGCCGTTGCTCTATCCAGCTGAGCTAAAGACGCATAATAAAAGCGGGTGAAGGGAATCGAACCCTCGTAACCAGCTTGGAAGGCTGGCACTCTACCATTGAGTTACACCCGCATATGGAGCGGAAGACGGGACTCGAACCCGCAACTTTCACCTTGGCAAGGTGACACTCTACCATTGAGTCACTCCCGCATAATTACCAAGCAAGTATTCGATTAGTATTTTGTCATAAAAAATGGTGCAGGTGACAGGAGTTGAACCTGCATGCCAATGGCGCTAGATCCTAAGTCTAGTGCGTCTGCCAATTCCGCCACACCTGCACAATTCAGATATCAACCTTTAGATATCTGATTTAGTGGCTCACCGGGGAATCGAACCCCGGACACCATGATTAAAAGTCATGTGCTCTACCGACTGAGCTAGTGAACCAAATGGCTGGGATAGCTGGATTCGAACCAGCGAATGCAGGAGTCAAAGTCCTGTGCCTTACCGCTTGGCGATATCCCAGTATGGGGTGAACGATGGGACTCGAACCCACGACAGCCAGAGCCACAATCTGGTGCTCTACCAACTGAACTACGTCCACCATATGGTGCACCATCAGGGACTCGAACCCGGGACACCCTGATTAAGAGTCAGGTGCTCTACCAACTGAGCTAATGGTGCATATAAAATTCGCTATTTATTGTTAGCAAATTTTATTAAGTGCGTCTTAAGGGATTCGAACCCCTGGCCCACGGCTTAGAAGGCCGTTGCTCTATCCAGCTGAGCTAAAGACGCATATTTGGAGCGGGTGAAGGGAATCGAACCCTCGTAACCAGCTTGGAAGGCTGGCACTCTACCATTGAGTTACACCCGCAGGTGGTCGGGGTGACAGGGATCGAACCTGCGACCTCATGCTCCCAAAGCACGCGCGCTCCCATCTGCGCCACACCCCGTTGTCTACCGGTTTTTGTTTTTTGTTGTTTCCCCCCGGCGACATAGATTATTCTACACGATATATTTGCTTTCGTCAACACCTTTTTTTATTTTTTTTTTATTTTTTTTAGATTTTTGAGCTCTTAATATTCAATATTTTCTTACAATTACCAACCAAGGGTTGATATTGCTATCTTTTAGCTCTATCATTGCAATGCTTTCACAGCCATCTCGCCCCTGCCAAGCACTGCCGGGATTAAGATAGCATACCCCTTCCTCATAAACAATGCTAGATATGTGTGTATGCCCATATAAAACTATATGAGCCCCCTCTAATTCTGCCTTCTGCTTTAGCTGTCCTAAGCTCTGTTTTACCCCATAATTATGTCCATGAGTAATAAAAAACTTTTTCCCCTCAATTTCCTCCACTATTTCTGAAGGTACTGAAGGTGCATAATCACAATTTCCCTTTACATATATAGTTCTCCCCTTAAACTTAGAAGACATTTCAACTGCGTCAGCAACATTATCTCCTAAATGTATCAATATATCTGCCTTATCTATCTTTTTTAAGACTTCGTTTATAGTATATGTATCCCGATGAGTGTCGCTTACCACTGCTATAAGCAAGGCTACTCCCCCCTTTTAGTTTTCACCTAATAATTTCTCAAGACCTTTTTTAAGTTGCTCTAGGGCTCTTCCTCTATGACTTATTGAGTTTTTCTCCTCAGCGGTTAATTCTGCGAAGGTTTTATTAAACTCCTTTGTATAAAATAGAGGATCGTAGCCAAATCCATCTTTTCCGTATTCCTTATCTGTAATATATCCTTCCACTTCTCCTACAACCTTAAGTGCTTGTTCTTCACCATATAATAATACTATGGCACATATAAATCTAGCTGTCCTTTTCTCAAATTCAATACCTTCAAGCATAGAAAGGAGCTTTTCATTATTTTTCTTTGAATTACCGTGTTCTCCAGCAAATCTAGCAGAATATACTCCCGGTGCACCATTAAGAGCGTCTACTGCTAGACCAGAATCATCGGACATTACTAAATAATCTTCCTTATTATCTAAAAGATCATAAATAGCCTTAGCCTTAATGTACGCATTCTCCATAAAGGTGTTTCCATTTTCTTCTACATCAATATCTATTCCCGCTTCTTTTAAGCCCAGTATTTCTACTGGTATATCCCTTAATATTTCCTTAATTTCTTTTATCTTATGCTGATTATTGCTTGCTACTAAAAGTTTCTTCATATTATCCCCTCGTTCCTATCCATAATGAATCCATTTTTAAAGCATTTTTCTGAGCTTGTATTATATGCTTTGATCCCTTTTCCGCTAAATCTAACAATTCCTCTAAATCCTTTCTAGAAAAGGGTTTCTCCTCACCAGTACCTTGAATTTCAATAAATTCTCCTTCATCTGTAAGTACCACATTCATATCTACTACGGCCTTAGAATCTTCTTCATAACATAAGTCCAATAATTTACTTTGTCCAACTATACCAACACTAACTGCTGTTACGAAGTTACGTATTGGATATGTATCAAAAGGCGTAACTCTATGTATTTTATTTACTGCATCCACTAAGGCTACAAAAGCACCATTAATAGATGTAGTTCTAGTTCCTCCATCTGCTTGAATTACATCACAATCAATCCAAATGGTCCTTTCCCCTAGAGCCTTTAAATCTACTACAGACCTCAAAGCTCTACCAATAAGTCTTTGGATTTCCATAGTTCTACCGTCTACTTTAAGTTTTGAAATATCCCTAGGCTTTCTAACTTGGGTAGACCTTGGCAACATATTATATTCACTGGTTATCCAACCTTCACCAGTACCTTTTAAAAATGGTGGCACCTTATCTTCTATAGAAGCAGTGCAAAGAACCTTTGTATCTCCAAATTCTATAAGCACTGATCCTTCAGCATATTTTGTATAATTTCTAATAATGTTAATATTTCTAAGCGCATCATTTCTTCTTCCATCTATTCGCAAATTTATTCCTCCCTTAATTTGCCGCTAAATAGTTAATCCCTATCTGGTGGCATTTCTTCTATTATAATTGTAATTAACAAGGATACCTCTACTATCTGTTATTTTACCTATAACAATGTGATTTATCCACTTAAGCTCCAGCTCCTTTGTTAGATCTAACCTTTTCTGTGGCAATCAATTTGCTTTCTGAAGATATTAGTTACAGCTCAATACTTTCCATACACATCATTTCTATAAAAACGGAATTTTATAGAACTATTTTTTGATTAACCTCATATTATTTATATAAGGAGTAATATATGAGGTGAATATTTTGAAATATATAGGACCTTTTCTTCGACTGAACTCTCTAAACTTAGATAATATTGAAAAACAGTTACTTTTTTTCTCAAGAGAGTCCTTTAAACATATTGTGCTACAATCTAACTGTGGCATACGCACATCTATTCAGGAACTAAAGCTAAAAAAATTTCCTAACATTGATATTAACATATTTAAGAGAAATTCTCCACTTTTATGTATATACAAAAAGGCAAATCCTAAACTAGAAAAGAATGGTTGGAATGAAGAAAGCTTCAAAAAAGAAATTTTAGCTAGTAGTAACGCATATATGAATTTAATGCTAACGGATTGTACAGACTACTATAAAAATTTTGAAAATATAGATAGTACTCTATTTGCTCTAAGTAAAATATACTCTCAACTTTCAATTAAACAGCTTGACTTTTTCTCCTCTAATCTTAGAAGCAGCGAGGGAGTTTTTATTGATAAAAAAGATTGTTCCAATGAACTTACAGGCGAACTTAAATTTGAGGATAAAAGTAGTAAATTTAAATTTTCAGAACAAGCCCTTTTTATGGCTGCATACTATAAAGCTTCTTTACTTTCTGATAACGAAGATGCTGAAGCCTACAAAAACTTTTCCCTAGATATTCTTAATATGTTTATTGATTATAAAGAAGAAATTTATGATTTATCCTTTGAAGAGTTAAACAATTTGTGTTTTGCCTTTAATATTTTTTATGAAGCTAGTAAAAATGAAGCTGCTATGCATATACTTTACGATCTATTTGACTTACTGGAAGAAAAGTACAAGGACTTAAATGATGAAAAAATTAATGACAGGGTTCATTCCTTATGCATGCTTAACATAAACTTTGTACGTGGTTATAGAAACTTGTCTTTACTTAAATATAGGGATCAAGCAAATAAAATTTATCAAACTCTTAATTCTTTCTACGATAATGATTTAGGTATGTTTATTAAAAAATCAGAAAAGAAGAACATAGACTTTTCTGCAGAAGAGATAGTGCTATATACTCTATGCCAAATACTAATGAACAAATTAAATCCCGATGCTTCTCAAAAAATATTAACGGAAGTATATAAACGTCAATTGATAAACTCTGGCTTAGTGCTAAGTTGGCCAGATTCTCCAAACCTAAATAGCCCAGAAAGATATAGAAATTTCTCAAATAAAGAGGAAGACTTGTTAGATGAAAATTATTTTAGAATGCCTTCCCTATCTACTCCTGAACTCAATGAGTTAGCTCCTATTTTTGTAAAAAGTATTAGCTATAGTAAGAAAAAAGATACCTTTGAAACTAGTAAAAATAGCTTCTACAGTAACAAAAATATGCCTCTACTTTACACAATACACTTCTTGCTAAAATAATTTAAGAAGAGAGAAGCTTCTAATCTAGCTCCTCTCTTCAATTATTTTTGATAAACCTTATTTAATATAATATTCCCTTCAGCATCAATTTTGACCCCATCTATATATTTGTTTTTTATAATTACATCGGAACAATTAAAAATTGGAACTATAACATGGTCCTCTAGGATATATTTATAGTTATCTATAAACTCCTTATTGTATCTTCTCAGTATGATATCATATTGCCCTTTTTCAATTTCCTCTTGGAACTCTTCTGCAATAATATATTTAGTCTTAATCTTTATATTTTTACTCTCTTCAACTTGTTCAACTAATTTTTTCACTATACGCTTATTAATATCATCACTATCAGTAACTAATACTAAGGATATATCCTCATCACTATCGACACTGGCTCCTGTACCGCTATTTATTACATTGTAGTCTAGGTTTATAAGTTTAAAAATACCATATTCATTTGGCTTAAACACTGCTAACCCCTGTTTAACCAAGTTATCTACATTTATATACTTCATAATTTCTTTTTTTATATTTCTCTCATAGCCAATGGTTCCAGAGCTTTCGTTAAAACAAAGAGCTATTACATCATCACTGTTCACAATAATAGTGTTATCACTAGAAATAAAACGCTCCACTTCACTTAGCGGTGGATTGTATATAATATCTACCTGCCCTGACTCGTATGCCGCCAATGCCTCTTCTTTGCTTATTTCAGATAGTAAAAGGAACTTTTCATCTGTTATATTTTCACTGTCCCAATAGCTAGGATTCTTACTCAATACTACTCCTTTTTCCTCTATAGCACTAATAATAAAAGGACCACTATATGCTATATTTGAATAATTATCCTTCCAATTCTCTAATTTTAACTTACTTTTTCTTATTACATATCTAGGTTTGCTTAAAACCTCCAAAAATTTTGGATAACTTCTATTTAAACGAATAACTAGAGTTTTTGCATCCGTAGCCCTTATTGCCACCTGATCAAATTCAACCTTACCATTATAATAGTCCTCTGACCCAAAAATAGGGTAAAGCTCTCTAGCCATAGGATTCTCTGCTTCTCTTGACAATATGTACTTAAAAAAATCTTCCACATCTTTGGCATAAATAGGACTTCCATCACTCCAGCAAGCCTTTTCCCTAATATGAAAGGTATATTGTATACCATTGTCCTCAATTTCCCAACTTTCTGCTAAAGCCGGTATTATTTCCTTACTTCTGTTCATATTAACAAGTCCTTCAAAAAGGTACTTATACAGTTCCTCTCCCTTTTTACTGTTATTATCTAGCATATTCAAGCTACTAGGTAGTCCCCCAAAACTGCAAACTATGTAATCTTCAACTTGTGCATTCATATACTTTTTTTCCTGTACGCATGCTGTCATTAAAAATATAGATATTAATTGTAATAATAAAAATACGAGTTTCTTCATATTTTTCTCCTTTTGATTACAATGTCTATATATGAAATTATTAGCAAATAAAGTCCATATTAAACATATGGACTTGCATTATTTATGGAAGATACCTAGCTAATTTGAATTTTTTATACACCAAAATATCTCTAGCCTTCCCTCTCCATCCAATCTGCTTTCTTCCAAAACTTATTCCATCTTCTAAAGTAACCTTATTATTAGCCCCCGTTAATCTATAATAATTGCTTATTATGTCCTTATGAAATTCACCAGTGGTAATATATATCCCCCTATGAATATCATTTTCCTGTAAAGTATTAATAAAATTCTCATAGTCCTCTACAAGCACCTTAAAACACTTATGAAACCTTATAAGAAGCTCTTTTTCACCGCGACTCAACTTTACTTCCAAAATATCATTATTTTTTGTTATAATCTTCTCCTGTACGCCAAACTCCCAACAGCCTTTTGTTAAGCTCTCATAAAATTTTAATACCTTCAATCTTCTTATAAACCTTCTCAATTTCTCTGCTTCTTCTCTTCTTATTCTGCAGTAAACACTATCCATAAAAGAAAGCAAAGACATCCCACCTCAAAATTACTGCAAACAAAAGGATAAAACCAAAGGAAAGATCTATCTACTTCTCTATGATCCTTCCACTTATTACATTATATTAATCCACAAAATAACTAATTACAGGTTAACTTATCCACAAAATCAAATAAAAAATCACCATAAAGAAAAAGCGGCCTAAGCCGCTTTCATATAACCTACCATACGTCTTTAATAAAAATGAAGATAAATGAGGTCAAAGCAAATATAAAAAATATTAATGAATATACCCATTTCTTATTGCCTGAATTTAATTTTAACATTTTGATGGACCATAAAAGCATAGTGACAAATATGCATATTTTCATGATACTATACCTAGAGAATCCTGCAATATAGGCAAAATTATATTGATAAAGCAGAGTACATATAACTGAAAAGGTTGTAAGTACCACAAATACCCAGGACAAAGCATCTAAAACCTTTTTCAACTTTTTCCCCCCAAATCTCTTATTTTTATTATTGTTCCTTAATCATTTCCTCAAAAGTTTCTTCTGTAATTATGGTAACTCCTAATTCTATAGCCTTATCCCTCTTTGAACCTGGATCTTCTCCTACCAGCACATAATTGGTCTTTTTGCTTACACTACTAGAAACCTTTGCTCCTAAAGATTCTAATTTTTCCTTTATTTCAGTTCTGCTGTAGTTTTTAAGACTGCCAGTTATTACCACAGTTTTACCCTCAAAGGGATTATGGGACACTTCTATTTCTTCAAAACTTGGTTTTACTCCTAGTTTTAGTAGTTCATCTATGTTATTAATAATTTTTTCTTGAGTAAAGAATTTTACAACACTATTAGCTACAATTTCGCCTACATCCTGAACTTCAAGCAACTCATCAACAGAAGCTTTTATAATTCTATCTAGACTTTTAAATTTCTTAACTATATCCTTGGAAGTTTTCTTACCTACATTAGGTATGCCTAATGCAAATATAAATGAAGCTAAATCGCAGTTTTTACTCTTTTCCACTGCATCTAGTAAATTTTGAGCTTTTTTCTCTCCAAACTTATCTAGGGTAAGCAATTCTTCTTTCTTTAGCCTATATAAATCCGGTATAGATTTTATGTCTAGCTTTTCAAAGAGCTGCTCTGCAGTCTTTTCGCTAAAACCTTCTATGTTCATAGCTTCCCTACTAGCATAATGCACAATACTCTTTACTAATTGAGGTTTACAAGATAAGGTATTTTCACAGAAATAATGGGCACCATCTTGAATTACTTTACTACCGCAATAAGGGCAATTGCTTGGGGGAAGAATTTCTCTACTACCTTCTAAGCTTTCTTCTACCACTCCCATAATTTCAGGAATAACATCATTAGACCTTCTTACAAATACTCTAGCTCCAATCCTTACTCCCTTTCTTTTTATATCATCCATATTGTTTAAGGTTGCTCTTTTTACGGTTACGCCGCCTAATTCTACTGGCTCTAAAATAGCTGTAGGAGTAACTCTTCCACTTCGTCCTACATTCCACTCTACATCTAAAAGCTCAGTGGTAACTTCTAAAGCCTCAAATTTGTAAGCAATAGCCCATTTAGGAAATTTAACAGTGTAGCCTAAAAGTTCTCTTGTCTTCATATGGTCTATAGCAATTACTATACCGTCTATATCATAATTTAATTTATCACGAATGCTAGCTACATATTCTATTTCCTTCTCTATATCTTCTACAGATTCACAGGTCTTTATGTAATCATCAATTGGAAAGCCTTTTTCCTTTATAAACTGTAACATTTCTGTATATGTAGTAAATGGTATCCCTTCATTATATCCTACATCATAGAAAAAGGCTGAAAGATTCCTTCTAGCAGTTTCTTTAACATTTAAGTTTCTTAAAGCTCCTGCTGCCCCATTTCTTAAATTTTTAAGAGGTACTTCTGCCTTCTTATTATAGGCTTCAAAGGCTTCCTTGGTCATTATAGCCTCTCCATGAATTTCTATTGTATGATTATAATCGATTTTCAAAGGAAGACTTTTAATAGTTTTAGCTTGAGCAGTAATATCTTCACCTACTTCTCCAGTCCCTCTAGTAGCAGCCTTTACCAAAATCCCTTCCTCATCATAAGTACAGTTTATAGTAAGTCCATCAAATTTTTTCGTAATAATGTATTTAGGCTTAGGAAGTTTATCCTCATGGCTCATATTATATTCATTTATAAACCTTAAATTTCTATTATGCCAATCTCTAAGTTCTTCTACAGTTTGCGCCTTATCAAGACTCCACAAAGGAGCCTTATGGGTATACTTTTGAAATTCAGGTAGCACTACATCACCAACCCTTAAAGTTGGTGAATAAGGTAGCACAACTCCTGTTTCCTTTTCTAGTTTTCTCAGTTCATCGTATTTTAAATCATACTCCTTATCGGACACAGTGGGATTACTTAGAACATAATATTCATAAGAGTATTTATTAAGCTCTTGGGCGAGCTCCTCCATTCTTTTCAACTTATCTTCCATACCTCTACCACCTTTTATATAAGTTCTAATGGTGTCATACTTAATAAAAACATCTTTATTCCCATGTTATCAAAGGCAATTGTAAGCTTTACATCATCCTTTTCCTTCTTAACACTCACTATAGTACCTACACCAAACTTAGCATGTTTTACCTTTGCACCAACTACTGCTTCAGCCTCTGTTAAAACTGCTTTTGGCTTTGCAGGCTCTGCATTCATATAATAATTTAACTTTTTACTTAATTCTTTAGCTGCAGTTTCAAAGCTTGTGCTACTATTATTTAATGGCTGTGAATTAAAGTTTCCTATGTATCCATTTCTTTGAATTCCCTGCCCTGAAGATAATGGTGCCTTGTTTATATATTCCACCAAGTCACAAGCAATCTCATTTAAGAAATCTGAAGGAGCAAAGGCTGAAGTTCTTCCAAATACCATTCTTATTTCCGCAGAGGTCATATAGAGCTTTTCCTTAGCCCTTGTGATACCAACGTAGCAAAGCCTTCTAGACTCCTCCATCTCATGAGGATTTTGAAAGGATGAATTACCAGGGAATATACCATTTTCCATACCTACCATGAAAACCACAGGAAACTCAAGACCTTTAGCGCTGTGCACTGTCATCATCACTACAGAATCCGCTTCTTCATCATAGTTATCTACATCTGCTACTAAAGCAGTCTTTTCTAAAAATGCTGCTAAGGATTTATCCTCTGACGTATTTTCAAAATCAACAGCAGCAGAAACTAATTCCTTCAAGTTTTCTACTCGGCTTTCATCTTCTATTTCCTTTGAATTTTCTAACTCCTTAATATATCCTGTATCCTCTAAAACTGCATTTACCAATTCTGAAACCGTCAACTGTTCCTTTAATGCCTGTAAGTTTTCCATAAGATCCATAAACTTATTAATAGAAGTCTTACTTCTTGCTGATAGTGTTGGTAATACATCCACATCCAGCATTACATTATATAGACTATCTTCTATTTCATTAGCCTGTTGCAGAAGCTTTTCTACAGTAGCTGCTCCTATACTTCTCTTTGGTACATTTATTATTCTTTGAAGGCTTATATCATCATCTGGATTATTGAGCACTTTTAAATAAGCCATTATATCCTTAATTTCTTTTCGGTCATAGAATTTATGACCTCCAATTAATCTATAAGGTATATGCCTCTTTATAAAGGTATCTTCAAAAATACGGGATTGAGCGTTTGTTCTATATAAGATAGCAAAATCACGATAACTTCTACCTTCCTCTTCCATAAGCTTTGCTATCTCTGAAGCTACAAACTGTGCTTCATCTCTATCTGAAGGGGCTCTATAAATCTTTATCTTTTCTCCAGCATCACTTTCTGTTCTCAAAACCTTGTGCTTACGTTCACTATTATTTTTTATAACGCTGTTAGCAGCATTTAATATATTTCCTTTTGATCTATAGTTTTGCTCTAGTTTTACTACTTTAGCCTCTGGATAGTCCTTTTCAAAGTCAAGGATGTTTCTAATATTTGCCCCTCTCCATTCGTAAATGCACTGGTCGTCATCTCCTACAACGCAAACATTCTTATGAGCTTTACCTAACAAACGTATAAGCTCATACTGAGACATATTGGTATCTTGATACTCATCCACCATTATATATTTAAACTTTCTCTGGTAGAATTCTAAAACTTCATTATTAGTTCTAAATAACTCTACAGTTTTAAAAATAAGATCGTCAAAATCTAAGGCGTTATTGCTCTTTAACTTTTTCTGATAAAGCAAATAAAGATCTGCTATTTTGTTATCTCTGAAATTGTACTGGTTATCCTTTTTAAACTGTTCTGCAGAAATCAAATTATCCTTAGCCTTTCCAATACGGCCAATAATTTCACTGTCACTTATATCTTTTTCATTTATATTAAGTTCCTTCATACATTGCTTAATTAAAGTTTTTTGATCTGTGCTATCGTAAATAGTAAAGTCCTTTTTATATCCTAGTTTATCTATCTCTCGTCTTAAGATTCTCACACAACAGGAGTGGAAGGTGGATATCCACATATTGTCTACTATGTCTCCTACCATTCTCCTAACTCTATCCTTCATTTCTCCAGCAGCCTTGTTTGTAAAAGTTATGGCTAAAATTTGTGAAGGATAGATTCCTAAATCCTCAATCATATGGGCAATTCTATATGTAAGCACTCTTGTCTTTCCGCTACCAGCACCAGCTAGTATAAGCACCGGGCCATCAATGGTGGTAGCAGCGTCATACTGCTCCGGGTTAAGCAATTTTTTAAGATCCATGTCCTTCCTCCTATATTCATTTGCTTTCTACTAATCTTCTTACCAAATAACTACTATTATAATACTTTCCAATTAATATACTCTATAATCATTTGTTCGGAGTATATTATAGCATATTTTAATAGGCATAGGAATTTAGTATACATAATAGCAAAAAAATAAGAAGCCCTAAACAAGCTCAATTACAAGCTAGTATATTGCTTCTGGCAACTTTTTTAAATATATAACTTTAAACCTTTTTATACTTCTTTCTTATCATTAGAAGCTTCAGTATCTACTTCTTCCTTCCAATTAATACGACTAAGCACTAGATTGTAGCCATCACTTCCATAATTAAGAGACCTGTTTACTCTACTTATTGTGGCAGTACTTGCCCCTGTTAAGTGAGCAATATCATTGTATGTTTTACCTTGTTTAAGCATTTTTACAACCTGCATCCGCTGTCCCAGAGCCTTGATTTCTGTTATTGTACAAAGATCTTCAAAAAAACGATAACACTCTTCCCTATTTTTTAAGCTTAATATAGCATCAAATAGAAAATCCATTTCTGCATCCTGAAGCTTTGATCTATATTCACTCATATGTTTTCCTCCTAAATTATGTATTTATATATAGTCGCTTTTACACGGTAAACTCCTAAAGTCCTATACTAATATTATATACCAACAAGTCATTTAGGACAATAAAAAAGAAATGCAGAAAGATAAAGAAGATAGGATTATTCAGCAGAAGAACAGCTCTTGAAAAGAAATATAGAAGAAATTAAAGATAATTAAATCTTAGTTTTATTGAATCTTATAATAATATTGGACAAAGTTCCAATTATCAAAGCTGGTATTACTAGTATTGTAAACATTGCAATAATTCCACTAAAGGTTAAAGGCCCTAAAATCCCAAAGAAAATCCATGCAAATATCATAAGATAAACTACAATGTAATCAAACTTTCTCACTTTCATAAAATTGTCACCAGCCTTCATTATAGTTGAGATCACATAAATTAATATTATCTAAGGATCTACATTAATATAAGTATTATAGCTTCCCTAATAATATGTTTATTTATCTATATCCTCAACAGCAACTTTTAATATGATATTTTGCATGCAATCATTCAATTTATATTATCTGCCCATGATTAACCTCAAAACTTAGTACATTCTAATCTTATCAATAAAAAAGCAAAAAAGGAAAAACACAACCCTTGGGGCTAGGTTGTGTTCGCATCTAAATAAAAAGGGGGCTATTTAATCTTTTTATTTATCCTTGCAACTTTATTATATATAATTCAACATTATTTTGCAAGTCCATTTTAAAAAATAAATTGTAAACATTTAATCAATATGAAGGAAAACTTTCAAAATTTAATTTATTCATCCAATAATCCTACAGCTTCTTTTAACTGAGTTAATTCTTCTTCCGTTAATTCCCTGTATTCTCCCTCTTCTAAATTTTCGTCTAACTTCAAAGGTCCAAAGGATATTCTTTTTAAGTACATAACCTTTTTATTAACACTTTCAAACATTCTCTTTACCTGATGAAACTTACCTTCCTGCAAAGTAACTAATACCTCAGAGCCTTCTTCTGAAGCTTCCAAAATTTCCAATTTTGCAGGAAGACACTTATAACCATCATCTAAAACAACGCCCTTTTGAAAGGACTTTATGTCCTTCTCATCTACCCTTTTATCTATTTTGGCATAATAAACTTTATCTACGTGCCATTTAGGTGAAATCAATCTATGATTTAGCTCTCCATCATTGGTAAGTAAAAGAAAGCCAACGGTGTCCTTATCTAATCTGCCTACTGGAAAGGGATTAAAAACACTATGTTGAACTTCAAGTAAATCCACCACAGTTTCATCATAATTATCAAAGGTAGCAGAAACTACCCCTGCAGGCTTATTCATTAGCAAGTAAATATATTTTTTATAAATGACCTTTTCATCACCAATATATATCTCACTCTTCTCTGGATCAACTGACATGCCACTATCTTTAACTACCTGATTATCTACAGTAACTAGCCCCTTTCTAACTATGCCTTTTATTTCCTTTCTGCTGCCATAACCCAAATTACTCAAGATTTTATCTAATCGTTCCAGGAAAATCCCCTCCTCAATATGTATACACCTATATTTCCTAGGTAATTTTTTGTCTAATTTATATTCTACAATATATAAGCTCCTTATTCCAATATTAAATTATAGAAGTGAAAACTAAGGCTCCTTCACATAAATCTGTGAAAGAAGCCCTAAGAAATCTACAGCACTAAATTTTTTATAAAGCAATTACTCTACTTTAAATTCCACCATATCATAGTCCTCGTAAGAATTTTCATTATAAAAACTTTTCACTAAGGCCAACAATTTATAAGTCCCTTGTTTATAAGGCATAAAGCTATAATAATTAATCTTACTATATTTTTGTACCAAATTCCATTGTCCTTGCTCCATTAGATAAAATTCATAGTGCAAGTCCCTGCCCCCATCAGCTTTTACAGTGAATACTGTTCCTTCGTTTACCTTTAATTTTACTTTATCCCTTAGAATTTTTGTGTTTGCTACTGGAACTGCATCCTTTATATATAATCTGATAACCTTTTTAGAATCAAAAAACTGATCACTTGCCTTATCCTTAGCCATTATTTCTAATATATATTCTCCTCGACATCTAGGCTCTAATAGATAGCTCTTATCTTCTATATAGTCTGTTTCTTCTACCGTATGTTTATTAATTTTTAAAACATACTTTATCAAGGTTTCATTTGTTCTTTGAGTAATTATATCAAACTTAATTTTATCCCCTACCATATAAATTTCTTTGGAAGGCATAAGCACATAGTCTATCTCTGCTGGTATAAACTCCATTACCTCTAGATGCTTTATCTCATGGCAATCGTACTTCTGTTTAGAATACTTATCCTTAACCATTATTTCCATAGTGTAACTGCCTATACCTTCTGGAGTGAAATTAACCCAATTGCAAGTACTATAATCTACCCATTCAATTTCCTTTCCTTCTTTTAAAACCTTGAAAGCATACCTTAAATCCGAACCTCCAGTAGCCATTACACTTACATGAATATTTTCTCCCCTAACAAAATTCTCTTCTTTATTCATTATAACTTCTTTTATTTTCACTTCATTATTTGATACTTCATCGATAAGAAACTCCATCTCAGCACTTTCTTCAAACTTTCCTTTAAAACTCTCATCTTTAACCCAAAGGGTAATTTTATACTTACCAGCCTTTTGAGGTTTCCAAGTATAATGATCCTCTTTTATGTAGTCAGAATCCTCTGAGTAATTACCATCTATTATATATCTATATAATAGTTTTCTTCCACCATCAACCACTGCTCTTAATTCTATATCACTGTCTACTATCTGTGGTGAAATTAAATCACTGGTAAAGCTTATAATTTTTATTTCTTTATATGGTTTTACCGTATAAGCAATTAAAGCTCTATCATCATATTGATTTTGCGAATACATATCCTTAGCTAAACACAGAATTTTATAGTCTCCTGCTTTTCTTTCCACATAGCTTACTATTCGCTTAGTTGAGTAATCCTGAATCACTTCTGCCTTTCCATTAGCATCAATTTTTATAAACTTATAAAGAATCATTCTATTATCTTCATATTGTGCATCCACTTGAAATATTAGATCCTTATAAGCTAATAGTTCCGTAGAAAGACACTTAAAATCTTTAATTTCTAATGGTTGTACAGTATCAACATTAAAATCCACCTTATAAAAATCATCATAATTATTCTTGGAATCTAACATTTTACATTCCACTAGAAGTTGATGCTTACCTGCAGTTTTAACTGTAATGCTAAGAGTGTTATCAGCACTATAATCCTTAATAAGTTCCCAGTTGTCTCCGCTGCAAATCCAGTACTTGTAAACTACTGGAGCAACACTGGACTCCACAGACACATGAAGCTTGTCCCCCACCTTTAATTGGTTGTTATTTAGACTTACTTGGTTAATAAGTTTTGTTTCTACTTCACCTATAATGTAATCTGTTCTAGCAACATAATCAAAAGGCTTTGTGCTATCCATTTTCTTAGCCTGCACCATAACTATGTATTTACCATCCTTATTTGGTGTCCAAATTGTATAATTCTTTTCTGTGAAATCCTCAATAGTATCCCATATACCGTCACAACCTATTATGAACTTATATAATAGCTTTTCTTCATTAAACTTGTCTACATACACTTTTATAGCATTGTTTTTAGCAGTTGGGCTTGGAATACTAAAATTGATTTCCATGTTACTCATAGACTATATCACCTCATCATAAGATATATTTTTATTTTTAGTTTAAAGTAATGAAGCTTTATAATATAATAGTACTGTAATACTATGTAAGGAGGACTGACGCTAATGTATATCCAAAAATGTTCTCTAATTAATTTTACCACAATTTCTGTATTAATTGGAGATTTTTCACAATTTGATTATAATAATTTTATAGTCAAAAACGGCGATATTTCAATAAATCCAGAGAATGTGACAATAAACAACAACCAAGTACTTATTAATCTTAAAAATGCCATAGACATAAAAAAAGAAACCACTGTTTTCTACAATGATCTCAGTGCAAAAGTTAGCTATTTTTCCTTTTACTCCTCAGAAGAATTTCATAATACCTACTATACTAACAAAGAACTTGGTGCAATATATACCAAAGACCACACAATTTTTAGACTTTGGTCACCAGTAGCTTCCTTTGTAAATCTTTTGATATATGAAAACGGCGATCCTTCTGTAGAGGGAGAAGTAAAAAAATTTACAATGGTGGAGGATAAAGGCCTTTGGGAAATTAAGATAGATGGAGATCTAAAGGGATCTTTTTATACTTATGAGATAAATGTATTTGGAGAAACAAATGAAGTTGTAGATCCCTATGCTAAAGCTTGTGGCATTAATGGCCTAAGAGGTGCTATTGTAAACTTAAGGGAAACAACACCTGATAATTTTTACTCTTATAAGGGACCAAACTTTGAACATTATAATGATGCAATTATATATGAAGCTAACATAAGAGATATATCGGTACATCCCGACAGTGGTATTGCTCATAAGGGCAAGTATCTAGGCTTAGCTGAAGAAAATACTAAGTCCTCAAAGGGAGTAAGTACTGGACTGTCCCACATACTAGAATTAGGTGTAACCCATGTTCAACTTATGCCTATATTTGATTACTCCTATTTAAGTGTAGATGAAAGACATCCTTATAAATATAATTGGGGTTACGATCCTCAAAACTACAATATACCAGAGGGAAGTTATTCTACAGATCCATATAACCCAACTATCAGAATACGTGAACTAAAAGAGCTAATAAAAACTCTGCACAAGCATGGTTTAGGTGTTATTATGGATGTGGTTTATAACCATGTCTTTCATCATGAAACCTCTAATTTTGAAAAAATCTTCCCAGGCTACTACTTCAGGCAATACGATGATGGTTCTATAAGCCAAGGTACTGGCTGTGGTAATGATACAGCATCAGAAAGATCTATGGTAAGAAAGTTCATCATCGATTCTGTAATGTATTGGGCAAAAGAATATAATTTAGATGGCTTCAGATTTGATCTTATGGGCATTCATGATATAGAAACCATGAAGCAAATCTATGAAAACCTAAAATCACTAGGAAGAAAGTTCATTGTTTATGGAGAAGGTTGGTATCTTAATACTAATCTTAGAGATGATCAAAAAGCCAATATATACAATAGCTTCCAATTGAAGAACATTGGTTTCTTTAATGATAAAATTAGAGACGCTGTAAAAGGAAGCGTATTTAATATACATGAAAGAGGTTTCGTAAGTGATAATGAATCAACGGTAGACACTATAAAGTTTTGTGCAGCCGGTTGCGCACTAAATATCTTTGGAAAACCTGCTACTTTCTATTCCCCAGAGCAGAACATAAATTACTCTTCTTGTCATGATAATTATACTTTATGGGATAAACTTAAATTGAGTTGTCCAGATGCTTCAGAAGAAGAGCTTAAAAATATGAGTAAGTTAGCAGACGGAATAGTTCTTACTTCCATAGGAGTTCCCTTTATACATGCTGGTGCTGAATTTTGCAGAACAAAGGGTGGTATAGAAAATAGCTACAACAGTGCTGATACCATAAATAGAATGGACTGGTATGAAAAAGCTAACTTCTTAGACGTAATGGAATATTACAAAGGATTAATAAAATTAAGAAAAGAGCACAAGGCTTTTAGAATGTATGATAGGGAGCAAGTAGCCAACCATCTAAAATTCCTGCCAGGAGCCAGAAGCTGTGTGGCTTTCATTCTTGAAAACCATGCTAACGGTGACACTTGGAAGGATATAGTTGTAATATATAATGGAGCCAACCATTGTAATTCTGTAAGTATACCAGAAGGCTCTTGGAATGTTGTTGTTAACAAAAATTCTGCTGGCACTGATATTATTGAAACTATAGAAGGCAACAATGTTGCTGTGGAATCCACATCAATGATGGTGCTTTACAGGTAAACTGTAGCACCTTCTTTCTTTATTCATATACTTATGTAAAAAATAAGAGACCCTTCTTCTGGGTCTCTATCTTAAATATTTGACTCTTTAATTAACTTTATTAACCTTTTCTCAAGCCTTTTATCATCTTCTGAGCTTCTCTTTTTGGGATTGTTAGTTCGGCCTCCAGCTCTACGAATTTCAGACTTAATATGTCTTTCTAACAGTAACCTATCAATATTATCTTCATTAAAAATATATCCTGAAGGACTTATACACTTTGCTCCCTTAGGTAGACACAGAGCTGCTACTCCATAGTCTTGAGTTACAATAATGTCGCCACTACTACAATTATTGACTACATACATATCAACACTTTGAAAGCAGCTATCTACCAATCTAACTTCAGCATAATCACTGCTTATCATATGATGAATATCACAAAATATAAGCAAAGGTATGTTAAAGTCTTTAGCTATCCTTTCAATTACATGTCTTCCGGCGCAGCCATCTCCGTCTACTATTATTTTCATATTATAGTCTACTTTCTAATTCTGACTTTAAATCTTCATAACCAGGCTTTCCAAGAAGAGCAAACATGTTTTTCTTGTAAGCTTCTACACCTGGTTGATCAAATGGATTTATTCCTAATAAGTAAGCACTGATTCCACAAGCCTTTTCAAAGAAATAAACCATGTAACCAAAGTAGTAAGCACTGATTTCTGGAATGTTTACAACGATATTAGGAACTCCTCCATCATTGTGAGCTAATAAAGTTCCTTGGAATGCCTTCTTATTTACGAAGTCCATAGTCTTTCCAGCTAAGAAGTTTAATCCATCAATATTTTCTTCACTGCTTTCAACTACTACTTCTTTTCTTGGCTTTTCTATATTCAACACAGTTTCAAATATGTTTCTTCTTCCTTCTTGAATATATTGTCCCATAGAATGAAGGTCTGTAGAGAAATCAACGGATGCTGGGAACAAGCCTTTGTTGTCCTTTCCTTCACTTTCTCCATAAAGCTGTTTCCACCATTCACTGAAATAATGTAAAGCAGGTTCATAGTTTACAAGGATTTCTATAGCTTTACCCTTATTATAAAGCACGTTTCTTGCAGCTGCATACTTGTAACAATCATTGTTTGCTAGCTCTGGAGTTGAATAAGCTTCTCTAGCATCTGCAGCACCTTGCATCATTTCATCTATATTAACACCACTTACTGCTATAGGTAATAATCCTACTGCAGTTAATACTGAGTATCTTCCACCTACATCGTCAGGAATAACAAAAGTTTCATAGCCTTCTGCATCTGCTAAATTCTTCAAAGCACCTTTAGCCTTATCTGTAGTAGCAAATATTCTCTTCTTTGCTTCCTCTTTTCCGTATTTCTTTTCCATGTAGTCTTTGAATATTCTGAAGGCTAAAGCTGGTTCTGTTGTTGTTCCAGACTTTGATATAACATTTACGGAAATGTCCATTCCTTCAATAGCTTCTAGTAAGTCTGCCATATATGTTGAACTAATGTTATTACCTACATATAATATTAATGGTGATTTTCTTCTTTCCTTAGGAAGCACATTGTAGAAGCTATGATTTAGCATTTCTATAGCCGCTCTAGCTCCAAGGTAAGATCCCCCGATACCGATAACTATAAGTGCATCAGAATCCTGTCTTATTTTTTCTGCTGCTTTCTTGATTCTGTCAAATTCTTCCTTGTCGTAGTTTACTGGTAAGTCAACCCATCCTAAAAAGTCACTACCTGCTCCAGTTTTATTATGTAGAGTGTTGTGTGCGCTCTTAACCATTTCTGCCATATATGAAATTTCATGTTCAGCAACATATGGGCTTAATTTTGATAAATCTAAACTAATTCCTTTTGCCATTCAATAAAACCTCCATTTCTATCCCTTATAAAATTTTATTTTATTATCTAAATTAAATCAAGTCTATTAAGCAAAAATTTATATATTTCAGTAACTTTCTGTCAATTAAACAACTTAATTGTCTAATTCTAACTTGTAGGCATCTTGAGTCCATTCCTTATACGGCGATACATTAACTCCTTTCACTCTTATATTTACTCCCAAAAGCTCTTTGTTTTGACACAGATATATGTAAGGTAAATCCTCATTGGCTAGTTTAGCCCAAGCACTATAAATAATACCTCGTTTCTCCATGTCACTTTCTTTAAGTGCTGAATAAATTAATTTATCACTCTCCATATTTCTCCATCCAACGGTGTTATAGCCTCCTGGATAATCTTCTTTTATAGAAAATATTTCCGAAGGGTCTGGATCTTGAGTTAAAGCCCAGGACATATTATACATCTCAAAGTCTCTTTCGTCATATATCTTGCTCATTAAATCACTAAAAGGTATTTCCTCTACAATCACTTCTATACCAATTTCTTTCCAATCTTCTACAAGTTGCTTTCTTAAAGTCTCTGCATATTTAGTATCTCCATAGGTTGACCATTTAATTTCAAATTTATTTCCATTTTTATCATACCTATATCCATCTTCTCTTTTAGTCCATTCACATTCTTCTAGAAGCTCTTCCGCTTTTTTCTTATCATACAAATATGGAGTTAGATTGTCAGGATAAGCCCAAGAGCATTTAGCTAAAGGAGTATCAAAGGTTGAGCCATAATTACCATAAACTTCTTTTATTAGCTTCTCTCTATTTAATCCATATATAAGAGCCTTCCGAACCCTTATATCTTGAAATTTAGGATTTCTTAAATTTAACCCTATATATTGAAAGCTATTACTATCAAAAATATGTAAATCCACGTAACCCAAAGTCTTTAAATATTCTACCCTATGATCATTTGCTATAAACTTAGCTATATCTACCTCTCCGCTAGCTAATTGTCTTAAAGCCTCATCTCCAGGTACCTTTTTAAATATGATATTATTTATCTTTGGTTTATCCTTCCAATAATATTCATTCTTTATCAACTTCACCTCTTTATCCCCATCAGAGAATTGTAAACAATAGGGACCACAACCTACAGGTTTATCTATCATTTTATCCATTTCATTAATTTGACCTTTAGTAAAATTATAATACTTTTTAGGTAAAATCCCAAATTCAAAATCATAAATCAAAGAGGAATTGACTTCCCTAAAGGTAAAAGATATTTTATACTTATCCTCTACCTCAATACCAATAACCTCTTCTTCACTTCCATATTTATAATAATCATAGCCTTCCAAAAGCCTCATGCTGTTAACAAAGGGCCCCTTGTAGGAAGGATCACATAGTGCTGTATATGTAAAAGCAACATCTTCTGCAGTAAGTTCAGAACCATCACTAAATTTTATACCTTCTACTAAGTAAAAAGTATACTTCTTACCATCCTCACTAACTTCCCACTTTTTAGCTATATTGTTTATTATCTTTCCGCCTTGATCATGGCATACCAATCCCTCAAAGATTAAAGTACTAAGCCACAAATCATATCCATTAGTGGTGTAAAGAGGATTTTTACTACCGCTAAAGTCATTTACTGCCACTACTAAAGTATCCTCTCTATTTTTAGCCACCTTAGGATTTGCCCTTTTTCTACCTATCGTAATAATCTCTTCATATTTATTTTGCTCTCTCCTAACTTGATTCTTCCCACCATTCCAAATACAGCCTGATAACATGAAGGTTGTGATAGAGGAAGCTATTAAAAGTTTTAGAGCTCTTTTCATTCCTATACTCCTTCCACACTTAGATATATATTTTCACTTTCAAATATATCTTTAATTGAAATTTTTTAAACCTTTAACTTTCATACCAAACATATTATTAGCCTTAATACAGTTACATATTTTATGCAAGAACATCTTACCATAAACTTACTATTTTTTATACAAATTTAAGTAAAATTTGGAATAAAAATAATAGATTCTATGCAAGAAGCTTTGTCCTTACATAGAATCTATATACCCTTTACTAGCTAAATATCGATTTACTATTTTCTTTAGTATTTATCTTGTTTAATTTCTCCGCCATAACAATCATTGTTGTCATTATTATAATTAAAAAGATTGGAAATACTTTTATACTAATATTCTGAGCTAAAATTCCAAAGAACGGTGGCATAAAGGTTGCTCCAATATAGGCAGAAGCCATTTGCATTCCCATAATGGACTGAGATAAATCTTTCCCAAAATTGTCCGGTGTAGCATGGATAAAACTAGGATAAATTGGTGCACATCCTAATCCCATAAGAATAAGTCCTAAAATCAAGGTAAGATTTCCAAGAGGCAGGAACAGCATAATTATACCAATTGATGCTACGCTTTGTCCTAACCGAATCATAGCCTTATCCTTCAATTTCATAGTAATAAAACCGGAAATAAACCTTCCTCCTGTAATACCTAAGAAAAAAAGTGATGCCCATTTAGCAGCAGTCTCTGCTACTATGCCTCTATTCATAACCATATAGCTAGCAGCCCATAATGCAGCAGTCTGTTCTAAAGCACAGTAACAAAAAAAGGCCATAAGGGCTGGCTTTGCTCTAGTTAAGCTTATTAACTCTTTTATAGTAATACTTTTGTTTTCTTTTTTACTCTCTGACACCTGAGAGTTTGCCTTCTTCCAAAGTGGTAGCGAAAATATTAAAATTGCAGTTAAGACAATTTGAAGAATACTAATAGCTCGATAGCCGCCATTCCAAGTCCTGCCGCCGCTTAAATAATATCCCATAATATATGGTCCTGTAGTAGCCCCTATTCCCCAAAAACAATGTAGCCAACTCATATGTCTTGATTTATAATGCAGTGCAACAAAGTTATTTAAAGCTGCATCTATGCAGCCTGCTCCAAAACCATATGGGATAGCCCAAAAACATAGAAAATAAAAAGATTTAGATATAGAAAAACCAAAAAGTGCTAAAGCAGTCAAGGCTACACTGATTGCAGTAACCTTTCCAGTACCTAGTTTATTAATAAGCTTGTGACTGAAAAAACTTGATATTATAGTTCCTCCCGAAATGATCATAGAAATTATCCCGGCAAAAGACACTGGTACATTTAGTTCCACATGCATACTAGGCCAAGCAGAACCAAGCAAAGCATCAGGCAATCCTAAACTAATAAAGGAAATATAAATAATAATTAATAATGCTGTAAACATATCCACCTCTCACCCTTATTTTTTAGTGCACTAAACAAATTATTTTTTGCTCAATTGAACATGTTATTTACATGTTCAGTCTATTAATATTCAAAGCAAGATACAATGGACTTTTTTATAGTATTTATAAATATTTTAAATTTCCTTTATTTCGTACAAATCTTCTACCACAAAATCTTCTAAACCGCTTCTTTCTCCCACACTAGTCTTTGATAAGAAAAGTATTCCTTTTATGCCAGCATTTTTTGCACACTCCATATCAAGAGTTCTGTCCCCCACATAATAGGTGAAGCTTGGATCTAAGTGATATTTGTCCATAAGATAATTTATTGCATCTGGCGCTGGCTTACGTGGAAAACCATCCTGACTAGTAATAATTTCTGCAAAGAATTCAAATATACCTAGATTTTTTAAAACATCTTCTGTAGTTTTTCCTCTATTGGTAAAAACAAAATTTTGTGACCCTTGTTGAGATAAACATTCAAGTATTTCCTCAGCATGTGGAATCAACTGAATATTTAGCTTTTTCTTACCACTAATTTCGGAATAACGTTCCTTTGCTTTTTCAAAGGGTATTCCAGTCTTTTGCTCCATACTTTGAATATACGAGCTTACGGAATACTTTATTGAATGTTCTAATATGTCATCCTTATTAGTATCAATTCCAAATTCCTTATAAGTTTCCTGTAAGCTAGATACAATAATATCGTAGGAATCCAATAAAGTGCCATCTAAATCCCAAATAAAAGCCTTCTTCATGTTATTCCTCCTCTGTTTCTTATCATTCACATTATATCATACACTATAACTTTTCCAGTATAAAGCAAGAATCATAAAAGCAAAAAGCTTGAAGCCCTTTGCTTATAAGGGTTCCAAGCCTTATGTAAATTGATGTAATTCTACTATATAAACAGGTTTATTTTTTAGATCTTGGTAAGTATCTCCTATCTTTAAACCTAGGAAATTAATGCTATTATTTTCAATTGCTATAAAATCAATTATTTTTTAAGCTTGCAAACTTCATATCTTTTTATTTCCACTATACTATTGATTGTTACCTTATTTATATTAAAAATTAATAATTATAATCTGGAATTCCGTTGTGATCCAAGTCAATAAAATCATCATGTTTATCAGGAATTCCATCATGATCCATATCAAAAAATAAATCATGATGATGTAATATACCATCATTGTCATGGTCAGTTACTAAATCTACATTATCCGGTATATCATTATGATTCATATCGAAAAAAAAGTCACTTTCATCCCAACCTTCTGGTCTAAATGGATTGTCAAACATTTTCTCCTCCTCCTTTTAACAAGTTATTATTAATTTCAGCCATATTAACATTGATAGAACTTTGTATTTGCTCTATTAAATATTTCTTAGGTTTCACCATTAAGTCACTGATTGGTAACTGCTTCATTGTATATAAATCACTAATTCTATGGATTAATTCCATTTTAACTTCACTTGAATCATTAAGATTTACATAATATTGAGATATTTGCTTAAACGTATAAAATAAAGCTTGATTAACTTCATCTATATAATAAGGAATCATTATTTGCATAATATGTTTAAAGTAATCAATAGCTTGGTATGTATATATATCAACTTTATTTTTTTCTACTTTCTCTAGTTCCTTGTCCATTTTATATGTATTCAAAATATTCACTGCTGAATTTAAGATACCCATCAATGAAAAAGCCCCTGTAAATATTGCCCCAGCAGCACCTACTAATCCCTGTGCACCTGCCTGCCTATAACGGCTATTAATTGTAGCAAACCTTGTATTAGTATTTGGATAAATAGCATAAGGTATATGTGCTAAAGTCCTCTCTATTTCATTTAAAGATCTTAGAATTTGAGAAGCTATGGATAAGAGTTGCTTTTGAAGACCTTTAAAAGGCATAGAACTTATATTTCTTCCTAACTTCTTCATTAACTCTCTCTCATTATTTTCAAGCAATTTAGGCAAGTAAATTCCAACTATATCTAGCTGCTTCTTTTGTTCTTGTACTGCATAGTAAAGAATATTAACAGCCTTTAACTTATCTTCATAATCTAAATTGCTAGACTTTTCTTCTAGCAACTTATCTAATTCTTCTTTTACACAAAATAAAGAACCAAAATAATAATAATTCAAAATATCATTTATTTGTCTAGCCCAACTTGTAAATAAATCTTCCACCTTCAAGGAATTATATAATTTTAGTTTAGAATTCTTAAAAGTTTTCTTCACCAATTCGTTAACATTTTTGCCATATAAATAAAAAGTAAAATTTTCATTATCTATTTTAGTTATATTAATCTTTACAAATTCAGAGCTATCTATAAATTCTTTAACCGTTATATCCTTAATTTGAGTATTTTCTAAATAAAGAAAATTTCTATTAGCTGATTGCTTGAATTCAACTCCTTCACTGCTTATATTAATGATAAAAGGATAGCCTTCATCAGTATAGCCAAATCTATACAAGTTACTATCAAAATTAGTTTTTTCACTCAATCCAAATTTATCATTATATTCTTCTGCTAAATTTAACAAAAAGATATTCTTATCTTGAATTATAAAAATAGTATTATTTTCAATATAATAACTAACATTTTCCAAACTAAACCCATATATTTTTCGCAATGAATCAATATTTACAAAATTAATGATATTCTCCTTTTTTACAATAGCAATATCTTTCTTATTATACAAAATATCATTAACATATCCAGTTAATCTTCCAAACAGTACTTCAGATTCCTCTGGAATTATAGATGTTAGGTTATTTCTATTATAAAAAAAGCTTCTTAAGTTTTCTAACTTACTTTCATTGGGAATAAATAAACTTATTTCTTTACAATATCTTTCTTCAACATCATTTTTAAAAGAAAAATATCCCTTTATGTTTAGTAAGCCATTACAATACTCATATTCTTGAATATGCTTATAATTAATTTCAATATTATGGTTATTCAGATTTTCTACTATAATCTTATCTTTATCTATAGTTATATTACTAATAAAATAACTGTTGCCATCAATTTTAATAATCTTCTTTCCATAATAATCGTCAACACTAAAGCATTTCTTATCAATCTTTTTTAATAACTGAAAAAAGTCATTAATACTTATTTTATAATTATAACTAAACTCTTCATTAATATCAGATTTAAAATCTATACCTCCCGAAAAACTAACCTCTATAGGATATATTGTTATGTAAACAGCTTCTCCTCCAAAATCTCCTCCGGAGTTGTAAACAATCACTCTTCCTTTATTGCTAATAAATAAGGTATGATTCCCTATCAAGGACTTATTAGGAATATTAAATTCAGCATTATCACTTCTAAAAATAATATATTCATTTTCTATTAGCTTATTTTGCACAATCACAGGTACAGTAATAAATGTATCTCTGGCTTTCTTTAACATGTTAAAATCGATATTATATGCTATGACATCATTTATTCTTCCTATCATATTAACTTTTTCATCTTTTTCTACAGTATCAATAATTTTATTCACTGTGTGTTTAAGATTATTCACTATAGTTCCGAATTTATTTTCCGCTATTTCTAAACTGTTTTTATCTTTATCTATTAAAACAACTTTTCCCCTTCTTGCTTCTAGTACTTGCAGCAAAGCTTCATAAGCTATAGAGGGCTCATAATCTCTAAGCTTAGTTACAATATCACTTTCTTTCTTCTTTAATTCACAGATAGCTTCTTTCACTATATCAGCTACTGAAAAATAATCAAAATATGTAGTACTATTTTGCTTGCTGTTTACATTATCATTCATTGTTAGTTTTCACACCTCTTACTACTTTTGTTCTGCATACATGCTGTGTTTTTAACTGTTAATCTATCTTCTATTTATTCAATATAACCACCATATAGAGTTAAATCTATTACTAATATTCTACATTATTATACATATTTCATCAAATATAGGTATACCTTCTTAATGATTATTTAATTTTAAAAAGCAATAATATTAAATCAAAGCAACTAAATTTTCAATTTTTAGCTTCTTTTTTAAATTCTCTTTTGGCTTTTATTTTTGTTACTTGTATAAATATTAAACGCTCAGCAAAACATAAAAAAGTAGGCCTTGATATATTAGAAACCTATTCCATAATCAAAACCTACTTTTCGGAAACATTATTAACATCAAATTATTTTATACTATTGGTGAATAATTCAAAATCAAATACTATTTCATATTTTTTAAGCTGCCTTTTCCACTAATCTATAATCATACTTATGAGTCTTTGCAGGTTGTATTGCATAAGCTAATACAATTGAAACTAAGCATAGAGCTCCGATAACCATAAAGGTTGGCTTAAATCCACCTAATAAAGAAGCTATAACTGAACCTGAAAGAGCTCCAATACCAAAGCCTTGATAGATCACTCCATAGTTTTTAGTTTGATTTCTAACACCGAAGAACTCTCCTACAATTGCAGGGAACACTGTAACATTTCCACCGAAGCAAAAGGCAATGGAAGCAACACAGGCAAAGAAAATTCCATAATTTAAAGCCACAAAGCTTAATATTAATACTGCTGAAGCTGTAACTGCAAGTGAGAAGGTTACTACCTTTAATCTTCCAAACTTGTCCGATAAAGCGCCTAAAATAATTCTTCCTGCTGTATTAAATATTGCTATCATGGCTACTGCATTTGCTGCCACAGTAGGGTCAAGTCCAGCGAGTTGTACTCCCATATCTTTTGCAATTCCTATTAAATAAAGACCACTCATACATGCTGTAAAGAATATTACAAATAGAGCATAAGCTTCTTTAGTTTTAAGCATTTCTCTAACTGCAAATTCCCTTTTATCTGAAACATTGGTGTTAGACACACTTTGCTCTGGAGCATCATTGATTAACTGGGCACCAAAGAAAATTAACGCTGCAGCTATAATTCCCCAATATAAGAAGGCAGCTGATACCCCCTTACTACTGATAAAGCTTCCATTAATATATTTAAAAACTAAACTTCCTGTGCCATAGGCTCCCACTGAAAAACCTGAAATAAGGCCTTTTTTATCAGGAAACCACTTTATAACATTAGATAAGGAGGTTATATATGCAATACCATCTGCCGCTCCAACTATTACACCGGCTGTAATATATAACATTGGTAGAGAAGAAACCATTGATGTTAATATTAATCCCGCTCCTAATACTAGGCCAGCAATGGATACAAGCTTCCTAATACCTAATTTATCCTGAATCTTTCCAGCGGCTAATGTTGAAAATGCTAAAGCAAAGCTAGTTATTGAAAAGGTAATGGATACTTTGCTTAATGGAAAACCAAACTTATCTACTAAAGGTTGATTGAATAAACTCCAGGTATAAATTGTTCCTAATCCTAATTGAGCGATTATTGTACCTAAAAGTATTAATAATCGGTTTTCTGATGTTTTTTTCATATGTTTCACTCCTTAAATTTATTTGTACTAAGAAAACCTTTACAATCCCAGTAAAAAATCAAATGAAGTATTAACTATGAGTCAATTATAACTTAGTACAGAATAAATTTATTATTTTATGAGTGAAATACAAAAAAACTTGAGTAGAATGCACCTATAAATTCATTATCCGTTTAAACTCTTTTATGTTGCTTCTGCTTACCGGAACCTCAAACTCTATATCTTGAAGTTTTAAATTATAAGTATTATTAAACCAAGGTATTATTTCTCGTATTTTGCTTACATTAACAATGTAGGATCTATGGCATCTAAAAAACTTATTCTTCGGCAACTTGTCATAGAACTCAGATACACTTAAGTTTACCGAGTACTCCTCATTTTTAGTAAAAACATGAGTGATTCTATCACTGGCAGCACAATAATATATATCATCCATGTCCACCACTATAATCTTCTCATTTTTCCATAGATTTATTTTATCCGACACATAATTATTAACCTTATTTTGATCATGATTATTAGTATTCTCCAGCTTCTTAAGCACAGATACAATTCTAGATTCAGAATAGGGCTTTAATATATAATCAAAAGCCTCTATTTCAAAGGCTTCTGCCGCATGTTCCTTGTAGGCTGTTATAAAAACTATATAGGGTTTTACTGAAAACTTACTAATGCTTTTGGCAAGTAATACTCCATCTAGAGATGGTATGTTTATATCTAAAAATATAACATCCACCTGATTATTTTGGATAAACTTTAATACCTCTATTCCATCTTCAAACTCATTTATTACTTCTATTTGACTATAATTTTTGATAAAATATTTTAGTTCTTCTCTTGCCAAATATTCATCATCAACTACTATAGCTTTCATGTGGTTCAACTCCTTCTATGTTTTTCTTTATATAAAACTCTATCTTAGTTCCCTTTTCCAATCTTTCTATAACGAGTCCTTCTCCATAAATAAGCTTAATTCTTGAATGTACATTGTATAGACCTATTTTATTTCCCGGAACCTTATCCTTATAAATATTTTGGATTACATCTTCACTTATACCTATACCACTGTCTATTATAGAAATCTTAACCTTTTCCCCTTCATCCTTTACGCTAATTTTTATTGTTCCCCTACCCTTATCCTTTAAAATACCATGAACTATGGCATTTTCCACCAAGGGCTGTATTGTAAGACTTGGTATTTTAATATTAACATCATCGATATCATAGACTACATCTAGCTTATTTCCAAACCTAGCCTTTTCTATTTCTATATAGTCCATAACCTGCTTAAGTTCTTTCTTTATATCTATAAATTCACTATTTAACTCTAAATTAAATCTTAAATAGCTAGAAAGATTTATTATAAGTTCCCTGGCCTTATTGGGATCTATTCTTATACAAGAAGCTACAGCATTTAAAGCATTAAATAAAAAATGGGGATTTATCTGAGTCTGAAGTGCTTTAAGCTCTGCCTTATTGGCCATTTCCTTTATATGTTCAATCCTTGAAACCTCCATCAAAGTTGATATAATTTGAGAAAGTCCTATAGCTAAGGTCTGTACATTATAGGTTATCCTATGAGGACTTTTATAATATATTTTCAAAGTTCCAGTAACTTCCCCCTTTTCTTTAAAAGGTATTACTATTGCTGATTTTAACATTCCACTTTTATCTTCAAAGCCCTCATTTTTTATAACTATATTACCGCTACTTATTGCCTCTTTAGTTGCTTCAGTTATTATTTCATGACCAATATTGTAATATTCTTTTCCAAGACCAACATAAGCTAATATATTCATTGTATCAGTTATGGCCACTGCATCCGCATTAATATCCTCTTTTATAATAGTACATATCTGATTTAAAGAATCACTATTAATATTTCTAAAGTAGGGTAAAGTCTTATTGGCTATATCAAGGGCTAATTTAGCCTGTGCAGCAGCTATCTTTTCCTTCTCGTCCTCTACATTTTGAACTAACAAAACAATGAAACCTACGCAAACCTGCCCAAGTATCATTGGAATAGCAATTTTAGAAACTATGTCTATACCTAAAGAGTGGGGTTTACTTAACAAAAGTATTAGGGTCATTGTTATACTTTCAGAAAAGACACCTGCTATTATACCAGCTATCCACTTATATTCTTTTTTAATCTTTTTATTAATGTATCCAGATATAGCCCCTGCAATTATACTGCTTATTAGACAGGGGATTGAGGTTATCCCTCCTATATCAATCAAAAATCTGTGCACACCCGATATGACCCCTGTTACCATTCCTACCACAGGACCAAATATTATTCCGCCGGACACTATAGTAATTATTCTAACATTCACTAAAGAGCCTTCCACATTAAGGCCTGTATAAGTTGCCAATACTGCAAAACTTGAAAACACTGTGCATATAATTATATAATCTTTTTTGCTATAGGTTTCTTTACCAAAGATTTCTCTGAAGCCTTTTAGTCTTGTCATAGCATATAAGCATATAAGAAGCAAAGCCGCTCTTTCTAGAAATTGTACTAATATGTCATATACATTATTCAATAATAATTCTTCTCCCTTCTTTAAAAGACCTTCTTTTTTAATAGAATATACTCAGTAAGGCATCAGTATACTATCCCTTGCAAGCAGTATACTATTTAGTAGCGACTTTTACAATGGCATCCTTAGGAAATTAGAACCCCACCATCTAAAAGCCATAACATTATTTTAAATGCAAGCCTAATTATAGATATATAGAGTACTCTATAACTCTAAAATTTTATAATTTCCTAATCAAAAAAGACTACAAGTATCAGATCTAGAAGACTTTTTCTAGATTGTACTTGTAATCTTAGTCTTTAAAGTGTTGTACACCATCGAAAATTTTATTATAATTTAAAATTATTTACTTGTTTAATCATCTCTTTAGCCATATCTTTTAAGCTAGCCACTGTAGAGAATACGTCCGCAGCAGTTGCGCTCATTTCTTCTGATAAAGCTGCTATTTCCTCTGATGAAGCTGATGTTTCTTCTGAAATTGCAGATGTACTTTCTACTCTATCTAAAATATTTTCCTTTTCTTCATTTATATTTTGGGCAAAATAGTTTGCATTGCTTATTTCAGGAATTATATTTTCAATTTCAATAACAATTTCTTTAAAGGATTTTATTGTTGCATTTATTCCTATTAATTGATTATTCAATTCAGCTTTCATATTGTCACTATTTTTTAAAATAACACCTGTATCATAAGTAATATTACCTAATAATTGAGCAATTTTATTAGCAGAATTTTTGCTTTGCTCGGATAATTTTCTTATTTCATCCGCTACTACAGCAAATCCTTTACCCGCTTCTCCTGCTCTAGCCGCTTCAATTGCTGCATTTAGTGCTAGTAAATTTGTTTGTTCTGCAATGCTATCTATCAAATTCGTAATTTCATTTACTTGATTTACATTTTGGCCTAAAACACTAAGCTTGTCTCCAAATTCTTTAAAAGTTGTACCTACACTTTCTACTGATAGAACTAATCCACTCATTTTTTTATTTCCTTCACTTGCAATTTGATTAATGAAATTAGCTTTTTCTTGTATATCCGTTAATGTTGTTGTCATTGTTTCAACTGCTTTTGCAAAACTTGAAAGTATATTAGTTACATCTATCAGATTTTGTGACTGTTGTTCTGTTCCTTTAGAAACTTCTTGAGCTGCATTTGCAACATCTTCTGATGATTTAGCTACAGATTCAGCAACCTCATGTAAATTTTCCGCTTTACTATTAACTGCATTAGAATGATTTTGTACTATTGATAACATTTCTTTTAGTGATGACTGCATTGTTTTAGTGGATTTAGCAATTTCACCTACTTCACCACTAATATTTAAATATTTTGAATCCATTTCTACTGAAAAATCACCATTTCCCATTAATTGTAGATGCTTAGCAATGTCAATTATAGGATTTGCAATTTTTCTAGCAATAAGAATTGTTATTATTATGCTCAATATTGAAAAAATTAAAATAAATAAAATGGTTATCATTCCTATGCTTTTAGCACTACTCATAAATTCACTTGTTTCTACAAAACATATATATGTCCAATCTAAACTTGAACCTGAATTTGAAGGTTTTTGAACGGTTATATGATAATTATTACCATCTGGCATTTTAATCTCCAAAGAAGTATTGTCAGTATTAGTAATATCTAATTTACTTATATTTAATTCCTCTACCTTTTTTGAAATCAAGCTTGTATCTTTAGGATGGGCTAAAATATTACCATTTTTATCTGCTACAACAATGTATCCATTCCTTCCTATATCAATATTTCCAATCATTTCTGTAAGTTTATTAAGGTTAACATTCAAAGCTATAACACCTTTAATATCGCCATTAGGCCCCTTCAATGCTAAAAGGCAAATAATATCTATAGCACCATTTGAAGAAAAATAAATATCACTAAAAATAGGTTGATCGGGACTTTGAAGTGCTAATTTATACCAATCCCTTGTTCTAGGATCATATCCATTTGATCTAGGTGAAGCCGGATATAGAAGATAGCCACCATTTTCTTCAAGTCCGATTCCTACACTTGTTATTTCTGGATGCGCATCTTTAAAATTTTTAAAATAATTGTAAACGTTTGCTTCGTAGGGATCATTTTCAAGGGGTGTCATTTGAACTTTGCCAGAAGGATCTTCTTTTTCAACATATGAAGTTATTCTTGAGTCTGCCTCTTGAATAAGAGCACTTTGAGCTAACATGATGGTATCTTCTTTAATTAATTCTAGATAATTTTCTATACCGCTATTTACATGCATTATCTCCTTATGAATAGAATTTGTATAATCTTTTTTTTGTTTGGTTAACTACTTTTGCATAAGTAATTATACCCATTAATAACAATGAACTTAAAGTCAAAGAAACAAAGCTAAATATTAATTTGCTTTTAATACTAGAATTAAAGTTTAGCACTTTTTTCACTTGCTTGTTCTCCCCCTTCAAATGAATTTTTCTTCTATATTTTATATTATATCATATAATTTAATTGTACTACAAAGTTCTACATTTTTCTTGATTATATGATATTCATGTAAAATGACAAATTTAATTTCATATAAGGTATATTTGCTCACCATTTTTAACATTACTAATATATTTCTAGCAAAATGAGCAAAAAAGTAATTTAGATATATTTACAATATGTAAATATCTAAACTACTTTTTTTAATGCCAAGTTATTATTAAACTAATTGTTTTTAATGTTTTTCTTATAATACATTCTATTCCCACTCAATAGTTGCCGGTGGTTTACTTGTTATATCATAAACTACTCTATTTACTCCCTTAACCTCATTTACGATTCTTCTTGATACCTTATCCAATACCTCATATGGTATATGAGCCCAATCGGAAGTCATTCCGTCGGAGGAGGTTACCGCTCTGAGAGCTACTGCATGGCTATAGGTCCTCTCATCACCCATTACCCCTACGGATTGAATATTAGGCAAGCAAGCAAAATATTGCCATATCTTTCCTTCTAAACCAGCCTTAGCAATTTCCTCTCTAAAGATAGCATCTGCTTCCCTAGTTATAAATAGCTTTTCTTCTGTAACTTCACCTAATACTCTAATTGCAAGGCCTGGGCCTGGGAAAGGCTGTCTCCATACTAGTTCATGAGGTATACCTAATTCCTCACCAACTGCTCTTACTTCGTCCTTAAACAATTCTCTTAATGGTTCTATAAGCTCAAAATTCATATCTTCTGGAAGACCGCCTACATTATGATGGCTCTTTATAGTAGCAGAAGTATTGGTTCCACTCTCTACTACATCAGGATAAATTGTTCCCTGTACTAGATAATCAATTTCTCCTAATTTATTAGCTTCCTCTTCAAAAACTCTAATAAATTCTTCACCGATGATTTTTCTCTTCTTCTCTGGTTCAGTAACACCCTTTAATTTATTCAAAAACCTTTCTTGTGCATTTACCCTTATCAAATTCATATCAAATTGTTCTTTAAATACTTTTTCTACTTGGTCTCCTTCATCCTTACGCAATAGACCATGGTCCACAAAAATACAGGTCAGCTGCTTTCCTACAGCTTTGTGTACCAATACTGCCGCTACAGAAGAATCTACACCGCCAGACAAGGCACATAAAACCTTCTTATCTCCTACTAATGCCTTAATTTCCTCTATCTTTGATTCTGCGAAGGATGCCATAGTCCAATCACCTTTTAAATTGCAAACACCAAATAAGAAGTTTTTCAGCATATCCTTACCGAAAGGAGTGTGTTCAACTTCAGGGTGGAACTGTACTCCATATATTTTTCTTTCATCGTTGGACATAGCTGCTGTTGGACATTCTTCTGAGTTAGCTATTACTGTAAAGCCTGTAGGAACTTTGGATACATAGTAAGTATGACTCATCCAGCACTGATTCGCTCCTTCTATGTCCTTAAACAATACACTTTGACCAGATAAATTCACCTCAGTTTTACCATACTCTCTTCTTTTGGAGCTCTTTACTTCTCCCCCAAGGAGATGTGCAATTAACTGATGTCCATAACATATGCCTAATATAGGAATATTTAGTTCAAAGAGCTTAGGATCTACTGTAGGAGCTCCTTCTTCAAAAACACTATTAGGACCTCCTGTAAATATTATCCCCTTTGGATTTTTATCCTTTATCTTATCCAAGGAATAAGTATAAGGTACTATTTCACAGTATATTCCGCACTCTCTTACTCTTCTAGCAATAAGCTGATTGTATTGTCCGCCAAAGTCTATTATTAAGACCAATTCCTTATCCATATTGTTTTTCCTCCGCTCCTTATTGGTTTACACTGTAATTTGGGGCTTCTTTAGTAATTACTATATCATGAGGATGACTTTCTCTTAAACCTGCAGAACTCTGAACTACAAAAGTAGCAGTTTCAGTCAATACCTTAAGATTTTCTGCTCCTAAATATCCCATACCAGATCTTAATCCACCTATAAGCTGATAAATAGTCTCTGAAACAGCACCCTTATAAGGTACTCTTCCCTCTACACCTTCTGGAACAAGCTTTTTATTACCTTCTTGGAAATATCTATCCTTGCTACCACAGTTCATAGCACCAATAGATCCCATTCCTCTATAAACCTTATAGCTTCTACCTTGATAAATTTCTATTTCACCTGGTGCTTCTTCACATCCAGCAAACATGGAACCCATCATTACTACAGAAGCTCCTGCTGCTAAAGCCTTAACTATATCTCCAGAATACTTAATTCCTCCATCAGCGATTACTGGAACACCATATTCCTTAGCTACTTCTGCACAGTCCATTACTGCTGTCAATTGAGGTACACCTACACCAGCTACTACTCTAGTAGTACAGATAGAACCTGGACCAATTCCAACCTTTATACAATCTGCTCCTGCTTCGATTAAATCTCTAGCAGCCTCTGCAGTAGCAATATTACCAGCTATAACCTGTAAGTTAGGATAAGCTTCTTTAATTCTTCTAACTGCATCTATTACACCTTTAGAATGTCCATGAGCAGTATCCACTACAACAACGTCTACCGATGCCTTAACTAAAGCATGGATTCTATCCATCATATCACCAGTAACTCCAACAGCAGCACCACATAATAGTCTACCTTGAGCATCCTTAGCCGCATTAGGGAACTTAATAGCTTTTTCTATGTCCTTTATAGTAATTAATCCTTTTAAATTATTATCTTTATCTACTAAAGGAAGCTTCTCTATTTTATGTTTCTTTAATAATTCCTTAGCTTCTTCAATAGTAGTGTTTTCTGGCGCTGTTACAAGTCCTTCCTTTGTCATTACTTCAGAGATTTTTTTAGAATAGTCTGTTTCAAATACAATGTCCCTATTTGTTATTATACCAACTAACTTACCGTTGCTTGTAACAGGTACTCCTGATATTCTATATCTGCTCATCAATTGAAGAGCTTCTTCAATAGTGTTTTCTGGTGAAAGATAAAATGGATCTGTTATAACTCCATTTTCCTGACGCTTAACCCTGTCCACTTCTAAAGCTTGGGCTTCTATAGACATATTTTTATGAATAATACCAATGCCACCTTCTCTTGCAATAGCTATAGCCATTTTAGATTCAGTCACTGTGTCCATGCCTGCACTCATAATAGGAATGTTAAGTTTTATCGTTTTTGTCAAATTAGTATTTAACTTAACCTCCCTTGGTAGTATTTCCGATTTGTTGGGTACCAATAAAACATCATCAAAGGTATAGGCTTGCTTTAAGATTTTAGCCATGCAAAACAACATCCTTTCTATATAGTAACTTATTTTAAATAACCTTTTTCATTAATTTTCCATATACGAAAAAAGCATATTAGTTTTCACTATAGCGAAAATTAATATGCTTTAACAACAAAATTAACCCTCACTTATAGTCGGAAATTTACGGCTTCCGGTAGAAACTCCCATCCATATTATGGGTATATATAAGTAATTCATATTATAACTTTTATTCAATTTTATACTTTCTTAAATTGTTATTTAATATTTTAGTTCATAGTGCATAATTTGTCAATTGCCTAAAAGCTAATAAAACGTTATCAAGAAAATATTATTATAGATTGAATGTAATGTAATTTATCCAAGCAAGCAACAAGTATACCAATTAAATATTTGCTCTCCAAAAAGCAATGCAACTAAGGCTCCAAGTGCTATATAAGGGCCAAAGGGTATATAATCTTTACGTGACTTTTTCTTAGTAGCTATAAGAATTATTCCAACAATTCCTCCAATAACAAAGGAAAAAAACAGCATAACTATACTGCCTTTAAAGCCTAAATACAGCCCTGCCAAAGCACAAATTTCTACATCTCCATGTCCCATACCTTGAGTTAAAACGACAATTGCTGCAATTACTCCACCACCTATCAAGGCTCCATATATACCATCCAAAAAAGGCTTGTCTAAAAAATAAGCTACTATAAGAAATATTAATCCACAAATTATTCCAGGCCAAGTAGTAATAGCATAAACATCGGTGGTATCATGATCTATTAGCCCTATTACAATAATAAAACTTGTCAATACTGCAAATTTAAAAAACTCAAAGGCTAGTCCAAATTTTAAGTATAAAACAGTAAAAATAAGGGCAGTCATAAATTCTACTATAGCATATCTAGGTGATATTTTACTTCCACAATATCTACATTTACCACCTAAAAATATATAACTAAATACAGGCACTAAATCGAAAACCTTTAATCTAGTATTGCACTTTGTGCAGTGAGAAGGCGGAAAAATAATGGACTCTTCTCTAGGGATTCTGTATATGCATACATTATAAAAGCTTCCTAATAGCAATCCTATTATAAAAATATATACAGCAAAAAAATCAAAAGATAACATATTTACCTCCATATCAAAAAAATTGAAGTTATATCTCTATATTCTAATTATAACTTTAAAATCCTTCCTTTTCTATACTTTATCTAGTTCTTTCCACATGAATCAAAATATTATAAGTGTAAAATATGGATGTATAAACACCCATATTTTACCTTTTCTTATTTCTTAATTATTACTGAATTTCCTATCTTACTACCAGTATTATCTACTCCATATAGTTCATATTGACTTCCATTTACAATCACAACCACACTACCTGCTACATCACCAGGACTTGCTTCTCCAGATTGCCTCACAATTACAGCTTTAGCGCTATTATCTAGAGGATTTTTTAAAGCATCATCACCAGTAAAAGCAGTATTAATTGCTCCTCCTAACTCCGTAGCATTATTTATAAATCTAGCCCCAGTCCTTACTTCTAAAAATGATCTAACAGCATTTACATTAGTTGATACACCAATAACCTTGGCCTCCGTTCTAGCTGCTCCTGCCCTAGGTATAAGAACAATAGCTAATATAGCAATTACAGCCAGCACAATCATAAGTTCAATTAGGGTAAAGGCCTTCTTTACTCCCGATTTGCTCATAAAAATTTCCTCCTTAAATTAAAATATACTTCAATTATTGACAATTCCTTGAGCAATATTCAGGAGTTTTAATTATTCTATTATAATAAAAGGATAAATTACTTAAAATTAATATTTGCAAAAAGGAAACTGAAGACATTTTCGTCAACAGTTTCCTTATATAGTTCTATTATCTGTCCTTTAATGGTACATTCCATTGCAAGTTTGATTCACCATATGCAGTACCAATATTACCGGCCTTATCTTTAAATCTGAAAGTATATCCAAACTTAAGATAACAGGTTACAGCTTTACCATCTTCACTGATTGTTGCCACCTTTACCCCTGCTAGATAAATATTTGATCCTATTACATTATAAGTATTGTTATCATATTCTACTGTACTTCCCGGTGCTATGATTTCTGAATCTTCCTCATCTAATATAAGCTTTAAAACTGGTTTTGAAGGATCTGAATAATCTACAATAACTTTACCTGTTGGAGGATCCTTATCAATATTAGTTATTTTCTTTTCTGCTATACCACTCTCTAATTCTACAGTTTTATCATCTTCTACCTTTCTTTTTTCTTTAGATTTAGCTTCTATCTTACAGTTCTCTGACACCTTAAAAGGTCCTGTATACTCCTTCCATTCCCCTCCATCTATTCTGTACACTCTTTCAACATGACCCTCAGCATAGGTAATAGTTACTTCTACATCTATATTAGTTGGTTCTTCTGTGCTAACAGATATTACAGGAGTATTAGGTGATGATAAGTTAACAAGTCCTATATCCTGATTAACTTCTTTTCCTGCTATAAGAGTCTCTATAGTAGCACTTCTTGTAGCATAACCATCTTTTTCAGCTGTAACTATAACTTGTCCTGCTGGTACTTTATCAGAATAATATTGTCCTTTGCTATCAGTTATTATAGGATCTTTAACTCCGCTGATGCTTACCTTTGCACCAATAATAGGTTTAGATTTATCAATGTCTAGTTTATCCCCTACATATTTAGCTTCATATACTCCACCTTTTACCCTTCCATTATTAACTGTAAATTCATCTTTTTTGTTTATAAGTAACCTTACAAAGTCAATGGCATAACCATCACCAGTATCATGGTCTGGGTCATCAATCTTTATTCTAAGTCCTGAACCACCATATCTTATGAAGTCTAGCTTATCTTCCGGTACTACTAAAGTGATTAATTTTCCAATAGGACCGTGTTGGTCTAGATTATTAATAACCCTTTCAAAGCTAGAAAATCTTTCAGATACAGTTTTTTTATCTTTTCCCTCTCCTATATCATAGCTCATGGTAACCTGGTATTGGTTATAACTAAGTTGTGAAAACCCACCTCTTCCAAGGTTACGAACTATCTCTCCATTTGGTTGCCTATCCCATTTTTCTGGTTGGATATCATCTACAAACATTTCGATGTAAGCATTTTTAACTTCTAGACCTTTTAAATCATATTGAATAGTTACAGGTCTAACCTGTGTATCAAATTGTAAATTTGCAAAGGTAGTTTCTGTATATCCATCTCTTGTAGTCTTATTTGCCAACTCATTTTGCAACTGCCACTGCAAATCTCCTCGCCACCATAAACTTGCACCAAATCTTTTTATATAATCTTGATATATTATATGTCCTTTATATCCACTCACAACCATAATCCTATCAGTACCATCAGGATCATCAGCTTCAGGGCTATAAGGGTACCTATGAACCTCAGTTTCTTTACCACTAAAGGGATTTATACCTCCCCATGACATTCCAAAATTATCTATGTCTCCAACCCTCACCATCAAATCTGCCTCGTCGGTGTTCCATAAAGTAACCTTTGGTGCTGACCAATCACCATTATTCTTATCTAGACTTTTATTTCCATTTGTATTTAGAATTTTAGCTTCAATGCCTAAATTAGGTTGAAATATAAAACTTGAAGCTAACACTAAAAAGATAATAATGATTGTAATAGCCTTCTTTGCACGCTTCATATATTCTCCCCCTCCTTTTCTAATCATTTATTTATAACATAATGCACTTGTACTAACTTAATTTTGATAATTAAAATATTAAGCTTTCCATTGCAATATTCACTCTACTCCTGCTCCCATTTTACTACTCTAAATTGAAGATAATCACCATAATTTGCTATGTTCTTTAATAAATATTCACTTATTGCTCCCTTATTTGCGCTCTTAAAGTCTGTTAAATATCTGTTACCAACTATCTTTTTAGATGATTGTCTAGTATTTATACCATTAAAAAGGACATTCCCTCCCTTCAACTCTATCTTTTGAGCAAATATACTGCTATTATAAAAATAAGCGTCTCCTTCAAAGGTAACTTTACCGCTACAATAAATAACGTAGTTATTATAAGCAAATTCTTTATCATCTTCGATAGTAAGATTTCCATCAATCAATAGTACCTTATAAAATTCTCCAAATCTCATAATAACCTCATCTCCTAAGTGAGGATATAAGGTACGAAGTTTATTTATGATAACAGGATAAAGGCCTTCCACATCACCTTTTCTATTTCTTCCATTAATTAAATGTTGAAAGGAAACAGGCCCACTATTACTTCTAACTTTATAAGTAACGGTATTTTGAACATCCATAAGTGTATCGCTATTGTCTACAGTTAAAAATTCTAAAGAATTGTCATCGATAGGATTTCCATCCCCTATATAATTAGCCAGTGGTTTTCCTCCGTTACTGGTTATATTTAATATTGGGCAAAAGTAAAGATAATCAGCATTTCTACTTGTCCATTCTTCAAAATCAGAGTCTTCAATTGCCTCAACTCTACTTATTCTGTTTTCAGCCTCTACAAGGCCATTTGATTGAAATTCTATTTTTTTAGGTGACTTTAGAAAAATTTCGCCTTCATCCATCTCAAAACTACTTGGATTCAAGGTAACGGTCCCTTGAAGTAACATATTACCACTAGTTTTTAAATTAACAGCGTCATTAATTTTAAAAGAGCTTTCTATAGCACCTCCATAGATTAATGGTTCTTTTGGAGCTGTAGTGAAAGAACTCTTAAAGATCCTTTCAAAATATTCGTTATATATAGAATCCATATCTATATAAACTGTTGTTTTTAATATTCTACCTACAGCTACATTACCTTCTTCTAAGTATTGAGCCCTTGCCTCAATTTTTAAGCAATTTACCTTTCTACCAGTAGGTGCATCCTCAAAATTTTCCACCTTGGATAATGAGGTTTCTATATGTATCCCTTCATAGTTTTCATTTACTTTACTAATACTTGCTAGATTATATTTAGAGCTATCCACTAATACTATTGGATTTTTCATAATATAATCTTTTAAATAAACATACTGTTTCTCTATGGCACTTTCTGATTTTAACTTCAGCTGTTCTAACTTCTCTTTTTTTATGGAACTCTTGTAGCTAGTGGATGCCAAAGTTACCATTGCTGCTGCCAGCAAAGTTAGTATAAACATTGCTTCAATTGCAAGCAAAAGAGCATATCCTTTTCTTTTCATTATAACCTCCTAAGATTGTGTAAAAACATACACATCAGAAGAAATTTCTTTAATATTACCTTCATCTTCCGTCTTTACATATACGCTGGTCAACTTATTTTCCTTTTGATTTCTTATAACCTTAGCTTCTTTTACATATTTCATTAATGTAGTAGTACTTTCTACTTCTGCATCATAGGTATAATGTCTTTCTAGTTCAACCTTATAATAAATTTTATTTATATCATGAACTGTACTTACAAAAAGAAAGGTTTCATAAGCAAAATTATCGTAATATAAAAACTCATTTTGGTAATTAATTAAATCCGCATCTTTTAGATATGGTGAAACTGGGTTAATAGTAAGATCTAGCACTACATTTTTCTTATCCATCTTACATTTCTCAAAGACAGCTTCATCTACATACTCTTTATCATAATCCTCATCGCCATCTTCTTTCTTAATCTTTTTTGCCTTGTAACTATTTTGAGTAACTCCATTCTTAAAAACTATTTTTTGAAGATCATATTTACCTTCACCACTTGGAGCCATCACATACATATATCTTTCATTATTAAAAGATTCTATATAAACTACCGCTTTGCCACCACTAGGTATTAGCTTATTTAAATCATCTACAGCTTCTATTTCTTCAGAATCCAAATAGGTTCTACAGTTCTTTAAATCATTGCTAATCATTGAAATATAGGTTTTTGCTTGCTCTGTAGCATTAGAGCGTTTAGTTTCATTATCACTCATCCTGTATAACGAAGATATTACATTAAATATTAAACTTAACACTATAGGAGTAAGAGCCAATACCACAATAAGCTCTATAAGAGTTACCCCTTTTTTCTTAATTATTAACATAAGGCTAACCTCCTATATAAAAGGATGAGTGTGATTTATATTTACCATCATTAAGTAAGTCCCACACCGTAACGTCTATCTCATAGACAGAATAATTATCAGTATCACTTTTTTCTTTTATAGTTACTAAAGCTCCATATTTTTCTCCATCACTTTTAGCTTTACAGCTTTCAAAATCACCTGCACTATCAAATTTGAACTTAAAATCTCCATCATCCTTCTTTAGTGCTCCTTCAAAATAAGGAGTTATTTCTCTATTATCATTAAAATAAATATAAAAACTCATAGTGCTACCTGCAAAAGTTCCAGTGGCCTTATATATATCTTTTAAGTAGCTTCTACCTCTATTTTTAATATTCTGACTAATAGATAAATTAAAAGTATTAACATCCAGTTTATTATTAGAAATCTTCCACATTCTAGAGGAAGCAGTTACAGCTATGGTTACCGCTTGTAAGCTAAGTAAAATAATAGCTACAGCTGCTATTAACTCTACAATGGTAAAACCTTTTTTCTTTATAACGGCCACCTCCCACTTTAGTTAAAAAGATCGTTACCTGTACCAACAGGAATATTTATTTCGTAATCCATATTCTTTTTATCTTCTTCATCTCCTGTAACATAATAATAATTAATTACTAGAGCTGCACTAACTTTATCCCCTACTTCTCCACCATCAGAGCTCATTTTCTTAGCAACATTAATACTTTTTACTTCATTTATTCTAATATTATTTTTTGCTGTGTCAGGAACATCAATGGATAATTCACTTACACTATCATCATTTTCTTCCTTTTCAAAATGTTCTAAATGATAAATGTACTTCATTATATCAAGATAACTTCCTTCCATATTAACAGTTACAGGTACTAACTTTAATTGGCCCTTTTCATTTTTGCTTTCATTTTTACTTTCATTATTCTTTTTATCATTACCAAGGGATACATCAACTGCTTCTCCATAAGCTGTACTTAGAATCTTTACATTAAAGGCTTCTGCACTTGAATTTAAAAAGCTTTGAATTTCAGGATCTCTTAGTTCTATAGGTAAGGACTTCTTAAATGCTTCATATTTTTCTTTTAATTCCTCTATAGATTTTTTCATAGCTTTATTGCTTTTTTCCATAAGCTCTAACTTATTAAAAGTTGTCCTATTTTCCTCTATTTGATATTTTGTATCTATAATATTATCTAACAGTGGGGTAAGTAAAAATTGATAATAAGCAACAAGCACAATTAAAAAACCAAGTCCTATAAGCAATAACTTTTCATTCTTAGAAAGATTTTTCATTCTATTCACCTCTAATTACTATAGTAAAGGTATAGTTCTGATCTTTTAATTTAACATCTTTAATTTTACAATTCCTATATTCATCAGACATTTGAAGCATAGCTGTCATAGCTGAAATAGATTCATAATTTGCCGTTACTGCTGATATAGTATATTCTACTCCGTTACACACCACCGATTGAAAAGTAACATCTTCAGGTTTAGAATTCTTTAAATTGTATACTTTCTCAGATAATATTTCCTTACTATTAGTTAGCAAGTCAACCTTATCAATATAGTTGGCATATTCTCTTTTCTCTTTAGTAAGTCTAATATTTTCTTTTTGCACCTCAGACTTGCTTGCAATCTTTTTTTCCAGGTCCTTGTTAATATTTTTAACATACATGTAATAACCAAATATTACGGCATTTGCAAAAACCACAAGTAAAGCTGTTATTATAGCTGCTTTTGCAATCTTTTTTGAAATTTCCATGTGTGACTTTGATTTTTTCATATTGTCAGGAAGCAAATTCAAACCATGGGTTTTGTCCCTAAGCAACATTCCTAAACAGTTGCTATAAAATCTAGGGTCAAAACCATAAGGAACCTCCATATTCAAATACAAGTCTTCCATTGAGTTAAATGCTTTAGCCTCTGCGCCTATAGATTGTTTTACATACTTTTCTATTCCATAAACCTCACAACCTGCTCCAAGTAACAATACATAGTCTAGCTTCTTTTCGTAGTTTCCTCCCCTATAAAAGGTTGTAACTTTTTGTAGAGTCTCCATCAAATTATCAAACATTAATTTGACTTTTCCCTCAGCACTATAGTCAGCTTCAGCTTTAAGCAAATTAAACTTGGTAATAAATTTTTCATGATACTTTTCAGGATCCTCAGTAAAATTAGAAGCAAAGGCTTCTGCCATTTGACTAACCCCAATAGGAATTTCTCTTTCAATAAACAGGCTACCTTTGTCCAATATACTTATACTTGTACTCATAGCACCTATGTCCAATATACCTATACTCTCAAGATTTTTATTATAATCATATAAGCCGGAAAAAACCCTTGCAATAGAATTAGCAGCTACATCTATGGCCTTTACTTTTAACTCCAAAAGGCTTGCTAACTTTACATATTTGTCAATCTTCTTTTTAGGAGCAGCTGCTACCATAAGTTTGTAAACCTTATCACTTTTAAAGCTAGTGATATTTGTAATCTGATAATCTATGTAATAATCAGAAACCAATTCTGGTAAATACTGAGTTATTTCCCATACAACCGCTTCATCAAGCTTATCTATTCCCATTAATGGCATTTCTATATGTCTAATAACTATATCTCTACCTCTTATTACAAAAGAAACATCCTTTGTAGTAACGTTTCTTTTTTTCAAGATTGACTTAATTAAATCACTTAGAACATTAATATCCTGTAATCCATCCTTAAAAACTGCCCCTTTAGGTGTCAATTCTTTATCATAGCTTAAAACCTTACTGCTATTTCCAACAATAATTTTGGTGTACTTACTACCAATATCTATGGAAATAATTTCATTACTCAATGCTTTACACCACCTTTACTTGGATCATATAAATCTTACTTTTCAATGGATAATTGATATATGTAAATTGCTAATCTTGTACTTAAATATTAGTTAAGTATATTAACAACTTTTTTCAAACTCTTATAAATCATTAATTCTTTCTTCAATAATTAATTACTTATTAACCTTTCAATTAAAATTTAATGTAAAATAGCTATATATTTTTTCTAATAGTAAGATTTATGAATTCTCTATTTTTTTATTAATTATAAGTTTGTAGTCCTTAATATATAATAATTGCTATGAACTTAATTTAGGTAAACTCTTTTCCATTAAATTTTTATCTTTTGCCTATATTTAAAAGTTACTAGTATGATAAGGATTCTAACCAAATCCTTATCATACTAGTAGTAGATAATCAACTATGAACCACTTCCTTCGCCTTCACTTTTAGTTTTGTCCCATTCTATAGTACCATCGGATTTTACTTTAAATTTTCCAGCGGCCATGTCATCTAACTGTGAAACTTTGGTATCTTTAAGTTTTTCATAAATATCGCCACTTTCCTTTATTACCGGTGTACTAACTTCACTATTTATGCTTTTTAATGCTTCTTCTACTGTGTCCTCCCCTTTTATCTTGTCAGAATCTGTCTTATCCGCATTATATGCCTCTACTGCGTCTAATATAGTTTTTGCACTTTGTTGATATGTAGACTTTCTTGCTTTTTCCTGATATCCTGAAATTCTAGGAACCAGTACTATAGCTAATATAGCTAATATAGCTATAACTACAATTAGTTCTACAAGTGTAAAACCTTTCTTTGCTTTTTTAAATTTTTTCATTATAACTCCTCCTTATTTATATAAATTTTAATTTTAAACAAATAAATCAAATCAAGAAATTAAGCTTAATTATGCTTCCTAAACTATCATAGCTTTCAAATATAGGTAGCATTATTGAAATTATTATGAACCCTACAACTATAGCCAAGAATATTATTATAAGTGGTTCAATCATTGTAGTCATTTGTGTCATAGCATTTTCTGCTTCCTTGTCATAGAAGACTGCAGTCTTTCCTAGTACATCATCTAAGGATCCAGATTCCTCACCAATTTTTATCATTTGAATCAGCATAGTTGAAAAAACTCCTTTTGCCTTTAAGGAAGTACTTATAGCAACTCCCTTTTTTACATCCTCAATGGCTTGTTCTAGTAAAGACTCCAAATACTTATTACCTAATATCTTTGATGAAATAGACATACTTTCTATAACGGATAAACCGCTATTTAAAAGCATACCAAAGGTTCTGGCAAACTTAGCTTGGGCAATTTTTAGGGACAACTTACCATATACAGGAATTTTTAATTTAAATTTATCCCATCCAATATTTCTTTCATTCTTTTTACCTACCTTAAAAAGCGCAATCAATGCCCCTAAAGCTAATAAAATTATGTACCAATAATTCTTCATAAAATCGCTCATGCCCAAAAGCATTTGGGTTGCTAGAGGTAATTTTTCAGGTTCGTCCATCATTGATCCAAGAAGCTTTGGGAGAACAAATATTATCAAAAGATTTACTACTATAACAGCCACTATTGCAATAATTATAGGATAGCTCATGGCTTGTTTCACTTTTTGAACCTGTGCATATTCCTTGTCATAATAATCTGCCATTCTTACCATGATCTCATCCAAGTTACCACCAGCTTCTCCAACGGAAACCATATTAACAAGCATCTCAGGAAAGACCTCCTGATTTTTCATGGCTGCTGATAAACTTCTACCTTTTTGCACATCATCATATAGAATAGCAATGGCTTCAGCAAGTTTTTTATTGCCCGTTTCATTCTTAAGAATTTCCAAGGCCTTTACAATATTCATACCGGATAAAAGAATATAGGAAAACTGTCTGCAAAATACTGCAATATCCTTGGTTTTTACTGAAGTAAACTTTCTTAAATCAATATCTCCCTTCCCTTCTTCCTTTATCATTAGTGGATAATAATTCATAGACCTTAATGCTGCTCTAACAGCATTTTCATCTACCGCGTCTAACTTTCCCTTTTTAGTCTCACCATTAAGTAGTTTAGCTTCGTACTGAAAAATTGGCATCTATTTCACCTCCTATTCCTTTACAAAAGCTGTTCGAATAAGTTCATCAATGGTAGTCTTACCTCTAAGCACAAGGTTTTTGCAGCCTTTTCTAATAGTTTTCATTCCATTCTTTATAGCTGCCTGCTTAATTTCTTCTACATCTGCTTTTTTAGTAATAAGATCCCTAATCTCTTTTGTAACCTCTAATATTTCATAGACTCCTAATCTTCCTGAATAGCCTGTATCTTCGCATTTTATGCAACCTGTTCCACGATACAGTTTTATATCTAAATCAGTATCTACTCCAAGAATCTTTTTTTCATAATCTGAAGCAGTATACTCCTCAATACAATGTGGACATATCTTTCTTACTAAACGTTGAGCTATAATACCAACTACAGAACTAGCAACCAAATAAGATTGAATTCCCATGTCCATTAACCTCACTACCGTTGATGGTGCATCATTGGTGTGCAAAGTACTTAAAACAAGATGTCCTGTTATTGCAGCCCTTATAGCTATCTCTGCGGTTTCGCTGTCTCTAATTTCGCCTATCATAACAATATCAGGATCTTGTCTTAAAATTGAACGTAAACCAGAAGCAAAGGTTAATCCTGCCTTTACGTTAACATTCACTTGATTAATACCTTCAAGCATGTATTCTACCGGATCTTCAACGGTTACAATATTAACATCATCTTTATTTAGTTCTTTTAATATAGAGTATAATGTTGTAGATTTACCGCTACCGGTAGGTCCTGTAGCTAATATAATTCCATAGGGAGCTTGAATGATTCTTTCTAACTTCTCCAAATCATCTTCTTCCATTCCTAATTGCTCTTTAGTTATGTTGAAATTGTTGGTATTTAATATTCTAATAACAACTTTTTCTCCATGTATAGTAGGTAGTACAGATACTCTCATGTCGATTTCTTTTCCATCGGACTTCATCTTAATTCTGCCATCCTGAGGTATTCTCTTTTCAGCAATATTTAAATTAGAAAGTATCTTTATTCTAGTTACTAAGGATGCTAAAGAATCCTTTGCTATTCTTTGTTTTTCATAAAGCTGACCATCTATTCTATATCTAATTTTTACGTAATTTTCGAAAGGTTCTATATGTATATCGCTAGTTCTTGCCTTTATGGCATCTTTCAAAATAGAGTCTACCAATTTTACTATAGGAGCATTATTGATTTCCTCTTCCGCTATGGCTTCCTTTACCTTTTTTTCCTCTGAAGCTATCTTGTTTTGCTTAGAAAGCTCTTCTGCAGCCATGGCAACATTTTGCCCAGAATAATATTTATCTATAGCCTTATTAATTTCCGACTTAGTAGCTATAAATATTTGCACTTCGCAGCCAGATGTAATGCTAACATCGTCTGCAGCAAAGAAATTCAAGGGATCATGCATAGCTACGCTCAAAACGTTTCCATCTAATTGAAAAGGTATTAAGGTATACATTTTAGCTATATTAATTGGTACTTTCTTTATTACTTCCTTATCGATAACTATTCCATCTAAATATACTCGGCTAAATCCTAGTTGAATTTGAAGAACTTCAAATATTTCTTCTTCAGTAATCAAACCTTCATCAATTAAAACTTCTCCAAGCTTCTTTTTGGTACTTTTCTGCTTATCTAAAGCCTGTATTAGCTGTGCTTCTGTAATTTTTCCACTATCAACTAGGATGTCCCCTAATTTCTTTTTATAAGCTGAAACCATATGCCATTCCCCTATCAATATAAAGTGACTACCAAGAAAAATTATATTATAAGCAAAGATACATTATAGTATTATTTGTTAAATTTTAAAAATATAACCTTATACTATAATTATAATTCAAAATATATTTTTCAATAAATTTTGAATTATTTTCCTATTAATGATTATCTATTAATTATTTCCTTATTATATATTTTACCATAAAAAAAGTTAATCAACTTAAAAAATAACGATTTTTATGCATGTTTTTTACCCTAATAATCGACATACTTAAACAACTTTAACAAGATAATTAATATAAATAAACATTCCTCATAACTTATGTCTTGTTTATACAACTATTATAAGTACATGTATTTAATAGTACTATTAGCCATATAGCTACATAAAAAAAGAAACCCTTAATCATCTTCAAGATGATTAAAGGTTTCTTTTTATTTATATTAGTACATTCCGTCCATTCCCATTCCTGCACCAGGTGCTGGCTGGTTCTTTTCTGGAATATCTGCTACTACTGCTTCTGTTGTTAAGAATGTAGCGGCTACAGATGCAGCGTGTTGAAGAGCACTTCTAGTAACCTTAGTTGGGTCTACTATACCAGCTTTTAACATATTTACATACTTATCATGTAAAGCGTCGTAGCCTACCCCTGGTTCACTATTTCTAATCTTTTCTATAATTACAGAACCTTCAACTCCAGCGTTAGCTGCAATCTGTCTTACAGGTTCTTCAAGAGCTCTCTTAATTATATTGATACCAACCTTAATATCTGCTTCTTCAGAATCAAGTTTTGCAACTTCGTTGATAACATTGATGAATGCAGTTCCACCACCAGGAACTATACCCTCTTCTACAGCTGCCTTTGTAGCTGCAAGAGCGTCTTCTATTCTTAATTTCTTTTCTTTAAGTTCAGTTTCTGTAGCTGCACCAACTTTGATTACAGCAACTCCACCAGCAAGCTTTGCTAGTCTTTCTTGAAGCTTTTCTCTGTCAAAGTCAGAAGTAGTTTCTTCTATTTGTCTCTTGATTTGAGCTACTCTATTTTTGATTTCAGCCTTGTCACCTTTACCATTAACTATTGTAGTGTTTTCCTTTGAAACTTTAACACTTTCAGCAGTACCAAGCATGTCTAAAGTAACTTCTTTTAAGTCTTTTCCTAATTCCTCAGAAATTACTTCTCCACCAGTAAGGATTGCAATATCCTGAAGCATTTCCTTTCTTCTGTCGCCAAAGCCTGGAGCCTTAACAGCAACACAAGTGAAAGTTCCTCTTAACTTGTTAACTACTAATGTAGCTAAAGCTTCGCCTTCAACGTCTTCAGCTATGATTAATAGCTTCTTACCTTGCTGAACGATTTGTTCAAGTATTGGAAGTATTTCTTGTATGTTAGAGATCTTCTTATCAGTGATAAGTATATATGGATTATCTAGGTTAGCTTCCATCTTATCTGTATCAGTAGCCATATATGGGCTTACATAACCTCTGTCAAATTGCATACCTTCTACTACATCTAATTCTGTTCCCATGGACTTGGATTCTTCTACAGTTATAACACCTTCGCTGCCTACTTTTTCCATAGCATCTGCTATAAGCTTTCCGATTTCATCATCTGCAGCAGAAATAGCAGCTACTCTTGATATATCTTCCTTACCTGCTACTGGCTTAGAAATCTTTTTGATTTCTTCTACAGCCTTATCTACTGCCATCTTTATACCGTTTCTTACCATCATTGGGTTAGCTCCAGCAGTTACGTTCTTTAATCCTTCTCTTATAATAGCTTGAGCTAATAAAGTTGCAGTAGTTGTACCGTCTCCAGCTACATCGTTAGTCTTTGTAGCAACTTCCTTAACAAGCTGAGCTCCCATGTTTTCATATTGATCTTCTAATTCAATTTCACGAGCAATTGTAACACCGTCATTTGTAATTAATGGTGCACCGAATTTCTTATCTAATACTACATTTCTTCCCTTTGGTCCAAGAGTAACCTTTACTGTATCAGCAAGAATATCAACACCCTTTTGCATTTTTCTTCTTGCTTCTTCACCTAATATAATGCTTTTAGCCATTCTTTATTCCCTCCTATACTACTATATTTTATTATTCTACAACGGCTAGAATATCCTCTTGTCTTACTATAGTGTATTCTACTCCGTCTAATTTAACCTCTGTACCAGAGTATTTGGAGATTATAACCTTCTCGCCAACTTTAACTTCCATTTTGATTTCTTTACCATCTACAATTCCACCAGGACCAACAGCTACAACTTCCGCCTCCTGTGGTTTTTCTTTTGCACTGCCAGGAAGCACTATACCGCTTTTAGTAGTTTCCTCAGCTTCTAATTTCTTTAATACAACTCTGTCACCAAGTGGTCTAATGTTCATTTAAACCCCTCCTTAAGTTTTATTTATGTATTATAAAACCCGAAATCTAACTTTGTCTTGGGTTTTTATACTATTTCCTTTTTGATTGTTAGCACTCCTTAACGTTGAGTGCTAATACAATTATTATAATAATTAAACTGGCTTTTATTATCAAATGTTGAATACCTAATAAAAGCCACATTATTATCAATTTGCTGTGATTTTCTAAATTAATCTTCCATTTGTACATTATTTCTATTATTTTCTTTTTTTATACTTAATTCTTAGTAAATATTTCATACTATATAGAAATTATAAAATTACCTTGTTAATTAAGACTATTTTATATACAATAAGTATGGCTAACTATCCAAAACAGGGAGGTAAAATTATGTATACTATGACTTTAGGCTACAAAAAAAAATCAAGTGGTAGCTGGATATTAAATTCCTTAACAGCATTGTCTATTGCCTTTTTTTTAATCAGCTCTTCTGTAAAACTAATTTTAAATTCTAAGTTCTTATATTATTTTGATATAGATTATCTAAAAATAGCAGAAAACTATAATATGGATAAGTCTACTATAAAAAATAATTATGACATTCTTATAAATTACATAAGGGATAAAAATATAGAAGAACTTAATTTACCGGACTTTGAAATGTCTCCTGAAGGAAAAATTCATTTTGAAGAGGTCAAAAATATATTTATATATATAGACTATTTGTTTTACATAACTTTAGCCCTAAGTGTAATTTTTACAATCATCCAATTAATAAAAAGGCATACTACATTTTTAAAGATTGCATCTATAGCTTTAATAGCCTTGCCTATAATTTTGGCTATTCCATTTGCTATAAACTTTGATGCAACCTTTACCCTTTTTCACAAAATATTTTTTAACAACGATTATTGGCTTTTTGATCCAGATTTAGACCCAATAATAAATATATTGCCTCAAGAATTTTTTATGCATGCTGCTCTAGGTATTCTATTATTACTTATTATATTTAGTATTATTTTATATGTAATTTACAGATGTCTTAATAAAGGTAGAAATAAAAATTCTTATATTTTCCACTAATTATTTTTCAACCTTAAAATCCTTTAATAAATCTTTACCTTTAATACCGCCAATATAACATAATATAATTAAGGATATGGCAATGAATACTAGCAAGTGTTTATTGCCATTATATATTCCAGCGCCAAAACTTGCAGATATTACAATAGCCGGTATTCTTCCTATCATAGAAGCTACTAAAAAATCTTTTAACCTCATATCAGTAATACCAGCAATATATGCTATAGCATCCTTAGGAAAGCCAGGAATAAAGTAAATAAAAAAAACCAACAATCTAATTCTTCTAATATGCTCTTTACTGGTTTCTCTCCCTCTGTTTAATACCCCTCTAAATTGCTCCAACTTCTTTGCAGAAATAATAGTACTTAAAAAGGGCACCCCAAGCTTACGAGCCAACAAAAACACTACAATGCTTCCTAATAATATGCCTATTATAGATATAATAGAACCTACTACTACACCATAGATATATCCTCCTGCAGCCTGAAGAAATTCTCCAGGAATAAAAAATACCACTACCTGAAGAAATACTAAAGCTGTAAAAACTAAAACACCTGCTCCCTGAAAACTTTCTATTAACTTTTTTATATCTTCTGGACTTGTTAAGCTATAGCTATAATTTTGAACAAAGATATAAATTCCTGAGGAAAGTAATCCTAATACAATACCAATTATTATTTCATACCTAAAATAATAAACATAGTTTAAAGGAAAAAATAATCTTGAAGCCTTGCTGTGTTTATCATAATTCTCCATAATGTTCCTCCACCTTTCATAATTTGGTTTTAGTATTCCACCATAATCTTGTAATATAACTTTTTTTATCAATTACTTTTTAAAATTTAAAGCTTGTGGAGGATATATTTTAGAAATTTGTGCTTTAAAAAAAGATAACACCTTTAATAATGTTAAGGTGTTACCTTTTAAAGTGAATTTAATCGATTTTTATATTATTTTCTCTAGCATAGTAAAATAAATATTGCTGAGCAAAACCTGACATATGCCCAAACTTTTCTCTAGCAAAATCTCTGATTTTTTTCAGTGATAAATCCGGAGCGGTATAGAAATGCATCATGGCTCTTTTTACCCAAACGTCTACAGGGAAGGCGCTTATTTTATTCATAGAGAAAAGCATTATACAGTCTGCTACCTTAGGTCCTATTCCATTAAATTGTTGTAAGGCTTTGTGACAATCATCATCTACCATATTTGCAATATTATATATATTGTAGTTTTCAAATCCTTCTACTCCCTTTAGACTGTTATAAATCTTTGATACCGTATCCTTTACATACTTAGCTCTAAAGCCTAATCCACAGGATTCTAACTCCTCTTCTGACACTGTAGCTAGTTTTTCTGGACTTGGAAAAGCATAATAAATAACTCCATTATATTCTATTTGCTCTCCCCATCTTCTACTTATATTTTCAATGCATCTTTTGATCATTGGAATTCTATTATTGGCAGAAATAATAAAGGAAATTACAATTTCAAAGGGCTCCTGCTTTAATATTCTTATTCCATAACCAAAATCTACAGCTTGCTTTAATAGAGGATCCTTGCTCAGCTCTTCCTTTATTTCAGAGTAATTTCTCTTTAAATCAAAATATTCACACCATATATTATAAAAGTCTTCTTCAGTACTGTTATATATAATAACATCCTTACCTTCCTTTACCACCTCTATAACCTTACCATAAGCAACTCCAATAAAGTCATTATCACTTACCTTATTCCACCTAAAGCATTGACCACATTCAAAGATATGAACAGGATCAAAATTTTCTACATCTTTAATTATTAGATAGTTATCTTTTACTTCTATATCTTTATAGTCCAAATGTACCTTCTCCTTTTGTTTATGATCTTATTTCTTTATTATTAATAATAGTATATCACTTCTAAATGAAAAAAAGCAGCTTTTAAGCTGCTTTTTAGGTAAACTATTTTGTATAATCGTAGAATCCTTTTCCGCTCTTTCTTCCAAGGTATCCTGCTCTAACGTACTTCTTAAGTAATGGATTAGGTCTGTATTTTGGATCTCCAGTTTCCTTATAAAGTACTTCCATTATAGCAAGAACTATATCGTTACCTATAAAGTCTGATAACGCTAATGGTCCCATTGGGTGGTTAGCACCAAGCATCATAGCCTTATCGATATCTTCTACACTAGCAGTGCCTTCTGAAAGAACTGTAATACCTTCGTTAATCATTGGTATTAATATTCTATTAACTACAAATCCTGGAGCTTCTGCTACTTCTACAGGTTCCTTACCTATAGCTATAGATATTTCCTTAACCTTGTCAAAAGTCTCCTGTGAAGTTGCTATACCTCTGATTACTTCAACTAATTTCATAACAGGAGCTGGATTAAAGAAATGCATTCCTATAACCTTATCTGGTCTATTTGTAGCAGTTGCAACTTCTGTTATTGATAAGGAAGATGTATTTGACGCTAGAATAGTCTCAGCCTTACAAATCTTATCTAATTCAGCAAATATGGACTTCTTGATTTCCATATTTTCAACTGCAGCTTCTACTACTAAATCGCAGTCTTCAGCTAAATTCATGTCAGTAGTTCCAGTTATTCTTGAAAGAATTTCAACCTTAACCTCTTCTGTTATCTTACCCTTTGCTACCAGCTTTGAAAGATTCTTATCTATTCCGTTAATACCTCTCTCAACAAATTCGTCCTTAATATCCCTTAATATAACCTCATAACCCTTAGTGGCAAAAGCCTGAGCAATACCTGCTCCCATAGTACCAGCGCCAAGAACAAAAATCTTTTCCATTATATTTACCTCCTATTTAATTTAATTGTCCATAGACAATTACTATTTCTCACCTTTTAACTGAGCTATTAATTCAGGTACAACTTTGTATAAGTCTCCTACTATAGCAAGGTCTGCAATCTTCATTATTGGAGCATTTTCGTCCTTGTTTATAGCTATTATATAATCTGAATCCTGCATACCAGTTAAGTGCTGAATTGCTCCAGAGATACCACAAGCAATGTAAACCTTTGGCTTAACAGTTTGACCAGTCTGACCAACCTGAGCATGCTTATCTATCCATCCGTTATCTACAGCAGCTCTGGAACCTGCAACAGTTCCTCCTAATACATCTGCTAATTGCTTAAGAAGTGTAAAGCCTTCTGCCTTTCCAACTCCTCTACCACCGGATACTATAAATTCAGCTTCTCCGATATCAACAACATCCTTAATTTCTTTAACAACTTCTACAACCTTTGTTCTGATATCATCTTCTTTTAAATCAACCTTTACATTTTCAATAGTTGCAGTTCTAGCTTCATCCTTTGCTAATTTTGCGAAAACTCCAGGTCTAACAGTTGCCATCTGTGGTCTGTGTTCAGGGCAAGCAATTGTAGCCATTAAGTTTCCACCAAAAGCTGGTCTTGTAGCCATTAGGTTTCCAGTGCCTTCTTCTACATCTATAGAAGTACAGTCAGCAGTTAAACCTGTAGTTAATCTAGCTGCTACTCTAGGACCTAAATCTCTTCCAATATATGTAGCTCCTATGAAAAGTATTTCAGGCTTTCTTTCTCTAACAAGGTCACAGATAACCTTAGCATAACCATCTGTAGTATAATTATTCAATAATTCATGATCTGCCACTAGAATTTCATCAGCACCATATGCCACTAATTCATTAGCTAGATTTGCTACATTATTTCCTAGAAGTAGAGCAGTAAGCTTTACTCCTAATTTATCTGCTATCTTTCTTCCTTCCCCTAAAAGCTCAAGAGATACTTTTTGAAGTACGCCTTCTCTCTGCTCTGCAAATACCCAAACGCCTTTGTAATCTGCTAAACTCATTTCACAATCCTCCTCATAATCCATTAGATGTAGTGTTTTTCTTTAAGCTTTACCACAATGTAGGATGCTGCATCCTCAGCATCTCTGTTGATTAATTCTCCGCCGCCCTTAACTTCTTTTGCCCAGGACTTCTTAACCTTTGTTGGGGATCCAGAAAGACCAAGTTTTGACTTATCTACATCTATGTCATCAGCGCTCCAAATCTTTATTTCCTTGTTGGCAGATGCAAATATATCTTTAGCATTCATATATCTTGGCTTGTTTAGTTCCTTAATTGCTGTTAATAAAACTGGACTTTTAACTTCAACTATTTCATGACCATTTTCTAATGCTCTATTAACAACTAACTTATCTCCTTCTACCTTAACTTCTTGTACATATGTAACCTGAGGAATATTTAAATGCTCAGCTATTTCTGGTCCAACCTGTGCAGTATCTCCATCTATAGCCTGTCTTCCAGCAAATATTATATCATAATCTAATTTTCTTATAGCTCCAGCTAAAGCTACGGATGTAGCTAAAGTATCTGCTCCTGCAAAGGCTCTGTCTGTGATTAATATAGCTTCATCAGCACCCATGGATAAAGCTTCTCTTAAAGCATTTTTTGCCTGTAGAGGTCCCATGCTAACAACTGTTACCTTTGCACCATACTTATCCTTCAAAACTAAAGCTTCTTCTAAAGCGTGCTTATCCTCTGGATTTATTATGGAAGGTACTCCTTCTCTAATAAGAGTTCCAGTTTTAGGATCTATTTTAACCGCTGTAGTATCTGGTACTTGCTTTAAACATACAACTATATTCATCTGCTCTTCCTCCTACGAATTTATTTGAAAAGATTTCCTGAAATAACCATCTTTTGAACCTGTGAAGTTCCTTCATAGATTTCTGTTATCTTAGCGTCTCTCATCATTCTTTCTACTGGATATTCCTTAGTGTATCCATATCCACCAAAGGCCTGAACTGCCTTAGTAGTAACTTCCATAGCTACTTCTGATGCAAATAATTTTGCTCTTGCAGCATCTACAGTATATGGAAGACCCTGATCCTTTAACCAAGCTGCCTTATAAACTAAATGTCTTGCAGCCTCAATTTTAACTTCTAATTCTGCCATCATCCACTGTAAACCTTGGAAAGCACTTAATGGTTTTCCGAACTGTTTTCTTTCCTTCATATAGTTAACTGCTTCTTCAAAAGCACCTTCTGCTATACCAAGAGCCTGAGCTGCTATACCAATTCTTCCTCCGTCAAGAGTCTTCATAGCTATACCAAAACCTTTTCCTTCTTTTCCAAGTAGGTTTTCTTTTGGTACTATGCAGTTTTCCATGATTAATTCTGTAGTAGAGGATGCTCTAATACCTAATTTGTTTTCTCTCTTTCCTATGGAGAATCCTGGGAAGTCTTTTTCAACTATGAAAGCAGAAATTCCTCTAGTACCTTGGCTTCTATCTGTCATAGCAAAGATTATGAAAGTATCTGCTACACCACCGTTTGTGATAAATACCTTGCTACCATTTAATACGTAATGATCACCTTCTAAAACTGCAGTAGTCTGCTGTCCAGCGGCATCTGTTCCAGCGTTTGGTTCAGTTAAACCAAAAGCCCCCAACTTTCTACCACTAGCAAGGTCTGGTAAGTACTTAGCCTTCTGCTCTGGAGTTCCAAAAGCATCAATTACGGAAGCACAAAGAGAAACGTGTGCTGATAGAATAACACCTGTAGTAGCACAAACCTTTGATAGTTCTTCAACAGCTAATATATAAGATAGGCTATCTCCACCTGCTCCTTCGTATTCTGGCTTAAATGGTATTCCGAAAAAGCCTAACTTAGCCATTTTCTTTACATTTTCCATTGGGAACTCTTCTGTCTCATCTATCTCAGCTGCAATTGGTTTTACTTCATTTTCGGCAAACTCTCTTACCATTTGTCTAACTAATTCTTGTTCTTTTGATAATGTAAAATCCATTCTTCATTGCCCTCCTAAATTATTTGTTTTGAAAATTCTTATCTCTCTTTTCTACAAAAGCTGTCATACCTTCTTTTTGGTCTGCAGTAGAGAAACATTCGCCAAAGGCTTCTGCTTCGTACATAATTGCAGTATCTATGTCACATTGCATACCTTTGTTTATAGCAGCTTTTGAAAGTTTAACTGCAATAGGTGCATTGGCAGCAATGGTCTCAGCCATATTTTTAGCTTCTTCCATAAGCTTATCAGCTTCTACTACCTTATTTACTAAACCTATTCTTAAAGCTTCATCAGCTTTCATCATTCTTCCTGTATATATTAATTCCTTAGCCATAGCTGTACCAACAAGTCTTGGTAATCTCTGTGTTCCTCCAAATCCAGGAGTAATGCCTAATCCAGTTTCAGGTTGTCCAAATTTAGCTTTTTCTGAAGCTATTCTTATATCACAAGCCATAGCTAACTCGCAACCTCCGCCTAAAGCAAAGCCGTTTATTGCAGCTATAACTGGTTTTTCAAGGTTTTCTAATCTTCTGAACACTTTATTTCCTAATATAGAGAATTTTCTTCCTTCTATAGTATTTAAGTCTTTCATTTCTGTTATGTCTGCTCCGGCAACAAATGCTTTTTCACCAGCTCCTGTCAAAATCACAGCGTAAATTTCATCGTCATTTTCTAAATCAGCAATTATGTAGTCAAGTTCTTTTAAAGTTTCAGAGTTTAATGCATTTAATGCCTTAGGTCTGTTTATTGTTATAGTGGCTATTCTTCCTTGCTTTTCTATAGCAACATTTTTTAATTCCATTTGGCAATCCTCCCTTTAAAGCTTGTTAATAATATAACAATCCAGAACAAAAATAATTGAAGCTATCTTTAGCTCCAATTACAATTATAACTATAAGATTATCACTTTTCAATAGTAAAAAAACATATTTTATTCAATTTACTCAAAAGCACTTGTTAATTGTTTAACACCGGCGGACAATTTACTTATTCTGTTTATCTTTCTCGTTCAATAAATAGGTTAATGTTAAAATACTTTCGCTTAAATGAACATTCTCAACTATTACATCTTCTGGTACACCCAAATCTACAGGAGCGAAATTCCAAATACCTCTAACGCCACCTCTTACTAACATATCACATACCTTTTGGGCATTTATACTAGGCACACAAATAATACCAATATCTATACTATTATTCTTTAAGAAGTTATTTAATTGATCTATATCTTGTATTTCCACATCTCTTATTTTTAAGCCTATTAGCTTAGGATTTGCATCGAATATAGCTTCTAGAGAAAAACCTAATTTATCAAATCTAGTATAATTAGCTATAGCTTGCCCGATGTTACCAGCACCAATTATTACTTCTTTATACACTCTATCTAGTCCTAAAATAGAATTTATCTCATTATACAAGTCTCTTACATTATAACCATAGCCCTGTTGGCCAAAGTCACCAAAACAGTTTAAATCCTGTCTTATCTGTGATGCAGTAAAGCCTATTTTTTCACTTAGCTCTTTAGAAGAAATTCTATCCACATCGTTATTCAACAATTCTCTTAGATATCTTTGATATTTAGGCAATCTTTTTATTACTGCCATTGAAATATTCTTTTTACGTTCCATAGCACACTCCTCAATTTTTTAGTTTATATATGAATTTCTACTACTTACATATACAATACTATACATCTCTTGTTATTATCATATACGAATCTTCGAAATGTCAATCGTATTTTTAAATGCAAAATCTTCAAATTTATATTGTATAAATTATAGTTTAATACATTCTTAGTTTTAAATAACCAATGATATAATATTATTATAAATAATGTAATTAATAAAATCTAGAATCTATTCTTTTGCTTTCTTTATTAACATTTGAATCTCATATGCATTCATATTATAATGATAAAGAGTTTCAAAAGAAAGCTAAAGTTATAAGAAAAATTCTTAAAGGATTGATAATAGTATGATTATTTTAAGTTGTAAAAATGTATGTAAAAGCTATGGAATAGATGTAATATTAAAAGATATCACCTTTAATATTAACGAAGGGGATAAAATTGGTTTAATTGGTTCCAACGGAGCTGGTAAATCTACCTTATTCAAAATACTAACCGGTGAAATTCAACAGGATAGCGGAGAAGTTTATATTGATAAAGGTAAGACCGTTGGTTATCTATCCCAGCATCTTTCTCTAAACAGTAATAATTCTATATATGAGGAAGCACTTACCGTCTTTCAGCCACTAATAGATCTTGAAAATAAAATAAAAAATCTTGAGCTTAAAATGGCTGAGCCCTATGACGCTTCTAAGGAAGCTTATCACAATAAAATAATTAAAGACTATACTCTAGCTTGTGACCTCTTTGAAAAGAGAGGGGGATATACCTATAAAGGTGAGGTACATAGAGTACTTACAGGACTTGGCTTCACGGAAGAAGACTTTTCAAAGGAAATAGGTATTTTAAGCGGAGGTCAAAAAACAAGAGTTGCCCTATGCAAACTTCTTTTGACTAAATCAGATTTAATACTTTTAGACGAGCCAACAAACCATTTGGATTTAAAGGCTATAGAATGGCTTGAAGAGTATTTAAAAGCTTATAAAGGTACTGTTGTAGTTATCTCTCACGATAGATTCTTTCTAGATTCTGTCACCAACGCCACCTTTGAAATATCTAGAGGTAAGATTAGCTGTTATAATGCTAGCTACACCAAGTTTTTGGAACTTAAGAAAAAGGATCAAGAGGCCCAATTAAAAGCCTATAACATACAACAAGCAGAAATTAAAAGACAAGAAGAAATAATCGCTAGATACCGCTCCTTTAATAGGGAGAAAAGTATTAGAGCTGCAGAAAGTAGAGAAAAAGCTCTAGCAAAAATTGAACGTATAGAAGCACCAGACTCTGACGAAAGAGCTGCAAGAATTTCCTTTGAAGCTCTAATAAAAAGCGGTAATGATGTACTTCATGCAGAGAACCTTTCAAAGAGTTATGGAGATAAGCTACTATTTAAAAATGTTTTCTTTGATGTAAAACGTGGAGACAAAACTGCTATAATCGGTGATAACGGCAGAGGAAAAACTACGCTGTTCAAAATCATTTTAGATCAAGTACAAAGTGATAGCGGTTTTGTACATACAGGAAAAAATGTGTATCCCGGTTACTATGATCAAGAGCAATCGGACCTCTGCGAAGAAAAAACAGTATTAGATGAGATATGGGACAGCTTCCCAGAAATGACTATCACAGAACTTAGAAATGCATTAGCAGCCTTCTTATTTACTGGTGATGATGTATTTAAAGTTATATCCACCTTAAGCGGTGGTGAAAAATGTAGGATTAATCTTTTAAAGCTTATGTTAGCAAAAAACAATTTACTACTATTAGACGAACCTACAAATCATCTAGATATAATGTCTAGAGAAGCCTTAGAAGAAGCTTTGCTAGAATACGACGGTACCTTAATGGTAATTTCCCATGATAGATACTTCCTTAATAAAGTTATTAATAAAATCTATGAACTTAATGAAGATGGAATAAAAGAGTATCATGGTAACTACAGTTATTATGTAGAAAAGAAAAAGAGTTCAAATGCTACAACAGATTCAGCTCCTATGGATACAGGCTTAACAAAAACAAAAATTCAAGAAGAGAAGAAGAAAAAACGTGAACTAGAAAAGGCTGAAAGAGAAAGGGCTAAAAGAATTAAAACTTTAGAAAAACTAATTGCTGATAAAGAAGAAGAAGTAAAGGAACTTAACCATCAGCTCTGTCTAGAGGAAGTATACTCCAATCCAGAAAAGAGTCAAGAAGTACACCGAAAAATCACAGAGTTAGAGTCTGAAATTGAAAGTTTATACGAAGAATGGGAAGAAATTGTTTAATTTCTTCCCATTTCTTTTTTATTCTGTTAATTTAACTTGAAATTTTTTATATTCATCATCAGTGTATCTGTATACTTCTACTTCTACCTTATCACCAATAGCATGTTTGCTCTTTATTTTATTAATTTCATCTACTGATTTTACAGTCTGTCCGTCAAATTTAACTATTATATCACCAACTCTTATACCAGCCATTTGAGCACCACTAAAATCTTGAACTTCCGCTACAAACACACCTTCCACTAATCCTTTTTGCTTTGCAGTAGTTTTATCTATGCTTTGTCCTGCAATACCAAGCTTTGGCACTGGCTTAGATAAATCATCTAATTTATCCTTTACTAGATCTATTGGAATAGCAAATCCCATACCATCAACACTTACTGTACCGGTGCTAGAAATTTTAGCAGTATTTATTCCTATAACCTGTCCCTGTGAATTAACTAGCGGTCCACCACTATTACCACTATTTATAGCTGCATCTGTTTGAATATATGCTATATCTTTATCTCCAAGTTTTCTGTTTACCGCACTAACAATTCCACTAGTAACAGAGCCTAAAAATTCTTTACCAAGAGGATTTCCAATAGCTACTACTGTTTCCCCAACTTGTAAAGATGAAGAGGTTCCTAGTTCAACTACTCCTGGTACCTCCACATCCTCTGTGATTTTTACAATAGCAATATCATGATTTGCATCAGAATTTACTACCTTAGCTGCAACTTCTTTACCATTGTTGAAAATCACCTTAACTTCTGTAGCACCAGCTATAACATGTTGATTAGTTAATACATAACCTTCTTCGTTTATAATCATTCCAGATCCTATACCCTCTGAAATCTGTTCATTACCAAACCAGTCTATTCCTGCCACACTTTTTGTAGATACACCAACTACTGCTGGACCAACCTTCTTAGCTATTTCAGAAATAGTTAATGCTCCTTCTTCTGTTGCTACTGTAGTTGGGTGAAGATTATAACTAACTGAATTAGAGCTAGTAGTACTAGTAGATTTTTTTGATACTGCTTCGTATAAAGGAGTATTTTCAAAGAAATCTGTCTTTGGAAGCAAGTAAAGTGCAGAACCAAGCGTAGCCCCAGCACCTATAGTAGCACATATAACTCCTACTAAAACATAGGACATAGCTTTTCTAAAAGTACCATTTTTCATTTTAATCTTTACCTTCTTTGGTTCACTATAATTTGAATTTACACTATTCATTTCAGTGGTATTTTCAGTATTTTCTTCCACCTGTGGATTAAACATATAAAAGTTTTCTCCTGCAATATAGTCTTTATGTTCATTATTTAAATTATTATTCAAATTATCATTGTTATTAAAATCCATAATTATACCTCCCTTTGCTTTTCATCGTATTTACTTTATGTATTAATAATAAAACTATTATGTGACAATCCTGTGTCAATGCTGTGACAAAATGATGTCATTTTTAAATAAAAATAAACCTCCTTATGTACAATAAACTAACATAAAGAGGTTTGATTCTAGTAAAATAAGCTATAAATTAGTTATTTCAGGTCTTTCAGGCTTTTTATTAGCAGTTTTCTGTCTTCTTTTCTCTAACTCTTCTCTTATTTCTTCAAGGCTAATATCCTTTTCTGCCATAAGAACCATTATATGATAGCAAAGATCACAAATCTCTGTTATCAATTCTGTCTTGTCCGTATTTTTTGAGGCCACAATTACTTCCGTAGATTCCTCTCCAACCTTCTTTAATATTTTGTCTATCCCCTTATCAAATAAGTATTTAGTATAGGAGCCTTCTATAGGATTTATTTTTCTATCTTTTATTACTTGGTACAATTCCTCTATAACCTTCTCATTCATAAATTTCTTCTTCCTCTCTTAAACACATTTAAATGTTTCAATAAAAGGTTGATATCTAAAAAAACTTGTCCATCAACACTTTTTTTAAACATAGCGCTATGCAAATTATTTTACATCTCCATCAATATCACTGTTAATATTTCACTTTAAAACTATATGTTCTTTAAATCTGTGAAGAAACAGCTTCTACTTCCTGTATGACAGGCTGGTCCAATCTGATCTACCAGTATTAAAATAGTATCCTTATCACAGTCTATTTTCATATCCTTAACAAACTGAAAATGTCCTGAGCTTTCTCCCTTGTTCCAAAGCTTTTGTCTTGATCTGCTATAGAACCATGTCTTGCCAGTTTCCAATGTTAGCTTAATAGATTCCTCATTCATATAAGCTAACATGAGAACTTCCTTAGTTTCATAGTGCTGAACTATAGCAGGAATTAAGCCATCTTTATTATATTTAATTTTATCCTTTATCATCTTTACACCCCAATTTTATTATAGTCGCACAGGAATGTTAGTCTTAGTCAAATACTCTTTTACCTCTTTTATTGTAAGTTCTCTATAATGAAATAGAGAAGCTGCTAAGGCTGCATCTGCCTTAGTTTCTTGGAAAACCTCTGAAAAGTGTTCTAGCTTACCGCAACCTCCGGAGGCTATTACAGGAATATTTACCCTTTCTGATACTGCCTTAGTTAAGGGAACATCAAAACCATTTTTCGTTCCGTCGGCATCCATGCTGGTTAAAAGTATTTCTCCAGCCCCAAGCTTTTCTACTTCCCTTACCCATTCTAGAAGATCTATGCCTGTATCAATTCTTCCTCCGTTAATAACTACATTCCAACCACTACCATCTTCTCTCATTTTTCCGTCCACTGCTACCACAACACATTGACTACCAAACTTTTCTGCAGCCCTACTAATCAAATACTTATCTCGTACCGCTGCTGAGTTAACTGAAACCTTATCTGCTCCCGCTCTTAATATTTCTTTGAAATCATCTATATCTCTTATGCCCCCTCCAACGGTCAAAGGAATAAATACCTTTTCAGCTGTTCTTTCAACTACATCAATCATGATGCCTCTACCTTCATGGGTAGCGGTTATATCTAAAAAAACTAACTCATCAGCACCTTGCTCATTATAATACTGGGCTATTTCCACCGGATCTCCTACATCCTTTAAATTAACGAAGTTTATTCCCTTAACAACTCTCCCCATATTTACATCTAAACAGGGAATTATCCTTTTTGTGAGCATATCTTTCCCTACCTTCCTATACTTTTAGTGCTTCTGCCAGCGAAAGAGTGCCATCATATATGGCCTTTCCAGTTATAGCCCCATAAAGTTCCATTGCCTTTAAGGCTTTAATATCTTCTAAATCCTTTATGCCACCAGAAGCAGTTACTTTACAGCTTACCTTTTCCTTTAAGGCCTGCAATTGCTCAAGATTAGGACCTTTTAAGGTTCCATCTCTGCTTATATCCGTAAAGATTATGTTATCTACTCCAATATCCTCCATTTTAAGAGCAAAATCTATATAGTTTACATTACTGGTATTTAACCAGCCCTCTATGCTCACCTTACCATTCTTTGCATCTATGCCTACTGCTATGTGCTGTCCAAACTCCTTTACTGCTTCCATTACCATCTGTGTATTTTTTAAAGCAACGCTACCTAGGATAACTCTGCTGATGCCCTTATTAATTAGCCTGTCAATGGTCCTTAAATCTCTAATTCCTCCACCAAGCTCCACTGGTACCTTTACTCGTGAAACTACATTGATAATAATATCCTCGTTAACCGTTCTTCCTTCCAAGGCTCCATCTAAATCCACCATATGGATATATTGTGCTCCTGTTTCTTGGAATTTTTCTGCCACCTCCACTGGATCCTCTGCCACTTTGGTAGGCTTTGAAAAATCTCCTTGATAGAGTCTGACACATTTACCTTGTCTAATATCTATAGCTGGAATAATAATCATTTTACCAACTCCCCAAAATTTTTTAATATCTTCATACCAGTATCTCCGCTTTTTTCCGGATGGAACTGAGCGCCAAAGACCTTTCCCCTACTTACTACTGCTGGAACCCTTACACCATAAAGGGTGCATGCTTTTAAATCATCCTGATTCTCAACAATAGCATAGTAAGAATGAACAAAATATACGAAGCTTTCATTATCAATACCTTCTAGTAGTTTGCAAGGATTATCTAAATATAAGTTATTCCATCCCATATGAGGAATCTTAACATAATCCGGCAACTGGTGAATTTCACCTTTTATAATCCCAAGACCTTCACATTCTTTAACCTCATAGCTCACATCTAATAACAATTGCATTCCTAAACATATACCTAAAATAGGTTTATCATCTTTTACAAAGTCTTTTATTAATATATCTATGGATCCTTCCTTTAAATTTTTCATGGCATCAGGAAAGGCACCAACCCCTGGCAATATAAGACCTTTTGCCTTTGACAGTTCCTCTGCATTATTGCTAATAAAAGCCTTATATCCTAATACCTCTAATGCCTTTTCTACACTTCGAAGGTTCCCCATACCATAATCAATAATGCCAATCAAAATTAGCCCCCCTTAAAGTACGCCTTTTGTAGACATGACTCCCTTTATATTTTCATCTATAGTTACAGCTTCCTTTAAAGCTCTACCAAAGGCCTTAAAAATTCCTTCTATTTTATGATGATTATTTTTTCCATACATAATTTTTATGTGAAGAGTAATACCTGCATTAAAGGCTAAAGCTCTAAAAAACTCTTCTACCATTTCCGTATCTAGTTCTCCTACTCTATCTACAGTAAAGTCCACATCAAAAACCAAATAGGCTCTTCCGCTTATATCTAAAGATGCAAAAGCTAAACTTTCATCCATAGGAGTATAGGCAGTACCATATCTCTTAATACCTACCTTATCTCCTAGGGCCTCCTTTATACATGTACCTAAAGTAATACCTACATCCTCTACGGTATGGTGGCAATCTACATGCAAATCTCCCTTAGCCTTTACCTTTAAATCCATTCCTCCATGGGCTGCCATAAGGTTTAACATATGATCAAAGAAGCCTATACCTGTATCTATATCGCACTTTCCCTCTCCATCTAAATTTATTGCAACCTTTATATCTGTTTCCTTAGTTTCTCTTTCTTTTTCAGAATATCTGCTCATAAATCTTTTGGGCTAAAGCCCCTCCTCCTTTTATACTTATTTCAGATCTTCTAACACACAAGTTATAGCTTCTAAAACTCTAATATTTTCCTCTCTACTACCAGCGTTTATTCTTAAATATTCACCAAAGCATCGGATAGCTATGCCCTGATCTCTCAAAACTTCGTATACTTCCTTTCCTCTTTCAGACTTAATATATATAAAATTCGAACTAGTAGGATATACCTTAAATTTATTACCTTGATCTAGCTTACATAGCTCCTCATATAAATAATCTCTTTCTTTAACTATCTTCTGAATATTATCTTTAATAATATCAGGATGTTTTAGTATAACTGAAGCAGCAACTTGTGATAAGGAATTTACATTGTAGGGCGGCTTTACCTTTTTATAATTATTGATTACTAATTCTCCTGCAATTATGAATCCAACCCTAGCAGCAGCTAGCCCCATGGCCTTAGAACAAGTTCTTAAAACTGCCAAGTTCTCATACTTTGCAACTAAATCTACTACCGTTTCTCCGCAGAATTCATAATAAGCTTCATCCACTACTACCAAAGCATTTGTTTGCTCTACTATTTTTATGATATCTTCCCTACTTACTACAACACCTGTAGGGTTATTAGGTGTTGAAAATATTATTATCTTTACATCTTCATTTAGTGCTACATTAATAAAATCCTCTACATCAAAAGTTAAATTTTCATCTAAGGCATAGTCATATACATAGGCTCCTATCAAGGAAGCATAGAACTTATACATAGAAAAATCTGGCTTTAAGGTTAGCACCCCATCCCCACAATTTAAGAATCCATTCATTAAGGTTTGTATTATTTCATCAGAACCATTTCCTGCTAAAATATATTTTGAATCTACACCACAGTACTGTCCATATAAACGGCACAAGGACTCTGCCTCAGGATCAGGATATCTGTTGTAGATAACCTTCATTAAAGCTTCACTTAATTCTTCCTTTAAACTTTCGGGGAAATTTAAAAAGCTTTCGTTAGCATCTAATTTCACCCTGTATTCCCTCTTATCTACCACATAAGGCTCTATTCTATTTAACTTATCATTAATAACTAGCTTTCCCATTACTTTAACCTCACTTTTAAGGAGTTGGCATGAGCAGTGAGTCCTTCTGTTTCTGCTAACTTAATTGCTTCATTGCCTATCTTTAAGAAAGCTTCCTCTGTATAGTACAAATAGCTTGATTTCTTAATAAAGCTATCCACTGATAGAGGAGAGAAAAATCTAGCTGTTCCACTAGTAGGTAGCACATGGTTAGGACCTGCAATATAATCTCCTAAAGGTTCTGGTGCATAAGCTCCCAAAAATATGGAGCCAGCATTTTCAACATCCCCTAAGTATCTCATAGGTTCCTTAACCATTAGTTCCAAGTGTTCAGGAGCAATGTCGTTGGCAAGTTTCAAAGATTCTTTTATATCCCTTGTTACTATAATTGCACCATAATCCTCGATAGATCTAGTAATAATATCCTTTCTACTCATGGACTTTAATTGAGAATTCAGTTCTTCTCTAACTTTATAGGCTAAATTCATATCATCTGTTATCAATATAGCTGAAGACAACACATCGTGCTCTGCTTGAGACATTAAATCTGCTGCAATAAATTCTGCATTGGCATCCTTATCTGCCACAATTAAAATTTCACTTGGTCCTGCAATCATATCTATATCCACATTTCCATAGACATTTCTTTTAGCTGTAGCTACATAAATATTACCTGGTCCTACAATTTTATCCACCTTAGGTATACTTTCTGTACCATAGGCTAAAGCCCCAATGGCTTGAGCTCCTCCAATCTTAAATATTTGATCTACACCAGCAACTTTAGCAGCGGCTAAAATATTAGGATTAACTTTTCCATCCTTTGATGGCGGTGTAACCATAACTATATTTTCTACCCCCGCTACCTTAGCTGGTATAGCATTCATCAGCACTGAAGATGGATATGCCGCTGTACCACCTGGAACATACAAACCTACCTTTTTTAACGGCCTTACCTGTTGTCCTAGTAAAACTCCATCTTCCTTGGTAACCATCCAGGAGCGCTGTTTTTGATTTTCATGATAGAACCATATATTATTCTTAGCCGTATTTAAGGCCTTAAGAAAATCCTTATCTACAGAATTTACTGCCTCTTCTATTTCTTCTTTGGTAACTTGAAAATCCTTTATATTAACCCCATCAAAATTAGCAGTATACTCAAATAGAGCCTTATCTCCATTTTTCTTAACATCTCTTAATATAGTTTCCACAATTTGATGTACTTCTTGTTGAACCTCATCGCTTCTACTTTTTAAGTTTTCAATACATTGCTTTTCTATAACCCCATCAGCCTTTATTATTTCAATCATTCTTCCTTCACTCCATCCACATAGTTTTGAACCTTTTTAATTAAGTCTTCCATCTCTGTTTTTTTCATTTTTAGACTAGCTACATTGGCAATCATTCTGGCACTTATTGGACATACTTCCTCTAAGACTACTAGCCCATTTTCCCTTAAGGTTGTACCAGTTTCCATAATATCTACAATGGCATCGGCCAGTCCTAGTATTGGAGCCAACTCCACCGAACCTTCTATTTTAATAATTTCTACATCCATACCCTTGCTAGCAAAATGCCTTCTTGCAACTTCTGGATATTTGGTAGCAATTTTCTTTTGATTGTAACCACTATATAAATTGGTGTCTCCTTTAGAAGCTACTATGAATTTACATTTTCCGATCTTTAAATCCACAACCTCATAATAGCTTCCTCCAACCTCCATTAAGGTATCCTTACCTACTATCCCTAAATCAGCCACACCATGCTCTACATAAGTTACTACATCATTGGCTTTTGCAAGGAAGAAATCTAAATTGTATTCTTCCTGATGAAAGATTAACTTTCTTCCTTTATCCTTAAGGATACTACAATCTATCCCTACCTTCTCAAAGATCTCAACTGCTCCCTTTTCCAGCCTACCTTTAGTTAAAGCTATCTTTAAATTTTTCATATCTCTTCCTCCACCTTAAATAAGCCTACTAAAGTATTTTTATTAACACTGTATCTGTATATTTCCTCATCTCCATCTAGAATCAAAACATTTTCTACTCCCCTATTTTTTGCATAATCTATAGTAGCTCCTTTATCTGAGTATAAAGATAACTCACACTTATAGCCCTTCTTTACTAAGCTTTCCAATAATTCATTACCTAAGCCTAGCTTCTCTACATTGCAATGAATGATATAATCGGGAGTTATGCTTCCACTAATATGATGATTTTGCTTCTTTAATACCTCTAAAATTCTATCAACATTTATAGCAAATCCGGTAGCAGGCACCTCCAACCCAAAATTACTAACTAACCCATCATATCTTCCACCATAAAGCACGTCATAACCAACGCCATCTATATAAGCTCTAAAAATTAATCCGGTATAATAATTTATATGATGAACCATTCCCAAATCTAAGGAAATATATTGGCTAAGCTTCATGTCATCCAGCATCTTATATATCTTTTGAATATCATTAAGAGCATCTAAAGCCATAGGATTAGTAGTTAGCTTTTTAGCCCTTTCCAATAGAGATATATCGCCAAATAAAGCTGGAAGCATATTTAAGACTTCTATTTTTTCCTTACTTAAAAGCTCTGATTTTTCATTTAAAAAATCTCTAAGCGCAGCAAAATTTTTATTTTCAATAAATCTTCGTATTTTCTCTTTATCTTCCATCTCTAAAGGTAGTTCATCCATAATACCTTTAAAAAAGCCTACATGGCCTAACTCTAATTTAAAGTTTTCAACGCCGGCTACTAAGAGAGCTTTTACCGCCGTAATTATAACTTCCACATCTGCTCTTAAGCCTTTGCAGCCAATTAACTCTACTCCTGATTGAGTAAACTCATTTCTTTTACCATTTAGATCCTCATTAGTTCTAAATACATTTTGGCTATAGCATAACTTTAAAGGATAGAAGCTATCCTTTAATTTTGTTCCAGCTAACCTAGCAATAGGTGTAGTTATATCCGGTCTAAGTACTAAGATCCTTCCCTTACTATCAAATAACTTATACATATCCTCTTGATCAATCCATAAGCTGTCCCCTGCATATACATCATAAAACTCCAAAGTGGGAGTAATAATCTCCATAAAACCTCTTTGCAAATAAACGCCTTTAAGCAAAGATTCCACATGATTCTTGTCTGCACAATCTACAAAGAGTATATCTCTAGTACCCTCCGGAATACTTTTTTTCCATCTTCCCATAAACTCAGCCCCTAACTTTATCACTTTATCATGCTAATATACTAAAATATTACCAATATTAAGATAGCTTGTCAATATCTTTATTACTGAATAAATATAGATTAGATCTTTGATACTGCTTTTTTCTTGGTCAGAAGAAGAATAATGAATTAAAAAGATATTTTTTATAGTAACCACTTTTTTATTACTGCTTAAAGCTTTTGTGCTATAATATCTTGTAAATGACTTAATATACTCACGAGGTGATAATATGTTCAACATTGATAAGGATAAATTAATTTATTATCTTAAAAACTTAATTTCCATCGGGAGTCCTTCCGGCTATACCCATAAGGTTATGAATTATATACAGGATGAACTTTCAAAACTACAAATTCCTTATAAAACTACAAATAAAGGAGCTCTTATAGTTTCTTTTGAAGGACAAAATAAGGATTATGAAAGAACCTTTTCTGCTCATGTAGATACTTTGGGAGCTATAGTAAAGAATATAAACTCTAAGGGTACTCTTTCCTTTCTACCTATTGGAGGCTTTATGATGACTTGTATCTAAGGTGAAAACTGTACCATTGAAACTTCCAGTGGCAAAAGCTACAGCGGAACTATACAAACCATAAAACCTTCGGTGCACATTAGCGGCAATGAAGCTAGAGAATTAAAAAGAACTCCTGAAAACATGGAAGTAATTATAGATGAGAAGGTATCTTCAAAGGAAGATGTAGAAAAATTAGGTATATCTGTAGGAGATTTTATTTGCATAGATACTAGGTTTAGAATCACTGATAGTGGCTTTATAAAAAGTAGGTATCTAGATGATAAGGCTAGTGCTGCAGCCCTTTTATATTGTATTAAATATATACATGAGCATAAATTAGAGCTTCCTTACACTATAAACTTCTTCATAAGTAATTACGAAGAAGTGGGACATGGAGCAACCGCAGGAATTCCAGAGAAAACAAAGGAATTTATTGCTGTAAATATGGGAGCACCAGGGTTGGATCAGAATTCTTCTGAATACTCTGTATGTATTTATGCAAAGGATTCTTCAGGACCTTATGACTATGAATTGCGTCAAAGACTTGTTGATGTTTGCTCCAAAAATAGTATTCCATTCAAAATTGATATCTACCCTTTCTATGGCTCTGACGCCTCTGCTGCTCTCAGCGCTGTTTGGGATGTAAAAACTGCCCTTATTGGCCCAGGTGTATTTGCTTCTCATGGATATGAAAGAACACATATGGAATCCTTAGAAGCCACAACAAGACTAGTTTTACAATATGCTATTACAGAGTAATTCAACAAAAAAAGATTCAGCTAGGCTGAATCTTTTTTATTATAAACTAATTCTTTCTTTTGCTCTTTTCACTATACTTTCTGGATATCCTAAATAAGCTAACAGCTTAATAGCATTTCTAGTATTAGAAACTCCCTTTCTTATTTTATAATCAAATTTAATTCCTTCATCACTGTTCACATCTTCTTTAAAGTAATAACATTCATAATTATCCTTCACAAGCTCTGTTAATTCTAAGTCATGGGTAGCTATTATAGCTGTAGTATTTTTGCTTATTATGTACTCCATTATTTCTCCAGAGGCACTAATTCTTTCTACAGGATTCGTACCTCTAAATATTTCATCTATTATGCAAAGGATAGGATATTTGAGTCCACATTGCTTTATTATTCTCAATATGGATTCCGCTTCTCTTAAATAATAACTCTTGCCATCCACAACACTATCACTAGGGCTTATGGAAGTCATGATATGGTAGAAGGCAGCCTGATATTTATCTGCTTGCACCATATAAAAGGTTTGAGCAAAGAGAGTAGCAATACCTATAGATCTTAAAAAAGTTGATTTTCCTGACATATTGGATCCTGTAATAATTACTCCACCCTGCTCTATGCATATATCATTAGGTACAGCTTCTTCTATAAGAGGATGAATCAAGCCTTCTACACTTATTCCTAGCTGTCCCGCTGTAAACTTTGGTGTTACAAATTCACCAATCTCTTCTCTATAAGAGGCTATTGAAATAAAGCAATCTATTTCTCCTACTATCCTATACAATCTTTGTAAAACTTCTCGATTTTTGTTTATATCTGCTATTACTTTATAATAGTTTCTCTCCTCTACAAGAAATAAAATTCTATAATAGTCAGCAAATACATCAACACCTTCAGGAATGCCTATATTACTATTTCCTCTTGCAATACCTTTAACTTTCTCATATATTTCCTTCATTTCTTTTATGTACGGATTCAAAGTAGAATTATTTTCTTGGCAAAGGAAGCCAGCAAACTTTATTAATTCAGATAAGTATCTTAAAGCTTTTATACTTACATCATTTTTAACTCCATGATTTGTATGTATATATACGTTTATACCAAAACATATAACAAAGGGTACAAATACTGAAGAACCCATAAAAGGTATTAATAGCAATGATGCAACTGGCAGTCCAGCTGCCACATTGCATATCAATCTCATATAAGGTTTAACTTGCGCTTCTTTCCAGAGTAATGAACTTAGATCATCATCTTTCATCTTTCCAACGTAATATAAGGCTATCTGAATCTTTTCCCTAAAATACTTATCTTCTTGAAAAAGTCTAATTATTTTATCTCTATAGATCAAAGGCTCCTCCTGAAATAAAGGAGTTCTTAATATATGGTAAAGAACCTGTTCCCCAGAAGTAGTAAGGTTTCTATCTAACATTATGTATATTTCATCCATATTTAGATCTTCCCAGGTTTGGTCATCCATATATACTTCATTATTGTCCTTTGATAAAATATCAAAATATCTTCTGCTAATATCTAAATTTCTCTTTTTATCCCTAAACTGCCCCCAGCTTTCTTCTATAATTCTAAGCACTTTTAACTTTTCTTTCTTCTTTGTAAAGTAGTAGCTGCAATATAAAAAAATTATAGACAAGAGAAAAGCTGCATAATATATTTTATTAACATTTCTTCCTAAAGTATAAGCAAAATAGGCAACTCCAGCTGTAGCTGCTAAAGATAGAATATTTAAATTAGAATAGATCTTTTCATTCATTTTTTCTGCTTTTTTGCCTCCTTAACAATTTTATTAATGGCTTTAACAACCGCTTCTGGTCTATCTACTTGAATATAGCTACTAGAGTCCTCTACAATCACTTGCTCAGCTTTAGATGATAACTTCTCCAAATTACTTTGTTTATTAATATAATCATTATCCTTTTCTTCATCATTATATTTATTAGCCGGTGTTAATATATGAAGAAATATATCTCCCAAGGCATCATCTTCTTGTATTTTACCTTTATAATCCTTTAAAATTTGAAGCTCTTTGTAATAGGCTGAATAGTGTTTAGAAGTTACTCTTTGAGATAAAAACAATTCTTTTTCGGTATTGGAAAGATTCTTTAAGAATGCTTCATCATTTTTAAAGATCTTGGTCTTATAAGTTAATCTAAGTCCTCCAAAATAAGAAAAAAATCTTCCTACTCCCGCTTTCATTAATTGCTTATTTATAGACTTTTGAAATTCTTCAGATTTTATATCTTCCTCCATTAGACTATCTATTAAAACCACTCCAGACACATTTTCAGGATACTTTTTAGCAAATTCCGTAGCTATTAAACCACCATATCCATGTCCTACTAAAACATAGGGCGAATATACTCCAGACCTTGATAAAGCATTTTTCAACTCTGAAATAGTTTTTTTCATATCTACTTCTTCTCCTGAAGAATCACTCCAACCATATCCATTTCTATCATAACTAAAAACTTTATAATCATCCTTAATTTTTTCTTTTACATCATTCCATTGCTCTATAGGGGTATTGATATCATTAATAAATACTATGGAATAAGAACCTGACCCAGAAGTATTAGTTAAACT
>NZ_FMJL01000003.1 GCF_900095445.1 Clostridium sp. N3C
TCTCTAAAAAAGGGGTGCTATTATGAAGATATTTGGTAATGGTTTTGGAGGGCTTTGGCCGTCTCCTTTCGTGATTAACGCTAATAATAACGAAGACCAATATTCAAAAATGGCTCATGATGAATACGAAGTTTATGTTAATGATGATTTTATTGGCCACAAGACCTTAGTAGCTCAAGGAGAAAAGGTAGAAGATATAGAGGACTACTTAAAAACACAGGGATTTAGAAATTTTCACACTAAGTTAGAGGGTAATGTATATAATATACATTGTGTTGAAGAGGATAGTAAGCACATGAAGGAAGTTTTAGCTATATATTTAAGGATAAGATAAAATAGGATAGGATGTAAACTATAGAAAAGAGCTGACAAAGCAATATAACTTTGTCAGCTTTTAAAATATATAAATATACCTAGTTTGATTTAAAGTTATATTATGTTAAGATGTTTTTATAATGAAGACAATCATGGAAGGGTGATATTATGACAGAAGTATTAAAAGGTCTTGAACCGGAAAAGGTATTTTACTATTTTGAGGAGATTTCAAAAATTCCAAGAGGCTCTGGTAATGAAAAAGCAATAAGTGATTACTTAGTTGCTTTTGCAAAAAGCAAAAACTTAGAGGTTATTCAGGATTCCTCTTACAATGTAATTATTAAAAAGGAAGCTTCAAAAGGCTATGAGAATTCACCTATAGTGGTTATTCAAGGGCATATGGATATGGTTTGTGAAAAGAACAATTCAAAAGTTCATAATTTTGAGGTGGACCCTATAGAGCTAATTGTAGAAGGGGATTTTGTAAAGGCTAATGGCACTACCTTAGGAGCAGATAACGGAATTGCAGTAGCTTATGCTTTAGCTCTGTTAGATTCTGAAGATATTCCACATCCTCCATTGGAAGTTTTACTTACTACCGATGAGGAAACAGGAATGAGCGGAGCAAGAAACTTAGATCCTAAACATATACAGGGGAGAATTCTTATAAATATCGATAATGAAGAGGAAGGTCAATTACTAGTAAGCTGCGCTGGAGGTTTAAGAACTAAGGTAGAACTAAAGCTAGAAAAAGAAGCAGTTAAACAGGATGAATATAAGAAATATAAGTTAATGGTAAGAGGGCTTAAAGGCGGACACTCTGGTATGGATATTATTAAGCAAAGGGGTAATGCAAATAAAATACTTGGAAGAGTTCTTGTAGATTTAATTTATAATGTGGATTATAAATTATCAGAAGTAAATGGTGGTGCTAAGGATAATGCTATTCCAAGGGAAGCAGATGCCTTTATTTTAGTAAAAGCAGATGAGATTGAAGTTCTAAGCAAGACAATATCTAAGTGGAATTCTATTTTGAAAAATGAATATAGAAAAGCTGATCCAGGACTAGTTTTACAGCTTGAAGAGAGCGAAGAATGTGTTCAAGAGGTCCTTTCTAGAAAGTGCAGAGATAATGCAGTTAAGCTTTTATATATGATACCTAATGGTATCCAGACTATGAGCATGGATATTGAAGGTTTAGTTCAAAGTTCCTCCAACCTTGGAATTGTTCGCACTAATGAAAATAGTATAATCTATGAAAGCTCTGTTAGAAGCTCTATTAAAAGTTTAAAAGAGGATATTGTAAAGCAAACAGCTATTTTAGCACAGGCTCTTGGAGCAGAGATCACCACTCACTCTGAATATCCTGAATGGCAATATGATAGTGAATCAAAGATAAGGGAAGTTTTCAAAAAGGTTTATAAGGAAATGTATGGCAAGGATGCAGAAATAGTTGCTATACATGCTGGGGTAGAATGTGGACTATTTAAAGAAAAGTTCCCAGATATAGATATGATATCCTTCGGACCTAATCTTTATGATGTTCACACTCCTGAAGAAAGAATGAGTATATCTTCTGTAAAAAGAATGTGGGAATATTTACTAAATGTGCTTAAAATTTTAAAATAATAAAAATTAATTTATATATTGTAATTTTTGCTAACATAATGTATAATCAGTGTTAATTATACATTATGTTGCATTAATTCTATTTAAATGAATAATTATATAAAATTTAACATAATATAAAATTAAAAAATATGAAAAAGTTTACATAACGGTATTGATAATATTTAAATTGGTTGCTATACTGTTTATAATAGATTGGATAATAATATAAAATATGATATAGATGGGTTTTTTAGATTATTTTTATTGGGGGGGTAAATATGTGTCAATGTCCATTTTTATCTACACTGGAAGAGAAAGTGGCTTGCTTTAAGGAATGTCCTTTCTATGAATATGAAAATAATGGTTCAGGATGTCCTTTTAAGAAAATTAATACAATAAAGTCTATTAATATTAAGGATATAATTAATTTGGATGAAGTGTATGATAAAGAAGAGGATAGAGAATTTTTGGAAAGAATTTATGTGAAAAATTATTTTTAATATAATGACATGGAGGGCAAATTTTATGGAAAGAACATTAGTGCTAATTAAACCAGATGCAGTTGAGAGGGGGCTGATTGGGGAGGTAATTAGCGCTTATGAAAAAAGAACACTAAGGATTACTGATTTAAAGATGCTACAACCAGATAGGGAAATAGCAGAAAAACATTATGAAGAACATAAGGGAAGACCATACTTTGAAACTTTAATAAACTATATTATTGAAGGTAAAATAGTTGCTATGATAGTTGAAGGAGAAAATGCTATCGAAATGGTAAGAAAGATAAATGGAGATAAGGATCCTTTGGTTTCTGATTTAGCAAGTATAAGGGGTATGTATTCTAACCATAAAACTAGAAATCTAGTGCATGCCTCCGATAGTGTAGAAAATGCAGAAAGAGAAATTAAAATTTGGTTTGGAAATTAAAATAAAGAAAAAGGTTGATGATTGATTTTAGTAATCATCAACCTTTTTTCTTACATTATTCCTCTTCTGCATCTGCTAATTCCATTAAAAGTTCCTGCTTTAAATTCCAAAGTTTTTGTGATAAATCTACATAATATGTATGAGGATTCTCAAATCTTAATACTTCAGGCCAAAGTTTTTCTGTTTCTTTTTTTGCAAAATCTCTAATGGTCATTACATCGGGGCTAGTATAGACAGGTTGACCCTTATCAAATATTTTTACTTGTAGTTCTTTAATATAGAAATTTTTGAGCTTTTTTCTTTTCCAAGTATAAACAGGATCAAAAATAACCAAAGGTTTATTTTCATCTATTACTTCATCTGCTAAGGTTATTAAATCTGCTATAGCCTTGTCTGAGTTTTTATCATAAATTCTAAATACCTTCTTAAAGCCTGGATTGGTTATTTTCTCCTGGCTTTCGCTAATTTTAATCTTTGGAATTATGGTATTATCTTTTTCCACAGCAACTAGTTTATATACTCCACCAAATACCGGTTCAGATTTAGCAGTGATTAATCTTTCACCTACACCAAAGCTATCTATCTTAGCACCTTGGTTCTGTACGTCTCTTATAATATGTTCATCTAATGAATTAGAAACAATAATTTTTACATCTTCATAGCCTGCTGCATCTAGCATTTCACGAGACTTATTGGTAAGGTAGGTTATATCTCCGCTGTCAATTCTAACTCCCTTTGGTCGTATTCCTTGAGGTTTTAAAATTTCATCAAATACTTTTATAGCATTAGGTATACCAGATTTTAGTACGTTGTAGGTATCTACTAATAGAGTGCAGTCATTTGGATAAGCTTCTGCCCAAGCCTTAAAGGCCTCATATTCGGTATCAAATAATTGAACCCAGCTGTGGGCCATAGTACCAACGGCAGGTACCCCAAACATTTCATCAGCTATAGTACAAGCGGTTGAGGAACATCCTCCTATTACTGCAGCTCTTGCACCATATATAGCTCCGTCATAGCCTTGGGCTCTTCTTGAACCAAATTCCATTACCGGTTTACCATTGGCTGCTCTGCATATTCTATTGGCTTTTGTAGCTATTAAAGTTTGATGATTTATAGTTAGTAGTATCATTGTTTCTATAAATTGAGCTTGAATTACAGGACCTCTTACAGTAATTAAAGGTTCATTTGGGAAAACTGGATGACCTTCAGGAACGGCCCAAACATCACAAGTGAACTTAAAGTTCTTAAGATAATCTAAGAATTCTTCACAAAATAATCTCTTAGATCTAAGATATTCAATATCTTCTTCTGTAAATTTAAGACTTGATAGATATTCAATTAGTTGCTGGACTCCTGCCATTATGCAGTAACCACCACCGTCAGGAACTCTTCTAAAAAACATATCAAAATAAGCAATCTTATCTCCAACTCCATTTTTCAAATAACCATTTCCCATGGTTAGTTCGTAGAAGTCTACTAACATTGTTAAATTTCTTTCATTTTTGATACTAAAAATTGCTTCCTTCATAATGTTCTCCTCTACATAAATTTGCTTAATTATTATTTTAATACTAATATCTATACTTTACAATGTTTTTAAAATTTTCAATGAGGCAATAATCATAGAAGACTCTAAAATTAATTGCTTTCTACTTATTATTTATAAGGAAGGAAATAAATATGTTAGATAAGTATCAAGAAGAAATTGTAAGAGCTAAAGAAAAAAACATCCTTGTTGTAGCCTCACCGGGTAGTGGTAAAACTACTGTAATAATAAATAGAACTGGCTACTTAATAAAAGAGATGTCCATTGATCCTAAAAATATAGTAATAATAACCTTTACTAGAGCAGCGGCAATAAATATGAAGGAAAGATTTAAAAAATTATATACTGAAAGCCAGACTCCTTACTTTGGAACTTTTCATTCTTTATGTTACAGCATACTAAGAAATGATAGAGGAAAAATAAAAATAATAAGTGAAAGGGAAGAGTATTATATAATTGAAAAAGTACTAAAAAGCTATGTTGAAGAAGTGAATGAAGAGCGTATAAGAGATATACTAAATTACATATCCGCTTATAAAACTGGATATAAAACGTTAGATCAATTGGAACAAAATATTAATTTGAATATTTTACAGCAATGTATTAAAGGCTACGAGGAGTATAAAAGCTATAAAGGATTATTAGACTTTGATGATTTGCAGCTACAAACCTTAGAACTTTTTAATAAAAAACATCAATTATTAGAAGGGTATAGAAAGCAATTTAAATTTATACTAGTGGATGAATTTCAGGATTGCGATCAGCTTCAAATTGATATTTTAAAAAAGCTATGTAAGGGTAATTCTCTATTTGCGGTAGGAGATGAGGACCAATGCATATATGGCTTTAGAGGTGCTAGGCCAGATTATATGGTTATTTTTAATGAAAACTTTGAAAAGGGTGTAAAGAAGTTTCTAATGGTAAACTACCGCAGTGTAAAAAATATTGTAGAGATGTCTGCTAAGCTCATTGATAATAATAAAATTAGAAATAAAAAAAGATTTACCTCATGCAGTATTTTTGAAGGTTGTATTTTTACTGAAAGATATTTTGATGAGAGGGGGCAAAGTGATGGTATAGCTAAAAGGATCCTTAAAAGGGTTAATGAAAAAAAGGAAAGTTTCAGTGATAATGCGGTTTTGTATAGGACCAATATGGAAGCGAGATCCTTTATAGATGCTTTTATAAAAAATAAGGTTCCCTTTCGTTTACTAGATAAGGCTTATAACTTTTTTGATCATAGCATATGTAAGGATTTATTAAGTTATATGATGTTAAGTCATGATTTAACTAATAGGGAATCTTTTAAAAGGATCATAAATAAGCCCTTTAGATATATTAGTAAGGTTAATCTAGAGAAACTTTCTGGATATAAATATAAAGAAGATTGCTTTGATATACTTTGTAATATATGCTCTCTTCCCATCTTTCAATATAAGGAGCTGCAGAGGCTTAAGAAAGACGTAATTAATATAAGAAAATATCCACTTTCTGAGCTAACGGATTATATATTGACAAAGTTAGAATACAGCAAGTATATCATAAGCTATTGTCAAAAATATGGCCTTTCTATAGAAGAAGTAGATGAAATAATTAATGAGTTTAAGGAAGCAGTAAAGGACTTTACTGATATAGAAAGTTTTCTTCTACATGTAAAGCAGGTTGGAGAAGAGTTAAGTAAGAAAAGCACTGACAATGAGGATACTGTAATTCTAAGCACTATTCATGGAGTAAAAGGTATGGAATTTAAAAATGTTTATGTAATAAATTGTGTGGATGGAAACATTCCTTGTAAAAGAGAAGGAAAAGAAAGCTATATAGAAGAGGAGAGAAGATTGTTTTATGTGGCTATTACAAGAGCTAAGGAAAATTTATATTTAAGCCTATGTGAGTATATGAGAGGAAAGTCTAAAGAGATATCACCTTTTATTTATGAATGTGGCATAAGTGACATAATAGATAGAACGGTAGAGTTTTTAATTGGTTCTAAAGTTATACATGATTCCTTTGGAAAAGGAGAGATAATCAGTATTAATAATGGAGAAATGGGTATAAGATTCGATGATGGTTTTATAAGACATTTTGATATGAACAAAGTGAAGCTTCAAAATACATTAAAGAAAATGGGCTAAATAAAAGCATTTACCATAAATTTATTGAATGTTTTTCTTCTATGTACTATAATTTTAATAAGTATGTAGATGAACAATTTTTGCAGCTTAACAGTGAATTTAGTAAAAAATAGGTTGTAAAAATTGGAAATATGTAGCTCATATTCAATGAATATGAGCTTTCAAAGTATTTGCTAAAGAATGAGGTAGAAGTTATGGATATAAAAGTTAATCCTAGTGAAATAATATTCTCCTTGGATATTGGTACAAGATCTATAATAGGAACAGTAGGTATATTACAAGGAAAAAAGTTTCACGTAATTCAGGAATACTACGTAGAGCATGAAGAAAGAGCCATGATAGATGGGCAAATACATGATATCTCTTTAGTAGCTGCTGGGGTTAGTAAATTAAAAAATCAATTAGAGAGTGATTTGAATTTTAAACTAAAAAGAGTTGCTATAGCAGCGGCTGGTAGATTTTTGAGAACCACTGTAGCTAAAGCAAACTTAATGATTGATGAGGATAAAGAAATTGATAGAGAGCTTATAAGAAGCTTAGAGTTAACTGCGGTGAAAAAGGCAGAGGACGAAGTTAACCGGGATACTCAAGGAAAACTCTATTGTGTTGGTTATAGTGTTAGAAATTATTATCTCAATGGCTACGTTATACATAACTTACTTTCACATAAGGGTGAGAGTATAGGAGCAGAAATAATTGCTACTTTTCTCCCAAGATCCGTAGTAGATAGTCTTTATGCAGTCATGGACAGAGTTGGGTTAGAGGTTAGCAGTTTAACTTTGGAACCAATTGCAGCTATGGAAGCAGCTATACCACAAAATTTAAGGTTGTTAAATTTGGCTTTAGTAGATATTGGGGCAGGAACCTCCGATATAGCTATCAGTAGTAAAGATACTATTACAGCCTATGGCATGGTTTCTATTGCCGGTGATGAGGTTACTGAAACAATAGCTCAAAATTACTTGGTGGATTTTAACACTGCAGAAAGAATAAAAAGAGAATGCATGGAAAAAGAATATATTACCTATACTGACATCTTAGGTTTGGATAATCAAGTAAGTAGGGAAGAAATTTTAAAGGCTATTACACCTACCGTAAAAAAGGCTTGTGATGAAATAGGCAATAAAATAATCGAATTAAATGGAGGTAAGTCTCCTAATGCGGTTTTCCTTGTGGGGGGAGGAGCTCATACTCCTATGCTTATAGATTATTTAGCACAAAAACTAAATCTACCTCCACAGAGGATAGCTATAAAGGAAAGGGAAACTATTGAAAGTTGTGTATGTCCACCTAAATATAAACTTGGCAGTATAGGTGTAACAGTGTTAGGAATAGCTTTGGTTTCCATAAAGAAAATGGGGCAAGATTTTATTGATGTAACTATAAATGATACAGTGGTAAGTTTATTTAATTACAATAAACATACTGTTATGGATGTAATACTACAAGCTGGTATAAACCCAAAGGTTTTAATTGGTAGGAACGGCAGGAATGTTAAGTTTACACTAAATGGCACTAAGCGTATCGCTTTTGGTGGTATGTGTGAAAATGCAAGTATTAAGGTAAATTCTAAAAAGGCTTCTGTAGATACATCTATTAAAGAGGGAGATATAATAGAACTTAAATATGCTAAAGATGGTAAAAATGCAGAGCCTAAAGTAATGGATTATGTAAGCACTTATACATCTATAAGCTTCTATTTTAATAATAAACTTTATAATATGGATCCTATAGCTATAATAAATGGACAAAGAGTTGAATTTGATACTGTCATTGAAGAAAATGATAATGTTGAAATAATTTATCCAAGAACCTTAGGCGATTTTATTAAATATTATTTGGAAAAGGTGTCCCCTGAATCTAAATTTTATGTGGATAATGAGGAGATTTCCTATGATTATATTATTAAAGAAGGGGATAAAATAATTGAAGCAGAAGTAGTTAATACTATAAGTTCTAATAATGGAGACACAGTAACAGAGGAAAAAGAGGAATTAAATCAGAATGAAAAATCTATGGAAGATGAAGAGCAGAATGTGATGGATATAGATGATGCAAAAATAGAAGAAAAGAAGGAGAATAATACTGTTACTGTTAAAGTAAACTCAGAAGAAGTCATATTAAAGGGCAAGGATAAGTATATTTTTATTGATATATTCAATTACATTGACTTTGATAGAACTAGAGTTAAAGGTACCTTGGTGTTAAAATTAAACGGTAAACAAGCGGGATACTATGATGAACTGAAGGATGGAGATGTAATAGAGATTAGGTGGGAATAGTAAGGTCCTGTTAAAGTTCAGATCATAAGTATAGGAGTGACAGTATCATGGAAAAAGTAGACTTTTTAAAATCTGCTGCAGATATATATAATAAATTAGTTGCTTGGAGAAGGGATTTTCACAAAAACCCGGAGCTAGGTTTTGAGGAGTTTATAACTTCTGCAAAGATTAAGGCTTTTTTGGAAGAAGAAGGGATACCCTATGTAGATAGTGCGAAGACAGGTATTTGCGCTATTATTAAGGGTGGCGATGTAGTTGATGGGTCTTGTAAAACTATAGCTTTAAGAGCGGATATGGATGCATTGCCCTTAAAAGATAAAAAGAAATGTGAATATTCTTCTCAAGTTGACGGTAAAATGCATGCCTGTGGACATGATGCACATATTACTATATTAATGGGTACAGCCAAAATTTTAAATAGTATAAAGTCTACTTTAAAAGGAAATGTCAAGTTACTTTTTGAACCGGCAGAAGAAACCCTTGGTGGAGCCAGCTACATGATTAAGGAAGGTGTGCTGGAAAAACCTAAGGTAGATGCTGTAGTTGGCCTTCATGTATCGGAAAATATAGAATGTGGTAAGATAGGGATAAAAAAGGGAGTTGTAAATGCGGCATCAAATCCTTTCAATATAAGGATAATAGGAAAAGGAGGACATGGAGCTCATCCTGACAGAGCCGTAGATCCAGTAGTTATTGCTAGTAATGTAATACTAGCGTTGCAAAGCATAGTAAGCAGGGAGATTCCCCCCACAGATCCTGCAGTTATTACCGTAGGTTCCATACATGGAGGCAGCGCCCAAAATATTATTCCAGAGGAAGTCAATATAAGTGGTATAATAAGGACCTTAAAGACAGAGCATAGGGAATATGCAATAAAAAGAGTCACAGAAACCGTTGAAGGAATAGTTAAAGCTATGAGAGGTTACTGTGAAATCAATATTGAAGAAAGCTATCCTTGTCTTTATAATGATGATTTTATGGTTGAAAAGGTAAGGGAATGTGCTATAAATATCATAGGGGAAGACAATATTATAGATTTAGAAGAACCAAGTATGGGAGTGGAGAGTTTTGCCTACTTCTCTATGGAAAGACCAGGAGCCTTTTATTACCTAGGTTGTGGAAATAGAGAAAAAGGTATTATCCATCCTGCCCACGGAAGCTTCTTTGATATTGATGAAAACTGTCTTCCTATTGGAGTGGCAATACAATGTAAAATAGCTTATGATTATTTAATGGGAGAAACAGAATAAAGGCAATTTAGGAGGCAAGGGATGAATATAGTAATAGGACCAAATGAAGCGGGACAGAGATTAGATAAGTTTTTGAGAAAGTATCTTAAGGATGTACCTTTGAGTGCAATTTTTAAGGGTATACGTACTGGGCAGGTAAAGGTAAATGGTAAGAAAGCTAAGGAAAAGTATTCTTTAGTAGAAGGTGATGAATTACTAATAAATATTTCCTCAAAGGAACCTAAAAAGGTGGATTTTATAAAGATTGATACAGATCTAAAGATAACCTATGAGGATGAAAATATGCTATTAGTTGAAAAGAAACCTAATTTATTGGTTCATTCAGATAGCAACAACGGTGAACCTACTCTCACAGATATGGTATTATCCTATCTTATGGAAAAAGGAGACTATAACCCAGAAAAGGAGATTACCTTTACCCCAGCACCTTGTAATAGATTGGACAGAAATACTTCTGGAATAGTTATTTTTGGTAAGAATTTTGAGGCTTTAAAATTACTTAATGAAATGATAAGAGAAAGAAAAATAAAAAAATATTATTGTGCCTTGGTTAAGGGACGTATTAAGGATGGTATTCATGAGGCCTATATTCTGAAAGATGAAGATAATAATATTTCAAAAATATATGATGCACCAATAAAGAAGGGCAAGAAGATAGCTATGGAAGTTAAAACGGTGCAAAGCGATGGATTATTTTCTTTTATAGAAATAGATCTATTAACTGGTAGAAGCCATCAATTAAGAGCTCACCTTTCACATCTTGGCAATCCTATAATAGGCGACGGAAAATACGGTGATAAAAAGCTAAATTCTTTTTTCTATAATAAGTTTGGTCTAGATTATCAGTTCTTATATGCTTTCAAGGTTACTTTTACTGACTGTAAGGATAAGTTAAAGTATATGGAAAACAAGACGATAGCGGAAAGTTTACCGCCTATATTTAAAAAGATTAAAAAGGATGTATTTAAATTTTAGGTAGGCAATTGACTTTAATGGAATACATTGAAGTCAATTGTTTACCGTTAGAAAGGTTTTGGGTTTTATGAAAGAACAGTCTACAAGTAAAGGCTTTGCTGTACTTTCAGCAGCAAGCTTGATTGTTAAGTTAGTATCATTATTATATTTACCACTATTAAATTTTATACTTCCTCAAGCTGCTATTGGTTCCTATAATTTTACATATACCATATTTACCTTTATATATGTTCTTACTAATTCTGGAATACCAGTAGCCATTTCAAAGCTGGTTTCAGAACTAATAGCTCAAAATAATTATAAGGATGCTGTGAAAAGTTTTAAGATGGCTAGATTTATGCTTTTAGTTTTAGGCTTTGTTATGTCCTTAGTAATGGTTCTTATTGCAGGACCAATTACATCAAGGGCAGGTCATGAAGATTCTAAGTTGGCTATTATGGTATTAGCTCCTACAGTGCTAATAACTTCTGTAATGTCTGCTTATAGGGGCTACTTTCAAGGTCGGGCTAATATGACCCCAACAGGAGTATCTCAAATTGTTGAACAGATAGTAAATACAGTATTTAGTTTACTTTGTGCTGCTTTACTTATAAAAACAAGCATTAGTGCTGGTGTTGCTGGTGCTACAGTAGGAACTACTTTAGGAGCTTTGGTTGCTTGTATATACTTAATTATCAAGTATGAAAAAAATAAGAAGTTTAGAATTCCAAAAGGTACAGATTTATCAAAGGTTAAAAGATTATCTAATAAAACATTATTTAGAAAATTGCTCACCTATGGAATACCTATTACTTTAAGCGTAGGATTGCAGCAAGGTGGTAACTTCATCGATTCTTTGATAGCAGTTAAAAGACTTATGGTGGGAGGGTACTCCAAAAAATTTGCTAAGGAAATGTATGGAACCATAGGTCAAACAAATTCCTTGATAAATGTACCAATAGCAATTGTTTCAGCCTTAAGTGCAGCGGTGCTACCAGCAATCTCTGCGGCTATGGCAGTAAATGATAGAAGGACTGCTCAAGAAAAGATAAATCAAGCTATAAAGATTTGTTTTATTATAGTTATTCCTTCTGCTATTGGACTTGCTGTATTAAGTAAGCCTATATACGGAATGCTTTTTCCTTCTGCTATTGATGGAGCAAAACTAATGAAATTGGCTTGTATAATTGTTATTCTTATGTCCATAGTACAAATTCAAACTACTATCTTGCAGGGACTTGGTAAGATGCATGTTGTAACAGGCTCTATGGTTATCGGTGTAGTAGTAAAGATTATTACAAGCTACATTCTAATGGCAATTCCATCAATTAATCAATTTGGATCAGTAGCAGGTAATATAATGTGTTTTGTAGTACCTTTAATTATTAACTATTATTATATAAAGAATACTACAAGATTTAAGTTGCCAATCTTAAGGTATTCTATAAGGCCTTTGATGGCATCTGTAGTAATGGCATTAATTGCCTTTATTGTGTATAAACCTTTTGATATTTTTCTGTTAAAAAATCCTTCAAGGGTAACTTATGTTCTGCCAACTATGATTTCTATGATGGTTGCAGTGTTTATTTACGCTTACGTGATGATTTGTCTTGGCGGTATTACTAAGAATGATGTGAATTCAATATCACCTAAGGTTATGAAATTTATACCTACTTTTATGAAAAAGAGGATGAAATAAATCACCCTCTTTTTTTTGAATATTTTAATATGTAGCTGCCTGCAAAGGGTAATGAAAAACCTAAAGTTATAAGCAGTATATTTTTTGTTACAGACAGGCTATCGGTGACGCCATTAAGTATATTCATTACATAGTAGAGTAAAAGGGCTATAAGTAAATTCACTATAAGATCAAAGCCGTTGAAGCTAATCTCGATTTCATCTAAGATAACCTTTAAGTTTAGAACTAAAGTTAAAATTGAAGTTATAATTAAGCTTAGGCCGTATCCAAAAATGTTGATAGAAGGAATTGCGGTAAAAATATATAATATTATAACTTCTAACACAGATACTAGCATGGAATTACGTAGTATAATGCTCTGTTTACCTAGTCCATTTAATACTCCAAATGTGGTTGAGGCAGTAAAGAATAAAGGGCAGCTGATAGATGCAAATTTAATGTATGGTCCAAGGTCTGAACGATTATAAAACATTTGGCCAAGGCTACCTCCGCATACTAGACAAATGACCATAGTTGATATTCCTAACAAGAAAGAAAGCTTTAATACAGAGGATATTCTTTCACTTACTGCATAATAGTCTTTCTTGCTTATGCTTTGAGATAAGTCCGGTATTAGTAGGGTAGAGATGGATCCTATAACGATTTGAGGAAAGAGCACAATGTTTAAGGACATACCGGTAAACTTACCAATAAGAGACAAGGCTTCTTTATACTCAATGCCGGACATTACTAACCGTCTAGGAACGACCAAAGTAGATATGGTTGATAAAGCGGTGGAAAGAAAGCCATTTAAACATAAGGGTAGGGATATAACTAATATATTAAATAAAAGTTGAGCCTTGCTTTCTGACCGTACAGAAAAATGCTTAAGCTTTTTTTCATCTATTTTGTAGTATATGTATAAAGAAATTAAGGAAATAGCCTCTCCTATACATAGTGCTGCATAAGCTGCAGTAACGGTAGCGGTAACAGAAGTTAGATTAATGCGAGTAAAGAGAGTGTATATGATAAGTATTCTTACGGATTTTTCAAAAATGTCAATAAAGGCTGGTACACCTACCTTAGAAGTACCATAAAAGTAACCCTTTAAGGTATTTGAGAATGCAATAAATACCATAGCTGGACAGGTAAATCGTAGAGCGTTTAGGGTTCTTATATCCTTTATTATATATTTACTAATTTGTCTAGAGAAAAGAAATACTATAATTACTACAAAAGTAGACCAAAATAGGTTGAAGGAGAAAGTAGTTTTAATGGTTTTCTTTAAGTTAGTGTAGTCTTTATTTGCATAGTATTCTGCAGATATCTTTGAAACAGCAGTTACAATACCACCGCATATAAGACAGATAAAAAGATTGTAAACCGGCATTACTAGTCCATAAAGCCCCATACCCTCAGCGCCTAGTTCTCTTGAGAGCATAATTGAAAAAATAAAACCAAGAACCCCTGTAGTTAGGTTAGACATTATAAGTAATATAGAGTTTGCGACGAAAGAATCTTTTTTCATAATTTAAGTACCAATAAGGATATTATTGGATTTATGTCTCACTCCCTATGTATTGCTAATAATTATATGTATTCTATAAGAAAGGAATATATTCTAGTGTGTAAAGAGCTATTAAGGTATTTTTGTAGAGGGATTCTATAGAAGATGTGAAATCTCTATTGTTTTTGTGTAGATATATTGATATATTATATTCTTGTAATCAATTTACGGAGGTGTGACAGTTGAAAGATTCAAGAATGATTAAATTAGCAGAGAACTTAATCAACTATTCCTGTTCTGTTAAAAAGGGAGATAAGGTATTAATAGAAGCTTATGATATTGATGAATCCTTTGTAACAGAATTGGTTAAACAGACATATATGGCTGGAGGAATTCCTTTTGTTACTATAAAGCAAAATAGCGTTAACAGAGCCTTATATATGGATTGTACAGAAGAACAGATGTCTTTAATGGCTAAGTATGAAGCTGAAAGAATGTCTGATATGGATGTTTATATAGGAGTTCGTGGTGGACTTAATTCAGCAGAACTTTCAGATGTGCCTGCAGAAAAGATGGCTATATATTCTAAGTTATTTTGGAGAAAGGTTCATGGCGAAATAAGAGTTCCTAAAACTAGATGGGTAGTGCTTAGATATCCTACATATTCTATGGCTCAATCAGCATCTATGAGCACAGAAGCTTTTGAAGATTTTTACTTCCAAGTATGTACTCTAGATTACAGCAAGATGTCTAAGGCTATGGACGCTTTAGTGGAACTGATCAATAAAACAGATAAGGTACATATTAAAGGCGAAGGTACAGACTTAAGCTTTTCTATTAAAGGTATGCCAGGTATAAAATGCGATGGAAAGCTTAATATTCCTGATGGTGAAGTTTATACTGCTCCAGTGAAAGATTCAGTAAATGGCTATATTACATACAATACACCTGCCTTACGGGAAGGGTTCACTTTTGAAAATATTAGGTTAGAATTTAAGGATGGAAAGATAATCAATGCTACTGCTAACGATACAGAAAGAATAAATAAAATATTTGATACTGATGAAGGAGCTAGATATATAGGTGAATTTGCTATTGGTGTAAATCCATTTATACTCCATCCAATGAAGGATACCCTTTTTGATGAAAAAATTGCAGGTTCCATACACTTTACTCCAGGTAATGCCTATGATGATTGTGATAATGGTAACAGGTCTGCAGTACATTGGGATCTTGTTTATATTCAGAGGCCAGAATATGGCGGTGGAGAAATTTACTTTGACGATGTGCTTATTAGAAAAGACGGCTTGTTTGTAATAGATGAGTTAAAACCTTTAAATCCTGAAAACTTAAAATAAATTCTAAATCCTGAAAAATATATAAATATAATTTACTATATAGGATTCTACTATAAAAATTAACTTATAAATGTAATGAGTTAGTAATTATAGTTAGGATCCTATTTTTTGTAACTTTGAGTTGCAAAAAAATATATAATATTATATAATATTTCATGGTTTGAATGGAAGTTTTAATTATATTAAAAAAAGGGTTAGGTGTATTTAAATGTTCAATAAGACAGTAACTGTTTGTTCAGAGCAAAGCTTAATAGGTAAAGGCTTATACAAACTAAAGGTTAATGTTGCCTTAAAGGAATGTTATAAAATAAAGGATACTTTAAAGAAAAAATCTCTTATAGATAAAGATGATTTAAGTATTAACATAGTGGTTTCTGATACAGAAAGTAATGAGATTAAAGGAAAATACGTTGCTTATAAAGGATATAACAAAGACGGAAGTAAAAAACCTTTGACTATACACACCATTGAAAATGGTCAACTTATGAAGGTTAATGATATTGAAAGTAGAGGGCTTATGAATATAGATTTATATGAAGAAAGCATATGTATTTATAATTATTCAATACTTGGAAATTATGCAGAAGGTTATCTTGTTTGTAATGAAAGAAGTAAAGATGGATATATTATGAACTTTTCTAATAAAAAGGTTAAAGTTTTCTTGAAAAATGCAAATACGCATAAAGCATATAACAGTGTAACAGAATATTTAAATAAAGATGTACTATAAAAACTGCTAATAGCAGTTTTTTTAATTCATTAAAACAAAAGACCTTAAATATACATATGGTGATGGGAACTAATTGAAAGTGGAGGAAAGATGAAAAAGATTTTATTTGTTACCATAACCATTGTATTACTAGGCTTTTCATATTTTTTAGTTAAGATGTATAATGATTCTTCTAACATACTTACTGAACCTGATGAAGTGAAATATGATATATTAACAGCTGGTGTTAAAGAAGCTAAAGATTTTACAACAGATAACAAAAACATTTATATAGCCTTTAAAGATAGAATTCAGGTAATAGAGAGAAATGGAAAAAGTTACGCATTGTGTAAGTTTGATAATGGAGACATAAGATCTTTACAATTTTATGATAATAAACTGTACATAATAAATGGACCAATTCTTATTAGCTTTGATATAGTAAACCATAAAAGAGAAGTGCTAATGGAGGATATACCAAACTTCGGAGACTATGGTGAATGTAAACTTATGTTAAAGGAAGATAAAATCTATATAGCTATAGGTGCTGCTACAAATTCTGGTGTAGTAGGTCTAGATAATAAGTGGAAAAGTAAATATCCCTTTAATTATGATATTTCACCTAAAGATATAACTATTACTGATAAAGTAAATAAAAACTATGGTGCCTTTATACCTTTTAATACTAAAAATACCCCTGGACAAAAAATATCTGGTCATTTTCCAGGGAACGCTTCTGTTATTGTATATAATCCTAAAAACAAGGAAAGCTTTTTATACTGCTGGGGTGTAAGGAATGTTAAGGCTATGGATTATGACAGTATAGGAAAAATTTTTGCAGTGGTAGGAGGTATGGAACCGCGAGGTTTCAGAGCAGTGCAGGGAGATGTAGATTACATTTATGAATTAAAGTCAGATACTTGGTATGGTTGGCCGGATTATAGCGGCGGTGATCCTATTACTAGTCCTAGATTTAAAAGTGCTTCTGGAGATAAGCTTTCCTTCATATTGCAAAAGCATCCATCTACTAATCCTCCAGCGCCTTATTATCAACATAAGTCTGTTAATTCATTAACGGCAATGACTATTGATAGAAAAGGTACTTTTGGTAAGAAAGACTCCATGTTCTTTTATGATAATTCCAATAAAATACTCTTTAGTATAGATAATAAGGGGATAGTTGAAGAAAAATTAAAACTGGGAAAAAACAGTGAAATAATCCACTTAGAGATGTATAATGGTAATATGTTATTATTGGAAAAAAATCAAGGTTTACTTATAAAATTAACACCAAATAATGAAGCTATAAAGGTTAGTTATAAAGTTGTTTTAATATACGTAATATTATTTATTTTCATTTTAATAGTTATTGTTCTTTGGAAATGGAAATTTATAGGCTCTAAAAAAGGAATAATTAATATGATATGAGCATAGGTCATAATTTATAATTATTTTTTCACTTAATAAAAAAGTGTAGAAAAAAAGAATCCTTCCATTATATGGAGGAATTCTTTTTTTCTATGTTGAAATATATATGAGTAATTCTTTAAATTGTAAATTATGAGTAAAAAAAGTTATAATATTAAGGTGGTATAGTTTATGAGAAGGAAAAAAGAATTTTATGTAGAAAAAAAGGAATATATAAAAATAGATATGAGAAATTTGAAAATAAAAGGTGATGTAATAGATATAGGTGTAAAAAACTATGGTATAATATACAAAATGTGTAGGGAGAGCTTTGATGAAGTAGCTCTAGATTACATTATGGAAGAAGAAAAGAGGCTAATAGAGAAAGAGTGTTATGACACTGCTATTTTATTTTTTACCCTAAATCTCCTGCATAATTCTAAGAAAAGAAAAAAGCTTATAAAGGAAGTTTGCAATTATATTAGTGAAGATGGAGAAATACTTTTGTGGGATTTAAAAAAATCCTTCGGGCAGCTAGTGGATTTAGAAGTAGAGGTGCTTTTTAATAATGGTGAAAGTGAAATCGTAAATATTAGAAATAGGAATCCTGTAGTGAAACTAGAGTTTTCCAAGGTTAAAAAGATTATTTATCCTTATTTTGACATAGTAGAGGAGAAGGAAGGAAATAATATATTCTTCATCAGGGCTAGAAGGAAAAAGAAAGGAAAGCATAAAGATGAAACTAGTATTGACAGCATTAAATGCTAAGTATGTTCATACTAACTTGGCAGTTAGATATTTAAGAGAGTACACTAAAGACTTAGACTATGAATGTAGCATTAAAGAATTTTCTATAAATGATCGCTTAGAAAATATTTTGGAGGCACTCATAGCGGAAAACCCAGAAGTGATAGGCTTCTCATGTTATATATGGAATATTGAAATGGTTATAAAATTGTCAAAGTTAATAAAGAAGGTAAATCCAAATATAGAAATTCTATATGGAGGACCAGAGGTATCCTTTGATGTAAGAAAATTTTTAGATAGTGTAGATGGAGATTATTTAATAGAGGGTGAAGGGGAAGAGACTTTTAGGCGCTTTATTCTATATAAACTAAATGGGGGTAGTATTGAAGATATTCCTGGGCTTTTTTATAGGGATGAGAATGGAAATATAAACGGAAAGAATAACCTTAATTTTTTAGATATGGATCAACTACCCTTTCCTTATAGCAATGAATATGAATTTAAAAATAAAATTATTTATTATGAAGCTAGTAGGGGGTGCCCTTTTAACTGTAAGTACTGTCTATCTTCAACAATAAAAGGAGTTAGACTTAGGAATCTAGACTTGGTAAAGAAAGAGCTTACCTTATTGATGGAAAGGGGAGTAAGCTTAGTTAAATTTGTGGACAGAACCTTTAATGCTAATAGGGATTATGCCCGTAAACTATGGCAATTTCTAAAAGATGCAGATACCAACACCCGTTTTCATTTTGAAATATCGGCGGATTTACTAAGGGAGGAAGATATAGAATTACTAAGATCTGTACCTAAGGGTAGATTCCAATTTGAAATAGGTGTACAAAGCACTAATGAAGAAGTTGTTAAGAACATAAACAGGACTATGAATATAGATAAGTTAGCCCATAGGGTAAGACAACTGAGGTTAGCTGATAATATTCATCTTCATTTAGATTTAATAGCAGGCTTGCCCGGTGAAAGTTATGAATCTTTCAAGGAATCTTTTAATGAGGTTTATAGTTTTGGACCTCATGTGATACAATTAGGATTTTTGAAGCTCTTAAAGGGTTCAAAGATGAAGGAGGAAGAAAAAAAGTGGGGCATGGTTTATTCTCCATATCCGCCTTATGAAATTATAAGAAATAATTACATATCATATGATCAATTAGTAATACTAAAGAAAGTGGAGGCAGTAGTCGATAAATATTATAACAGCCAAAATTTCGGCAATATATTACAGTATATTATGCCTAATTTTAATAGTGCCTTTGATTTTTTCTTAAATCTTGCGGAGTATTTCCAAAGTAAGGGTTACTTTAATAGGAGTATTTCTGGAGTGGAGTATTATAGAATATTTATAGATTTTTATAAAGAATGTGTTGGAGAAGATCTCAATGTTTTAAAAGATCTTATCAAATATGATTATTTTAGATTTAATAAAAGAAGTTGGATTCCAGATTTCTTAGATAAAAATGTATCTAAAGAGGAAGAAAAAATCATAAAAGATTTGCTTGTTAATAAATATGGCATGACTACCATAAAGAGGGTGTATATACAAGGATATAATATAGATATTAATGCCTTTATAGAAAAAGGAAAAATTATTTATAAAAAATGTTTTTTGGTGTATAACAATGAAGAAGAGTCAGTGAAAACATTTTATAATGAAGAAATTTTGTGATGAAAATCATAAATGGAAGGTTAATACATTGAAATCCGGTTGTAAAGACAATATAATAATTATAAAGCAAAGTTGTAATAAATACTATATAAAGCAATATTGTATATATTTACAACTAGGAATTATAGAAAAAAGGTGGTGAGACTTTGGCGTTTGAAGTTATTAGTAATTTAAAGGATGCAGAAAAGCAGGCAGAAGAAATTGTTAGCCAGGCTCTAGCTTCTAAAAAAGAAATCATAAAAAAAGCTGAGGAAAAGGCTAATGAGGAGTATGCAAGAATTATTGCTGAGGCTAATAGTGAGGTTAGCAAGATAATGGACACTGCTGTTAAAGAAGGACAGCAGGAGGTTGAGCCTATCATGGAAAAAGGCCGTCAGGAAGAAGAAGCTATATTAAATTTAACTGGTGTTAAATTTGATAAGGCTATTAACATGGTGATTGAGAGGATAGTGAATTCTAATGGCAATAGTTAAGATGAATAAATTTACGTTGCTAGTTTTTGAATCCGATAAAGAAAAAATCCTTGAAGAGCTTCAAAAATTCCAAGGAGCAGAATTTATTAATCTTCAAAAAGAAGAAATTCTGCAGGAATTTGAAAATCTAAAGGATTTGAATAAGGATGCAATAGCCTCCCACTACAATGAATGTGAAGAGAAGCTCTCAAAAATTAAGCATTCTCTTGAGTTTTTAAGAAATTACATACCACCAAAATCTTTACTTCAGAGTTTAAAGGAAGGTAAAAAGGAGATGACCTTTAATGAACTAAAAAATATGGTGGAAAGTAGTGATTGGCAAGGTCTTGTTAATGAGCTTACAGAAAAGGAGCAAAGAATAGCAGCTATTGATAGCGAAGTATCTAAAATTAAAACAGAAATAGAAGTTTTAGAGCCTTGGTCGCCTTTGAATGCTGCTTTAGAGGATTTGAAGACCACTAAATATTCAAAGGTATTTATTGGCTCTATAGCTAAGGAAGGTGAACAGCTGTTAATTCAAGACTTGGATCAAAATATAGGTGAGATATATACAGAAGTAGTTAATAGGGATAGTAAGAATACCTATTTTATTGTTATCAGTCACAAGGAGAAGGAAGAGGCTGTATTAGAGTTTTTAAAACAGAATGGATTCAGTCAGCTTAATCTTCCTTATAGTGCAACACCTTCTCAGGTTATTTCAGACTTTAAGGATAGCATTGAAAAGTTGCTATTAGAAAAGGAAGAAGTCATAAATTCTATTAAGTCTCAAGAAGAGAAGATAGAAGTATTTGAAATGGCTCATGAATACTATTCTAACATTCTTTTAAGAATGGAAGCTCCTAAAAATTTCTTAAAAACAAACAGGGTTGTAGCTATAGCAGGCTGGACGCCAGTAGATAGCAATGATGAATTGGAAAGTATTATCAAAGAAGCTTTAGGTGAAAGCTATTATTTATCCTTTGAAGCGGTAGAAGAAAAGGATATAGAGGAGGCACCTATTAAGTTAAAGAATAATCTTGTATTTAAGAATTTTGAGAATATTACTGAAATGTATAGTATGCCTAGATATAATGAAATAGATCCTACACCGCTTTTGGCACCATTTTATCTAATATTCTTTGGTATGATGGTGGCAGATGCCGGTTATGGACTTTTAGTCTTAATAGGTAGTGCTATTATATTAAAGTGCTTTAAGCTTGATGAAGGCAAAGAAAAAATGCTAAAGTTTTTCTTTTGGTTAAGTATACCAACCATTTTCTTTGGTATATTGTTTGGTTCTTTCTTTGGAGATATATTGAATCTAACTCCAATAATAAATCCAATTGATGATATTAATAAAGTATTAGTCCTTTCTTTAGGTATGGGCGTAGTACACATCTTCTTTGGCTTAGGTATTAAAGCTTACATGATGATTAGAGATGGAGATCCTTTAGGAGCTCTATACGATGTTGGTTCTTGGGTTATGGCTTTGGTTGGAGCAGGTTTATTCATTGGTGGAGGTATGATTGGCCTATCAGCTACTGCTATAAACATAGCAAAATATGTGATGATCATTGGTATGGCTATTATAGTATTAATGAGTGCAAGAGATATTAAAAATTTTGGAGCTAGAATAGGATCAGGTTTATACAATCTTTATGGAATATCTGGATATGTTGGAGACTTGGTTTCTTATACAAGATTAATGGCTCTAGGTTTAGCTGGTGGACAGTTAGCAAATGCCTTTAACTTGATTATAAGGATGTTCCCAGGATGGGCTATCTTTATAATAGGACCAATATTCTTTGTATTCTTTCATTTATTCAACATATTCCTATCAATGCTAGGTGCATATGTGCACACTTGTAGACTGCAATATGTTGAGTATTTCGGAAAGTTCTATGAAGGTGGAGGCAGAGCTTTTTCACCTTTTAAGATGATAAATAACTATTTAAAAATTAACAGAGATTAGAGGAGGAAGTTATAATGAATTTTGTTCAATTTTTATTCGAAAATAATGGAGGTTTCATACTTGCAGTTCTAGGTGTTGCTTTAGCTGTTGGTATGGCAGGTGTAGGTTCAGCAAAAGGTGTTGGTCTTGTAGGTCAAGCAGCAGCAGGTTTAATGACAGAACAGCCAGAAAAGTTTGGTAAGTCTTTAGTTCTTGAATTGTTACCAGGTACACAAGGTCTTTATGGATTTGTTATAGGTCTTTTAGTTTTCTTAAGAATCGATGCAAATATTAGTTTACAACAAGGATTATATTATTTAATGGCATGTCTTCCAATTGCTATAGTAGGTTTATGGTCTGCTATTGCACAGGGTAAGGCGGCTGCAGCAGGTATAGCTATATTAGCAAAGAAGCCAGAACATAATATAAAGGGTATTATATATGCTGCAATGGTTGAAACTTATGCACTTTTAGGTTTCGTTATGTCAATGCTTCTAGTATTCAGTGCAAACTTCTAAAGCTGATATAATCAAATTTAAGGATGTGAAGCAATGTCTGATATAAATGTTATTATCAATAAGATAATTAAGGATGCAGAGAATGAAAGAGATGCAATTTTAAAGGAAGCTAAAGACGAGGAAGCTTCAATAGTTTCTAAAAGTGTTGCTAAGGCTGAAAGTGAAAAGGCAGCAATGATAGAAAAAGCAAAAAAAGATGCAGCTATTAAAAAAGAAAGAATCATTTCTTCTGCAACTATTGAAGTAAGAAATAAAAAGTTAGCTGCTAAGCAGCAGGTTATTTCAAAGGTATTCAATCAAGCTTTAGAGAAAATGAAAGCCCTTCCTAAGGAGCAGTACGTAAACTTTGTTAAAAATAGTTTAGTTGCTCTTGATTTAAAGGGAGATGAGAAAATTAGAATATCTAAAAAGGATGCAGATATAATAGATCAAGCTTTATTGGATGAAGTAAATAAAATTTTAAGCTCAGAAGGTAAGAAGGCTAACCTTAAGTTAAGCTCTGAACATGGAGATTTTGCTGGAGGTTTTATAGTTGAGAAAGGCAAAATCGATTTAAACTATACCTTCGAGGCACTGTTAGATTTGGCCAAGGATAACTTGGAGCATGAAGTGGCAAATATATTATTTGGATAAAGAACAGTTAATGAGTTCTTTCAGTAACTGAGGAGGGCAGTACATGAATAATATGGTATTTACTAGTGTTATACCAAGACTCAGAGTTCTGGAAACCCGCTTACTGGATAGGTCTAAGTTAGATAGAATGATAGACAGTAATAGTCCATTGGATGCAGTAAAGGTATTGCAGGAATCTGAGTATGCTGCTCATATGTCTCATGTAAAAAGGGCTGAGGACTACGAAGAAATGTTAAGTTCTGAACTTAAAAGAATTTATAAACTGATGTATGAAATTAGTCCAGAAAAGTCCGTAGTAGATGTTATGAGTGTAAGATATGATTATCACAACATAAAAGTATTACTTAAGGCTAAAGCTTTAAAGCAAGACTTTTCTCATCTTCTACTTCCTATTGGAATGGTAGAAGTGGATAAATTGAAAGCTGCGGTATTAAATGAAAGTTATAGTGATTTACCGCAAACTATGCGCAGCGCCATAGAGGAAATTGAGAGGGACTTTATTAATACAAAGGACCCTCAAAGAATTGACATAATAGCTGATAGATATATGTTCAAGCATATGCTTGATATAGCTATTGGAATTGAAAACCGCTTTGTAGAAAAATATGTAAAATCTCTCATTGATCTTACCAACGTAAAATCCTTGATAAGAGTAAAAAAGCAAAACAAGGATAGAAAGTTTTTAGAAGAAGTGCTTATAGAAGGTGGAAACACTGATAAAGATAACTTTATTTCCTTGCTAATGGATAATATAGAAACTATAGCAGGAAAGCTTTCTTACGTAGATTATATAGAACCATTAAGGCTAGGCGTTGAAGATTATATAAAAACAGGTTCCTTAAACGGGTTGGAAAAGTTTACTGATGATTATATTGTAAAAATCATGAAGGATGCTAAGTATGTAAGTTTTGGGCCTGAGCCATTAATTGCATATATTTTTGCAAAGGAAAATGAAATAAAGCTTATCAGGATGATAATGGTAGGTAAGATTAATGGTATGGATGCAGGGGTTATTAGAGAAAGGCTGCGTGATAACTATGTATAAGATAGCTGTTGTTGGAGATAAAGATTCGGTTTTAGCCTTTAAGGCCATAGGAATTGAGGTATTCCCTGTTTATGATGATGAAGAAGCAAAAAAGACTGTAGAACGCTTGGCTGCAAATCAATATGCTGTAATCTTCATAACTGAACAGGTGGCAAAAAATATTGAAGAAACTATAGCTAGATACAATAGAGCTGTGCTACCTTCAATAATTTTGATACCAAGCAATCAAGGAAGTCTTAACATAGGATTGCAAAAAATTAGAGATAATGTGGAAAAAGCGGTTGGTGTAAATATTTTAGATAGTAAGTAATAGTTTTATAGATGATAAAGGAAGGTAGGTAGGTAACTTGAAGACGGGTAGAATAGTCAAGGTTTCCGGACCTCTTGTTATTGCAGAGGGCATGGAGGACGCAAGTGTTTATGACGTTGTTAGAGTTAGTGAAAAACGTCTTATTGGTGAAATAATTGAAATGAGAGGCGATAGAGCTTCTATTCAGGTATATGAAGAGACTACAGGCCTTGGACCAGGGGAACCTGTTTATACAACAGGAGAACCTCTAAGCGTAGAACTTGGACCAGGACTTTTGGAAGCCATGTTTGATGGTATTCAAAGACCACTTAATGCTATTCAAGATAAAATTGGTGATTTCCTTGATAGAGGAGTGGAGGTTAATCCTTTAGATAGAGAGAGAGTATGGCACTTTACTCCTACAAAAAAGGTAGGGGATAAAGTAAGCGCTGGCGATATAATTGGTGTAGTTCAAGAAACCTCAGTAATTGAACATAGAATCTTAGTTCCTTATGGTGTTGAAGGTGAGCTTACATACATCAAGGAAGGAGACTATAAGGTAACGGATAAGGTAGCTGTAGTTAAGACAGTTAAAGGTGATAGAGAACTTACTTTAATGCAAAAGTGGCCAGTTAGAAAAGCTAGACCAATAAAGCAAAAATTAAATCCTGTGGCACCTATGGTTACAGGACAGAGAGTTATTGACACCTTCTTCCCAGTAACAAAGGGTGGTACTGCATGTGTTCCAGGACCTTTCGGTAGTGGTAAGACTGTAGTACAACATCAGTTGGCTAAATGGGCAGATGTGGAGATAGTTGTTTATGTTGGTTGCGGTGAACGTGGTAACGAAATGACAGATGTTCTTAACGAATTCCCAGAATTGAAAGATCCAAAAACTGGAGAATCCTTGATGAAGAGAACAGTTCTTATAGCAAATACTTCTAACATGCCGGTTGCAGCTAGAGAAGCTTCTATTTATACTGGTATTACTATAGCAGAATATTTCAGAGATATGGGTTATTCTGTAGCCTTAATGGCAGACTCTACATCTAGATGGGCAGAGGCTCTTAGAGAAATGTCCGGTAGACTTGAAGAAATGCCAGGTGAAGAAGGATATCCAGCATATCTTAGCTCAAGACTTGCAGAGTTCTATGAAAGAGCTGGAAAGGTTATTTGCTTAGGAGAAGGAGAAAGGGAAGGGGCCTTAACAGCAATTGGTGCCGTATCACCTCCAGGAGGAGACCTTTCAGAACCAGTTACTCAGGCTACACTAAGAATAGTTAAGGTATTCTGGGGACTAGATTCACAGCTAGCTTATAGAAGACATTTCCCAGCTATAAACTGGTTAAATTCCTACTCCTTGTATCTAGAAAAAGTTAGTGACTGGATGGATGAGAATGTAGGAGAAAACTGGACTAAGCTAAGAGTAAGAGCTATGGCGATGCTACAGGAAGAAGCAGAGCTACAAGAAATTGTTAGATTAGTAGGTTATGATGCTCTTTCTGAAAGAGACCAGTTAAAACTTGAAATTGCAAGATCCATAAGAGAAGACTACTTGCAGCAAAATGCTTTCCATGAAGTTGACTCCTATGCCTCCTTTGCTAAACAGTACAAGATGCTTCAGCTAGTATTATCCTTTGAAGATTGGGCAAATAAGGCATTAGATGCTGGTGTATATTTAAAGGATATACTTGCCTTAGAAGAAAGAGATAAAATTGCTAGAGCTAAATATATCCCTGAAACTGAGTTAGAAAGAATGGATGCCGTTGCTGAAGAAGTAAAGGCAGCAGTGGAGAGACTTATCGGTGAAGGAGGGATATTAAATGCTTAAGGAATATAAAACCGTTAAAGAAGTTGTTGGTCCTTTGATGGTGGTTGAGCAAGTTGAAGGAGCCAAATTCGATGAATTGGTTGAAATTGAGCTCATTAATGGAGAAATTCGACGTGGTAGAGTGCTTGAAGTAAATGAAGATAAAGCTGTTGTTCAGCTTTTTGAAGGACCAGCAGGTATAAATTTAAGAGACAGTAAGGCCCGCTTTTTAGGCAGACCTTTAGAAGTATCACTTTCTGAGGATATGTTAGGAAGAGTATTTGACGGTCTTGGTAGACCAAAGGACAATGGTCCAAAGCTAATAGCTGAGAAAAAGGCTGATATCAATGGTGTACCAATGAACCCTGTATCTAGAGACTATCCTGATGAATTCATTCAAACTGGTATATCTGCTATAGATGGATTGAATACATTGGTTAGAGGACAAAAATTACCGGTATTCTCTGGTTCTGGACTACCGCATGCAGAACTTGCTGCTCAGATTACAAGACAGGCAAGAGTTCTTAATTCAGACTCCAAATTTGCCGTTGTATTTGCAGCTATCGGTATAACCTTTGAGGAAGCTCAATTCTTTATTGATGACTTCACAAAGACAGGAGCTATTGATAGAACAGTGCTATTTATGAACCTAGCTAATGACCCAGCGGTAGAAAGAATTTCTACACCAAGAATGGCTCTTACTACTGCAGAGTTCTTAGCCTTCGAAAAGGGTATGCACGTTCTAGTTATAATGACAGATATGACAAACTATGCAGAAGCTTTAAGAGAAGTTTCTGCAGCTAGAAAGGAAGTTCCAGGAAGAAGAGGATATCCAGGATACCTATATACAGACTTGGCAAATCTTTATGAAAGAGCAGGAAGAATAAGAGGAAAAGAAGGGTCTATTACTCAGATTCCAATTCTAACAATGCCAGAAGATGATAAGACTCACCCAATACCAGACCTTACAGGATATATTACAGAAGGTCAGATAATATTAAGCAGAGAGCTTTATAGAAAAGGTGTTATGCCTCCAATAGATGTTTTACCATCCCTTTCAAGACTTAAGGATAAGGGTATAGGAAGAGGAAAGACTAGAGAAGATCATGCTGATACTATGAACCAGCTTTTTGCTGCTTATGCTCAAGGTAAGCAGGCTAAGGAATTGTCAGCTATACTTGGTGAATCTGCCCTTTCAGATACAGATAAGCTATATGCTAAGTTTGCTGAAGCCTTTGAAAAGGAATATGTATCTCAAGGCTTTACTACAAACAGAACTATAGAAGAAACCTTAAATCTTGGTTGGAAGCTTTTATCCATACTTCCAAGAACAGAGCTTAAGAGAATTAGAGATGAATATTTAGAAAAGTATCTGCCTGAGAGAGAGGATGATTAAGTATGGCTAGACTTAATGTCAATCCTACAAGAATGGAGCTCACTAATCTAAAAAAGAGACTGGTTACTGCAGTTAGAGGACATAAGCTTTTAAAGGATAAACAAGATGAGCTCATGCGCAGATTTATAGATTTGGTAAAATATAATGAGAAGTTAAGACTAGATGTGGAAAAGGAATTAGGTCAATCTCTAAATGAATTCTTGATGGCAAGAGCTGTTATGTCTTCTGAGATGTTAGAGGAAGCTGTAATGTATCCTAAGGAAAGAATAGGCTTAGAAGTTTCAAGTAAAAACATCATGAGCGTTAAAGTGCCAGTGATGACTTTTAAACGACAGATGGAAGAAGATCAAGGCAGCATATACCCCTATGGCTTTGCTTCTACTTCTGGAGAACTAGATTCTGCTATAGATAAGCTTTATGGTATTCTACCAAAACTTTTAGAATTAGCAGAGGTAGAAAAATCTTGTCAGCTTATGGCAGATGAAATAGAAAAGACAAGAAGAAGAGTAAATGCCCTTGAATATGCTACAATACCACAACTACAGGAAACTATAAGATATATAAAGATGAAGCTAGATGAAAATGAGAGAAGCAATATTATAAGACTTATGAAAGTAAAATCTATGGTATTGGAGCCTCAGAATAATTAATTAGAAAGCTAACCCTACAGGGTTAGCTTTCTTTTCATAATTAAAACAATGAACTTATTTGTCATAAGTTTTCTTGGACATAAAAGGTTAAATAATATATAATAATAAAAGAGCATAAAAAGTTGGGAGGGATAATTTAAGCTGTTAAGAAGCAGGAGAACAGCTTAAATTTATAGAAATTATGGCAATTAGAGAAATACTTCAATATGGAAATGAAATTTTAAAGACTCCTTGTGAAAAGGTAGAAAAGATAGATAAGGATATTAAAGAATTAATTAAAGATATGAAAGATACATTATACAATTGTGATGGTATAGGACTTGCAGCTCCTCAAATTGGAGTGCTAAAAAGAGTTATATTAATAGATTTAAGAGATGGTAGCGATGCTATTATACTTATAAATCCGGAAATTGTGGAAGCTGAAGGGGAAGAGTTAAGTATAGAAGGATGCCTAAGTTATGAAGGATTTGAAGGGGAAGTGTTAAGACCAGAGAAGGTTATAGTGAGGGGCTTAACACCTAAAAATAAGTTAGTTGAATATACTGCTGATGGTTTATTAGCTAAGGCCTTCTGCCATGAGATAGATCATTTAGATGGAATTATGTACATGGACAAGTCTAGAAAAATATACAAGTTAAAATAGTGATTATCATAATAATGGTAAGTTTTTTACCATTATTTTTTTATTTAAGTAATCAATTACATTTCAAAATACTATTTACAAGTGAATGGTGTTGTAGTATACTGCGGTATATACACTAGAAACGGGGGATGTATAATGGAAAGAGTTAGAAAATTAACTCAAACAGCTTTATTAATAGCATTAACCATAATAATTCCAATGTATTTACCAAAAATACCAATAGGTCCAGCTTTTACAATGACACCAGCTTCCCATGTGCCTATGTTTTTATCAATGTTCTTGGGACCAGCTGCTTCCGCCATGGTTGGAATAGGCTCTACTATTGGTTTTAAGATAGCTGGAACACCAAGTCCAGTGGTTGCAAGGGCATCGATGCATATTATAGTTGGTCTAGTAGGGGCATATCTTTTGAAAAAGGATGTTTCATATGTAAAGGTAGCTTTAATCACAGCACCTCTCCATGGATTAACAGAAGCTATAGTAATAATACCGCTAGTAGGATTTAATGCAAATTCCTATATTGTAGCAATAGGGACAATGTTTCATCATTGTGTAGATGTAATCATTACTTATCCTGTAGTAAAAGCTTTAGCAAAAGCAGGAAGAAAAGAATTTGCTTTGAATAGATAATATAATATAAGATGTACTTCACTATTTTAGTGGGGTACATCTTTTTCAATATTAAAATAATTAATTCTAAAGAAATGAAGTTATTCCCTTTCCATGGTAAGTTGTGGTACAATTAATTCTGTTATTCATTTAAGCTTTGATGATAAAAGTTAAGATCTTGGGCAAAGCTATAAATAAGGAAGGTTAAAATAATTTTGAGGATTGGGGTGTTTTAATTGAAAGAAAAAGAAATAATGGCTTTTAAGGATGAATCAGGGGAAAAGGTTGAATTTGAAGTAGTTGCTAGACTTAAGGTTGATGATAAGGATTATATGATTTTAGCCCCACTGGATGGTAATGATGATGATGCCTTTGCTTTTAGAATCGATGATGAAAATGGCAGTCCAGTGTATAATTTTGTGGAAGATGAAAAAGAATTTGAAAAGGTACAAAATCAATATAAGGCATATACTGAAAAAGAATAATTAAAATGGAGGATTAAATAATATGATTGATAAGAATAAAATAATATCATTTCTTGAAGATAATGATTTATCAGAAGTAGAAGAAATCAAATCTGAGGATGGAGTATTAGTATTGAGATTTTTCTATGATTTTGATAGAGATGAATTAGAGGCAGCTAAAGCTTATGCCAATGATGAATGTGAAGAGGAGGAAGAGTCTGAAGAGTGGTATGAAGAATATTTTCTACCATACTTAAATGAAATAGCTATAGATAATACAGGAGAGGTTATAGAAGATTTAATAGATGAATTTGATGTTCAAGCTCAATATATTACCTATGAAACTGATGAAGATACCTATGATTATAGTGAATTTGTTGCAGTAATTTATGAAAAGGATAAGAATTGTGATATAGAAGAAATCCTAGATGATTTGGATATGTAAACTTGTTAGAAATAAAGAAATGTAAAGATTTACACAGTTATTTATAGATAAATAGAAGTAAGTGGATATATAATATGTAAACTTTGTTATATTAATGTTGCAGTATGACAGTGATGTGATATAATTAAATTACAGTTTATCCTGATGTGTACGAATCGCTTATAGCATTCAACCGACATAATTAAAATGGGACCACCAAAACTCTTAATAATGTTAGGCTTCAACATCGAATTGATGTATTGAGCTAATAGCTTGAGGCTCTTAGCATTCAATCGGAAGACAACAGCGTTAAGATGAGGAGGACCCACCTGCGAGTTGGCGGGTATGAATGAATAAGCATATCGGCATATTGGGAGAAGATATGGACAAATTACAGTACTTCGCCTTTCAAAGGTGAAGTACTTTTTATTTTTTCTCTAGTTTTAAAATAAGAGTTTATAAAAATTTGTACAAGCTTTTATAAACACTTTCTTAAAACAAGGCTGTATCCATAAGAGTGCTACTTTTTTCGCTTTACTCCTTATGATATAATATAAACATTGAATGTTCGAAGGAGGAAGGTAGCATGGAGCAGAGTTTTAATGATATGGTAAACAGAATAAATTTTTTATATAAAAAAAGCAAGGAAGTAGGACTGACAAGTGAGGAATTGGAAGAACAACAAAGGCTTAGAAGAAAATATATAGATGCTTTTAAAAATAATTTAAGGGCTCAGCTAGAAACTATAGAAAGAAAAACTAAGTAGGTAACTTTTTGACTAGTGAAAATGAAAGGGATGAGAATGACTTATGCCTGTAAATGTAGGTACATTAATTAAGGATTTAAATTTAGAAGTATTAGTTCAAGGTAAAGAAGATAACGAAATTACTGTTAGTGACTTTAATAGACCTGGTTTGCAATTTTCAGGCTTTTATAATTACTTTGCAAAGGAAAGAATACAAATTATAGGTATGGCAGAATGGAGTTTTTTAGATGCTATGCAGCCTGAAATAAGAAAAAAAAGGCTGAAAAAATTCTTTAGTTTTGATACTCCTTGCATTATAATTACTAGAAACTTGGAACCTCAACCAGAGATCCTAGAGTATGCTAGTAAAAATGGTAGGTGGCTTTTAAGAACTCCTAAGAGTTCTACAAAGTTTATTGGGGTCCTAACTAATTATCTTACTGATAAATTAGCACCAGAAACAAGAATGCATGGGGTTCTAGTAGATGTTTACGGTATAGGAATATTAATTACTGGAGAAAGTGGTATTGGAAAGAGTGAAAGTGCTCTAGAACTGATAAAAAGAGGTCATAGATTGGTGGCAGACGATGCCGTTGATATAAAAGAAGTAGATGGTGTTTTAATGGGAACTTCCCCCTATATTACCTTTGGGATGCTGGAAGTAAGAGGTATGGGCATAATTGATGTACCTGCACTGTATGGTCTCAGTTCTATACAGGACACTAAGGCAATAGACATTGTAATTTGTCTTGAACAATGGAAGTCTGATGGCAATTATGATCGTCTAGGTGTAGATAATGACTACATTGAAATCTTAAATGTACCTACAAGAAAAATTGTAGTACCAATAAGACCGGGCCGAAATGTTGCGGTAATTATAGAGGCTGCTGCTGTAAATTACAGATATAGTTTGATGTCTAAGGAATCCCCTATAGATACTATTAGTAGGAGAACGGCTATAGTTAATAAGAAAAATGAATAAGAAAGATATTAGAAAAAAAATATTGAAAAAAATAAATGATTTATCTAAGGAAGATAAAGTAGCTAGGGACGAGATAATTTTTTCAAAAGTAATTGAAAGCAGCCAGTATAAAAAGTGTAAAAATCTATTTGTATTTGTCAGTTATAATAATGAAGTTGATACTCATAAGATCATTAAACATGCACTTCAGCATGGGAAAAAGGTATCCGTTCCCGTTATTCTATCAATGCAAGAAGGTATGGTGGCAGTTTTAATTGATAATTTTGGACAGTTAGAGAAAAATAAATATGGTATACTAGAGCCACCTTTGATAGAAACTAATATTGTAGCACCACAGGAAATAGACTTAGTGCTAGTACCTGGTGTAGCCTTTGATGAAAAGGGTGGAAGAATAGGATATGGTGCTGGAATGTACGATAGGTACTTAGTGCATTTAAGGAACAATACACCAAAAATTGCTTTAGCCTATAAATTTCAGTTATTATCAGAGGTACCTATGGAACCTTTTGATGTGAGACTTGATGGAATAATAACGGATTGACTCTAAAGGATGATCTTATGAAAGTATATGATATTTTAAACAAATTTGCAGATGTATCCTCAAATTGGAGTCTAGGACGGAGTTTTTATTGGATAATATGCGACGCTAAAGAAATCGATACATTGGCTAAAAAAATATCATTGGCACCAGAGACTCTAGAGGAATGTAAATGTATTAGTCATTCTTCAAAAATAGATATTTATGATAGTTACTTATTTATAATTTTTAATGTTCTAGATTTTGAAGAAGATGAAATCATATCAAAAGAGCTAAATATCTATCTTGGAAAGGATTATATTATAACTATATCTAAGGGTCATTCAGACATAATTTCTGGTCTGTTAGAAGATGTCTACCAATGTAAAAATTGTATTATTTTAAAGGAAAATTGTAGACCAAGTATTTTGTTATATTATATTCTTGACAGAATTATTAGTAAAAATCATAAAGTTATTTCTAGTTTGGAAGCTAAATCAGACAAAATAGAAATTGATATATTAAAAAATCCAACAGAAGAGCATGGAAGAGATTTAATTACTTTGAGAAGACAGGTATATAAGATAAGAAAATACTTAAGTCCCTTAAGATATATTGGGGATAGTCTTTTATTAAGTGATAAAATTATTGAAAATGATAATATAAAGTATTTTGAAAATATAAATAACAAGGTAGAAAAGCTAATTCAGGCTCAAGAAGTTCTAGTACAAGGATTAGCCTTGGTTAGAGAGGCTTATGAGTCAGAGATAGCAAATAGAACCAATGGATTAATGAAAGTTTTTACTATCGTTGCAACGGTTTTATTACCTTTTGAAATTCTCAGTGGAATTTTTGGAATGAGTTTTAATTACATTCCGCTAAAAAATAAAAATTATGGTTTCTATATAGCTATCGGTATTATGTTACTAGTTGAGGTGCTCCTAATTAAAATTTTTAAAAGAAACAAGTGGATATGAGTTAAGGAAGTAGCAGATGCTACTTCCTTGTTTACTTTAAAAATTTTAAAAATTCTTGTAAATGAGCTTCATTATAATTTATCTTACCAATATAGCCATGTTTTACATCTCCAGCATCGCCCCCGTGATAATCTGAACCAGCAGTGACTAATTTTTTATTATTAAGGGCTAAATTAATATAACGGTTTGTATCATATTCAGAGTTTAATGGATAAATGGCTTCAATTCCATGAAAGTCCAGTTTTATTAGCTCTTCACAAGGAGTTTTCTTTACTAGTACAGGATGAGCTAAAACTACTATAGCATTAACACTTTTTAGTAGTTTAATACCATCCTCTGTAGATAGTTTTTTATTAGGTACATAGGCTGGACTGTTGCTGCTTAATATTTTGTCAAAGATATATTCCCAAGAGTAATTGTAGCCAGCTTCTATTATTGCCCGGGCAATATGTGGTCTTGCTATAACTCCCTTTGCTTCTTTAAGAAGACTTCCGTAATCTAAGCTAATATCAAAATATTCCTTTAATCTTCTTATAATTTCTTTGCCACGATATATGCGGTGGGCTTTCATATCCTGTAGGTATTTTTGAAATCCTTCTTTCTTGTAATTATTATCTCTAAAGTAACCAAGTATATGAACTGTTTCACCATTATGTTGAGTGGATAGTTCTATACCGGGGATAACCTTAATAGATAAAGTTTCTGCCGCTAGCAAAGCATCATCTATACCTTCAGTGGTATCATGATCAGTAATAGCAATTATATTTAATCCTTCTTTATAAGCAAGATTAACCAATTCTGAAGGTGATAATTTCCCATCAGAAGCGGTAGTATGTAGATGTAAATCAGCTTTTATATTCATATTATTTCCTCCTATGTCTTTTAGATTACATTCATCAATGGTAAGAGAAGATACTTACTTCTCCTAAATAAGGGCTGATGTTAAAGGTTAAGAGATTATTCTTCGAATATATATTTACAAAAGTAGTATAAATTATATAGTGGTTTCATATCTGTCATATCTATATAATCCATAGGGTAATTACCATCCCAAGGATGAACACTTATATATTTTTCATTATACACATTTATTACATACTTTTCATTACCACTAGATATATAAAATTTAAATTCTGGTTTTTTTGGAAGTTTAGGAGAAGAAGCTAAGAAGTTTTTTGTTTTTATGAGATTGAAAAAATTAATCAAGGATTTTATATCCTCATCCTTTAGATTCCTTTCTTTATTAAGGTTTGTTTCAAGAGTTAATACATTAGAAATACCATTGATTTTAATTTCTTTTACTAACATATCGGTGTAGTAATATGTATTAGGCTTTTGACGGTTTAAAGTATACTTTAGTCGATCCTTAGAACAGCCAATAGAAATTGCAAAGATGGAGATCAGTAGTAAAATAGTTGCAAGTTTTTTCATAATACCACCTTTTCATTATTTTTTACATTAACATATGTAATAGACATGAAAATTATTACAGCATATTTGCATAGGATAATTTAACCTTGTAAGCACTCTTTGAATAGTATGAAATATGTACAAAAGCATTTATAAAATGAAGAGGTGATTTTAATTATGAAATTTGGAATAGATATTGGACACAATGTAAGCGGTGATACTGGAGCTTCTGGTATAAGGCGAGAAGATGAGCTTAATAAAGAAGTAGGTACTAGAGTAATTGATAAACTAAGAATTTTAGGACATACAGTAATATTGTGTACACCTAGCTCTGCTACTAGTGTAGCTAATTCTTTGTATCAAAGAGTGAAAAAGGCCAATGATAATAAGGTTGATGTCTTTGCGTCTATACATTTTAATGCTGGTGGAGGTCGAGGAAGCGAGGTATTTGCTACATCTGAAGCAGGGAAAGCAATAGCTAAAAAGGTGTTAAATGAAATTGTAGCATTAGGCTTTGTTAATAGAGGAGTAAAAGAGGGGAACTGGCTTTATGTTATTAGAAATACTGTGGCTCCAGCTATACTCATAGAATGTGCCTTTGTAGACTCTAAGGAAGATATGAGTAGATATAATGCTGATGCTATGGCTAGTGCTATAGTTACAGGTTTAACCGGTCAAAAAATTATTAATGATGGAGCAAAAAATAACAGTCAGGATAAAAGTGATAACCAGAAAAAAGGTTCCAGTGATATCTTAAAACTACAGCAAGTATTAAATAGATTGAAGATAAGTGATCATGAAGGAAAAGTTCTTCAAGAGGATGGTATATATGGAATAAGGACTACTGAAGCGGTAAAAAGATTTCAGCGAATTATGGCTATAACTGTAGACGGAATTGCTGGAACTCAGACTTGGAATAGATTAAATACAATTCTTGGTAAGCCATTACTCAAGCAAGGTAATGCTAATGCTGTTGCTACCAGATATGTACAATGGAGACTGTCTGTAGGAGTTGATGGAATATTTGGGCCAATAACTAAAAATGTTGTGATGAACTTTCAAAAAAATAGGGGTATTCTAGTAGATGGTATAGTAGGTCCTAATACTTGGAAACAACTAATAGGTTAATTTTATTCTTGATAAATTAAGTAATTTCCAATGCTGTCAGTATTTTTATTTAACTGGCGGCATTGTTTTGTTTTATTATGAATAATTTTCATAAAAATTAGCAAGACTAAAAAAAGTATGATATTTATAGTCAGGAGGTTAACTTGTGGTTGTTGGAATACCTAAGGGATTACTTTATTGGAAATATGGTTTCGGTATAGAAGCTTTTCTAAAGGAATTAGGGATTGAATACATAATTTCTCCAGAGACAAATCGGGAGATATTGGATAGAGGGGTTAATGCTTGTGTGGATGATGCATGTTTACCGGTGAAAATATTTCATGGTCATGTTCACTGGTTAAAGGATAAATGTGATCTTATAATTACGCCAAGAATTATGAAGGTGGCCCCTAGGGAGTTTATTTGTCCTAAATTCTGTGGCTTGATAGAAATGCTAAAAAATAGCATAGAAGGTTTGCCTGCAATAACAGAAACTCCAGCTAATATGGAAAGTAGAGAAGAGATTCTTCGATGGTTAATGTCAGTGGGAAAGATGTTAAATTTCAGTAGAAGAGAAATAATAAATGCTTATAAAAAGTCATTATATTTTTTTGAAAATGAATGTATAGGCTTCAATGACTTAAACTATCCACTTAAGGTAGCATTGATAGGACATCCTTACAATATATACGATAATTATGTCAATATGAATTTAAAAAGCAAACTTAATAAATTGAATGTAGGAGTAATTACAGAAGAAAATTTGCAAAGAGAAGAAATAGAAGAAAAGATAAAAAGACTTTATAAAAAGCCTTTCTGGAATTTTGCAAAAAACTCTTATGGTGCTGCTATATCATTTTATGAAAAAGGGTCAGTGGATGGTATTATTTATATTTCATCCTTTGCTTGTGGAATAGATTCTATCGTAATAGAACTAATAAAAGGAGAAATAAAAGATTTTCCTTTTATGGTACTTAAAATAGATGAGCATACAGGGGATGCAGGTATGGATACTAGGATAGAGGCTTTTTGTGATATGTTGGAAAGGAGGGTGTCTCTTGAAAGTAAGTGTTCCGAATTTGGGGAATACAGCCTTAGCTGCAAAGGCATTATTTAGTGGTCTAAAAATTGATTATGTTTTTCCAGAGGAAACGAGTAAAAGAACTTTAGAAATAGGGTGTAAGTACTCTCCTGAGGAAATATGTTTACCTTTTAAAATAATGATAGGAAACTATGTAGAAGCAATGGAAAAAGGAGCGGACACTTTCGTTATAACAGGAAGCTGTGGACCATGTAGATATGGCGAGTACTGTGAACTTCAAATTAATATTTTGAAAAAGCTTAATCCAAAGGCAAATCTAATAGTTATTGATTCTCCAAGAGATATTGGAAAGGAAGAACTACTTAAGAGAATAAGGCTTATTTCAGATAACAGCCCCTTAAGCAAAAGTGAAAAAATTAAAGCTTTGTTTAATGCGGTTAAGATAATAAATTCTATAGATGAACTGGAAAAAAGCTTAAGATTTAAGGCAGGATATGAGATAAATAGGGGAGAATGTAAAAAAACACTATACAATTTAAAAAATAGCCTTAAAGAAGCTGAAAATACCAAAGAAATGCTATCTTTAATAAAATGCTATAAGAAAGTATCAAATGACATACTTATAGATAAGAGTAGGCAACCTATAAAGGTAGCTATAATAGGTGAGATTTATACTATAATAGAACCTTTTTCAAATTTATTTATAGAAGATAAACTGATGGATCTTGGGGTAAGCACCATTAGGACTTTGTATCCTAGTTGGTGGGTAAAAAATCTCTTAATGTCACCGATGAAACTTCAGTCTTTAGATATAAGGAGAGCCTCTAGAGAATATTTACCTCATTATATTGGAGGTCATGGCAGGGAATGTATAGGTGAAGCAGTATTATCCCAAAGGCATGGCTGTGATGGAGCTATTCAAATATTCCCTTTTGGATGTATGCCAGAAATTGTATCTAAATCTATATTGCCTAGCATATCTAAAGATAAGAATTTTCCTATAATGACTCTTGTGGTAGATGAACTTACTGGAGAAGCAGGCTACATAACACGTATAGAAGCTTTTATTGATTTGTTAGAGAGGAGAAATAGAAGATGTATTATTTAGGAGTAGATGTAGGATCTGTAAGCACAGACTTAGTTATTTTAGATAAAGATTTGAAGGTAATTGATAAACTGTATTTAAGAACTATGGGAAGACCTATAAAGGCTATTCAGGAAGGATTTAAAATACTGAAGGATAAGTATAAGGATGAGGAAATTGCGGCGGTTGGTACTACAGGCAGTGGTAGGGTTATTGCTTCTTATATAGTTGGAGGAGATGCTGTGAAAAATGAAATTACCGCTCATTCTGTAGCGGCTCTTGCCTTAGATCCTTCTGTAAAAACAATTATAGAAATAGGTGGTCAAGATTCAAAAATAATTATATTAAAGGATGGTATAGTAACAGACTTTGCTATGAATACCGTTTGTGCAGCGGGGACTGGTTCCTTTTTAGACAGACAAGCAGAGAGATTAGGAATACCTATTGAGGAGTTTGGTGAATATGCTCTAAGAGGAAAAAACTCTTTAAGAATAGCAGGTCGGTGTGCTGTTTTTGCTGAATCAGATATGATACATAAACAGCAGTTAGGATATGATGAATGTGATATAATTAAGGGACTTTGCGATGCACTAGTTAGAAATTATTTAAGCAATGTAGGAAAGGGAAAGCAAATAGAAAGTAAAATTTTCTTTCAAGGAGGAGTTGCAGCTAATAAAGGAATGAAGAAGGCTTTTGAAGAAGCTCTTAATAGTGAAGTTATTGTACCTGAAAATTATAATGTGATGGGTGCCATTGGAGCAGCTATATTAGCTAAGGAAGCTGTGGAGAAAAAAGGTCGTACTGATTTTAAAGGCTTTGATATTTATGAAAGAGAATTTAAATCTAGAAGTTTTGAATGTAATGGCTGTAGTAATAGGTGTGAAGTTGTAGCTATATATGATGGAGATAAAAATGTAGGATCTTCAGGAGATCGATGTGGAAAGTGGAGTAATAAGCTAGCAGTATAATGTTCTTAATATATAATTTTAAACCCCTGTTTGCTTTTAATGAACAGGGGTTGTTTTGATATTTTTTAAAAATAAGGATTTTTTAAATTTAGCACTTTACTAAAGTAAAGTTTTAAAGTATAATATTATTATCGAAATGAAATAAAAAGATTAATTTACGATAATTTAAGGGGGATATATATTATGAAAAAGAAAATAACTGCTATTTTATTAACAGCTGTTCTTTCTTTAGGAATTTTATCAGGATGTGGGAAGAAGAGCGATGGTGTAGATGATTCTTGGACTAAGGTTCAAGAAAAGAAGGAGTTCGTATTAGGATTAGACGCTAGTTTCCCTCCTATGGGATTTACAGACGATAAGGGAGACATTGTAGGTTTTGATATTGATTTAGCAAGAGAAGCTTGTAAAAGATTAGGTATAGAACTAAAGGTACAGCCTATTAACTGGGATGCAAAGGAGCAAGAATTGAATACCGGAAATATAGACGCTATCTGGAATGGCTTTACTATAAATGAAGATAGAAAGAAGCAGGTTTTATTTAGTGAACCTTACATGAAAAATAGACAAGTTATAGTTGTCAATAGTAATTCTAATATAAATGATATGGGGGATTTAGCAGGTAAGACCTTAGCATTACAATCCGCTTCAAGTGCAGCAGATGCCTTAGATAAATATCAGGAGTTTAAAGATTCTTTAAAGGAAGTTGTAGAATTTAAAGACAACATGACTGCTCTAATGGATTTAGAAAAAGGTGGCGTAGATTCAGTTCTTATGGATGAAGTTGTGGCTAAATACTATATTGAAAAGAAGGATAAGAGCTACAAGATTATTGATGAAGGTTTAGGAGCTGAAGAATATGGTATAGGTTTCAGAAAAGGCGATAAAGCCTTGATGGAAAAGTTTCAAGAAATCCTAAAAGAAATGGCTAAGGATGGAAAAATTGCTGAAATATCTAAAGAGTGGTTTGGAGAGGATATTACAACTATAGGTAAATAAACTATGCCGGTATTATACCGGCTTTATAATGTGATAATAACGAAGGGGAATGATTATGTTAAGTTACGGTAGTTGGCCGGATTTTGCATCACTATTAGAACAATTATTAAAGGGAACAGGTACAACTTTAGAGGTTTTTGCATTAACTTTATTATTTTCTATACCTCTAGGCTTATTAGTAGCCTTTGCTAGAATGTCTTCCAATCCAGTTTTAAGATTGCCTACACAATTTTATATTTTAGTTATGAGAGGAACTCCGTTGATGTTGCAAATTATGTTTGTATACTTTGCGCCATCATATATCTTTGAAGACATAAATATTGATAGATTTTCTGCTGCCATTTTTGCTTTTACCTTAAATTATGCAGCCTATTTTGCAGAAATCTACAGAGGTGGAATAAGTTCTATAGAAAAGGATCAATATGAAGCAGCGTCGGTATTAGGCTATACTAAGGTACAAACCTTTTTTAGAATAATTCTTCCGCAAGTGATTAAGCGAATATTACCTGCTAGTAGCAATGAAGTGATAACTTTGGTAAAGGATACAGTTTTAGTTCAAGTTATTGGTGTTTCGGAGCTTTTTAAAGTTGCTCAAAATTCAGCTAGTAGACATTTTTCAACAGTACCTCTTATAGTTGCTGGCCTTTTTTACCTTATAATGAACGGTGCTGTTACAAAAGTATTCCATTTTATAGAGTGTAAATTAGATTATTATAGATAGGAGATGAGAAAGCATGGAAATGTTAGCAGTAGAAAATATATATAAGAGTTTTGGCAGTAGACAAATATTAAAGGGAATTTCCTTTAATATTAATAAAGGTGAAGTAATATCTGTAATAGGACCTTCAGGCTCTGGTAAAAGTACAATGTTAAGATGCTTAAATCTCCTAGAAACTATAGATAAGGGGAAAATCACATTAGAAAAGGAATCTTTAGTTTATGCTGATGATAATGGAAAACTATTTTACCCTAATAACAAAGAATTAAGGAAAATGCGATTAAAGTTAGGAATGGTTTTTCAAAATTTTGTGCTATTTCCTCACTATTCTGTGTTGAAAAATATAATAGATGCTCCGGTTCATGTAGCAGGAATGAATAAGGCAGAGGCTAAGGATCTTGCCATTAAACTTTTAGAAAAGGTAGGATTAGCAGATAAGGCAGAGGCTTATCCTTATCAATTGTCTGGAGGTCAGAAACAAAGAGTAGCTATAGCTAGAGCTTTAGCTATGAAACCAGACATATTGCTTTTTGATGAACCTACTTCCGCCTTAGATCCAGAGCTTACCGGTGAAGTATTAAAGGTTATGAAAGAGTTGGCTGCAGAAGATATGACCATGATTGTAGTTACTCATGAAATGAATTTTGCTAGAGAAGTTTCAGATAGAGTTATTTTTATGGATCAAGGCCTTATTATAGAAGAGGGGACACCGGATGAGATTTTTCACAATCCCAAAAATGAAAGAACGAAAGCTTTCTTAAATAACTATATGCTGGCAAAGAAAGAATAGAATACTTCTAAAGTAGAAAGTCTAATTAATTAAAAATTAGATTATCTACTTAGAAGTATTTTTTGTTGTCAATGAATTGTCAAACTTATGAAAAAATTTACCGGCGAAAGAAGGATTTTTCAGAATATTTGTAGAATAATATTTAAAAAAATTAAATTTTAAATTATATTTTAGATTACTTCTCAATTCTAAATACTGAGAAAGGAGGCTTTTATGGATACACTGGATTTAAGTGGAATTAAAGAAGGTGATGTATTAAGTTTATTAAATGAAGATAAAAATTTATTTTCTGGAACTTTAGTAAAGGTTCACAAGGGATGTTTAGCTGTTGCTGTTTCTGTAAAACAAAAGAATTATACACAATTAAATGAAAAGGATTACTTTGAATTTTTTTGTGCATCAAAAAATAAAGCAGTTAGATGTTCTTCTGTTGTTTTAGGAAGTTCCTTTAATAATGATGTCCAGATTCTTTTAATAAGTAATCCTAAGGTAATTACTGCTATTGAAAGAAGGCAGTTTAAAAGACTACAAACAGTAATAGATATAGATTATTATTTTTTACCTGAAAATAAAAATTATGAACGAATATCTGAAGTAGAGCCACTATGGTTAAAAAAGATGAAAAGGTCCTTTACTGTAGATATTAGTGCCGGAGGAGTTTCGCTTATTACATATGAAAATGATTCAGAGAAAAAGCAAGCGATAATTTCTTTTAGAATGAATGAAGAAGAAATTGTGGCTTTATGTAATGTATCTAGAATAGAAGATGCTGTTAATAATAAGAAAACAGTATTGGAATTTATAGATATAAAAAGAGAACATGTTGAACTAATAGATGCATATGTGATTGATAAACTTAAAAACGTAGTATAATTTATAGTATTATGTTGAGCTTATTAGAATAGATTTATTACAACTAATAATATAATAATATATAGCAATGTAAGAGGATCTTTATGATAATATTGTTAGATTTTAGCATACCTAGGAAGTTATCCTATAATATGCTCAATGATTTCATATTTCATTTGAAAATGAAAAAACATATAATAAGCAAATATAAAAAAGCTACTGTTATAGCTATTGCTTCTTCCATTATAAAAAATAGTTCTCTATATATTGCAGATTCTTCAGTATTAATAAATCAATTTAACATATATGATATGGGGAGTTACATTGAATTATATGGTATTCCAACTTGTTATTATAAGATTGAACTATCTAAGATAAAAGAAGATATATATCAATCTATATTGCTTATAAAATCCACGTTGACTAGCAATATAAAGGTCTTATATAGTACTAGTTCTTTGCAAAATTAATATATTTCTAAATTTATAAAGGGAGCAGGAGAAAATACTTCTTGCTTCTATTTATTTGCAAATAAAAATAACTCTTAGGTAAACCTAAGAGTTATCTAAATGCCGAAGGCGGGAGTCGAACCCGCACGGTATTGCTACCACTGGATTTTGAGTCCAGCGCGTCTGCCAGTTCCACCACTTCGGCGGGACAATAGTAATATTACCACGTAGTTTTTAATATGTCAATATTTATTTTTAAAAATAATTTATTTGAAAGTAATATTTCAGTAGATAGCTTAATAAAAACTGGATAGAACTTGTAGTAACTTTATCTCTTGTAGCAAAAAAATGATTTTTGTAATAAAAAGATTGTTAGTTCCGAGTATATTTGCTAAAATATATGTGGTCAGTTGTTAAAAATTTCACCCTATGTGATTAAAAATTGCCGGTAGGCGACAAACTGCACTTGCTTAAATACCATAAATAAGGAAGGAGATAATTTTATGATTTATTCACATGAAGTTGAGAACATGGTATGTGTAGCTAAGGGACCAAACCATGGACCAGCACCAATTCCTCAAGAAGGAAAATGGGTACAAGCTAAAGAAATAAAAGATATATCAGGTTTAACACATGGTGTGGGCTGGTGTGCTCCACAACAGGGTGCTTGTAAGCTTACACTAAACGTTAAGGATGGAATAATTGAAGAGGCTCTAGTTGAAACTATTGGATGTTCAGGTATGACTCATTCAGCAGCTATGGCATCAGAAATTCTTCCTGGAAAGACATTATTAGAAGCACTAAACACAGACTTAGTTTGTGATGCTATAAATACAGCTATGAGAGAGTTATTCTTACAGATAGTTTATGGAAGAACTCAAAGTGCTTTCTCAGAAGGTGGACTACCAGTAGGAGCAGCTCTAGAAGACTTAGGAAAAGGACTTAGAAGCCAAGTTGGTACTATGTACGGAACTAAGGTTAAGGGAACTAGATATTTAGAAATGGCTGAAGGGTATGTTACTAAACTAGCTTTAGATGAAAATGATCAAGTTATTGGTTATGAGTTCATTTCCCTTGGAAAAATGATGGACGCTGTTAAAAAGGGCGTTGATGCTAACGAAGCAATGAAGGCAGCAACAGGTACTTATGGTAGATTTGCTGAAGCTGCTAAGTACATTGATCCAAGACAAGAATAAGAGAAGGAGGAAGAATATAAATGCCATTATTTGAAAGTTATGATAGAAGAATTAATCAAATTAACGCTGCATTAAACAAATACGGTATAAATTCCATTGAGGAAGCTAAGGCTATTTGTGATGAAGCAGGTATAGATGTTTATAATATGGTTAAAGGAATTCAGCCAATCGCTTTTGAAAATGCATGTTGGGCTTACATTGTAGGTGCTGCTATTGCAATTAAGAAGGGCTGCAAAAAGGCTGCGGAAGCTGCAGAAGCAATAGGAGAAGGCTTACAGTCTTTCTGTATACCAGGATCTGTTGCAGATGACAGAAAGGTTGGTCTTGGACACGGAAATCTAGCAGCAATGCTTTTAAGAGAAGAAACCAAGTGCTTTGCATTCCTTGCAGGACATGAATCCTTTGCTGCAGCTGAAGGTGCTATTGGTATAGCTAAATCAGCTAACAGAGTAAGAAAGGAACCTTTAAGAGTTATACTTAACGGTCTTGGAAAAGACGCTGCAATGATAATTTCAAGAATCAATGGATTTACATATGTTCAAACTAAGTTTGATTATTTTACAGGAAAGCTTGAAATTGTTAATGAAACTGCTTACTCCAATGGAGAAAGAGCTAAGGTTAGATGCTATGGAGCAGACGATGTTAGAGAAGGTGTTGCTATAATGCACAAGGAAGGTGTTGACGTTTCTATAACAGGAAACTCCACTAACCCAACAAGATTCCAGCATCCAGTAGCAGGTACATATAAGAAGGAATGTATCGAACTAGGTAAGAAGTACTTCTCAGTTGCTTCCGGTGGTGGTACAGGAAGAACACTTCACCCAGATAACATGGCTGCAGGTCCAGCTTCCTACGGTATGACAGATACTATGGGAAGAATGCACTCTGATGCACAGTTTGCAGGATCTTCATCCGTTCCAGCTCACGTTGAAATGATGGGTCTTATCGGAATGGGTAACAACCCAATGGTTGGAGCAACTGTTGCTGTAGCTGTTGCTATTGAAGAGGCTTTAAATAAGTAATAAAAATACAAATAAAATTTTGTAAAACTCATTAAATTTAAGAGGAAAAGAAGTAAATCAAAAGCCCCGTATTTAGTAAATGACTTTATACGGGGCTTTTTGATTTGTAAGTTATGTGAAATATTAATACTTGTTATATGTAATGATATGTATTTGTAATTAAAACATGAAATTATATACTATTATTAATTGTTAAGTAAAAAATTACTATGAAAGTTTATTTAAATTGAAGACTTTTATGAAATGTTGTTAAATAATCTTTCTGCATTAAGTAAAAACAATGAAGATTATTCAAGAAGAATAATAGGACACATAATAGGAACATTTACAAGTAATATCAGAAAAACTCTTAAGTCTTATAGAGCATCAAATGAACTTGCCTTTATTGATGATGTATCAGGCATTCAAAATTATGGTGCTGGAAGATTATTTCTTTCTGGATTTCTAGGGGGATATTCAAAGGAGAAAAGAGGCTTTGAGGTATTGTTTATAGATGATGATAACCTAAAAAGATATAATAATATTTAGTGGTTTTCAAAGACATTGATAAGAAAGATTCAATAAAGTTGGCTGAAAAAGTAAGGAAAGCTGTAGAGAAAGAAACTAAAAATTGCTTGTATCCTACAACCATATCAGTCGGGGTGGCTCACTTTCCGAGTGATGATAATTACATGGAAGCAATGGAAAAACTCTATATCAAAGGTATGTAACTTTTTTATGTGTACCACTGAAAGATAGTTTTGAAAAAGTAGGTAGTGAAACTGTAAGTCATAGAAAAATTTTAGAATTAGTATGGATTTCAGTAACTGATGAAAATGAATGGAATGAATATTTATTAAAAGAGCAGTTCTATCCTTCTATGAGAAAGATTAAAAATAGGTTAATGTTAAATGGAAAGTGAAAGGTCGATGGTTACACTAACGACCTTTTTTACTTTTACTAATGTCGAAATGAAAGTAGTATTCAGGCATATTTGTGGTAGACTAAAAAACTAATAAAGGTTACAATAATAACATAGAGTAAATAATTTTCCTATATTAGGAAATAATATTACCAAAGACTTGTCGGAGGAATGATTATGGAAAAGTTGTTAATCTTAGATGGGCACAGTTTAATGAATAGAGCTTTTTATGCATTACCACCTCTTACAAATTCAGAGGGTTTACATACAAATGCTATTTATGGATTTACAAATATGTTATTAAAAATTAAAGAGGAAATAGGGCCAGATTATATCGTTGCTACTTTTGATAGAAAGGCTCCAACCTTTAGACATAAGGAGTACACAGAATATAAGGCTGGAAGAAAAAAGATGCCTCAAGAGCTTCATGAGCAGTTTGAACCTCTCAAGGAACTTTTAAAAATGATGAGTATTAATATTTTTGAGATAGATGGTTTTGAAGCAGATGACCTTATAGGAACCCTTTCAAAATTTGCAGAGGATAAAGGCATGGAGGTTTATATATTAACAGGGGATAGAGATGCTCTTCAATTAGCCAGTGATAATACTAAAGTTATTATTACTAAAAAGGGTATAACAGAAAAAGAAATTTATGATAAAAATAAGATGATAGAAGTATATGGAGTTACACCAAGCCAGTTTATAGATGTAAAGGGCTTAATGGGTGATGCTTCAGATAATATACCCGGTGTTCCTGGAATTGGTGAAAAGACTGCTTACAAGTTAATTCAGGAATATGGAAGCATAGAAAATTTGCTAGACAATATAGAGAATATTACTAGAAAAAAATTAAAAGAAACCTTAATAGAAAATAGGGAAAGTGCGATTTTTAGTAAAAAACTTGCTACCATTATAAGAGATGTTCCTATAGAAATTGATTTGGATGATATTAAGTCTAAGAATAGCTTTGATTTAGAAGGAATTAGAAAGTTCTTCTTTAAAATGCAATTTAAGTCCTTGCTGGATAAATTTCCTGCTGAAAATTCAGATGCTGAAAGTAGTCTTGAAGATGATTTAGAGTGTAACTATGAAATTATCAGTGAGATAGAAGAGCTTAAAAAGCTTACGGAAAAGTTAGATGGTTATAAAGGAATCTTATACATAACACCCTATATAGAAAATGAAACTGTTTATGGCAAGCTTCAAATGAATTACTTTATCTTAACTACAGATGAAAAGGAAAACTATGTTGTTGAAGTAAAGAAGCTTATTGAGTCTAATAGGGAAGAAATGGTGGGTTTATTATCTAGAATTTTTTCAGAGTCTTCATTAAAAAAAGTAGGTTATGACATGAAAAACTCTTATACTGCTTTGAAAAAGCTAGGAGTTGAAGTGGAAGGATTAGATTTTGATATAAAGCTGGCGGCTTATATTATAGATTCATCAAAAGGGGATTATCCTTTAATAGATTTAATTAGAGAGTATATAGGTAAGGATGTAAAGGGTGCAGGATTAGAATATGAAGTAAAACAAAATATGTACCTATCAGAGCTTTATAGTAAGATGGCAGAAAAAATAAAGGAATTTGAAATGGAAAAGCTCTATTATGATATTGAGCTTCCTTTATCAAGGGTGTTAGCTAGTATGGAGGCTAATGGTTTTAAGGTAAGCTATGATATGCTAGAAGAACTTTCTGTAAAGTTTAAATCAGAAATAGAAAGTACACAAAAGAAAATATATGAGTTAGCGGATGAGGAATTTAATATAAATTCTCCTAAACAGCTTGGGAAAATTTTATTTGAAAAATTAGATTTGCCTGTAATAAAAAAGACAAAAACTGGATATTCCACCAATGCTGAAGTTTTAGAGGAGCTTTCTGACAAACATCCAATAGTGGAGAAGATTCTATACTACAGGCAGATAGCAAAAATATATTCTACTTATGTGGAAGGTTTAAAAAATGTTTTAGAAGAGGATGGAAGAATACATTCAAACTTCAACCAGACAGTGACTACCACAGGAAGACTTTCTAGTACGGAACCTAATCTGCAAAATATACCTATAAAGTATGAAATGGGTAAAGAGATTAGGAAAGTTTTTCAACCTAATGATGAAAATTGTGTTATTCTTTCAGCGGATTACTCTCAAATTGAACTTAGAGTTCTTGCACATATGTGTCAAGATGAAAATCTAATTGCAGCCTTTTTAGGACATAAAGATTTCCATACAAAAACCGCATCATACGTGTTTAAGGTTCCGATAGATGAAGTAACATCATTAATGAGAAGCAGGGCTAAGGCTGTTAATTTTGGTATAGTTTATGGAATAAGTGATTTTAGCTTAGCGAAGGATTTGAAAATAAGCAAGAAAGAAGCAAAAAGTTATATGGATACCTATTTTGAAAGTTATCCAGGAGTAAAAAGATATATGAATTCTGTAATTGAAGAGGCTCAAAAGAAGGGGTATGTTACCACTATTCTTAACAGAAGAAGATATGTGCCGGAGGTTAATGCTACTAACAAGATTACTAAGGCACTAGGAGAAAGATTAGCCATGAATGCTCCTATACAAGGTAGCGCAGCGGATATAATTAAGCTTGCCATGGTTAATGTGTACAACAAGCTCAAGGAAGGAAACTACAAGTCTACTTTAATTCTTCAAGTTCATGACGAACTTATATTAAATGTATATAAGGATGAAGAAGAAGAAATAAAGGAACTGGTTAGAAAAGAAATGGAAGGTGTATTAAAATTATCGGTACCTTTGGAAGTTGATATAAGCGTTGGAGCTACTTGGTACGATGCAAAATAAGATCTTTCAATGAAATTTAAAGTGAAAGACCTAAGCTAGAAAGGGTGAATGAATTGATTAAAATAGGTCTTACCGGAGGAATTGCATCAGGAAAAAGCACAGTATCTAAGGCTTTTACCGAGCTTGGAATCAACGTTATCGATGCAGATGTAATAGCTAGAGAAGTGCTTATTTTATATCCTGAACTTCTTGAGAAAATAAGAAGTACTTTTGGAGATCATTTCTTTAAAGAAGACGGCAGTTTAGATAGAAAAGCTTTAGGTAACTACATTTTTAAATATAGCAGCGAAAGATTAAAGTTAGATAATATAATGCTGCCACCAATTAAAGAAGAAATTTTTAAAAGGATTGATGAACTTGAAAAGTCCGGCATAAAAATATGTATTGTAGATGCTGCAACTTTGATTGAGCAAGGGATACATAAGCAGATGGACATGAATATTTTAGTTTGGGTTGAAAAGAACACCCAAATTGAAAGATTAAGAAAAAGAGATAATATTAGTTTAGAACAGGCTATGAATAGAATTAATTCACAAATGAGCTTGGAAGAAAAAAAGAAGTACGTTGATTTTATCATAGATAATGATAAAGATTTAAAGTACATGAGGGAACAGGTAGAAGAAATTATGAATGTTATTAAAGTTTATATAAAGTAGTCTGACTGAGGTATAAAATGAAAAAAAGAAAAAGAAAAGTAAGTTCAAGTATATTTGTAATTTTAGTTTTGGCTGCTCTATTTGTAGCTGCAAGAAGGATGGCCTATATACTGTATCCATTAAAATATGAGGAGTATATAAAGAAATATGCTAATCAGTATAATATTGATCCATATGTAGTGGCGGCAATGATTAAAACAGAGAGTAATTTTAATGTAGAGGCGAATTCTCATAAAGATGCTAGAGGGCTTATGCAAATAACAGGTGAAACCGGTAAGTGGATAGCTAGTAAAATGAAAATTGAAAACTATGAAGAAAAAATGTTATATGATCCAGAAACAAATATAAAGATGGGGTGCTGGTATATAAATAACCTCAGAGAAGAGTTTGGTGATAACTTAGATTTAATACTAGCATCTTATAATGCTGGAAGAGGTAGAGTTAACAATTGGTTAGAGAATAAGCAGTATTCTCTTGATGGGAAGAAACTAGACTATATACCTTATGAAGAAACGAATAAGTATGTAAAAAAGATTGAAGCAAATTATAACATATATAAGTTTTTGTATAAGAATAAATTGAATATCTCATAGAATATTTGATGTAATTAAGTGATTATTAAATAAAAAAAGTTTACCGTTACTTAATGTAAAAATATATGGCTATCTTTTATTAAATGTTGATGGACTGAAAATACTTTTCCATCAACATTTTATTATCAAAACATATTTAGAAGTTTTAATTTGAAATTTTATTCATCAACACCTTTTTAACACAAAGGAATATATCATAATTTACCTATTGACGTTTAAAAAAAACCGTAGTAGAATGGTACTTGTTAGAGGGCAGTGTAATAAGTTGAAGAACTTTCACTGTAACTAAGAATATGCGAGAGTGGCGGAATCGGCAGACGCGCACGTTTGAGGGGCGTGTGGGAGACCGTACGGGTTCAAGTCCCGTCTCTCGCACCAAATTCTGAAATATACGTTAAGCTCTTATTTTGAACCTACATTAAAGAAACGGGAGTCCAATATCCTGATGTTGATATGTACCATCTTATGAGACTTTATTACGGCATTGAAGGCGATAGAGACATCTATGAGGACACCCACCTATCGAGAGATAGGTGTCAAAATTGGAGTACCGGTATTTTGGATATAACTAAGATTATTGGAGAGGGTAAAACCTCTCTTTTTGCTTTTTTGATAAAAGTATCGTATATGAAATCAAAAGGTTAATTGAAAAATAGATTTAAAAGAGCAGGAAAAATCATTATTTGCGTAGAAATATTATTTATAAAAGTGAGGTGATATTATAATGTTTGATATTGAATTGCTTATAGATGATATAAGATTGAGTAGTGTGGAAAAAGAAGATGTGCAAATAATAAAGGATTGGATGCAGGAAGAGATGAATTCGAAGAACAGTGAATTGTGGACAGATATATCGGAGCTTGATGATAGATTTTTGGAATATTATATGAGCGAAAATGAATTCTTTTTAAAAGTTATTAAGAATAACAAGCTTGTTGGTATACTTAAAGGTAGAGTAGAATTTAAAAAACCTAATGATGTTTTTATAGGGTGTTTTATATTAGATTGTAATCTTAGGGGAGAAGGCTTAGGTAGTAGAATTTTATTAGAAACAATTAAGTATTTTGAAAAGAATTTTGGTATATATAATTTTTATACTAGTATTATAGATGGAAGCAAGGAAGCTATTAAGTTCTGGACAAAAAACAGCTTTGTGTTGCATAGAATCTCGAGGAACTTTTTTAATATTAAGGGAAAAGAAAGAGATATGTTAATATTTAAGCGACTAGAAAAAAGTCAATGCTAATAATTTTAAAAAAAGCTTCAATGCCCGACAAAGGATGTCGGGTTTTTTGTGACATATGAATACCAGATATTTAATATTATGTATGGAGATGTATTTTTTAAAACAATAGGTTCAATTTATTTCTAAGATATTTTGAAATTGTTATTTTAAGAGATTAAGTGAGGTGATAAAATGAAATACACAAGATACGATTATAGAAGGAAAAAAGGAGATAAGATGTCTTTTGTAGTTATGTTATTAAGCATAGTTTTAGCAGCTGTACTTATTGGCACCCTACTATCTAATATGTTTCTAAAGAGTGGTAATAAGACAAATTCTCAAACTAGTGGAGGAGAAGCAAATACTCAACAGAAAAGGGATAAAACCAGTTCCAATAGTTATAATTTTATATTAGTCCAAGCTGGTTATTACGGAGTTGAAAATAATGCTAAGATGCAAAAGGAAAGTCTCAAGGCTGTGGGTGTACCCTTTATGGTGGAAGAAGAAGGAAAGTTCAGGGTATTTGTGGGTATATTTATGGAATCAGAATATGATAGTGTAAAGAATAAATTGGATCTGCAAAGTATACCAAATTCAAAGGTTACTTATGTGGTAGATACTAGTGAAAAGTTTAATAATTTTTTAGTGGAGATAATAAAGGGGCATTTGCAGATACTAAATGCATTAAGTCAAAGTAATGCTGCATCAGTGAAGACAGAGGAATATAAAAACTGGTTTGAAAAAGAAGCAGCAAAATTAGAAAAGAATGGTGAAAAAAATAATTTGATTGAAGAATATAAAGCTTATATTAACTCATTACCGGAAGAAATTGATAATAGTAAGGTAGAAGAAGGTTATTTATTTATATATAAAGTAATCTTGAAAATAGGGACAAAAAAAGCAAGTTAAGCGTTGCATTAAGCAGCGCTTTTTTAATAAAATTTTATTGTGAATTTTTTGTTTAACTGTACAAACATACTTGTTTATACTTTTATTAAATGATAAACTATAAAAGATGTAATATCAATGAGTAAACAAGTGAAATTTTTATGTCATAACCATAAAAAAGGTTGTTGACGACAAATTATAAATGCTTGATTATTCAATAGAGAGGGATGGATTTGAAAGGTTCAGGGAAATCTACGGCTTTTTTTATTTTTTTCGTATTATTGGGAGCTCTTACCGGTAGTCTTTTAGGTGAAATGTTAGCCAATATTAGCGCACTAAATTTTATGAATCACGTATATACTATTGGTACAGCTTCGCCGGTAACATTAAATTTAGGAGTTTTCGCTTTAAGCTTAGGAGTAAATTTAAAGTTAAATGTTATGTCTATAGTTGGTATAATTTTGGCAATAATACTATATAGAAAATACTAGGAAGTGATGAAACATGAAAATAATATTAGCCTCTGCTTCAGAAAGAAGGCAGGAGCTACTTACTAAGCTGGTAGACGACTTCTCTGTTATAGTAAGCGACTTTGATGAAAGCAGCATTGAATTTCAAGGAGACTATAGTAATTATGTCATCCAATTATCTAGAGGAAAAGCTTATGCAGCTGCACAAAAGATTAAGGATGATGCTGTAATTATAGCCTGTGATACTATAGTTGCTTTAGATGGTGTTGTATTAGGTAAGCCAAAAGACGGAGAAGAGGCTATAGCTATGCTGAAAAAGCTTAGCGGTAGAACTCATGAAGTTTTTTCAGGATTAACAGTGTTAAATACTAATAATTCCCAATTAGTAAGTGATTATGCAAAGACAGAAGTAACATTTTCTAAGTTAACTCAAGAGGAAATGGAAAGATATGTACATACTGGAGAACCTATGGATAAAGCCGGAGCATACGGTATACAGGGTTATGGCGGAGTTTTTGTAGAGAAGATTAATGGATGTTATTATAACGTTGTTGGTCTTCCTATAAATAAGCTTAAGAACATATTAAAGGGGATAGGGGTAAATCTGTAAAGGGAGTAGGTTTATGGATAAAGCAATTAAGATTATGGATTTACCACTAAATGAAAGGCCTAGGGAAAGGTTATTTAGATACGGGCCTGAAAATCTCTCCAATAGTGAATTGTTAGCAATAATATTAAGGAGTGGGAGCAAGGGAGAGAACATAATTGAGCTTTGTAACAGAATACTAATAGAGACAGGTGGGCTTAATGGCCTACTGACTTCTAATGCCCAGGATTTTATGAAGTTAAAAGGTATTAAGAAAGCTAAGGCTGCTCAACTTTTAGCATTAGCGGAAATTTCAAAGCGCTTTAGGTCTTATAAATCCGGTGAGGAGTACAGCGTAAACTCACCTTCAGCGGTGGCGGATTTGGTGATGGAGTCTATGAGAACTCTAAAGCAAGAGGTTTTGAGGATTATTCTAGTTAATACAAAAAATAGAGTAATATTGATGAAAGATGTTTTTGTAGGTAGTCTTAATACTTCTATAGTACATCCTAGGGAAGTTTTTATAGAAGCTATAAAGCGAAATGCCGCTTCTATAATAATATGTCACAATCATCCTTCTGGAGATCCTACACCAAGCAATGAAGATGTAAATATAACCCACAGATTGACAGAATGTGGTAAGTTAATAGGTATACAAATTTTGGATCATATCATAATAGGTAATGGTTCTTATATAAGTATGAAAGAAAAAGGAATATTGTAATTGAAAGGAGAACGACAATGGGATTATTTTCAATTTCTAGAGATATGGGAATAGATTTAGGTACAGCAAATACTTTGGTATATGTTAAAGGAAAGGGGATCTTACTTAGAGAACCTTCTGTTGTAGCTATAAATAGTATTAACAAGAAGGTTTTAGCAGTAGGAGAAGAAGCAAAAAAGATGATAGGTAGAACTCCTGGAAATATTGTGGCTATAAGACCAATGAAAGATGGAGTTATTGCAGATTTCGATATCACTCAAATTATGTTGAAAAAGTTTATTAGTAAAGTAATAGGTAGAAATACTTTTGCTAGTCCAAGAATTATTGTATGCTTCCCTTCAGGGGTTACTGAGGTTGAAAAAAGAGCCATAGATGAAGCTGCAAAACAGGCAGGGGCTAAGGAAGTGGTCCTAATGGAGGAACCAATGGCAGCTGCTATAGGAGCGGGTCTTCCTGTAGATGAACCAACGGGAAGTATGATAGTTGATATTGGTGGTGGTACTACTGAAGTTGCTGTTATTTCTCTTGAAGGTATTGTTACAAGTAAGTCTTTAAGAGTAGCAGGAGATGATTTAGATCAGGCTATAATTAATTATATTAAAAAAGAGTATAATCTGATGATTGGAGAAAGAACAGCGGAAACAGTAAAGATGGAATTAGGATCTGCCTATGATACAGGAGAAGAAGAAAAAACAATGGATATAAAGGGAAGAGATCTAGTTTCAGGTCTTCCAAAAACTATAACTATTACTGAATCTCAAATCAGAAGTGCATTAAAAGAAACCATTGCTTCAATTATAGATGCTATTAAAACAACCTTGGAAAAAACACCACCAGAATTAGCTGCAGATATAATGGAAAAGGGTATTATGCTCGCTGGTGGAGGAGCCTTATTAAGAGGTCTTGATAAGTTGATAAATTCAGAAACCCATATGCCTGTACACATAGCTGAGTCTCCATTGGATTGTGTAGCCTTAGGTGCTGGTAAAGCTCTAGAGTACTTTGACAGAATAAGCAAGAAGAGAGGATAAAAATGAAGTTTTTAAAAAATAAACTGGCAGTAGTAGTTGTAATACTGTCAGTTACGTTTTTAGTACTTATAGCTGCTAGTGTTAAAAGAGAAAATAAAACAATATTGGAAAATGGAGCAGGGTCTGTACTAAACAGCATCCAAGGTTTTTTTTATAGCATTAATGATAATATTAATAGCTTTTTTAGCTTTATTTTTAACTTTAAAGAAATAAAAAATGAAAATGAAGCCCTTAGAGAAAGAAATGCTGAGCTGGAAGAAAAAGCACTCATGTATGATGTGGTAAAAAGTGAAAATGAAAGATTGGCAAAAATTTTAGATTATACAAAGAGAAATAATCAGTATGATTATGTTGTAAGTGAAATTTTAAGTGTTAGTGGTAATAATGTACTAGATGGATATGTTATAGATAAGGGTATTAAGGATGGTGTAATTAAAGGAAGAGTTGTAGCTACAGCTCAGGGACTAGTTGGTCAAGTTACAGTAGCCAGTGATACTTGGTCCATTGTACAAAGTATATCCAATGAAAATATAGGAGTAGGAGCTAAAGATCAAAATACTGGTGACACAGGTATATTGAGAGGGTATAAAGATGGAAATCAGGATGTATTAGCCATACTTGATTTTATTTCTATGGATTCTCAAATTAAAGTGGGAGATGTTATTGTTACATCTGGTGATGGTTATATTTATCCAAAGGGCATAAGAATCGGTGAAGTCATTGAGGTGCAGGAAGACAAATCTAGGGTTATGAAAACGGCCATAGTAAAGCCTTATGTTGATTTAAACCGATTAGAAGAGGTTTTTGTGATTCTTCCTAAAGATAGGTCCGCTGAAAAGTATATAGGGGAGGAATTACAACAATGAGAAGACTAATGGTGATTTTAATATGTGTATGTCTATTTATAATAGATAATACACTTCTGCCTTTTTTTGCGATCAAAGATTATTACCCTAGTTCTTTGTTTATGTTTATAATTTTTTATTCGATAAACAATGATTATTGGGATGCCATAGAAGTAGGCGTTATTTCAGGATTACTTCAAGATTTATATTTATGTCAAGTAATAGGAATAAATCCTTTAGTAAATATCCTCCTTTGTATATTATCAGTGCTAATAGGAGATAACATATTTAGAGAAAAATTATTGATTCCTGTTTTGTCACTTTTTGGACTTTCCATGTTAAAAGGAGTTTTAGTTTTTGGTATCTTTCACATTATTGGAATAACAATAGAAATTTATTCTGTAGTATTTACTTCCATATATACTATGGTTTTGGGTATATTTTTATATAAGTTCCTTTACAAGTTGTTACAAAAACCTTTTATGAAAAAACAATGGAAGTTTTAAGGGGGATACTCCATGAAGATAAATAAGAAATTTAATCGATATACTGGATTGATAGTTATTATGGCGATATTCTTTTCCTTAATAATCTTAAGATTATTCTACTTACAAGTAATTAAAGGTGAAGATTATACCGATAGAGCAAATACCAAATCTATTAGACAAGTACCTGAAGCTGCTCCAAGAGGGAAAATATTGGACAAAAATGGTGAAGTTTTAGCTACAAACATACAAAGTTACAATTTAGTTTATATGGAAAGTGAAGAAGGAAAAGAACAGTTTTTTAATACCTTTAAAGAGGTTTTTAGACTATTAGATGAAGCTTCAAAGGATAATACAGAATCAGATGGAGCTCAAGATCAATTATTAGATGAGTTTCAGCTTCAGGTAGAACCCTTTAGATTTGAATTTAATACCGATGATCCAGATACGAAAAGAGCTTTAGAGTTGTTTTTTAAAACTGAAAGAGGATTAAATGATGTTGTTAGAGCAGAATTATATCCCAAAATTTCTTCTAATGAACTCACTGACGAACAGAAGGAAAAAATAAATGAAAAACTAATGAAGATAAGTGCTGAAGACGTATTTTATTATTTAATTGTAAAGTATGATATATATAAACTTCTTAATCTAAGTAAAGATGAGGAAAAAGTCTTATTTCAAAGAAGAAATAATGGTGAAATTACCAATAAAGATATTGGTAAAATGGTGCTAGATAAATTTGATGTAAATGAAGTTAGAAAATTTATGGTAGTTAAGGATGCAATTTATCTTCAAAGTTATAGCGGGTATAAGCCAGTTACTATATCTGCAAATATGACTAAAAAAACAGCCTTTCTTTTTGAACAAGTAAAAAATACTTTACCAGGTATTGATGTTTCTTTGCAGCCTATAAGGTATTATCCTAATGGTTCTTTAGGTTCTAACTTTTTGGGGTACATCTCCAAAATAAGTGGTACAAATGCAGAAAAATATGAAGAAAAAGGCTATGATGTAAGCTCTGATTATGTTGGTATTGCGGGTCTAGAAAGTGCTTTTGAAGACAGACTTAAAGGTACCAAGGGTGGAACTACCATAAGAGTTAATAAAGAAGGTCGAAAAACAGAAGAGTTATTTAAGCTTGAACCTTATCCAGGTCAAGATCTGGTGTTAACTGTGGATAGTAAACTTCAAGCGGTAACAGAAAGAGCTTTGCAGGATAGAATGACTGCATTGCAAACTACAGAACGATATCACTCAGAAGCTGGCGGAACAATGGACACTGGTAATGCTACAAGAGGTGCTGCAGTAGTATTAGATGTTAAAACTGGTGGGGTTTTAGCTATGGCAAGCTTACCAGGATATGATCCTAATTTGTTCTCAATACCAGGAAAATTAACTAATGAGTTGAGTAAGCAGTTTTTTCAACCGGACTTAGAGTCCTTTGGAAAAGAATATATTAAAAGAATGCAGTTAAATAAGTATGGTATCACTGTAGATAAATTATTTCCAATAGAATCTTCAGATGGTAACACTATTATAAGAAGAGATAAATATGATGTGTATCCAAAACCGTTTTATAATTATGCTACTACTGCTTTAGTACCTCCTGGGTCAACCTTTAAACCAATGACATCCGTTGCGGTTTTAGAGGAAGGTATAGCAACTGCAAACGAGATAATTTATGATAATTATGAGTATAAATTAGGTTCCACAACTTGGCATTGTCATTCACATCATGGCAATGTAAATGTAAAGACAGCATTACAGAAATCCTGTAACTATTACTATTATGCAACTGGATACAAGCTATATGAAAAAAATGGTTTAGATGCTATTGCAAAGTATGCTTGGAAATTTGGATTAGGATCTGATCCAAAATCAAATGTTAAACAAAGTACAGGACTGGAAATAGCGGAATCCTTTGGTCAAACTTATAATAATGAATATAATAAAAAAGAATATGCATTTTACTCAAAATATAATATAGCAGAAAAACTTAATGCAGGTGTATATCAGGCAAGTGGACTTACCATCACTTTTACCCCTATTGATATTAATAAGAATGAAGAGGATAGTGATGAATTAGCAAAGGCTAAAGAGGATTTAAAGGCAAGGATTGCAGAATATATAAATGGAGATTATACTATTGAGAATTCTTACTCCATATATGAAAAGCTAAAAGCAGATCTAGTTCCTTTATTTCAAAATTTGATAAATGCTCAACCGGAAGAAAATCGTGGTAAATATAAGGAAAGTGATGCTAAAAACATGGCAGAGGCTATTTCTACTTATGTTACCTTCGATGTTATTACTCAAATAACTACACCTGGTAACATACTTAATGCGGCTATAGGTCAAGGTACTAATAATTTTACACCGGTTCAGTTAGCTAGCTATATAGCAACTTTGGCCAATGGTGGAACAAGATATAAAGTTCATTTGGTAGATAAATTTGTAGATGCCTCTGGTCAGGTGGTTTATGAGACTAAACCTGAGGTTTTAGACCAAATTCAATTGAAAGAAGCAAATTTAGAAGCAATAAAAGAAGGGATGAGCTTAGTTACAGACGAATCTGGTACCGCTTCTAGCTCCTTCGTAAACTTTCCAATTAAGACTGCCGGTAAAACAGGATCAGCTACTTATAAGGAAGATGGTATTCAGGAGTCTGTAGGTAGAACATCCTATGGATTATATGTAGGCTTTGCTCCTTATGATGATCCAGAAATAGCTGTTTGTGTAGTAATTTTTGATGCTGGTCACGGTGGCTATGTAGCTGATGTAGCAAGGGCTATTTATGAAGCATACTTTAGTGAAGAGTTAAAACAATACCCAGGCTATCAGCCTAAATTTGATTATACTTTGAATCCATAAGGTATTTAGATAAAAAATCGAGGAGATTCATATTACGTTGAATTTCCTCGATTTTTTTGTTAGAATTTTAGAAGATATATAAAATTATTTGAAATTTAAGAAGGAATTTAATCAGTGTTTATTGAAGTATATATTTGTTGTGCTTATTGTTCATTTGGAGGTTTTTTCTATGGAGGACAGGATATTAATAAAAGGTAATCGTGAAGGCTTAGTTACAGTAATTGATATGGATAAATTCAGAAATTTCGATGATATGCTGGAAGCACTCGTAGAAAAGCTTTCTAGGGGTAGAAGATTTTATAAAGGCTCAACGTTGAAAATAACTACAGAATTGAAAAGAATCAATGAACGAGATGCTGTAAGACTTAGGAATGTCCTTCTAAGAGATTTTGATATTAAAGAATGTATTTTTGAAGAATATGAAGAACCTAAACCTAAAACTTTTACAGGAATCTATGAAGGAAGAACTAAGTTTGTAAGAAAAACCATAAGAAGTGGTCAGAGAATTGAATATCCTGGCAACTTGGTGATAATAGGAGATGTAAATCCAGGATCGGAAATACAAGCCGCAGGAAATGTGATAGTGTTAGGTAATTTAAAAGGTTATGTACGTGCTGGTATGGGTGGAGATAGCAGAGCTTTTGTGGCAGCATTTTCATTGCAACCAGAAATACTACAGATTGGAACTTTGGTAACAAGGGCTCCAGAAGATAATGAAAAGCCTCAATTTCCGGAAGTGGCTAAGATTAAGGACGGTTCAATTATTGTAGAACCTTATTTACCAAATAAATTTTTATAGCACGGAGGTAGTAAAATGGGAGAATCAATAGTAATAACATCCGGTAAGGGTGGAGTAGGAAAGACAACTACTACTGCAAATATAGGAACAGCCTTAGCAGCTATGGGGAAAAAAGTAGTTGTAGTTGATGGTGATACAGGTCTAAGAAATTTAGATGTATTAATGGGTTTGGAAAATAGAATAGTATACACTTTAATTGACGTAATTGAAAATAGATGCAGACTTAAACAAGCTATGATAAAGGATAAGAGATTTAACAATCTTTTCTTGCTTCCAACAGCTCAAACTAGAGATAAGAACGATATAAAGGCTGAAGACATGTTAATTTTAATTAAAGAATTAAAGGAAGAATTTGATTATGTATTAATTGATTGTCCAGCAGGTATAGAGCAAGGTTTTGAAAATGCAGTAATTGGTGCTGATAGGGCTATTATCGTAGTTAATCCAGAAGTAACTTCTGTAAGAGATGCAGACAGAGTTATCGGAAAATTGGATGCAAAAGGTATAGAAGATCATCAACTATTAATTAATAGATTGAATGTAGATATGGCAAAGAAAGGTGAAATGCTTAATATTGAGGACATTAATGATATTTTATCAATTAAGTTATTAGGTGTTGTTCCAGATGATAGAAATATAACAATTTCAACTAATAAAGGTGAACCTATAGTTTTAGATGATAAAGCATTTGCTGGTCAGGCCTTCAAAAATATAGCTAGAAGAATTACAGGAGAACAAGTTCCTCTTATGAATTTAGAGGGAGAAGGTGGCGGTCTATTACATGCTTTCAAGAAGCTCTTTAAAATAGGAGGTTAGGGTATATGAATTTAATGAAATTTTTTGGGGGGAACAAGTCATCAAAAGATGTGGCAAAGGATAGACTAAGATTGATATTAATCAACGATAGATCATCACTTTCACCGGAGGTTTTGGAATCTATTAGAAGGGAAATATTAGAGGTAATTTCAAAATATGTAGAGATTGATAATTCAGAAGTTGAAATTGCTTTAACTAGGACAGATGATGAAGAGGGAAATTTACCTGCTTTAGTAGCAAATATTCCAATTAGAAAGGCTAAGGAAAGATAAAATAAATTTTTGGGAAAAGTGCGGAAAAATTCCGCACTTTTTCAATTTTAAATTGTAATATTATACGTAGCTTTTTTATATATAAATTGATATAATTTATGGTATTGGAGGGTGAGATATGCTTGATAGATTTACTTTAAATAAAAAATTAATTAAACATTTTGATTTTGGAATTGTATTTGTGGCTGTTCTAATAGTTCTTTTTGGCTGTATTAATATATATAATGCTACTGGAGGTAAGCTTGGTTTCTATTATGTAAAGCTCCAGCTTTTATGGTTGTTAGTTGGTCTCACAGTTATGTATATAGTTGTCATTATAGACTACACCATACTTTCTAATTATGCACCGTTAATTTATTGGGCAGGTGTAGTATTGCTTATATATAATGATCTCACTAGTAAAGCTGTAAATGGTGCATCTTCATGGATTAGTATTGGAAGTAGAGCTATACAGCCTTCTGAGTTTGCAAAGCTTGGAATGATAATAATGCTGGCTAAGAAGCTAGAAGATATGGAAGGGAATATCAATAATGTAAGAAACTTTTTCACTTTAACCTTTTATGCTCTAATTCCTATTGTGCTTATAGTTGTTCAACCGGATATGGGAATGACAATGGTTTGCTTTTTTATAGTTTTGGGAATTTATTTTATGTCTGGACTTAATGTAAAGGTGATTGTAAGTGGATTGATTGGTATAGTAATTTTAATAGCAGGGGTTTGGAATTCAGGCCTTATGCGTGCTTATTGGAAAAAAAGATTGACTGTATTTTTAAACCCTGAATCAGATGAACTAGGAGATGGACTTCAACTTATACAGTCAAAAATCGGTATAGGGTCCGGTGGCATAACTGGAAATGGTTCTAAAATTGGTGAAAAAGCAGTAACAGGTTTTGTATCTCAATTTGTACCAGAATCCTATACGGATTTTATATTTGCTATAGTAGGAGAAAAGTGGGGGTTAATTGGAGGTATATTTTTGCTAATTTTATATTTTACTCTACTTTTCAAAATAATAAAGATAGCAAGAAGGAGTAAAGATATATTTGGAAATGTCATTTGTGTAGGGATTTTTTCATCTTTTCTCTTTTCAGTAATTCAAAATATAGGTATGACTATAGGTATACTACCTATAACTGGTATAACCCTTCCTTTTATGAGTTATGGAGGAAGTTCCCTTTTAACGAATTTCATAGCTTTAGGTTTGGTGTTAAATATTGGTATGCGAAAGAAAAAAATCAATTTTTAATAAACAAAGGAGGAAATTATGAGGATTGCATTAATAGCACATGATAAAAAGAAAGATGATATGATTGAGTTTGTAAAAAGGTACAAGGATGTTTTTAAAGAACATGAACTCTTTGCTACCGGTACCACTGGTAAGTTGATTTCTGAAATAGTAGGTCTTAAGGTACATAGGTTTTTATCTGGACCTTTAGGTGGAGATCAGCAAATAGGTGGTAAAGTAGCAGAAGGTGAAATAGATATGATTATGTTCCTAAGAGATCCACTTACAGCCCAACCTCATGAACCGGATGTTACTGCCTTGTTAAGATTATGTGATGTGCATTGTATACCATTAGCCACCAATGTAGGATCAGCAGAAATCTTTGTTCAGGCATTAAGATTAAGAGAAAATAAAAATTAATTTTTAATATCAGAGAAAAATCGACGTTAGTCGATTTTTTTGTTTGAAAGAAAAAGCATAAATCTTATGTAAAAATAATATATATAATTGTAATGCTAAAGGCTTCCATCATGAAAATTTAATTTAGCCGTGGATTAAAAAACTAAAGATTTATAGTTTTTCTATAATGTAAATAAGTTAATAGTTAAAGTGATAATGTTAATTATGGAGGATAAGATGGGAAGTTATAGGTCACAGTATCAATCCTATTATAGTTCTCTGGTAAATAATAAGCATTCTACTAATAGAAGGACAAATTACTATCCAAAAAGTAACTCCGTTCAAAATAGTAATAGTAAGCTTTTAAAGCGATTATTAAGGGATCTGGTTGGAGTTTTCTGTTTACTATCAATTATCTTATTTTGCAAATTAGTTAAATTACCTTGGACTATAGAATTTTACAGGTATTGCAAGTTTATGGTTGATTATAGTTATGATTATAATGAGATATATACTAATATTACAAGTTTGAATATGGAGCAAATAAGTGAAACTATAAATAATTACATAGAGACTATAAAATCTGGTATTACCGGTGAATCTACTATAAAAGATACCATAGGAAACTCCTTTGTTGAACCTGTTAAAGGTAAGATTATTCGTCCTTATGGTGACAGTGTTGACAACGTTACTAATAAGAAAACTTTTCACTATGGTATAGATATAGAGGTACCGGTAGATACAGAAATTAAAAGTTGTGCTGATGGCACTGTAAAATATTTGGGCGAAAATGAGGAATATGGAAAGTATATAATTATAGATCATGGATTAGGAGTTGAAACAAAGTATGCAAATTTAAAGGAGATGAAAGTAGAAGTAGGAAAGTCGGTAAAAGCTGGGGAGGTCATAGCAACCAGTGGTAGTGACAGTGAATTTGAAACTCCACATTTGCATTTTGAGTTGATATATATGGCAGATAACAAGGATCCTCAAGAGTACCTAAAGTTTTCAAGTGAGTCTTAGCAATATTTTAGGAGACATAAATGATAAAATTAAATAAGTTTTTTATTCCCTATATATTCCTATTAATAGTTATAGGCTTTCGAGGAGAACTTTTGGTTTCTTTCATACTTGTTATTCTCCATGAAATCGTTCATTATTTAACCGCTGTTGCTTTTGGATTTTCGGGCTTTGACATAAAAATACTGCCAATAGGAGCAGTGCTTAGGCTTAAAGATTTAGATGAGGCTACTCCCTTTGAAGATTTGCTAATTTCATTGTCAGGCCCCTTATTTAATCTTTTATTAGCAGCTATTTTATATTATATTAGTACTATTTATCCTGGTGATACCATAAGTTTTCTCATAAAGAGTAACTTATCTTTGGGAATCTTTAACCTTATTCCTGCTTTTCCTCTAGACGGGGGGAGAGTTTTGAGGGATTGTTTATGTATGAAAATAATATATAGGCGGGCTAATGAAATAACGGTGAAGGTAAGTATGGTACTTGGTTACTGCATTTTAGGTGCATTTTTTATTTCTTTAACTCTAAAAACTCCCGAGTACAATTTTGCTATAATTGGAGTATTTGTGATAATTTCCTCCTACAAAGAACGAGAAAGAATAGTGTATATCATAATGAGTGACATCATTAGGAAGAAGAATAGATTTATTAGTACTAAGTATATGGAGAATAAAAATATATCTGTATACTACAAGGGAGAATTAATAAATCTTCTTAGCATTATGGATAAAAATAAATATAATGTTTTTACGGTACTGGATGAAGATATGAGGGTCATGGATGTAATATATGAAGAAGAAATAGTACAAGGCTTAAAAACCTATGGAAATATTACCATAGAAGAATTTATAAAGTATCGTGATGAGAATACTTAAGGTGGCTGACATATGAGTTGAAAATTTGCTAATAACTCATGTGGAAGCCACTTTTTTATTTTTTGTCTTTATGGTAGAATGAAACTATTGTCTAATTGTGCCTTAGGAGGATGTAACATGAATAAGATTAATGATGATATACTTTTCAGAGTTGAAAAACCTGCTAGATATATCGGCGGGGAACTAAATAGTATAATAAAAGATCCAAAAAAGGTAGATATAAGATTTGCTATGTGTTTCCCTGATGTATATGAGGTTGGAATGTCACATTTGGGAATGAAAATTCTCTATCACGTTATGAATGAAAGAGATGATACTTATTGTGAAAGAGTTTTTGCACCTTGGCCGGATATGGAAAAACTTATGAGAGAAAATGAGGTGCCACTTTATGCTTTAGAAAGTAAAGATCCTATAAATAACTTTGATTTTATTGGTTTTACTTTGCAATATGAAATGAGTTATACTAACATACTTAATATGTTGAATATGGCAGGTTTAGCAGTTAGGGCATCGGAAAGAAAAGAAGAGGACCCTATAGTTATCCTTGGAGGTCCCTGTGCCTACAATCCAGAACCCCTTTATGACATTGGAGATGTTTTTCAAATTGGTGAAGGAGAAGAATCAATAAATGAAATTCTAGATCTTTATAAAAGCATGAAGGGCAAGTATAGTAAGAGTGAAATTTTAAGAGCAATGTGTAAGATTAGAGGAGTTTATGTACCATCTCTCTATGAGGTAGAGTACAAGGAAGATGGAACTATAAAATCCTTTAAACCTAAATATGAGGATGTACCATCTAGGATTGTAAAACGATTTATGCCAGATATTAATAATAATCCTTATCCAGAGGCAATGATAGTGCCTTACTCAGAAATAGTTCATGATAGGATAATGCTAGAAACCTCTAGAGGATGCACAAGAGGATGTAGATTTTGTCAAGCAGGTATGATATACAGACCAGTTAGAGAGAAAAGAGTGCCAAAGCTAATAGAGCAAGCAGAGGCGCTATTAAAGTCCACTGGATATGATGAGTTGTCCTTAACATCTTTAAGCATATGCGACTACTCTGATATTCAAAATTTAGTGTTCTCATTAATTGAAAAGCATAAGGAAGATAAGGTTTCTGTTTCCCTACCTTCCATAAGAATCGATGCTTTTTCAGTGGATTTAATCAAGGAGATTCAAAAGGTTAAAAAAACAGGTCTTACCTTTGCGCCAGAAGCTGGAAGTCAAAGGATGAGAGATGTAATTAATAAGTGTGTTACAGAGGAAGATTTGATGACCGCTGTGAAAAATGCCTTTGAATCCGGTTGGTCTACAATAAAGCTTTATTTTATGATAGGACTGCCTTATGAAACTATAGAAGATGTAATAGGCATTGCAGAACTTGGAGAAAAGGTAGTTAGAGAATATTTTAAGGTGCCTAAAGAAGTTAGACACAAGGGTTTAAAGGTTACTATAAGCACATCTATTTTCGTTCCAAAACCCTTTACTCCTTTCCAATGGGCTGCCCAAGATAAGATGGATGTGGTAAAGGAAAAAATTCAAGCTATAAGATCAAATATTAAAGATAGGGCAATAACTTATAATTGGCATGATTCCATGGTAAGTTGTCTGGAAGCTATATTTGCTAGAGGAGATAGAAGACTTTGCGATGTTCTGATTAAGGCCTATGAAAAGGGCGCTAGATTTGATGGATGGTCAGAATACTTCAATTTTGATCTATGGATGGAAGCCTTTAAGGAATGTGGTGTTGATGGTGATTTTTATGCTTATAGGGAAAGAGAATATAGTGAAATACTTCCTTGGGATTTCATTGACATAGGTGTAGATAAGGACTTCTTGATCAAGGAAAATGAAAGAGCTAAAAATATGGAGTTAACACCAGATTGCAGATTAGGCTGTAAGCTTTGTGGCATAAATGTTAACTTTAAAGAAGGGAAGTGTTTCCAAGGTGCGGTATGTAATAAAGTTCGCTAAAGAAAGTGATATAAAGTTTATATCCCATTTAGATTTAATGAGGACTATCCATAGGGTATTTAGACGGGCAGGCCTTCCAGTAGAGTATTCTAAAGGCTTTAATCCCCATATGAATTTATCTATCGCCCAGCCTCTATCTGTGGGGGTGTATTCAAAGGGAGAGTATTTGGATGTGGTATTTACTGAGGAGCTTAATGAAGAGCTTATGATAAATAAGTTAAATAACAGTGCTCCTCCAGCTATCAAATTTTTTCAGGCTATAAAAGTACCGGATGCTTTTCCTGATGGTAAAAAGATTCCCCAGGTTGCTTCAATAATAGAATGTGCTCTTTATAAAATTAAGATAAATTATGATGATGTAGAGAAGGGTTACGAAGATATAGAAAATCTACTTAATAAGGAAGAATGGATTACTATAAAGAAAGGCAAGAAGGGCGAAAAGGAAGTAGATATTAAAAGAATGGTAAAAGAGTTTAAGTTTAATATTGAAGGTAGCAGCATAGTGATTGAAGCCATGCTAGCCTGTGGTAGCAAAGAAAATCTTTCTCCAGACTTATTAAGTTCTTACATAAAAGCTAATACTAGAGGAGTAAAGGAAAATAGTTTTGTAGAAGTTGAGAGACAGGAAATCTATACTTTAAAAAAAGGTAAATATGTTTCTATAGATTCATATTTTCAATAAAAATATCAGAGGAGAAGCTGAAAATTGAGAACAAACAGCTTCTCTATAACTATAGAGGTGTTAAATTTGAAAGAAATATTTATAGAACGCCGAAAAGAAATACTAAGGGTAGCTATTAAAAATAGTGGTAGTTTATCAGATTGTTTTATAGAGGAAGAAAGACACGCTCCTTATCCTGGGCAAATTTATAAAGCTGTAGTAAAAAATATCATTCCTGCTCTAAAAAGTGCTTTTTTAGATATCGGTTTAGAAAAAAATGCTTATTTATATCTCGAAGGTAAATTTGAGAAAAGAAATATTAAAAAAGGGCAGGAGTTAATAGTAGAAGTAGTAAAGGAGGAGCTAGGGCAAAAAGGAGCTAAGGTCACATCGGCCTTTTCTATTCCAGGAAGATATTGTGTCTTATTAACAGATAACTGTAGTATAAGTTTTTCTTCAAAAATAAGCTCTCAAGAATACATAAAAGAAATTAGGGAAGGGATTAAGAAGCCTAGTGATATAGGAATTAAGATAAGAACTGCTGCAGAGCAAGTATCTTTAGATGAAATAAATCAAGAGATAGATAAATTATACAGGCAATATAAGCGAATTATTGAGGAAAGCAGCTATAAGATTAAACCTGGACTTTTATACAATGGTGGAGGTACCATTGGGAAAGTGCTTAGAGATAATCTAGATGGATTAGTGTCAAAAATTATAGTAGATTCAAAGGAAGATTTTGAAGCTATTAAGGAATATGTAATAGATAAGAAAGATATAAGCACAGAGGTTCAGCTCTATGAAGGTCATAGGTCCTTGTTTGATTTTTATGGTATAGAGAAGGAGATAAGCCATTTAAAAAACGAGAGAGTAAACCTAAGCTGTGGTGGCTATATAGTTATTCAAAATACAGAAGCCATGTATGTTATTGATGTAAACAGTGGCAAAAATGTAGGAAGTAACCTTCGGGAGCTAACAGCTTTGGAGACCAATCTTGAAGCTGCTAAAACTTGTGCTAGACAAATTAGGCTTAGGAATTTAAGTGGAATTATTCTAATAGATTTTATAGATATGCAAAAAGAAAGCCATAAAAATAAAGTATTGGAAGAATTGCATAAGGGTTTTGAAGATGATAAAAATAAAACTATAATATATCCTTTTACTCAGTTAGGTCTTGTGCAAATTGCCAGAAGAAGAAAAGCATTACCTATAGAAAACTATATTTTGGAAGAGTGTAAACAGTGTAAAGGACATGGTAGAAAGCTAAAGTTCTCCTATGTTTGCATGCTTATAAAAAATGAAATGCTAAGGGTAGATAACGATAGTAAAATAAAAGATATACTTATTATGTTAAACAGCTATTATAGAAGGTTTGTAGAGGAAAGTTCTCAAGGCTTTCTTAATAGTATAGAAGCTGAAGGTAAGAGGATTTATTTGAAATTCATTGATGGGGAATTTGAAAACTTTAAAGTAGAACCTATGATTTTTAAGAAGCAAATAGAAGAGGTACAAAAATACTTAATTAATTAGCGTTCTTTGACAGATCAGTTTAAGTTTTTACTTTTTTCTTTACAAAATATGATCCATGTGATACAATGGCTTTTGTAGACCGCACAGATAGGGTTTTGCTAAAACATGGTTAACTCCATGTACCTGTAATGGCGAGACTGGATAGAGGAGGTGTTTTAATGTACGCAGTAGTAAAGACTGGTGGAAAACAATACAGAGTTCAAGAAGGAGACTATCTTAACGTTGAAAAATTGAACGCTGAAGTTAATTCAACAGTTGAATTAACAGATGTTCTTGCAGTTTCCAAGGCTGATGGAGAATTAGTAGTTGGAAAGCCTGTTGTTGAAGGAGCAAAGGTTGTTGCAAAGGTTGTTGCTCAGGATAAGGCTAAGAAGATTATAGTTTTCAAGTATAAGCCAAAGAAGGACTATAGAAGAAAGCAAGGACATAGACAACCATACACTAGATTACTTATCGAAAAGATTGAAGCTTAATTATGATTGATATAAGATTTATAAAAAAAGATAGTAAGTTAGTTTCCTTTAAAGTAAGCGGACACGCTGAATATTATGAAGGAGACGAAGTTGTTTATGATGATCTTGTATGTGGAGTAGTTTCTAATTTAGCTCAAGTAACTATTTTAGGTGTTACGGAAGTGCTTAAATTAAAAGCTCCATATGTAGCAGAAGAGGGAAATATACAATTGGATATTTCTCAATTAGGTTCTCAAGAAATTGATAAGTGCAGTGTGCTTTTAGAAACAATGCTTGTAGGACTTAAAAGTTTAGAAGTTAATTACGGTAAATATATAAAAGTGTCCGTAGAGGAGGTGTAAATGTATGTTGATAATTAACCTTCAGTTATGTGCTCACAAAAAAGGAGTAGGTAGCTCCAGAAACGGTAGAGACAGTGAAGCTAAAAGATTGGGCGTTAAGTCCGCTGATGGACAATTCGTTTTAGCTGGTAACATATTGGTTAGACAGAGAGGTACTAGGATACATCCTGGAACTAACGTTGGCATAGGTAAGGATGATACACTTTATGCTAAGATTGACGGCGTAGTTAAATATGAAAGACTAGGCAGAAACAAGAAAAAAGCAAGCGTATATCCTGTAGATGTTGAAGAAGCAATTGCAGAATAAAAAGGCACCCGCGAGGGTGCTTTTTTTAAAATAATGACAAGCTTCAAAATACATATTGATAAGAGGATGATGAGGATGAGTATGTTCATTGATAAAGCGAAAATTTTCGTAAAATCTGGCGATGGAGGACATGGTGCAGTGTCCTTTAGAAGAGAAAAATATGTGCCTCTAGGTGGACCAGATGGAGGAGATGGTGGTAGAGGCGGAGATGTTGTTTTAGTAGCGGATCCTAATATGACAACCCTTTTAGATTTTAAATACAAAAGAAAATATTTAGCGGAAAACGGGGTTAATGGATCTGGTTCTAAAAGATACGGTAAAGATGGAGAAACTCTATATATAAAGGTTCCTATGGGAACTATTATTAGAGATGTAGAGACCAATAAGATCATGGCAGATTTGTCTCATAGTGGAGATTCTTATGTGGTAGCCAGGGGAGGAAAAGGCGGTAAAGGTAATGCTAAATTTGCTACGCCTACTAGACAGGCACCAAACTTTGCAGAACCAGGAATGCCTGGGGAAGAAAGATGGATTGAGTTAGAATTAAAGCTCTTAGCGGATGTAGGTTTGTTGGGATTCCCTAATGTAGGAAAGTCAACATTGCTATCAGTGGTTTCAAAGGCACAGCCTAAGATTGCTAACTATCACTTTACTACTTTAAAACCTAATTTAGGAGTAGTAAGTGTACCTGGTGGCTTTAGCTTTGTAATGGCAGATATTCCTGGAATTATTGAAGGAGCTGCTGAAGGTGTAGGCTTAGGTTTAGATTTCCTAAGACATATAGAGAGAACTAGATTGCTGATCCATGTAGTGGATATTTCAGGCCTTGAAGGTCGTGATCCTGTTGAAGATTTTATAAAAATAAATGAAGAATTAAAGAAATATAGTGTGAAATTATGGGATAGACCTCAAATCATTGCAGCCAATAAGTGCGATATGCTTTATGATGAATCTGTATTTGAAAACTTTAAGGCTAAGCTAAATGAAATGGGGTATACTCAAATATTCAAAATATCTGCAGCTAGCAGACAGGGTGTAGATGAATTGATGAAGGCTGCAGCGGAAGCTTTGAGTAAGATACCGGTTAGAGAACTAGAAATCAGCGAAGAAGAAAGATTTGTTCCTGAGGAAAAGAAATTTACGTACACTATAAGACAAGAAGAAGAAGGTATTTTTGTAATAGAAGGAAGCTTTGTAGACAGACTTCTTTTAGCTGTTAATGTAAATGATCCTGATTCTTTAAAGTATTTCCATAAGGTGCTGAAAAATAAAGGAATTATAGATGAATTGCTTGAGATGGGAATTCAAGATGGAGATATAGTACGACTAAATGATTTTGAGTTTGAATTTTTATTATAGTTTGCAACGTGGAGGTATTGTAATGCTTACATCAAAACAAAGAAGCTATTTAAGATCTTTGGCTAATACAATGGAGCCAATATTTCAATTGGGAAAAAACGGTATAGAAGAACCCTTTTTAAAGCAAATAGATGATGCCTTAGAAGCTAGGGAATTAATCAAATTGACAGTGCTTAATAACAGTGGTTTTGATGCAAGAGAAGCCAGTGATATTATTTGTGAAGAATTAGGCTGTGAAGGAGTTCAGGCTATAGGCAATAAAATAGTTTTGTATAGAAAATCATCAAAAAAGCCGAGAATAGAACTTCCTTAATTTATGGGAGGGAGGAAGATGTTAAAAAAGGGCATAATAGGCGGCACCTTTGATCCCATTCATGTGGGCCATATGTATATTGCTACGAAGGCTCAGCAGTATTTGGGCTTAGATAAGGTTATCTTTATGCCAAGTGGAATGCCCCCCCATAAGGAAGGAAAGGATGTTACTCCTTCCAAGCTTCGTTATAAAATGGTGGAGGCAGCTATCAAGGGCAAGAATAATTTTGAAATAAGTGATTATGAAATAAAGAAAAATGGATATAGTTATACCTATGAGACCATGGAGTATTTTAAGGAAAAAGAGAAAAATACAGAATGGTACTTTATATCCGGTTGCGACTGCCTTTTTTCTTTAGATAAGTGGAAGAATGTAGATAGAATAATGAAGGCTTGTAAATTTGTTGTTTTTAATAGACCAGGTTATAATGACGACGATATCCGTAAACAAAAGAAGGCGGTGGAGGAAAAGTATGATACTAGTATTATCTTTTTAGATTTCTTACTTTTAGAAGTTTCCTCCACTTATATAAGATCCGCTGTTAAAGAAAAAAAGGATGCATCTTCCTTTTTACCAGAGGGAGTATATGAAATAATTGAGCAGCATGGATTATATCAATAAAAGAGAGGTTTTGTTTATGTGGAAAGAGGCTGAAATAATAAATTACATACAGGATAAATTATCCCCTAAAAGATATAATCATGTTCTTGGGGTTAGAGATACTGCAGTGAAATTGGCAAGAACTTATGGGGAAAATGAGGAGAAAGCTTCCCTTGCAGCCTTATTACATGATTGTGCAAAGAACATGGAAGATTTAGCCCTTATTAAATTGGTAAAGAATAATGGCTATATTCCAGATAAAGTTGAAATGCAAGCACCTCAGTTACTACATGGAAGAGTTGCTGCTATAATTGCTAAATATGAAATGGGCATAGGCGATAGTTCTATTTATGATGCAGTAACCTACCATACGACGGGAAGGGAAAGGATGTCTTTATTGGAGAAAATAATCTATATTGCGGATTATATAGAACCTTCTCGTGATTTTCCTGGTGTAGAGGCCTTAAGAGAGGAAAGTTTCATAAATTTAGATAAGGCCATGTTAATGTCTTTAGAAAATACTATAAAACATATTATTGATAGAGGTCAGCTTCTTCACCCTAATACTGTAGAAGCAAGGAATTATTTTTTACTACAACTTTCAGGGGGAAGCTCTAATGAATAAAAAGACTTCCAGCAACCTGTTTTTTTATGGTTCCTGCTTTTTAATAATATTCATTACTGCTGTAGTATATATAGGATCAAGATTATATGTATATTTGAATAAATTCAATAGGGACAAAAGTGTAAAACCTTATGAAGTAGAGGATGACAGTAAACCAGTCAATATATTAATTATGGGAGTAGACGAGGGCAATGGCAGCAATAGTAGAACGGATACCCTTATGTTACTACATTATACATGCAAAGATGATAAAGTAAACATAATTTCTATACCTAGAGATACTTTAATAAATATAAACGGTAAAAATGAGAAAATTAATGCAGCTCATGTTTATGGTGGAGTTCCTTGGACTATTGAGGCTGTAGAGCAACTATTAGAGGTGAAGATTAATTATTATGGTAAGGTTAACTATAAAGGATTTAGAAACTTTATAGATGCAATAGGTGGCCTTGATATGAAGATAAAGCAGGATATGCATTATGATGATTATGCTCAAAATCTTCACATTCATTTTAATAAGGGAGAAATTGTTCATTTAGATGGGGAAGGTGCTGAGCAGTATTTTCGATGGAGAAAGAATAATGATGGCAGTGGATTGGCTATGGGAGATTTAGATAGGATAGCAAATCAACATGAATTTCTAAGTAAAGTTATGGATAAGTTAAGGGATCCGTCCATAGTGTTAAATTTACCACAGTTGCTGACTACTTTGCCGGATTATATAGAGACTAATATGAGTGCACAAGATATATTAAAATATGGTTTGTGTTTAAAAAATATTGACCCTTATAAGATAGAATTTGCTACCTTAAAGGGAGATCTTCAAGATATAGATGGATTATCCTACTTTATTTACGATGAAAAGCAAAATGAAGAAGTTACAGTGATGCTAAATTAAGGAGTTATTTAAAATGGCTAGTGTATTAGAGTTTGAGATAAAAGAAGAAGATAATGGTAGAAAGCTTAGAGATTATTTAAAAAATCATATTGGTTTATCTACAAGACTAATAAGAGGGGCTGCAGTGGATGGGAGGATAAGGATAAAAGATCAGAGAGTAAAGTTAAATCACATCCTAGAAGCTGGAGATACTATTAAAATTGAGCTATCTAAGGAGGAAGATCAAAATATAGAACCAGAAGAAATGGATTTAGATATAGTATATGAAGATGAAGATATACTAGTAATTAACAAGCCTCCTTTTACAGTAGTACATCCAACTAGGAGCCATCCAAGTGGAACACTTGCTAATGGTGTTTTATATCACTTTAGAAGCAAAGGAGAAAACTGTATAGTAAGATTGGTGAGCAGACTTGATAGGGATACCTCTGGACTTATTATCGTAGCTAAAAATCAATACTCTCATATGTTTTTAGCAAAGGAAATGGAAAAAAATACTTTAATAAAAGGATATACCGCTGTAGTTTGGGGAAATCTAAAAGAAAGTAAAGGTACTATTAATGCACCTATATATAGACCTACTGAAGATTCAATTAAGCGAGTGGTGGATCCTAGAGGTCAAGAAAGTATAACTCATTATGAAGTAGTTGAGTCCTTGAGTAAGGCTGATGTTGTAAAGCTGCGATTGGAAACCGGTAGAACTCATCAAATAAGAGTACATCTTAGCCATTTAGGTAACCCTATTATAGGAGATACTTTATATGGTAATGATGAAGAAATATTAATTAATAGGCAGGCTTTACATGCTAGTCACTTGAGCTTTTTTCATCCAAGAACAAAAGAACTAATAAACTTGAGCAGTGATTTACCGGAGGATATGAAAAGCTTGATAAGGGCTTTAAAATAAAAAGGATTTATTCATTAGAAAATAATAATTATATTAAATTTGATTTGTAAATATTAGTATAGAATTAAAAGGTTTCTCGTACTTTATCTGCGAGAAGCCTTTATTTTTTATAGAAATTAAAAATATATTATGTGTAATATTTTGCAGTGTGTGTGTTAATAATTAACAAATAGTTTAAAGTTAAAAAGATTAAATAGAGAGGGGTTATATTTTGAATAAAAAAAGCAAAATAATTGGGTCCCTTATAATAGCTGGCATTTTTCTTATATTTGCAGTTATAGGTTATATGAAAGATAATAGAGCGGAAGATTACGATAATATGTTTGTGGAAAGTAAGGCGGTAGTTGACAACAATAAAACAAGTACAGATATTGATAATTTAAATATTAGCGAAAAAATAATTAAGGTAGAAATAAAGGGTGAAGTTAAGAAACCTGGAGTTTATGCTATGAAACTTGGTAGCAGAATAGAAGATTTAATTAAAGAAGCTGGAGGCTTAACAGATAAGGCTGATACTGATAGAGCTCCAAGTTTAGCTAAGAAGTTGAAGGATGAAGAGCGTGTAATAATACCTAATGTAGATAATCCTGATATTTTAATGAATACTAGTAGTGATCAGGATAATGATCTTATTAACATTAATACAGCAGATAAGAATGAGTTAGAGAAAATACCTGGTGTAGGACCAGTGACAGCACAAAAAATTTTAGATTATAGAGAAGAAAATGGATACTTTAATAGCATAGAAGAATTAAAGAATATCAATGGTATAGGGGAAAAAACCTTTGAAAATATGAAGGAGAAAATAACCGTAGATTAAAATTAGAAAAATATTGTATAAATGAAAAATAAATGTATACCAAATAGAAATGTGGTTAATAATTTATCTAGGAGGTGTAGGAAATGGAATTTAAACGTACTTTCAAAACAAAGGCTATATGTTTTTCGATGTCTTATATGATTTACTATTTTATGAGAAACTATGTAAATATGCTTTTGTTTAATTTGCTATATAATAATTTAATTTGGACAATTACTAATAATTTAATTGCCGACGTATTATTATTTTTTATAATTCTTATGATTCCAATAAACATGCTTCATGAATGGTGTCATGGTATTTGGCTTAAGTTTTTTGGTGGTAAGGTTAAATATATTTGGAATGGAATTTTTCTTAGAGCTCAAGAAGTATCTAAAGTACCAATACACAGAACTAATTTTCTGATAATATTATTGTTTCCGATTACTTCTATAACAATTTTTTCGAAACTTATACCAGGATGGTTAGGTGGAGTAATTTTAATACTTAATCTCTTTAAAAGTATGGAAGATTTACTTAAAGTATTATATTTATTTAAGAGCGATAGCGATACATTTTTAATATACAAAGAGGATGGTTTTGAAATAGTGGATAATTCTGAAGAAGCTGAATTAACATTGGAAAATGTAAAATAAAATCCAGTTTAAAGTATTTTATAGAGGGTAAAATACTACTATGGAGGTGGCAGTATGTATAATGATATTTACGAAATAGTTAGTAATGATAGTAACACGGTGAATTTGGTTATACACGAAAAAGATTTCTTTTTAAGCTACGATGAAATAAACAAGGAAAATGTTCAAGACCTAGTAGAAAATTATTTTAGATTTAAGGGAAGGGACGGAATTCCGGTAGTTGCAGATATTGATTACAACCAACAAACTAGACGAATACAAGTCACTGTGGATATGGACTATGACAGAGATTTCAAATTAGAACCTGCTAGTGCTCCGGATTTTTTAAATAAAAACAGAAATGATTGATAAAAAGCCTTTGATTTATTATTGCTTTGCCCTATTAATTGGATCTTATTCTGCATTGCTTATATTGAATTACAATTTTTTAGGTGCAGTATTAGCTGCATCTTTTTTAATTATTATGATAATAACAAATGAAAGCCCTTTAGTATATATTTTACCTATATTTCTCTTAATAGGTTTTGCAAGATATTATACTTATTATAAATATGAACCACCGTCAGTATGTAAGTTGCGTTTTCAAGGTACTGAAGGTATATATTCCATTGGGAGTTATAAAGGAAGAAAGGTTGTACTAAAAGGAAATTTGACAGACTGTAAATTAGGACAGTGTATTCAGGTTACTGGCACTTTCAAAAGAATATCACAATACGATAGGGGGATAATTGGAGAAATAGATATTAGTAAAATTAATAAAATAGAGTCTGATTATGTTACTAAAATATATGAGTTTAAAGAGAAGTTATATGATAAATTTAAAGAAGAATTAGAAGAAAAAGCGGCTGGTGAAGTTATGGCTGCTTCCTTTGGTCATGATAACTATCTTAGTTCAGAAGTAAAAAGTGATATGAGCAATTTAGGAGTGATTCATGTAATTAGTGTTTCTGGACTGCATATGGCATTAATTTATAAAATCTGTGAGCATTTTTTAGGCTTTGGAGGTTCAATAATTATCTCTGTAATGTATTGTATATTTACAGGTGGAGCTTCATCTACCTTTAGATCCTTAATTATGATTATAGTTTTTAAGCTATCCAAAAAAGTTTATAGGAATTATGAACCATTTTCATCTCTAAGTATGGCTGCTATTATTGTGGTTTTTATGAATCCTGCCAATGCTTTAGATTTAGGAACTCTTCTATCCTTTTTATCTGTATTAGGGATATTTGTTTTTTACAAGAGATTTGAAAAAGCTCTATATAGGTTGCCCCTTAAATTAAATGAATCCATTAGCCTTACCCTAAGTGCACAAGTTTTTACATTACCTTTATGTATGGTTGTTTTTAATTCAGTTAGCACTGCATCAATACAGGGAAATATATTTCTTGTGCCAATATATTCTTTGTTGATGTTGTTAGGAAATTTTTCTTTGCTATTTTTTAATATTGATTATATTTTTAAGATCTTATCTTTTGCTATAAAGGTATCTTATTCAGCTATTGAGGGATGTAAATGGTTCTTGTTGAAGGTTTCTACTGGAGTTTTATATATGGGTAAGGTAGAGGCTTGGGTTTTAATTATTATATATGTTAGTTACTATCTTTACAAAAAAGGTTACAAGAAATTTTTATGGCTACCTATGTTTTCTATAGTCTTTTGCATGGTATATAATTTTTCAGTTATGCCTAAATTTCAGTATGTAAAATTAGGAAGTAGTCGTGGGATTATATATCGTAGTGGCTTTAATTCTGTACTGTTTTTAGATAAGAAAAAGATAAATACGGATGAAATCTTATTAAAAAAGAAGTTTAATGTATGGAAAATAGAGGATTTGTATAAAGCTCAATATTCTCATGGACATAAGCAGCTTGATCTATCTTGTGACAATAGCAAAATTTATCTTACATATTTTAATGGTGATAGGCCTTTGAGTATAGTTTTTACCAAAGAAAATATACCTGCAATAAGTTATAATACATATGATATAATATATTTACCATATGAAAAAGAATCCTATCAATATTATGATAACTTGTATACTATTATATTATTTTTTGATAAACCTATAATAGATTAAAAAGGAAGATGAAAATGCAAATGGATTTAGATAGTTTTGAGCATCTTTTAAAGAAAAAAGATTTGAATGGTTGTTACATACTTTATGGTCCTGATGAAAACCTTATTAAAGATGCAGTAAATAAAGTAGCTAATACTGTGGTGGATGAGATTTTTAGAGATTTGAATTTGGTTAAATTTGATGGCATGAAGGTACAGTTCGATGAAGTTATGAATGCTTGTGAGACCTTACCCTTTATGAGTGAAAAAAAGGTAGTTATAGTATTTAGAGCGGATTTTTTAGGAGCAAGGGATGATAGAGAAAGCAAGAAGAAAGTGGAAGACTTTTATAATTATCTATCTACTTTACCTCCTTACACTATTTTATTAATGTATTATGTATTTAGTGATGATAGGGAAAAGGCTAGTAATAATATTAAAAAGTTTTCAAAGGTTGCTACTTTAGTTCAGGTAGATAAATTAAAGGGTAACAGGTTATATAAAAAGGTGGCAGATATATTTCAAGAAAGACAAAGAACAATTAATAAGGTTTTATTACAGTTCTTTTGTGATCATGTAGATAATAATATGGAGATAATAAACAATGAAATAAATAAGCTACTAGACTATACTGAAGGAAGGGAAATTACTAAACAGGACATAATTGATTTACTACCCCAAAGCAATAATGATGATATATTTGATTTAGTAGATTTTGTATCTCAAAGAAAACCTGAAAAGGCAATAAATATTCTTAATGAGCTACTATTTAAGGGTGAAAGTGTAACAGGAGTATTATTTATGATAGAAAGACAATTTAAGCTCTTGTATAGTATAAAACTAGGTATCGAGGAAGGAAAAAATAAGGACATTCTAGTTAAGGAGCTAAAGCTTCATCCCTATGTATGTGAAAAGTTAATTAATCAGAGCAGAAAGTTTAGTCTAAATCAAATAAGGGCCTGTATGAAGATGTGCTTAGATACAGAAAAGGCTCTAAAAAGCAGTCAAAGTGATAAAAAGATTGAAATGGAAATGCTACTAATAAATACGGTTAGAATTTAGTGAAAAAATAAGAAACCGGTAGAAATACCGGTTTATTATTATGCATTTAATGCATTTAATTTTAAAGCAAGTTTTGACTTTTTATTTGCTGCCTTGTTTTTGTGGATTACTCCCTTTGAAGCAGCCATATCTAAAGCTTTAGAAGCTTCTATGTAAGCTGCCTTAGCCTCATCAGCATTCTTTGCAACAACAGCAGCTTCGAACTTTTTGATTTTAGTCTTTAAAGCTGATTTAATCATTTTATTTCTTAGTGTCTTAGCTTCTATAACTCTTATTCTTTTTTGAGCTGATTTAATATTTGCCATTTATCTTCACCCCCTTTGATATAATAGGGTCTCAGCAGTTTTGGGGAAAACTCTGCACGAGTCGTTATTCAACAAATGATATTATAACATTAATAATTCATCACTTCAAGCATAATTTATCCATATTCATAATTTTTTATTAACTATTTTTAAAGATCATATTCTAATTTTTATCTCTCGAAAGAATGGAATAAATTATTCTTAATTTCAAACAATAAATATAGGTAAAAGCACATAAATTCTATTTTTAAATGTCATATTTAATTAAAGAAAGAGGTGGACATATGAGAAACATACGTACTGACTTAGCAGTAGAAGCTAGAGAGATATATAATGAAGAGAGCAATGGAAATCCTCAAGGGGTAGAATATAAAGAGTATTCAATTGGAGATGTTAGGGTAACAGATGTAACAATAACCAATGAAATTGGTGAACGTAATATGGGAAAGCCTAAAGGTACATATATAACTTTAGATTTACCGGAATTTGCTCACTATGATGGAGAAGCAAGAGATGAAGTTAGCAGAGCTATGGCTCAGGCTCTTGAAGGTATGATTAAGCTGGAAGATAGCATGACTACATTAGTGGTAGGATTAGGTAATTGGAATGTTACCCCCGATGCTTTGGGACCTAAAGTAGTATCGAAATTAATGATAACAAGGCACTTGAAAGAGTTGGTTCCTGATAGTATTGATGAAGGTATAAGGCCAGTTTGTGCAATAGCTCCAGGAGTATTAGGTATTACTGGTATAGAAACTTACGAAATTATAAAGGGTGTAGTAGAGAAAATTAAACCTAATTTAATAATATGTATAGATGCCTTAGCTTCAAGAAAAATGGAAAGAGTAAATAGAACTATACAAATTGGTAATACTGGAATATCACCAGGTTCTGGAGTAGGAAATAAGAGAATGGAGATAAGTGAAAGAACTTTAGGTATACGAACTTTAGCTATAGGTGTTCCTACAGTTGTGGACGCTGCCACTATGGCTAATGACACTATAGATATGGTGTTAGATGCTATGATTAAGGAATCAACTCCAGGTAGTAAATTTTATGAAATGCTACAGTCCATTGATAAAAATGAAAAGGGAAGAATGATTAGAGAAGTATTAGATCCTTATGTAGGAAATCTTATGGTTACTCCAAAGGAAGTTGATATGGTTATAGACTCCTTATCTGTTATTTTAGCTAATGGTATTAATATAGCATTGCAACCTGCTTTGGATTTAGATGATATTAATAAATTTTTAAATTAAAAATAGGATAAATTACACTAAAGAGTTAAAAGCTGGGAAGAAAAATAAGTGAAAATCTCTTTTAGAGCTATTAATCGAGATAAAGATCTACTTGGTTGGTAGCTCTAAAATTTAGCTTTAAATAAAATATGTTAATTATCTCCTTTATATAGGCATATATAAACTCACCTATTAATATATTTAAGTAGATTTACTAAAGAAAGTGGTGAGGTTTATGTTATATGGGGGAACCATAAAGCAGAACAACAATTCTAAAGTTTTTATTGCTACAGTAATATCACTATTTATATTGATTGTTGTAACTGTGTATGGTTTTAAAGTACTTTTTTTAAATAATGCTAATAACAGAAGATACAACAGTGTACTTTATGCTCAGGTAATTAATCATTCTATGCCTGTGATTGAGGTAACAACCTTTGAAGAAGAAGCATTGGCGGAAAACAATATCACTATACAGGGAGAGGTTTTAAAGCTGTTAGGGATAGATATGAGTAATCCTATATCTATATTGGCTAGAGAGATTTCCTTTTTTAAAACTATTTCTATTAATGAAAATATAGGAACTTCCACAGTTGACCCAACTTATGCAATAAGTCCTTTTAATTTATCAGAAGGACAAATTACTGCAAGTTCCAATGAAGTAGTAAATAACAGTGTCTCTAGGGGAAACTCCGGCAATATAGTGGATGTGACTAATCCAGCTTTAAAACAAAATTTAGACCCGGCAAAACCAAGGGTTTTAATTTATCACACCCATACTACAGAGTCATTTTCTCCTAATGGCAATTATAATTCAGATCAAAGTAAAAACATTGTGGACATAGGTGAAGATGTAAAGGCGGAATTAGAAAATAATTATGGTATTTCTGTTATACATGATAAAACTGTACATGATTCTAATATCAATAAATCCTATAGCAATTCAAGGATAACCTTAGAAAATTATTTGAATCAATATAAGGATTTTGACTTGATTATAGACATGCATAGAGATGCTGTTTACAGCAAAAACAGTGTTACAATAACCATGAATGGAGAAAGTGTAGCTAAAATAATGTTTGTGCTAACAAAAAAGAATCCATCTTTTAGTAAAAATCAAGCCCTTGTAAATGAACTTATAAAAATAAGCGATAATTTATTTCCTGGTTTTTGCAGAGGAACTTATTACTATAATTACGGGAATAAGTATTTTAATCAAGATAAAAGTGGTAATGCAATTCTTATAGAAGTGGGAGCAAATATAAATACCCACCAAGAGGCTAAAAATTCCGCCAAGTATACAGCTAGAATTATAGCTGAGTATTTAAGTAAGCAAAAATAGCCTTGGTCAATTGCTAAAAGTTGAAATTAATGTTTTATAATTGAATAAAAATTAAGAAATAAGAGCATCCTTATAGGTGGTTAATATACTAGGGGGTGTTCTTTTATTTTGATAGGTAGAAAATATACAATAGTGTTATGGTTAAGTCTAATTGTTGTATTAATAGGAATTTTAAAAGTAAATATAGAAATTAACAGAATAAATGGTAAGGCATACGATGAAGAAACATATAAAAATGTTTATTCAGATAGTGATCATAGGGCAGATGCCTATGCAGAGATTACTCTTGATAATAAAAGGGGAGTACAATTAAGGATGTATTATACTGCAGAGCCCTTTGATCTTAGGTTTTCCATCGGTAATAAAGTTATTTACATAAATAAAAGTATTTTTAATGGAAAGAAAGAAGAAACTAAGGTTAGCTCCCAGCAACAGTAAGAAATCTAGGAAGCTTGAAGGAAAATCACTTGTTATTGACAGCAACTAAGGTGTCTATGATATAATTTAACTTGATTTAGGCAAGAATAGTCTTTATAGGATAATATGAACTAATCCATTTAAAGCAGATTTTGAACTTGAGTAGTTACATATATACTAATGCTATTTCAATAATGGGGGTGAAGATTTCCCAAGAGAAAGTTTTGGGAAATATAAGATGAAGAGCGATAGACAGAAACATATAAGAAACTTTTGCATTATAGCACATATAGATCATGGAAAATCAACATTAGCAGATAGATTGTTAGAGAAAACAGGTACTCTAACTGAAAGAGAGATGGAAAATCAAGTACTAGACAATATGGAATTGGAAAAAGAGAGAGGAATAACTATTAAAGCTCAGGCTGCTAGATTGGTATATAAGAGCAAAGATGGAAAAGAATACATATTAAACTTAATAGATACACCAGGACATGTAGACTTTAACTATGAGGTTTCAAGAAGTTTGGCTGCTTGTGAAGGAGCCATATTAGTAGTAGATGCTACTCAAGGTATTCAAGCACAGACATTAGCTAATTGCTATTTAGCCTTAGATCATGACTTGGAAATTATTCCGGTAATAAATAAAATTGATTTACCTAGTGCTAGACCGGAGGAGGTAAAACAAGAAATCGAAGATATCATAGGTCTGGATGCAGAAGATGCACCAATGATATCTGCAAAGTCCGGTTTAAACATAGATCAAGTTTTAGAAAGCATAGTAGAGAAATTGCCATCGCCAGAAGGTGATGAAAATGCGCCTTTGAGAGCTTTGATATTTGATTCTTACTATGACAGCTATAAAGGTGTTGTTTGCTACGTAGCAGTTAAAGAAGGTACTGTTAAGCCTGGAACTAAGATCAAGCTAATGGCTACTGGCAAGTCTTATGAAGTTACAGAATTAGGAGTTTTTGCACCTGGTTTTATGCCTATGCAAGAATTAAGGGCAGGAGATGTTGGATATATAACTGCTTCAATAAAAAATGTAAGAGATGCAAGGGTTGGAGATACCATTACTGAATTTTATAATCCTGCAGAAGAACCTTTACCAGGATACAGACCTGCAGTTCCAATGGTATATAGTGGTATATATCCTGTAGATGGTGCGGACTATGAAGAGTTGAGAGATGCTCTTGAAAAACTACAATTAAATGACGCAGCCTTGCAATTTGAACCAGAAACTTCCTTAGCTTTAGGTTTTGGTTTTAGATGTGGATTTTTAGGACTTCTTCATATGGAAATAATTCAAGAGAGAATAGAGAGGGAATATAATATTGATATTATAACCACTGCCCCTTCTGTTATTTATAAGGTAACAAAAACTAATGGAGAAGTAATTGAAATAACTAATCCTACAAATTTACCCGAACCTTCAGAAATACAATCTATGGAAGAGCCAATGGTTAAGGCTTCAATAATTACACCTTCTGATTATGTAGGAGCTGTAATGGAACTATGTCAAAATAGAAGAGGAACTTATATTGATATGAACTATATAGAGGCCACTAGAGCGGTGGTAAACTATGAATTACCTCTTAACGAAATTATATACGACTTTTTCGATACTTTAAAATCTAGGACTAGAGGTTATGCTTCCTTAGATTATGAGTTTAAAGGATATAAGGAAACAAAGCTTGTTAAGCTTGATATATTACTAAATGGTGATATAGTTGATGCTCTATCAATGATTGTACCAGCAGACAGAGCTTACACTAAGGGTAGAAATATGACAGAAAAGCTAAAGGAATTAATACCAAGGCAGATGTTTGAAATTCCTATTCAAGCAGCTATAGGCTCTAAAATTATAGCAAGAGAGACTGTTAAAGCTATGAGAAAAGACGTGTTAGCTAAATGTTACGGAGGAGATATTACTAGAAAGAAAAAACTACTAGAAAAGCAGAAGGAAGGAAAGAAGAGAATGAGGCAGGTTGGTTCTGTAGAAGTGCCTCAAGAAGCTTTCATGGCTGTTTTAAAGGTAGAATAGGAGGATAAAATTATGGGTGTAGGCTTATATATACACATACCATTTTGTAAGAGTAAATGCATGTATTGTGATTTTTGCTCTTTCAGTGGTAAGGAAAATATGATGATAGATTACACCCATGCTCTCTGCAAAGAAATACTTTTAGCCGGTAAAGGCAAAAATATAGAAACAGTTTTTATAGGTGGGGGAACTCCCACCTATTTGTGTTTAGAGGCATGGGAATTAATTGGAAATTGCTTAAAAGAACTAAATATTAGTGATAAGGCTGAATTTACAGTGGAATGTAATCCAGGTACTATTGATATTGACAAGCTTAAAATGCTGAAAAAATTAGGTGTTAATAGAATAAGCATAGGACTTCAAGCTTGGCAAGATAATCTGTTAAAAAGTATAGGTAGAATTCACACAAGAGATGAATTTATAGATTGCTTTAATATGGTGAGGTCACAGGGTATTGATAATATTAATGTAGATATTATGTTTGGACTTCCTGATCAAAGGTTAAGTGATTTGAAAGAAACTGTAGAGGAGCTTTCTAAGCTTAATCCAGAACATATTTCCTGCTATAGCTTAATTGTGGAGGAGAATACGCCCTTTGGTAAATTATATGAAAAAGGTCGACTTAAACTTCCTGATGAAGACTTAGAGAGAGAAATGTATGACGAAGCAGTAAAACTTCTTGAGCAAAAGGGATATAAGCAATATGAGATTTCAAATTTCTCAAAGGATGGTTTCCAATGTAAGCATAATATTAAATATTGGAAGACAGAGGAGTATGTAGCTTGCGGCCTTGCAGCTCATGGATATGTGGATGGAATAAGGTATAGAAATGAAGAAAATATTAAAAAATATATTAGAACGGTAAATGAATTAGGCCTTTCAGTGGTTGAAAGTTATAAGAATACAAAAGAAGATGATATAGAAGAATTTATGTTTATGGGTTTAAGAATGTTAGAAGGGGTGTCTGAGGATGAGTTTTATAATAGATTTGGTTTATCTTTATGGGATTTATATGGAGAGGTAATTACCAAATTTATAAAGATAAATTATCTAGAGTATAAAGATAGGCATATTTCAATAAATCCTAAAGCCTTAGGCATATCTAACAGTATAATGTGTGAATTTATTTTAGATAAAAATTGAAAAATGTTATAAATTTCTATAAAGCATAATAATTTAAAGAAAAAATGAGATTATGGAAGGTTTTAATTTATAAATCACTATATTTATATTAAACTTCTATATAATAATTTCAATATATAGTTGACAAAGAAAAATGATAATGGTATTTTTAAAACGTAGTGATTAGCACTCATCGTTATTGAGTGCTAACAAAGAGGTGAGCATATGGAAATTGATGATAGAAAACTAAAAATACTACAGGCTATTATCAGTGACTATATTAATACCGGTGAACCTGTAGGTTCTAGAACCATCGCTCGCAAATATGATTTGGGAGTAAGTTCAGCCACTATAAGAAATGAAATGGCTGATTTAGAAGAGATGGGGTATATTGAACAACTTTATACTTCTTCTGGGAGAAAACCTTCTGATAAAGGTTATAGGCTATTTGTGGATAAATTAATGAAAACCCATGAGCTTACTGCAGAAGAAGACTTGTTTATAAAGAATATGTTGCTTAATGCTGCTTTATTTGAAGTGGAAAAAGTAATTAGGCAAGCAAGTGTAGTATTATCAAGATTGACACAACTAACTTGTGTAGTTAAAACTCCATCCGTTAAGAAAAGTTACCTAAGGGCAATCCAATTAGTTAATATTGATAATAACAATATGTTATTGGTTATTGTTACTGATAGTGGAATAATTAAGAATAGTATGATAAAAGTGAAAGGTCCTGTTAGTTCAGATATACTTATTAGATTGAATAATATGCTTAATACTAGATTGAGAAATTTGACCATAGAGGATATAAATCTTGAAGTTATCAATAATATAAAAAATGATCTTAAAGGATATGATGATATATTTAATGCAATTATTCCACCTCTTTATGATTGCTTAAATGAGGACAGTTGCGAAGTGTTAACAGAAGGAGAAACAAATATACTAAAGTACCCTGAATATAATGATATAAATAGGGCTAAGGAGTTTATATCTTTTTTAGATAATAAAGAGATAGTTAATAAATTAATTTCTGATTCTATAGATACAAAGGTTAGTATAGGAGAAGAAAACTATATTCCAGAGGCTAAAGATTACAGTATTATTTCTAAAGCCTATGGAAAAGATGGAAAAATTTTAGGATCCATTGGAATTATTGGTCCTACTCGAATGCAGTATTCAAAGGTTATTTCCTTATTAAATAAAGTTATTGAACTTTTGAATGAGAACTTAAAACATTATGATAATTGGTGAAGTATACTACATAAATGTAGTAAAAATGGAGGTGCGGTATGACTAAAAAAGTCAAATATGAAGGGGAAGAAAAGGTAACTGTTGATGAGTCAACTGACAATAAGGATATGAATAATGAAAATGAAAATGAAACTGTAACTGAGGCAGAAGTGAGAGAAGATCAAGAATTTGAGGCTATAAATGAAGAGGAAGTAAAATCTGATGAAACTCAGTGCTGCAAGAAGCTAGAGGAAGAAAATAAAAAGCTTAAAGATGATCTAACTAGAGTTTCTAATGAATTAGAAACTCTTAAGGATAGATTGATTCGAACTACTGCTGAATATGAAAACTTTAGAAAAAGAACTGCTAAAGAAAAAGAGGGAATTTACACCGATGCTTGCATTGACGTATTAAAGAATATATTACCTGTGGCAGATAACTTAGAAAGAGCTCTTATTGCAGATGGTAGCCTTGAGGATATGAAAAAAGGTATAGAAATGACCTTAAGACAGTTCAAAGATGCTCTAGAAAAATTAGGGGTAACAGAAATACCTACAGATGGAGAATTTGATCCTAATTTACATGATGCTATGATGCATATAGAAGATGAAAACTATGGAAAAAATGTTATTGCTGAAGTATTCCAAAAAGGCTACATGAGGGGAGACAAAGTTATCAGACATAGTATGGTTAAAGTAGCAAATTAATGGCTTGAAATTATAGAATGACAACATAAATTTAGGTTAAATAAGCTTTAAGAAATTGAATTTTTGTAGAGTTTAAGGAGGAAAAATTAAATGGGAAAAGTAATAGGTATTGATTTAGGAACTACTAACTCATGTGTAGCAGTTATGGAAGGTGGAGAACCGGTAGTTATAGCAAACGCAGAAGGTTCTAGAACTACACCATCCGTTGTTTCTTTCCAGGCTAATGGTGAAAGATTAGTTGGTCAAGTAGCTAAAAGACAGGCTATAACAAATCCAGATAAGACTATAATATCAATAAAGAGATATATGGGAACAGACCATAAGGTAAATATTGATGGTAAGGAATATACACCTCAAGAAATTTCTGCTATGATTCTTCAAAAGATTAAAGCAGATGCAGAAGCTTATTTAGGAGAGCCTGTAACTCAAGCGGTTATAACTGTTCCAGCATATTTTAACGACAGCCAAAGACAGGCTACAAAAGACGCTGGTAAAATTGCAGGATTAGAAGTATTAAGAATAATAAATGAACCTACAGCAGCATCTCTTGCTTATGGATTAGATAAAACAGATTCAAGCCAAAAAATCTTTGTTTATGACCTTGGTGGAGGTACTTTTGACGTTTCTATCTTAGAATTAGGTGACGGTGTATTTGAAGTAAAGGCTACTAATGGTAACACAAAACTTGGAGGAGACGACTTTGACCAGAGAATTATGGACTATATAGCTGATACCTTCAAGGCTGACACTGGTATAGAGTTAAGAAATGATAAAATGGCATTACAAAGATTAAAAGAAGCTGCAGAAAAGGCCAAGATTGAATTATCATCCTCAATGCAGACTAACATAAATCTTCCATTCATAACAGCAGATGCTACTGGTCCTAAGCATATAGATATGAATTTAACAAGAGCTAAATTTAATGAACTTACTCATGACTTAGTAGAAGCAACAATTGAGCCAATGAGAAAGGCTTTAGATGATGCTAAATTAACTATAAATGATATAGATAAGGTAATATTGGTTGGTGGTTCTACTAGAATTCCAGCAGTACAGGAAGCTGTTAAGAACTTTACTGGAAAAGAACCTTCAAAGGGTGTAAATCCAGATGAATGTGTAGCAGTAGGTGCAGCTATTCAGGCTGGTGTTTTAACTGGAGATGTAAAGGACATTCTTCTTCTAGATGTAACTCCATTAACTCTTGGTATTGAAACTATGGGAGGAATTGCAACTCCATTAATTCCAAGAAATACTACAATTCCTACAAGAAAGAGCCAGATATTCTCCACTGCTGCAGATGGTCAGACATCCGTTGAAATACATGTAGTTCAGGGTGAAAGACAAATGGCTGCAGATAATAAGACTCTTGGAAGATTCACATTATCTGGTATAGCTCCAGCTCCAAGAGGAGTTCCACAGATTGAAGTAACTTTTGATATAGATGCTAACGGTATAGTTAACGTTTCTGCTAAGGATAAGGGAACAGGAAAAGAAGCTAACATTACTATAACTGCTTCTACAAATCTAAGTGATGAAGAAATTGATAGAGCTGTTAAGGAAGCAGAAAGATATGCTGAAGAAGATAAAAAGAGAAAAGAAGCTATCGAAGCTAAGAATAATGCTGATCAGATAGTATATCAGACAGAAAAAACATTAAATGAACTTGGTGATAAGGTATCTGCAGAAGACAAAGCTAAGATCGAAAGTAAGTTACAAGCTCTTAAGTCTGTTAAAGATGGCGATAATGTAGAGGCTATAAAGAAGGCTACAGAAGAATTAACTCAAGAATTCTATGCAATATCTTCAAAGTTATACGCTAATGCAGATCCTAGTGCTCAAGGTTTTGATCCAAACAACATGGGAGGCGCTGCAAATAATGCAGGAAATTCAGCATCTCAGGAAGATAATGTTGTGGATGCAGATTTCAAAGTAGATGACAAATAAGTAATATAAAAATCTACTAAGGGGAGAGGGCGAAAATACCCTTTCCCTATTTTAGATTTAAGTATATAATGAATAGGTTGAGATTGTATTAGGTGGTGAAATGCGGATGGCAAATAAAGATTACTATGAAATACTAGGATTATCAAAGGGTGCCAGTGATGATGAGATTAAAAAAGCTTTTAGAAAGTTAGCAATCCAATACCATCCCGATAAGAATAAGGGAAATAAAGAGGCTGAGGAAAAATTTAAAGAGATTAACGAAGCCTATCAAGTATTATCAGATCCAGAAAAAAGGGCTAGGTACGATCAATTTGGTACTGCAGACTTCCAAGGCGGTTTCGATGGTTTTGGCGGTTTTGATTTTTCTGATATGGGCTTTGGAGATATTTTTGAAAGCTTCTTTGGAGGAGGATTTTCAGGTAGGAGAAGGAAAGATGCACCTCAAAAGGGTGATGATATAGAAATGACCCTTAAGCTTACTTTTGAAGAAGCGGTATTTGGGGTTGAAAAAGAGATTAACGTAACCCGTCATGAAACTTGTGAAACCTGTGGCGGTAATGGAGCGAAACCTGGAACAAGCCCTATTAGCTGTGATAGATGTGGTGGTACAGGTCAAATAAGGATACAGAGAGCTACTCCATTGGGAAGCTTTGTAACTACATCACATTGCGATAAGTGTGGAGGAAAAGGAAAAATCATCAATGATCCATGTCCTACATGTAAAGGTAAAGGTAAGGAAAGAAAGCACAGAAAGATAAAGGTTAATATACCTGCTGGTGTTGATAATGATAATATCATTCCATTGAGAGGACAAGGAGAACATGGCGTTAATGGAGGACCTCCAGGAGACTTATATATAGGATTAAAAGTTGCCTCTCACCCAGTATTTAAAAGAAAAGGTGTGGATATTTATATTGACGCTCATATTAGTTTCGCACAAGCTGCCTTAGGAACAGAATTAAAAGTGCCTACCGTTGATGGAGATGTTAAGTATAGTGTTCCTGCAGGAACTCAACCAGGTACCATTTTTAGATTAAAAGGTAAGGGTGTACCTAGAGTTAATTCATCTGGTAGAGGAGATCAATATGTTAATATAATAGTGGATGTGCCTAAGTCACTAAACGAAAAACAAGTGGAAGCGCTGAAGCTATTTATGGAGGCCAGTGGAGAACAATGGGATCAAACTAAGGAAACAAAAAAAGGTAGTATTTTTAAAGGGAAAATATTTGGGAAAGATAAATAGAGATTTTAATTAGTATGTTAAAGTTCAGAGATTTTCTCTGAACTTTTATCCATCTTTTATGTTTAAAATAATTAACTATAGATAAAACTTAGATAAATATGATAGTATTTTATTTATAGATGAGAAGCATTACTTAGGAGGGGAAAAAATGAGCGGCAGATGGTATGAAGTTAAGGTAGTTACAAAGAGTGAAGCCATAGAGCCAATAAGCGGTATTTTTTATGGTATGGATGTAAAGGGTGTATCAGTGGAGGATCCTAACGATATACTTAATAGGGAACAAGGACCGCTAACCTGGGATTTTGCAGATATAAATATTTTAGAATATGGTGGCAAAGCTGCGGTGGTTAGAGGTTATTTTAATGAAAGTGAAAGCGAGGAAGAGCTTCTATCCTATGTTAAAGAAAAAGTTCAAGAGTTAATTGATATGGGAATAGATGTGGGAGAAGGTACTGTAACCTGCCAATTGGTAAAGGAAGAAGACTGGGCTAACAACTGGAAAAAGTATTACAAGCCTACAAAAATAGGAGGAAAAATAGTTATAAAGCCTGTTTGGGAAGAATATCAAGTTTCTGAAAATGAACTGCTTGTTGAGTTGGATCCAGGTATGGCTTTTGGTACAGGTACCCATGAAACAACAAGGATGTGTATATTAGCTTTAGAAAAGTATGTAAAGGCTGATACCACTGTCTTTGATATTGGTACTGGTTCTGGAATTTTAGCTATTGCTGCAGCAAAGATGGGAGCAAATCATGTAGTAGGTGTGGATTTAGATCCTGTAGCTGTAGATTCTGCTAAAGAAAATGTAGCTTTAAACAATTTAAATAACATAGAAATACTTGAAGGTAATTTAATGGATGTAGTAGAAGGTAAAGGAGACTTAGTAGTAGCTAATATACTTGCAGAGATTATTATTGTTCTTGTGGATCAGGTGAAGGAATGCTTGAAAAAAGGTGGCATTTTTATAGCTTCAGGAATAATTAAGGAAAGAGAAAGTATGGTAGTTGAAAAATTAAAAAGTTCAGGTTTTGCTATTAAGGAAACCCTATATGATGGAGAATGGGTTTGCATAGTTTCTGAATATCTATAAGGAGATTGGTTATGCATAAGTTTTTCGTAACACCTAATAATATAATAGGAAAAAAAGCTATTATCGAAGGTGATGATGTTAAACATATATATAAGGTATTAAGATTGCAGGTTGGTGATAAAATCATAATTAATAATTCCCAAGGTCAAGAGTATTTAGGAAGCATCTCTGATATCAATAAAAGTTCTGTTACCGTTGATTTATTGGAGACTGTTGAGCATAATGCAGAAAGCAATATACAAATAGATTTGTATCAAGGTCTGCCTAAGTCTTCAAAAATGGATTATATAGTTCAGAAGGCTACAGAAATTGGAGTGAATTCCATTATTCCTATCATAACTGAAAGAGTAGTGGTTAAAAATGAGATTAGTGAATTTAAAAAAACGGATAGATGGAAGAGAATTGCATTGGAAGCTTGCAAGCAATGTAAGAGGACTCTAATTCCAGAAGTAAAGGGACCTATGATTTTTGGCGATCTTATTAAAAATCTAAAAGAGTATGACTTAATTGTAGTGCCTTATGAAAATAAAGAACACTATGGTATTAAGAAAATGTGCAAAAATATTAAGAATGAAATTAAAACTGTTGCTATAATAATAGGACCTGAAGGTGGCTTTGAAGAAGAGGAAATTAAGTCTATGGAAGCTATAGGAGCACATATTGTAACCTTAGGACCTAGAATTTTAAGAACAGAGACAGCAGGTATTGTAACTGCTGCTTTATTGCAATACGAATTGGGGGACTTAGGAGGAGTGAAAGAATGAAGGTAGCGTTTGCCACCTTGGGCTGCAGAGTTAATCAGTATGAATCTGAAGCCATGGCTGAAAAATTTATAAAAGATGGATATCAAGTAGTAAAATTTGATGATGTTGCAGATGTTTATGTCATAAATACCTGTACTGTTACAAATATGGGAGATAAAAAGTCTAGGCAGATGATAGGGCGTGCTAGAAGGCTTAATAATGATGCTGTAATAGCAGTGGTAGGATGCTATTCACAAGTGGCACCTGAGGAGGTTTCTTCCATAGAGGGTGTAGATGTAGTTTTAGGCAGTAGAAATAAGGGCGATATAGTATATTGGGTAAATAGAGCTAGAGATGAAAAAAGTAAAATAGTTCAGGTAAAGGATGTACTAAGAAACAAAGTTTTTGAAGATCTTAGTATAGAAACTTATCAGGATAGAACAAGGGCATTTTTAAAAATTCAAGATGGTTGCAATAGATTTTGCGCCTATTGTTTAATCCCTTATGCCCGTGGTAGTGTATGTAGTAAAAATCCAGAGAAGGTTATTGAAGAAGTAAAGGAACTTGCTAGCCATGGCTTTAAGGAAATTATTTTGTCAGGAATACATATAGCTTCTTATGGTGTAGATTTAGATGGAAATATAACTTTAGTAGATATATTAGAAAAAATTAATGAAATACCAGGTATTGAGAGAATACGAATCGGATCTATAGATCCAACCTTTTTTACTGAAGGTGTTATGGATAGAATAAGCAAGCTTGAAAAGCTATGTCCTCATTTTCATTTATCTATGCAAAGTGGATGCAATACTACTTTGAAGAGGATGAATAGACGCTATACTGCGGAGGAATATTTAAATATAGTAACTGAATTAAGAAGACGAATTCCGGATGTATCTATAACTACAGATGTAATTGTAGGTTTTCCAGGGGAAACAGAAGAGGAATTTGAAGAAACATATAATTTCTTAAAAAATATTAAGTTGAGCAAAACTCATGTATTTAAGTATAGTCCAAGAAAAGGTACTGCAGCAGCTAAGCTTAAAGATGATATAACTCCTGCTGAAAAGGAAAGAAGAAGCTCTGAGCTTATAAGTTTAAATAACGAAAACGAAAGAAACTTCATAGAAAACTTTATTGGAAAAGAGATGGGAGTTCTATATGAACAAAAATCCTCAAAGGGTGAAGGGTATTATGAGGGCTATACTCCTAATTATATTAAGGTGGTAACAGCCTTTGAAAATGATGAAGTAGTTGGTAAAATAATCAAAACAAAATTGGTAAAGGTTGAAGAAGAATTTGCATATGGAGAATTGGTAGAGTTATAATATGGTAAAGAGGAGGTGACTTTGTTGACAAACTGTATTTTTTGTAAAATAATTAATGGAGAAATTCCTTCTGAAAAAGTATTTGAAAATGAAAATGTAATTGCCTTTAAGGACATAAATCCAGCAGCACCGGTGCATATACTTATTATACCGAGGAAACATATTAGTAGTATAAATGATTTAGAAGAAAAAGATGCATGTATAATAGGAGAAATATTTCTTGCAGCTAAGGAAATAGCAAAAAAACTTGGTATTGCTGAAGATGGTTATAGAGTTGTTAGCAACTGTGGTGAAAAGGCTGGCCAGACTGTAATGCATTTGCATTATCATCTAATAGGTGGAAGATCCTTGAACTGGCCTCCAGGCTAACAAGAAAGAAATTTATTAAGGGTGCAAAGTTAATGAAATTCTTGACAGTTTGTCAGGATATAAGGTATAATATTCACTGTGTTATTTGTACCCAAAGGCTGATTTTATTATTTAATAAGATATAGCTAGCGGAGGGAGGGATAATAGATGTCAGAAATTAAAGTTGGAGAAAACGAAACTCTTGAAAGTGCATTAAGAAGATTCAAGAGAAAATGCGCAAGGGCTGGTGTTCTTTCTGAGGTTAGAAAAAGAGAGCATTATGAAAAGCCAAGTGTAAGGAGAAAGAAGAAATCTGAAGCTGCAAGAAAAAGAAAATTTAAATAGAACTCTTTGAAAGAAGGGACCGATATGCCACTTAAAGATAGACTTCAGGAAGATTGGAAGCAAGCTTTAAAGGCTAAGGACAAATTTAGAGCAGACACTATTAGCAGTGCTAGAGCAGCTATATTACAGGTTGAAAAAAACCAAGGCGCTGCTAGTGTTGATGATGATACTATCATTGAAATTTTAGCTAAGGAAGTAAAACAAAGGCGAGAAGCCATTATCGAATTTGAAAAAGGAAACAGACAAGATCTTGTAGATAAGGCTAATGCTGAAATCGAGATTTTGCTAAGTTACCTTCCTCAGCAGCTAAGTGAAGATGAAATATATGAAATAGTACGAGTAACAGCCACAGAAGTTGGGGCAAATAGCATGAAGGATATGGGAAGATTAATGTCTGCAGTCATGGAAAGAGTAAAAGGCCGGGCTGAAGGCAAGGTTGTTAGTACCATAGTTAAAGAGCATTTAAGCAAATAATCAATGTACAAAAGGAATATCCATAAGGATATTCCTTTCTTATCTTTTTTGTGAATATAATTTTTCGTTCTACAAATGTATGGTTATTAGAATTATAGCAATATTTTCCTGTGTTCCTTGATAAATAATAAAAAGTATATATAATATAGTAAATTATAACTTTTATATAAGTATAAAATATTATTTGAAGGTGGTTTGATATATGAGATAAGAAGAGATGTTTATATTGTAGTAAAGTAATAAGTAATGAAAGAAATTACTATAATATGAAAAGTTTCTGTAATGAGCAATGCAAGAACAACTATGCTGAATTTGAGAAAAGTGTAAGTAGAGTAAAGAAACCAGCCCTAATATCTGTTATATCAATGGTAATTATGATTTTTCTTGGCCTAATATTAACAGCTATTCATAAGGAACTAGGGAAGGTTGTTTTAATTGCAGCCTCAGCAGGAGTCTTTGTGACATTGTGTATATTTCCACTTGCTAACCCTGAATCGGTAAAGCGTTTTGGTGTGAAAAAATCTGTGTGGCTTGTTAGAGTTTATGGAATTTTCATGTTATTATGGATTTTCATAACGAGTTTTGGGTTAATATAAATCTCAACTCTTATCCATGATAATTATATATAATGCCTAAATTTACTGTATAGTCATTTATTTTATCCATAATTCATAAATTAGTATGAAAGTATTTTTTGAGGTGAAATTGTGGAGGACAAAATAAATAAGGCTAAGGAAAGTCTTGCAAACCAATTGGATTTGCCTAGAGATGTAATGTTGAATATACCTAAGATAAGCGTTACAGGAAATAATGAAATTACAATAGAAAATCATAAGGGGATAGTTTTTTTTGGTGATAAGGAAGTAAGAATAAATTCAAATGTAGGTTTAATATCCATTTTAGGAGAGGAATTTGAGATCTTATTTTTAGGTGGAAGCACTATAACCATAAGTGGCAAATTTAAAACAATCAATTATGAGAGGGATATGCTATGAGTTTAGGAAAGTATGCTAGTGGTGTTGTAAAAATTAAGATTCAAGCAATTGCTCCTGAAAGGATTATAAACCTATTTTGGAAAAGTGATATTAAAGTAAGAAATATAACTAGAATAGATATAAGCACAATTATTATGGACATTGATTGGAAGGATTATAATAAAATCAAGGAGTTGTGCAGTAAAACAGATGCTAGAGTGACTGTTTTAGGAAGAAAAGGCGTACTTTTTTATTTATTACTAGTAAAAAGGCACTTATCCCTAATAGGGGGCTGTGTTTTTTTTGTAGCTGTTATGCTCTTTCTTTCTACTTTTATATGGTCTATAGAAATAGAATCAGATAAGTATTTAAGCCCCTATGAAATCCGTCAGAAGTTGTATAGTTATGGCATAAAACCTGGTATTTTAAAAAGTAAGATTGATGTTAAGGCTTTAGAGGATAAAATGTTAAAAGATAGTGATAATATAATGTATTTTAGAGCTAGAATTGAGGGGGCAACATTGAAAATAGCGGTGGGAGAACGTGTGGAACCTCCACAGATTGAGGAAGCTAAGGAAAGCGGTGATATAGTTGCCGCAATGGACGGACAAGTTATAGAAATATTTTCAACGGCTGGAACACCTGTGGTGGAACCAGGAGACATAGTTAAGAAAGGACAAGTACTTATTAAGGGAGAACAAGGTAAAGAGGGAGCTACCTATCCAGTACATGCAGAGGGGAAAGTGATTGCTAAGACCTTTCATGAGTATGAGAAAGAAATGCAAATTAGTGGTCAACGTTCAGAACCGACAGGTAATACAATTAAAAATGCATACATAGAAGTTTTAGGGAAAAAAATTTATCTTAAAAAGAGTTTAAATAAATTTACCAACTATGATAGAATATTAGATGATAAGGGACATATAAAATATGAAATTTATAATGAAATAAAAACTATCTACTTTAATTTAGATCCTCAAGAGCTTGCGGATAAAACTTCCGAAGAATTTCTTAAAAAAACTATGGAATCCTTTGATAAGTCTGCTAAACTTATAGATAAAACAGTGGATAAGGAAGTGAATGAAGAATATTTAAAGCTTAGGATGGTTTTTGTGGTGGAAATGGATATAGCAAAGGAGCAAAGTGTTGAATAAATTAAAAAGCAAGAGAAGGTGAAAAGGTGAAGGTAAGAAAAAAGAAGAAAAGAGATAAACTAAATTTCATAAATAAAATAACTATTTTTATATTAACTTTTATAGTACTGTTTGTCACATTAATAACCTCTTTAATTTCGCCTAAGTATACCTTAGAAGCTGGGGATATTGCTAAAGCAGATATTAAGGCACCTAGAGAAGTTCAAGATAAAATAGCTACAGAAGAGAAGTATGAACAGATTAAAAAAAGTATTAATCCACAGTATACTAAGGATAATGAAGTTAAAAACAAAATCACAGAAAATATAAATTTGCTTTTTACAACTCTTAAGGGGCTACAATCAGCTACCATTGATAATAATTCTAAAATTAATGAATTGAAAAATAAAACCAATATAGATTTACCTAATGAATTATACATTGAATTATTAGAACTTACTGATGATAAGCAAAAAGAATTACAAAGTGCTTTAGTTTCAGCCATAAGTGAGGTTTATGACTATAGTAATATAGAAAGTAAGGATGAAGAGTTAAAAAGTGCTATTAATGATGTATTAAACAAGTTGGATAATTCGAATTTATCACAGTCTTTGAAGAACTTGGGTAAAGCTATAGTTGAAAGTGACAATTTTATTAAACCAAATTTCTATATAGATGAAGAAGCAACAGAAAAACTAGTGAGTGAAGCTTTAAAAAATGTTGAGCCGGTGATAATAAAAAAAGATCAGCTGATAGTTAAGTATGGAGAGCCCGTTACAGAAAATCAAATAGAAGTTTTAAAGGAATTAGGGTTGTTAAACAATAATTCATTAATCCAATGGCGTTTGTATTTAAGCTTAAGTGTACTTATTTTTAGCGTAATGATATTGCAGTGGTACTATATATATCGTTTTTCTAATTCCATATATAGAGAAAATAAGATTTTAATATTAATAAATGGGTTGAATTGCTTTTCTCTAATTTTAGCAAGAATAATTGGTATAGCATCACCATTTTTAATTCCTTTCACTGCATGGCCGCTTTTAATGACGCTACTTGTAAACTATAAAGTGTCACTAGTAATAAATGCTTTAAATATAATATTACTGAGTTGTAGCTTGGGCTTTAATGTAGAAGCCATTATATTAGCTATAGTTAATACTGTTTTAGGAGCTATAGTTTTAAAGAAGGTGCAAAACAGGAACAATATTTTTTATTCAACTATACTTATATTAGTAGTTAATGTCATATGCACCTTGAGTATAGGATCTATATTAAGTAATAATTTTGTTGAAGTATTAAAGAGAGGTGGTTTTGCAGCGGTAGGTAGCTTAACCTCTGTAGTTTTGACAGTGGGACTCTTGCCTTTCTTTGAAGTTACCTTTAATATTGTAACGGATATGAAGCTCTTAGAATTGGCAAATCCTAATCAGCCTTTATTAAGAAGACTATTAGTAGAAGCACCAGGAACCTATTATCATAGTATACTAGTAGCAAATTTAGCAGAAGTTGCGGCGGAGGAAGTAGGAGCCAATTCTACCTTAGCAAGAGTAGGCGCTTACTATCATGATATAGGCAAAATGAAGCGACCATACTTTTTTAAAGAAAATCAAATGGGGACGGAAAATCCGCATGATAAAATAGCCGCAAACTTAAGTGCATTAATTATTACTTCTCACGTTAAAGATGGATTGCAGCTGGCTAAGGAATATAAACTACCTCTTAGCATACAAGAAATTATTGAGCAGCATCATGGAAATACACTGGTTAAGTATTTTTATATTACTGCAAAAAATGTAGCTGAAAATATAGAGGATATAAAAGAGGAGGATTTCAGATACCCAGGTCCAATCCCTAGATCCAAAGAAGCAGCTATCATAATGTTAGCAGACAGCACCGAAGCAGCGGTTAGATCCTTAAAGGATTTTTCTAGCGAAGGGGTTAAGGATATGGTTGATAAAATTTTTAAAGATAAGCTTAATGATGGACAGTTAAATGGTTGCGATTTAACCTTTTTAGATTTAGAAAAAATTAAGAAAGTCTTTCTAAAAACATTAACCGGTATGTATCATCAAAGAATAGAATACCCTGAAGACAAACGAATGTTGAAAACTGAGGAGGACAAGAATGATATACGTTGAAAACATGCAAAATAAAATTAATTGGAGTGAGGAAGAAGAAATTAACCTTAAAGAAGTTATAGATTTTGCCTTACGAGAAGAAGGATTAAATCATCCTTATCAGGTTAGTGTCTTGTTGGTGAATAATGATGAAATTAAAGACATTAATGGCAAACATAGAAAAATAGATAAGGTTACGGATGTATTGTCTTTCCCGCTTTTAGATTATCCAGAGGGAAAGGTTTTTAAAGAAATATATGGAAGTAATAACTTTCATGAAAGTATGTTGGATGATGGAGAGCTAGTTCTAGGTGATATCGTTCTTTCTTTGGAAAGGGCAATGGAGCAAAGTGTTGAGTATGGGCATTCATTTAAAAGGGAGATTTCCTATTTAGTTATACATTCTGTTTTGCACCTTTTAGGTTATGATCATATAAAAGAAGAGGATAAGATGCGAATGAGAGAAAGAGAAGAATATATATTATCTAGGTTTAATATTTATAGAGATTGATGTATGAGGAGTTGCTATGAAGATTAAAAAGCTTGTAGATAGTTTTAATTATGCCATTGAGGGAATAATATATGCAGTAAGGACACAAAGAAATATGAGGATACATATGGCTGTGGCCTTGTGCGTATTGACTGCTTGTTTCTTTTATGATCTTAACAAAATGGAATTGCTAATTATAGCTATTACTATAACTATGGTAATTGCAGCGGAACTAATAAATACAGCAATAGAAAGTGCCATAGATGCCACCACCAATTATTATCATCCATTAGCAAAGATTGCAAAAAATACTGCTGCAGGGGCAGTGTTAGTCACAGCTATAAATGCAGTTATCGTAGGATATATAATCTTTTGGGATAAACTTACAGTTATAACTTTTGTGGTTATTAATAAAATAAAGCAGTCTAATCCTTATATGATTTTATTAGTATTAGTAATAGTGTGTATTGCTACTATAGTTGTAAAGGCTATCTATGGAGAAGGAACGCCTCTTCGAGGTGGTATGCCGAGTGGACACAGCACAATTTCTTTCTCTATAGCTACTATTATTGCTTTGATTACTGAGGAACCATTATGTATAATGTTGAGTTACTTATTAGCCTTTATAGTAGCACAAAGCAGGGTTGATTCAGAAACTCATTCTATACTGGAAGTTACAGTAGGAGCTTTATTTGGAACACTACTAACTTTGTTTATATTCAGGATATTTACTTAGTTTCATAAGAAGTTGCAAAGATTTCATTTAGTGCTATAATTTAAACAACGAGGTGTTTATATGGATTACGAAAGACTGATAAAAGAAGCTATAGAAGCTAGAAATAGAGCATATGCGCCTTATTCAAATTTTTATGTAGGAGCTGCAGTTTTAACACAGGATGGTAAAATTTACACCGGTTGTAATATTGAAAATGCCTCCTATGGTGCTACAAATTGCGCTGAAAGAACTGCTATATTTAAAGCGGTATCTGAAGGAAGTAAAACTGTTACCGCTGTGGCTATAGTAGGAGATTTAAATAGTTTTACCTATCCTTGCGGTATATGTAGGCAAGTTATTGTGGAGTTTGCATTAGATGAAAATATAGATATAATATTGGCGAAAAATGAAAAAGAATATATAATAGTAAAACTAAAAGAAATTTTACCGGGAGCCTTTACTAAAAGGGATCTGGATAAGGAGAAGAGAGACTAATGTTTAAATCAGGATACGTAACAATTATAGGCAGGCCCAATGTTGGTAAGTCTACTTTAATAAACAAGATAATGGGGGAAAAATTAGTTATTGTTTCTAATAAACCTCAAACTACTAGAAATAATATACATACCATATTAACTAAAGAAAATTATCAAATTATCTTTGTGGATACTCCTGGTTTGCATAAACCACGACATAAGCTTGGAGAGGTTATGGTTAAAAGTGCTAAGGAGTCACTAAAAAATGTAGATCTCATACTGTTTTTGACCACTCCCGATGTTGAAATTGGAAAAGGGGACTCTATGATTCTTGAAGAATTGAGAGGAATTAATAAACCTGTCTTCTTAGTATTGAATAAAATAGATGAAAATACCCCAGAAAGGGTAGCTAAAACTTTACAAACTTATGGTGATTATTTTGACTTTAAAGAGTTTATACCAATATCTGCATTGAAGGGTAAAAATGTGGATACTCTAATTAATCTTATTGTAGATAATCTACCAGAGGGACCAATGTATTATCCTGAAGATATGGTAGCAGATGTGCAAGAAAGATTTATTATTTCTGAAATTATAAGAGAAAAGGCTTTAAGATCTTTGAGCGAGGAAGTACCTCACGGCATTGCAGTGGAGATAATTTCTTTTAAAAAGGACGAAAACAACAAAATTAATATAGAGGTGAATATGCTTTGTGAGAAGGATTCTCATAAAGGCATTATCATTGGAAAAGAAGGAAAAATGCTTGCAAAAATAAAGAAGACTGCAAAGGCAGATATAGAAAAGCTTTTAGGAAGAAAGGTCAACTTAAATATATGGGTAAAAGTTAGAAAAGAGTGGAGAGATAATCCCGCATATTTAAAGGATTTAGGATATAATCTAAAGAAATAGAATTTTACATTTAATGATTAACTAGGGGATGATTTTCTGTCGGTATTTAGTTGCAAAGCAGTTGTATTAAAGGAACTTGATTATAAGGAAAATGATAAAATAGTGTGGCTTTACTCTGATAAGCTTGGAAAGATATCTGCTATTGCAAAAGAGGCTAAAAAAAGTAAAAGTAAATTATTTTCTATTACCCTACCTTTTTGTTTTGGTGAGTATAATTTATACAAAGGTAAAAGTATGTATGTGTTAACTGAAGGAAAGATTATTGAATCTTTTCAAGGTTTTTTGAAGGATTTAGATCTTTTAACCTACGCTTCTTATTTGTGTGAGCTAATAGATATTTCAACTGTAGATGAGGAAAGCAATAGTTACTTATTTAAAATTCTTGTGAGCACCTTGTACTTACTTAATACCCAAGCGGTGGATATAGATACTTTGCTTAGAGTTTATGAATTAAATGTATTAAAAGCTACAGGATATGGAATAAATTTAGATAATTGTAGCATATGTAGGAAGAAGATAGAGCAAAGTGAATATATCAGCTTACAATATCATGGTGGAGTTTGTTATGAATGTCCTAAAGACATGAGCTTTAAAATAAGTAAACCTGCCTATAAGGTTTTAAAGGTGTTAAATAACATTTCAATTGAAAATATATATAGATTAACAATACCTAAGGATATAAAAAAAGAACTAGAAAAATTACTCAAAATTTTTATTACTAATAACTTTTCTAGAGCACCAAAAAGCCTACAAATTCTTAATTTTATAAAGGAGAGTGAAGATAATGAGCGATATTACTCTTGAGAAAGTAGACTTAGTAAAAGAAAGAACAGGAGTTTCTTATACAGAAGCAAAAGAAGCTCTAGAAGCCAGCGATGGCGATGTAGTAGATGCATTGGTTTACATTGAAAACAAGAAAAAGAACAAAGGGGCCTTCTATCAAACAAAAGAAGAATTTATAAATTGGATTAAGGACATAATTAATAAGGGAAATGTTACTAGAATTAGAATTAAAAAAGATGATAATGTTATAGTAGATTTACCGGTTACAGCAGGTATAGCCGTTACTGGATTGACAGCTATACTATCTGCACCACTATTAGCTATAGGTGTAGTTAGTGCTGTTGTAACCAAAGTAACAGTAGAAATTACTAAAGAGGATGGATCCGTTGAAGTAGTAAATAAGTATATAAAGAGTACAGTGGGAGATGTTAAGGATAAGATTGGAAATCTCTCAGAAAAGCTAGGTGGGGTAGCAGAAGAAGTTAAGGGCGTTATTAACGATGTAGCCGATGATATTATGGAGAAATTAAAGAATAAGGGTAATAATATCAAGGATGATAATATTTCCGAAGAAAATGTCTATAAATATACTGTGGATTTTGAAGAAGTTGAAGAGAACAATGAAGAAGAAAGTGACAAACAAAACTAATTTGTATATAATTAAAGGTGGTAAATTTAAATTACCTAAAATTCAATAATTACTATAGATTAATCACAATTACGTGATATAATAGAATAGTAATTAGATAATTGTTAACAAAACTTTCCAAGAGAAAGTGTTTTTATAACTTTCTCTTGGAATTATGAGGCTAAGGCTTTTGAAAGGAAGGTGCCAGTTATTAATTATACACCTAGGCAGGAACAAATAATTACTATTGTTAAGAATAATGGGCCTATTACTAGCAAAGCTATAGCGACTATGTTAGGATTAACAAGATCTGCTCTTCGATCAGACCTTTCAGTTTTGACCATGAGCGGCATATTAGAAGCTAGACCTAAGGTAGGGTACATATATTCTGAAAAGCAAGCGGGGAATCCCTTACTTGATTGTATTATGAACATAAAAGTAAAGGACATTATGTCAAAGGCTGTTACTGTAAGCGAAGAAGCTACCATATACGATGCTATAGTTCATCTATTCTTGAATGATGTAGGTACTTTGTTTGTAGTAAACAAGGGGTTACTTATAGGAGCAGTTTCAAGAAAGGATTTTCTTAAAATAGCAATAGGAAATACAGATATTCATAAAGTTCCTGTAGGTATAATAATGACAAGGATGCCTAATATAGTCTTTATTGAAGAAGAAGATAGTGCCTATTTAGCTGCACAACGAATTATTGATCGGGAAGTAGATAGCTTACCAGTAGTGAAAAGGGAGTTTGATGGTACAAAAGAAACCTATAAAGTGGTTGGTAAAGTATCAAAAACCAATATAACAAAATTATTTGTGACACTGGGACAAAATAAGTAGGTTAAGTTTGAGCTAACCGGGACTAAACACGTCCCGTTAGTATATAGATTATTACATATCGGAGGAGTGTTATAATGGAAAACAAGAAGTATGTTTACCTTTTTAGTGAAGGTTCCGAAGATCAAAAGGAACTTTTAGGCGGAAAAGGTGCTAATCTTGCTGGTATGACAAAATTAGGTATACCAGTTCCACAAGGTTTTACAGTTACAACAGAAGCTTGTAACAAGTATTATGATGATGGTAAGAAGATATCTGATGAAGTTGTAAATCAGATCTATGCTGCTATGGCAGAACTAGAAAAAATCACTGGAAAGGAATTTGGTGGAACTAACGATCCACTATTAGTATCCGTTAGATCTGGTGCTAGAGTTTCTATGCCAGGTATGATGGACACAATCCTTAACCTTGGATTAAATGACGAAACTGTTGAAGTTTTAGCTGCTAAAACTAACAATCCAAGATTTGCCTATGACTCATACAGAAGATTCATCCAAATGTTTGCAGACGTTGTTATGGGCGTTGAGAAGAGATTATTCGAAGATCTTCTTGATAAAATGAAAGAGGAAAATGGATATAAGTTAGATACAGACTTAACTGCTGATGACTTAAAGGTATTAGTAAAACAGTTTAAGGAATTATACAAGAAGGAAAAGGGAGAAGAGTTCCCAACAGATCCTAAGGTACAGTTAATAGAAGCTGTAACTGCTGTATTTAGATCATGGGATAACCCAAGAGCTAATGTTTACAGAAGATTAAATGACATTCCTTCAAACTGGGGAACTGCTGTTAACGTTCAGCAGATGGTATTCGGTAATAAGGGAGAAAATTCCGGTACAGGTGTTGCTTTCTCAAGAAACCCATCCACTGGAGAAAAGAAAATCTATGCTGAATACTTAATGAATGCTCAAGGAGAAGACGTTGTTGCTGGTATCAGAACTCCAGAAGATATCTCAACTCTTGAAAAGAGAAATAAGGCTGTTTACGATGAATTCATGGCTATCGTAAATAAGCTTGAACAACACTACAAAGACATGCAGGATATGGAGTTTACAATTGAAGAAGGTAAACTTTACTTCCTACAGACTAGAAATGGTAAGAGAACTGCTCAGGCTGCATTAAAGATAGCTGTTGACTTAGTTGAAGAAGGTCTAATCACTAAGGAAGAAGCTATTTTAAAGGTTGATCCAAAGCAACTTGATACATTACTTCACCCAACATTTGATGCTGATGCATTAAAGAAAGCAACAGTTATAGCTAAGGGACTTCCAGCTTCACCAGGAGCAGCTGCTGGTAAGATAGCATTTACAGCTCAAGAAGCTAAGGAAAGACATGAAGCTGGTGAAAAGGTTGTTCTTGTAAGATTAGAAACTTCACCAGAAGATATCGAAGGTATGATTGCTGCTGAAGGTATACTAACTGTAAGAGGTGGTATGACTTCTCACGCTGCAGTTGTTGCTAGAGGTATGGGTGCATGCTGCGTTGCTGGTTGCGGTGACATAAAGGTTAACGAAGAAGAAAGATACATTGAAGTTGGTGGAAAGAAATACACTGAAAATGATTGGATCTCTATAGATGGAACTACAGGAAATGTTTATGGAGAAGCTATTGCTACAGTTGAGCCAGAAATCTCCGGATACTTCGGAACATTCATGGCTTGGGCTGATGAAATAAGAGCATTAAAGGTTAGAACAAATGCTGATACACCACATGATGCACAGACTGCTGTTAAGTTTGGAGCAGAAGGTATCGGTCTTTGCAGAACTGAGCATATGTTCTTTGCTGAAGACAGAATACCAGCAGTTAGAGAAATGATAGCTGCTAAGAACGAAGAGCAAAGAAGAAAGGCTCTTGCTAAGTTACTTCCAATGCAGAGAGAAGACTTTATCGGTCTTTATGAGGCAATGGAAGGAAGACCTGTTACTATCAGATTCTTGGATCCACCACTACATGAATTCTTACCACATGCTGATGATGAAATAGCAGCTTTAGCTAAGGAAATGGGATTAACTTTCGAAGACTTGAAGGCTACTGTAGAATCATTACATGAATTCAACCCAATGATGGGTCACAGAGGATGCCGTCTAGCTGTATCATATCCAGAAATAGCTGAAATGCAGACTAGAGCCGTTATCGAAGCTGCATTAGCAGTTAATGAAAAGCATCCAGAATACAATGTAGTACCTGAAATAATGATTCCTCTTGTAGGAGAAGTAAAAGAACTTAAGTTTGTTAAGGATGTAGTTGTTAATACTGCTGAAGCTGTTATGGCTGAAAAAGGTAAGAAGATTGAGTACAAAGTTGGTACAATGATCGAAATACCAAGAGCTGCTGTAACTGCTGATGAAATCGCTAAGGAAGCAGAGTTCTTCTCATTCGGTACTAACGACTTAACTCAGATGACATTCGGATTCTCAAGAGATGACGCAAGCAAGTTCTTGAACTACTACTATGATAAGAAGATATACGAACAAGATCCATTTGCTAAGCTTGACCAGACTGGTGTTGGTAAGCTAGTTGAAATGGCAGCTAAACTTGGTAAGTCTACAAGACCAGATATCAAGCTTGGTATTTGTGGAGAGCACGGTGGAGATCCATCATCTGTTGAGTTCTGCCACAATGTAGGATTAAACTATGTATCCTGCTCACCATACAGAGTACCAGTTGCTAGACTTGCTGCTGCACAAGCACAGGTTAAGAACCCAAGAAAGTAATTTAAACAATTTAGAGACTAGAGCTAAGGCTTTAGTCTCTTTTTATATGATTATAAATTTACAAATCTCAAATCTCATATTAGCTATAGTAGTTTAGTGTGAAATTTACTTTCTATGTATTGTTGAAAGTCTCTTATAAATTGCACCTGATATTCTGTTTTTTCAACGGTTTTATTTATTAAAGTTTGGAAGGCCTTCTTATTACACTTTTTTATATTGTTATAATAATCTCTAGAAATTTTCCAATATTTTTGGGGAAAGGCAAGATAGGAAAGAAGGTACTTGTATTCATCTATGCAAAGAGGTCTTTTACTTTCGTAAATTTCTAAACTTTTAATAGCAAGATCTAAATTCCATTTAGTATTGTCTCTTTTTAGTATTCTTCTTAAGAAATAGGATATATCATGAATAGCATAATCAACTTTGCATTTATCAAAATCTATAATCCAAATCTTATTTTCCCTATCGAAGATAATATTCTTATTAACATAATCTAAATGACATAAACAAGTATACATGTCTTTCTGATTTATAGTAGATGAAAGCTTTACTGCTAACTTAGAAAGTAATAAATTATTATCAAAGCTGTTTAAAAAGGTTTTCGAAAAACGGTCCTTGTACTTAAAGGCTAAGTTGGAACAGTTAAGTAATTGATTAAAGTGTTTTTGAATAGATATACCTAAATTATCACAAGCTTTTCTAGGGGCACTTCCTTCAATAGGTATGAAATTTTCTGTACTGTTATGGATGTCTGCTAATAATGAAATAGAGTCAAATATATTATTTGGGATGTCGTAGCTGCATTTTGTCCCTTCAATCCAAGGGGTAAGAATAAATAGCATTCCATTGAACTCTACAAATCTACTATTAGATTTTGTAGGAAGTAGTCTTGGAACATTTATACCATTTCTATAAAGCCATTCTATAGCTGAATATACAAAAAGTAATTCTTCTTTGCTCAAATATACTTTTTTTAGGCAGTAGATTTCATTAAGATGCATAACCTTAAATACAGCTCGTTGTCTTATGGAATCTTTAAACTTAATTTGCTCTATTTCAGCCCTTTGAAGGCCATAATGAGTAAGTACTTGGCTTTTTAAAGTGCCTTCAGAAAAGTCGCTATAGTTGTATGAATGAGCTTCATTAGGCATAGAAAAACCTCCTATAAAGGATTATATTATTAAGATATTATGGCTTTCATGGTAATATACATAATCTTGTGGAAAAATATTAAAAGTCCTTATTAATAGAAAATTTCATATATGCAAAAGAGGAATAATAGTTATTATTAATGGTTTTAACAAATAAAGTTGTTAATAGTTTTGATGTAAAAAAAAGAGGACTTTTAGCCTTTTTAGCGAATATTCAATTGAGGTGGTTTAATGAGCATAAGGGAGAGGATTGAACAAGCTGAAAAATTATCTTGTTGCAAGGTTGCTCAACTTTCTTGCAATGCGGGGCCTAGAGAACGGGAAGAAGAAAAAGATGAAGTTAGAACTGACTATATGGTGGATAGAGATAGAATAATTCATAGTAAATCCTTTAGGCGTCTGAAGCATAAAACTCAAGTTTATATAAAAACTTGGGGAGACCATTATCGAACTAGGCTTACCCACACTTTAGAAGTAGCACAAATTGCGAAAACTATAGGAAGAGCTATTGGATTAAATGAAGATCTTATAGAAGCTATAGCTCTAGGTCATGATATTGGACATGTTGCCTTTGCTCATAATGGCGAAGAAGTACTTGACAGCTTGTTGCCCAATGGATTTAAACATAATGAAAACAGTGTAAGGGTATTAAAAAAGCTGGAAGGCAGTGGATTGGGGTTAAATCTTACACCAGAGGTTTTAGATGGAATTTTATATCATAGCGGCTTTTCCGGCAAAGGTAAAAAGGCTTACACCTTAGAGGGGCAAGTGGTTAAGTATAGCGATAAGATTGCATATGTAAATCATGATATAGATGATTCCATAAGAGCAGGACTGCTAAAAATAGAAGACTTGCCAGCAAGTATTATAAATACACTTGGAGATACCCACAGCAAAAGAATTGATACCCTAGTAAAAGATTGCATTTATACCACCCTAAAAAATATAGAGAAAGGTATTTTTGAGGTAGGTCTTAGTAATAACATTGAAAAAGAATTCATAGCATTGAGAAGTTTTTTATTCGAAAATATATACAAGGGGCACACATTAAAGGTAGAGAGAGACAAAGCTAAATTTGTTCTATCTCAAGTATTTCAATTTTTTTACAAAAACCCTGAAAAGTTGCCGGATTTTTATAAGAAAATTGTCAAGGAAGAAGGCTTACATCAAGGAGTGGCAGATTATATTTCAGGAATGAGTGATGACTATTGTCTGTACTTATTTAACGATATTTATGTTCCTAAATTAGTTATATACTAAAAATTAGGAATATTTTATAGTATTTAGAGGGAAAGATATAATCTGAGTGATATTATTTGATGGCAATAATATAATACAATGTGGTTTTATTTATTAATATTAATCGAACAGAAATTATGAAATATAAAAAATAATTTATAAAGAAGGAATCTAGCTTTTTGTGTCGAATATAATAAAACTTGTGGGTTAGTTCCTAATTTTAATAGATAGGTGGGAAAGGTTTCATTGAGGATACCTGATGAAATAATCCAAAAAGTTAAAAATGAAAATGATGTGGTCGATATAGTTTCAGAAGTTGTAAGACTTAAAAGAAGTGGCAGAAACTATATGGGGCTATGTCCTTTTCATAAAGAAAAAACCCCTTCTTTTAGTGTTTCGCCAGATAAACAAATTTATAAGTGTTTTGGTTGTGGTGAAACCGGTAATGTCTTTACCTTTTTAATGAAGTATAGAAATATGGACTTTATAGAAGCAGTAAAATATTTGGCTGACAGAGCAAATATAGCTATTGAGTATGATGATGACAAAACAAGAGCTTTTGAACAAGAAAAAAATAGGCTCTACAAGCTAAATGTAGAAGCAGCAAGATTCTTCTATAGCAATTTGGTGAAGAGTAAAAAGGCTCAAGAATATTTTAGGGCTAGGGGTATCTCTGTAAGTACTATGAAAAGATTTGGATTAGGATTTGCACCAGATTCTTGGCATAGCTTGCATAATGCGCTTAAGGCAAAAGGTTATACTGAACTTGATATGTTAAACCTAGGACTCATAATTAAAAGCGAAAAGGGAAATATGTATGATAGGTTTAGAAATAGAGTTATATTTCCAGTTTTTGATTATAGTGGTAGGGTTATAGGCTTTGGAGGAAGAGTGCTGGATGATTCTAAGCCCAAATATCTTAATTCTCCTGAAAGCTTAATATTTCAAAAAGGCGTAAATCTATATGGACTTAATTTTGCATTAAAGAATAACAAAGATAGAACTTTTATTATCGTGGAGGGATATATGGACTGTATTTCTCTGCACCAATATGGTATAACCAACGTTGTAGCATCCTTAGGAACGGCACTAACTGAAAGGCAAGCAAAGCTTTTAAGAAGATACGCAGATAAGATTATTATGTCTTATGATGCAGATGGTGCTGGCCAGGCTGCCACTATTAGGGGAATGGAAGTTTTAAGAAAGGAAGGGCTTGATGTTAGGATATTAACGATACCTTCTGGAAAAGATCCTGATGAATTTATACGAGCCAATGGAAAGGAAGCCTTTTTAAGGCTAATTGACAATGCTTTGCCCTTGCTTGATTACAAAATTAAAAAGGCAGCAGAGGGAGTTAATTTTAACGATAGTGAGGAAGTAATCAAGTATATTAAAAAAGTGACAGATGTATTAGCGGAATTGAATCCTGTGGAAAAAGATGTTTATATAAAAAAGATTTCTCAGGATACAGGAATTAAAGAACAGGCTATTTATGATTTGCTTAAAGGACAATTAAATAACGGTTCCGATGAAGCTAATAGTATGAATACTATACCATCTTTTGGACAAAAATTATATGTGGAACCGGCTCATATCAAGGCGGAGAGAAATTTGTTAAAATTGATGAGCATTAATGATGAATGTTGTAAGTATATAATTGAGAATTTAAGTAAAGATATGTTTATAATGGAGGGTCATAAAAAAATATTTGATTTAATAGTAGAAGGTAAAAACAATGAAGTAACTGATCTTAATAAATATGTAGAAGATAGATGCGATGATGCTGAAAGTTCTAAGGAATGGGTTGAAATAAGTGATTTAGAACTAATAGAAGATGATTATGAAAATAAGCAACTTATTATAGATTACATTGATGAAATTAAAAGATATCAACTTGAAAACTCAAAAAAGCAAATTATTGAAAAAATTAGAGAGTGCGAAGCTAAGGGCATGATAGAAGAATCCTTAAAACTGGCACAGGAACTAATAGAAATCAAAAGAAAAATGGAAAAGTCGTAGTTCTGCGGAAGGAGGTTACAATATGAAAGACAAAGATGCTAAAATGGCTATCGTTAAGAAACTTATTGATAAAGGAAAAAAGAATGGCTCACTAACTTATAAAGAAATCATGGATGAATTAGATGAGATTGAATTAAGCCCTGAACAAATTGAAAAAATATATGAAGTTTTAGAATCCATGGGGATAGACGTTATAGGGGATATGGGAGACATGGAAGTAACCGAGGAGGATCTTGATTTATCCATACCAGAAGGTATAGCCATAGATGATCCCGTAAGAATGTATTTAAAAGAAATAGGTAAGGTACCTTTGTTAACATCAGAAGAGGAAATAGAATTAGCTATTAGGATTGAACAGGGAGATGTAGCTGCTAAGAAGAAGTTAGCAGAAGCTAATCTTAGATTGGTTGTAAGCATAGCTAAGCGTTATGTAGGTAGAGGCATGTTATTTTTGGATTTAATCCAAGAAGGAAATTTAGGATTAATAAAAGCAGTAGAGAAGTTTGATTTTAGAAAAGGCTTTAAGTTTAGTACTTATGCTACATGGTGGATAAGACAGGCAATAACTAGAGCAATTGCTGATCAGGCTAGAACTATTAGAATACCAGTGCATATGGTTGAAACTATAAATAAACTTATTAGAGTTTCAAGACAATTGTTACAGGAATTAGGTAGAGAACCTCTGCCAGAAGAAATTGCGCAGATTATGGAAATGCCTGTAGACAAAGTGCGAGAAATTATGAAAATTGCTCAAGAGCCAGTTTCCTTAGAAACTCCAATAGGAGAAGAAGAAGATAGTCATTTGGGCGACTTTATTCCGGATGATGAAGCTCCAGCTCCTGCAGAGGCTGCAGCTTTTACAATGTTAAAGGAGCAGTTGATAAATGTACTAGATACACTTACTCCTAGAGAAGAAAAAGTACTTAGATTAAGATTTGGTTTAGATGATGGAAGAGCAAGAACTCTCGAAGAAGTAGGTAAAGAGTTTAATGTAACAAGAGAAAGAATAAGACAGATAGAAGCTAAAGCACTAAGAAAACTTAGACACCCAAGTAGAAGTAAAAAATTAAAAGACTATCTTGATTAAAATTTCAAAGTACCTTTCAATAAAAATGCTAACTCATTGAGTTAGCATTTTGGAGTTTCTAAAGTAGTTAACCTATGCTATAATGAATATACAGGGGTGATATAGATATGGATATTAAGCCCATAAGAGGTATAGCTACATTATATATGTTTTCTATTGCTTTAATTACAAATGTAATAATAGGTCTGCTATTTTTCTTTGTGAATACATACTTATTGAGTACGATTTTGCTAGTAACTTTGGTAATAGTAGATTTGTATTTCTTATACTATTTTTTCTTAGACTTGACCATGAAATATACCTTGATTGATAATCACATTATTATTAAATCTTTTTGGAATTTGAAAAAAGTTGATGTGGATTTTAAAGATATAGAAGGCTATATGATATCTAAGGAGCCTATACATGGAATAAAGCTAGCTGGTATGGGAAATAGTAAGTTTTCTTACGGTAGGGATATTATAGACAAGATTGGTATAGTGCGAATGTTTGTATCTTGCCAAAAAAGCACTATGTTTTTTAAAACCAGTAAAATGTGTTATGCTATTTCACCAGAGCAAATTGAACCTATCGAAGAAGCTTTAATAAATTGCAACATTCCAAATTATATAGATGAATATAATGAAGATTCAAAGGTGGAATTACATAAGGATAAAAAGTTCCTTATACTCCTATCTATGGTTGCTCTCATTATTGTTTTAATGATAGTTATACCTGCCATTTTATATCTTAGAGGAAGTTTACCAGTAAGTATGCCCTTATCCTTTGATGCTGCTTTTATTCCTATAGAATACGGAACGGTTAAGGAATTCGTATTTAAGCAGATGGCCTATGGAGTAATGAACATGGTGATATTATTCTGCATGTATTACGCTGCATACTTCTGTGCAAAATATGATAGAAAGACCGCTTATAGGTATATATACATAAGTTTAATTATTGTTATGGTATTTTTTGTGATTCAAATTAGAATATTAAGCAGGTTTGGAAATATATAGATTAAAAGCTTTTTTAAATAATAGGTGGTAATATGAACATAAGTGATAGATTGACAAGAGTTGCTAACATGGTGGATAGGTGTAAAACCATGGCGGATATTGGTACTGACCATGGGTATATACCTATTTTTCTTCTTATAAATGGAATTTGTGAAAGAGCTATAGCTTCAGATATTAATAGGGGACCGGTACAAAGAGCTGAAGAAAATATCAAATATTACGGTTTAGAAAATAAAATTGAATGTAGGCAGGGGCCAGGTCTTTCAACACTAAAGGCTGGTGAGGTGCAAACAGCGGTAATTGCTGGTATGGGAGGACATTTAATAATATCCATACTTGAAGAGGAAGAAATTATAGCCCATAAGCTAGAGTCAATAGTTTTACAACCAGTACAACATAGCAAGGTTTTAAGAAAATATCTTTATGAAAATGGGTATAAAATAATAGATGAGGATTTATGCTATGATGAAGGAAAATATTATGAAATAATTAAGGCAAGCTATGATGGGACAAATAGGTATTTAGAAGATATATATTACGAAATCAGTCCCCTTCTTATTGAAAAGAAGCATAGTCTTCTCAAGGAGTACTTAGGCAAGAAAATACATAGTAATGACAAAATCCTTTGTAATATTAATGAAGATACAGAGGGGGCTAATAAGCGAAAAGAGGAGCTTATTAATATAAATGAGAAGCTAAAGGAGCTGTTAACATGTCTGTAAAGTTATCTGAAGTGATAAAGGTAATTGAAAAATTTGCACCAACAAAGCTAAAAGAAAGTTATGATAATGTTGGTTTAATGGTAGGAGATATGGATGCAGATATAACTTCTGTTTTAGTGAGTTTGGACAGTACTTTAGAGGTTATAGAAGAAGCAAAAGAGAAAAACTGTGAACTTATACTAAGTCATCATCCCTTGCTATTTAGAAAGCCTAACTCTATTACAGAGGAAACTTTGCTAGGGAAAAAAATTAGAATGGCAGTTAAGAATAATATAAATATTTATGCTAGTCATACCAATCTAGATGTAGTAGAGGATGGGATAAATGATCTTATAGTAAGGCTTTTGGGTTTTAATAAAGGCATTGTTATGGAAAAAAGTTGTGTTATACCAGATAATGAAAAAGTTGGTATAGGAAGGTTGATAGATCTTAAAGATCCTATTTTATTAGAGGATCTATGTAAAAAAGTAAAAAATGATTTGGGATTATCTTATTTAAGATATTCAGGTGAATCTAATTGGCAAGTAAACAAGATAGCTATAATAAACGGCAGCGGTCAAGATTATTTTAATTTAGCTAAAAAACTAGGAGCAAACTGTATAATAACTGGAGATACTACTTATCATTATGTAAGTGATTTTTATGAGGAAGGCATTCCAGTTATAGATGCAGGACATTTTGGTACAGAGTGGCCAGCAGTTAAGATCTTTGCAAAGCATTTCAAAAAGTTACTTCAGGTTGAGAATATAGATATAGAAGTGAAGGTTTCAGAGAGAAATTTTGATCCTTATAAAATAATGGCTTAAATTTCCCTTTGCATAGCTTAAATTAATGTGTTAATATATTTTTGTGAGTAAGTCAGACAGTCGCTGCCCGGTAATGCCGGGGAGAGGAAAGTCCGAGCTTCACAGGGCAGGGTGCTGGGTAACTCCCAGTGGAGGTGACTCCAAGGAAAGTGCAACAGAGATATACCGCCGAACAGATGTCAGATATGAGATATCAGATATGAGATCAACTGTCAAAAGTCTTTGCTTTTGATTATATCTGAATTCTGACCTCTGACATCTGCTTCGGTAAGGGTGGAAAGGCGAGGTAAGAGCTCACCAGCGCATTGGCGACTTTGCGGCTATGTAAACCCCACCTGAAGCAAGACCGAATAGGGAGACATATGGGGCGGCCCGTCCCGTCTCCGGGTGCGTCGCTTGAGCCTGTCTGGTAACAGCAGGCCTAGATAGATGACTGTCAAATACAGAACTCGGCTTACAGACTTGCTCATAGAAGAAAAACACTAGGCATATTGTCTAGTGTTTTTCTTTTACATAATAACACCCATAAATACTTAAAAGATATTGCTTAACTTCAAATCTATCAACATATCCATATTTCAAGTATTCAGGCGTAAATTGATAAGACAGCTCCATTAGAATAAAGTATTTAAAGCAGTAGTTGAAGTAAAGCAGTCTAAATTAAAACTTTAGATTGCTTTTTTATGCAGAAGACTATTTACTGCTTTTTATTATACATGACAAATCGTAAGAACATCTTATATAATAATTAAGTATACTTAAGAATTTTAGAAGAGGTTAAGGATGAAAATGAAGAAGATAAGTGAAGTTTTTGCAGATTATCAGTCCAGTGGTAATATAAGTACTGCTATTGTGGAATCAGTAGTATTAAAGAAAAAAACTAAAAGTTTGGAAATGGAAATAAGTTCTGATAAATATATTGATGTTAAAGAATTTGAAGCTCTTAATAGGTTTATTAAAAGAAGGTTTGCCTTAAATGATTCTAAAATTTCTGTCAAGTATGCGGAAGGAATAGATAAAAAACCTATAGAAGAAGAGTTAAATAATATTATGCTTTCTTTGGGAGAGCAGTATCCTGCATTGAAAGCAGTATTAAATAGTAGTGAATATGAAATTGATAATAATGTTATAAGTTTCAATTTTAAGATGCCAGTATCAGGATTTTTAAGGTCCCTCGGCTATGATAAGAAAATTTCTAGTGCTATAAAAAGTATGTATGGATCTACCTATAAGATAAACTTCGTGGATAAAATAAGCAGTGAGGAATTGCTAAGGATGCAAGAAGCTAAAGAAAAGGAAATGCTTCTTGCTCAAAAGCAAATTAAAGCTGCTAAAAATGAAACTTCATCTAAGGTAGCTAAAGAAAGTACAGATAAAAAACCAGAAGTAAAAAATAAAGATAATGGAAAGAATACTGATAGCTCAATAATATTAGGTAGAAAAGGTAAGATTAATTCACCGGTTATAAAAATTATTGATATAACACCGGATGAAGGTAGAGTAGCTATAGAGGGTGAAGTATCTAATATAGAAACTAAGGAATTAAAAAGCGGAAAAATCTTGCTTTCCTTTGATATTTATGATGGTTCCAGTTCTATGACCTGTAAGTGTTTCCTAAAGCCTGAAGATAATGGTCAAGTAAAGTCAAGGCTTAAAAAGGCCAAAGGGGTAAGATTGGCCGGTAATGTATCTTATAGCCAGTTTTCTGGCGAAGTAGAAATGATTGCTAATGTAATAATTGAAACAGATGGTTTGAAGAAGAATAAGAGAATGGATAAGGCTGAAGTGAAGAGGGTAGAGCTTCATATGCATACCCAGATGAGTCAGATGGATGGTGTTAGCAGTGCTAAAGATTTGATAAAGAGAGCTATGGAATGGGGGATGAAGTCCATTGCTATTACAGACCATGGAGTGGTGCAGGCCTTTCCAGATGCACATAAGCTTTTAGGAAGGGATAACCCTAATATGAAGGTTATTTACGGAGTAGAGGCCTATTTGGCACCGGATAAAAAGCCTTCAGTTATGAATTCTAAAGGACAGAGCATTGATACCACCTACTGTGTGCTGGATTTAGAGACTACAGGTTTTTCACCAGTAACAGAAAAGATTACTGAAATAGGTATAATGAAGTTTAAGGATGGAAAGGTTATCGATAAATTTAGTACCTTCGTAAATCCTGAAAAGCCTATTCCTGCTAGAGTTGTAGAGGTTACAAACATCACTGATGATATGGTAAAGGATGCAGAAACTATAGAACAGGTATTTCCTAAAATGATGGAATTTATTAAGGATAGTGTTTTAGTAGCACATAATGCATCTTTTGACGTAGGCTTTTTAAAACATGTTGCTAAGGAATTAGGCTATGAATTTGATTTTACATATGTGGATACATTGTCCTTGGCACAGGAATTATTTCCTGAGTACAAGACATATAAGCTTGGAAGAATAGCTAAACACCTTGGTATAAAAGTGGAAGTAGCTCATAGGGCATTAGATGACGTAGACACTACAGTTAAGGTATTTAAAGTAATGCTGGATATGCTTAAGGAAAGAGGGGTAAAAAACCTCGATGATATAGAGTTATATGCTTCTGATGAGATAGCTAAGCAAGAGGAGTACAAAAAGCTTAAAACTTACCATGCAATAATTCTAGCAAAGGATTATGTAGGTTTAAAAAATTTATATAAGCTAGTATCCTTTTCACATGTAGATTACTTTTACAAGAAGCCTCGTATACTTAAGAGTTTATATAAAAAATATTCAGAGGGATTAATTCTTGGAAGTGCTTGCAGTGAAGGAGAATTGTATCAAGCTATATTATTAGGTAAGTCTGAGGAGGAAATTGAAGCTATTGCGGAGGATTATGATTATCTTGAAATTCAACCTTTGGGCAATAACGAATATCTAGTAAGAGAAGGGCAAGTGCCAGATCGAGAATATCTAAAAGAAATTAATAAGAAAATCGTTGCCTTAGGTGAAAAATTAAATAAACCGGTTGTTGCTACAGGAGACGTTCATTTCATGGATCCAGAAGACGAAATTTATAGACGTATACTGGAAGCAGGTCAAGGTTTTAAAGATGCAGATAATCAGGCACCTTTGTACTTAAGAACCACTGAAGAGATGTTAAAGGAGTTTTCTTACTTAGGAGAAGAGAAGGCCTATGAAGTGGTAGTTACAAATACTAATATGATAGCAGATATGTGTCAGCAAATTAGTCCTATATCACCGGAAAAATGTCCTCCTTATATTGAAGGATGTGAGCAAACCATTAGAGATATTGCCTATGGAAGAGCTCATGAGCTTTACGGTGATCCATTGCCGGAAATCGTTCAATCAAGATTGGATAAGGAACTAGATTCTATTATTAAAAATGGTTTCTCTGTAATGTACATTATTGCTCAAAAGCTGGTGTGGAAATCCAATGAGGATGGATATCTAGTTGGTTCTAGAGGTTCTGTTGGTTCTTCCTTTGTGGCAAATATGACTGGAATAACAGAAGTAAATGCTTTGCCACCTCATTATAGATGTCCAAAATGCAAATACTCAGATTTTACTGATTATGGTGTGAAAATTGGATTCGACTTACCGGATAAAGATTGTCCTGTTTGCGGAGAGAAAATGGCTAAGGATGGTTTAGATATACCTTTTGAAACCTTCCTAGGCTTTAATGGGGATAAGGAGCCAGATATAGACTTAAACTTTTCTGGTGAATATCAGGCAAGGGCTCATAGGTATACAGAGGTTATCTTTGGAAAAGGAACTACCTTTAAGGCTGGAACTATAGGTACCATAGCAGAAAAAACAGCTTTTGGATATGTAAAAAAGTACTTTGAAGAAAAAGGTATTCATGTAAATAAGGCTGAAATAATGAGACTAGCAAAGGGCTGCACCGGTGTAAAGAGAACAACAGGACAGCACCCTGGTGGTATAATAGTTGTTCCTAAGGGCCGTGAAATTTATGAATTCTGTCCTGTACAGCATCCTGCCGATGACCCAGAATCAGACATAATTACAACACATTTTGATTATCACTCCATAGACCAGAATTTATTAAAACTAGATATACTAGGACACGACGATCCTACGGTTATAAGGATGTTACAGGATATAACAGGAGTGGACCCACTAACTATACCTATGGATGATAAGGCAACTATGTCTATATTTTCTTCTACAGAAGCTTTAGGTGTTACACCGGAGCAAATCAATTCTCCAGTAGGAACCTTTGGAGTTCCAGAATTCGGTACTAAATTTGTAAGAGGGATGCTTGTAGATACCAAACCTCAAACTTTTATGGATTTAATATGTATATCTGGACTTTCCCATGGTACCGATGTTTGGCTAGGTAATGCCAAAGATTTAATTGATGGAGGAATAATAACAAGCATAAGTGAAGCGGTATGTACTAGAGACGATATTATGGTTTATCTTATTAAACAAGGTCTTCCACCGGATACTGCTTTTAAGATAATGGAGACAGTACGTAAAGGAAAAGCTTTGGAGGATCCTGAAAAATGGGCAAAGTTTGAAGCTATGATGAGGGAAAACAATGTACCTGAATGGTATATAGAATCTTGTAAAAAGATAAAATACATGTTCCCTAAGGCCCATGCTGCAGCGTATGTAATGATGGCCTTTAGAATAGCTTGGTTTAAGGTACATATACCTTTAGCTTATTATGCTGCTTTCTTCAGTATTAGAGCTAAAGCCTTTGATGCTGAATGGATGATCTTTGGAAAAGAAAAGGTTAAGGCTAAGATGCAGGAAATTGAGATGATGGGAAATCAGGCAGCACCTAAAGACAAGGATATGTATGATGATCTAGAAATAGTTTTAGAAATGTATGAAAGAGGATTTAATTTTCTACCTATTGATTTATATAAGTCCCATGCTACTAAATTCATAGTTGAGGATGGAGCATTAAGGCCAGCCTTAAACAGTATAGCAGGTATGGGTAATGTAGCTGCAGAAAGTATTTTCAAAGCAGCACAGGAAAAACCTTTCAGTTCTATAGATGATTTAAAGAAGCGTGCAAAGATAGGAAATTCTACAGTGGAATTACTTAAAAAATTTGGATGTTTAAATGGATTACCAGAAAGCGATCAACTTTGCTTCTTTGATGTAATTTGAATTTAATATTAACTAAGAGAAAAGGCCTTTTTAGGCCTTTTTTTTACCTTATGCAAAAGGAATAATTGAGAAAATAAGTATGAAACAAAATTATCCAATTTCCGAGGAAATAATTATTGACAAAGCTATGAAAGAGGTATAACATACTAAACATATCATAAAACTATTTAATAAAAATAATTTAGAACTTATCATGAAGTCCTATTTATCATTTAAGTTAGGAGGAATGATGATAATGATAAAAAAAGAAAGACTTATTAAGTATTTTACGGAATTAGTATCTATTGATTCTGAATCTTTTCATGAAAGACAAATAGCAGACTATATTATAGATAAACTAAAAGGTATTGGTTTTGAAGTTTATGAAGATGATTGTGGTGGCAAGATAGGCGGAAATGCTGGAAATATTTATGGCTATTGGAAGGGATCAATTCCTGGAGAGCCTATTCTTTTGTCAGCTCATATGGATACGGTAAAACCTGGAATAGGTAAAGGTGCCATAATCAAGGATAATGGAACTATTGTAGGAAATGGTAAGGCTGTACTTGGTGCTGATGATATTTCTGGAGTTGCTAGCATTTTAGAAGCCTTAGAAACGGTGGCAGAGAAAAAAATACCCCATAGAGATATAGAGGTGCTTTTTACCGTAGCAGAAGAGGTATATATTCAAGGTAGTGCCGCTTTTGATTATAGCAGGCTAAAAGCAAAGGAGGCCTATGTTTTTGATTTAAGTGGACCTGTAGGTACAGCAGCCATACAATCTCCAACTTTAGTATCCTTTGAAATAGGTATAAAAGGACGAGCTGCTCATGCAGGATTTTCTCCAGAGTTAGGTGTACATGCCATAATGATTGCTTCCAAAGCTATAAGTCAGATTCAAATGGGAAGAATTGATGAAAATACTACCGTTAACATAGGCACTATAGAAGGTGGAAGGGCAAGGAATATAGTACCGGATAGTTGCATAATTAAGGGAGAAGTGAGAAGCCTTGAACACGAAAAATCCCTAGCAGTAGCTAGGGAAATTCGTGAAATTTTTGAGAAAGAAGCAGAAAAGACTGGAGGATTAATAGAATATAAGGAATCCTTTGGATGTGTGGCTTATAATATTGATAAGGAAGAGAGAGTTGTAACTCGTTTCCTTGATATATGTGAAAAGCTTTCTATTCAAAGTGATTTGATTACAACTTTAGGTGGCAGTGATAATAACAACTTTGCTCTTAATGGTATTAGAGGAATAGTTTTAGCCTGCGGTATGAATAATGTACATTCTTTAGGTGAATACAGTCATGTAGATGAGTTAGTAAAAAGCTCTCTTATAGCTTTAGAAATAATTAGAGCACAGGTTTAATAAGGAGGAAGAAATGACTTTACAACAGTTAAAATATGTTATAACCATTGCAGATTGCAATTCTATGAATAAGGCGGCAAAGGCCTTGTTCATTTCCCAACCTAGTCTTTCTGCTTCTATTAAGGAACTAGAAAACGAAATTGGAATTGAGTTGTTTAGACGAACTAATCGTGGAATTACTATGACTGTAGAAGGAGAGGAATTCCTTGGTTATGCAAGGCAGGTGGTAGAACAGTATCAGCTAATTGAAGAGAGATTTGTAGAGAAGAAAAGTGTAAAGAAGAAATTTGATGTTTCAACCCAACATTATACCTTTGCAGTAAAAGCCTTCGTTGAGTTAGTAAAACAGTTTGGAATGGATGAATATGAATTTGCGGTACATGAAACTAAGACCTATGAAGTAATTGAAAATGTAAAGAACTTTAAAAGTGAGCTTGGTATTTTATATCTTAGTGATTTTAACAAAAAGGTTATAAATAAGATACTTAATGATAACAATTTAGAGTTTAAGGAATTATTTAAATGTAAAACCTATGTATATCTATGGAAAGGGAATCCTCTAGCTAATAAAAGTTTAATTACTATGGAAGATTTGAAGGAGTATCCTTGTCTTTCCTTTGAACAGGGAGTGTACAACTCATTTTATTTTGCAGAGGAAGTTTTAAGCACCTATGATTACAAGAAAATAATTAAAGTAAATGATAGAGCTACTATGTTGAATCTTATGGTAGGGCTTAATGGGTATACCCTATGCTCTGGAATAATTTGTGAGGAGTTAAATGGAGATGATTATAAGGCAATTCCATTGGATTGCGATGAAATTATGACCATTGGTTATATAATGAGAAAGAATGTAGGATTAAGTCTATTGGGAAGAAAATATGTAGATGAATTAAAGAATTATAGGGAAAAAGTATTATAGGATGAAAAAGTGTTATAGGGAAAAACTATAACCAATTATCTATTTTGTATATTAACACCTTTTTTAAAAACCGTGTATAATTCAATTATGAGTTAATTGGTTCAAGGAAATTTAGTTAATGTATATAAATAAAAATGATTGGAAAGGAGTCTTATAATGCGTTTAGTCAAAGAACAGATTACAATGACAAAAATTATGGCCATGTGTAGCTGTGGTTTCATGGAAATCTGTGAAATGATGGTTAATTGATTTGCGCATTATGATACCTGATTTTAGTTTTCCTTTGTTAGTTAACAGGTACATAAGCATGTACCTGTTTTTTAGACTTAAACTTATGGAAGTTAAAGGAAGTGAAGTGACATCATGATAAGATTTGAAAATGTTAGTAAAACCTTCAAAACCGAAGGGAAAGTTGTTGAAGCAGTAAAAAATGTGAATCTTCATATTGAAAAAGGAAAAATATGCGGTATTATAGGTTTCTCTGGTGCTGGAAAGTCTACTTTAGTTAGATGTATTAATCTATTAGAAAGACCTACCAGCGGTAAAGTATTTGTAGGAGATACAGATATGACCGCCTTATCTAATAGGGAGCTTAGAAAAAAAAGAAAAGAAATCGGAATGATCTTTCAACAATTTAATCTCTTTGCCTCTAGAAATGTATTTCAGAATGTGGCTTATCCACTAAAGTACAGTGGAATGAAGAAGAGCGAAATAAAGAAAAAGGTAGAGTCTTTGTTAGAGTTAGTAGGCCTTTCAGATAAGGCTAAGGCCTATCCTTCACAATTAAGTGGAGGTCAGAAGCAAAGGGTAGCAATAGCAAGAGCTTTAGCTAATGATCCTAAGATTTTACTTAGTGACGAATCCACTAGTGCTTTGGATCCACAAACTACAAGATCCATATTAAAACTTTTAAAAGAGCTAAATGAGAAGCTTGGACTTACTATAGTAGTAATCACCCATGAAATGCAGGTGGTTAAGGAAATTTGTCATAAGGTTGCAGTTATGGAAAAGGGTGAAGTGGTAGAAGAAGGGGACGTATTTGATGTCTTTGCAAATCCAAAGCAGCAAATTACAAAAGATTTTGTGGAGAGTACCTCTAATTTATCTAAGATAAATGAATTAATTGAGGAAAATGTATCAATTACAAAGATAGAAGAGGATGAATGTATTGTAAAGCTCAAGTATCTTGAAAGAAGCGTTTCAGAGGCATTGGTGTCTCAGGTTTCAAGATTGTACAACCTAGATATAAATATTATCTTTGGTAATATTGAGCTAATAGGAGAAAATCCTATTGGTGGTCTTGTTGCAATAATAAAGGGACAAACTGAAGATATAGAAGGAGCAATAACTTACTTAAAAGATAAAAATGTTGGAGTGGAGGTGATATTAGATGGAAGAGTTTCTAAACGATGTTATGCCTAATATAATGGATAAGATTCCTGTTTTTTACAAAAGCATAAAAGAGACCTTGCAAATGTTAGCCTGGTCTGGTTCTATATCCTTTGTATTAGGATTGATTTTAGGAGTTGTTTTAATAGTAACGAAGAAGGGGGGAGTTCTTCAAAATACTTTTGTATATCAAATTTTGGACAAGGTTATAAACTTTTTCCGTTCTATACCTTTCATTATTCTTTTGGCAGCTTTAATTCCATTTACTAGAAAGATTATGGGAACTGCTATAGGTGTGAAGGGAGCAATTGTACCATTGATAGTTGGTACGGTACCATTTTTCGCAAGACAGATTGAAGCAGCCCTATCAGAAATTAATCCAGGTTTAATTGAAGCAGCCCAATCTATGGGATCAGGACCTATAGAAATTATTTTTAGAGTTTATCTAAAAGAATGCATTTCAGGAATTGCAAGAGCTACAACTATAACAGCTATTAGCCTTATTGGATTAACAGCTATGGCCGGTGCCGTAGGAGCAGGTGGACTTGGAGATTTTGCAATCCGATTTGGATATCAGAGAAATCAGATAGATGTTACCTATGTTTCTGTTATTGTACTGGTGGTTTTAGTAACAGTGATACAGATTATTGGTAATATAATTGCTAAGAAAAGCGCTCATTAAAGATAGGTTGCAAAGGAGGTGAAAGAGATGGCTTTAACACCAAGAAAGGTTATTATTATTGGAGCAGGACATGTTGGCTCTCATGCAGGATATGCGCTAGCTTCTCAAGCTTTGGCAGAAAGGATTGTATATATTGATACAGATATAGAAAAGGCAAAGGCTCAAGCCCTTGACATATTTGATGCTACTGTATATCTTCCACATCACGTAGATGTAAAAGCTGGTGATTACAGTGATGCAAAGGATGCGGATCTTATGGTTATAGCACCGGGACCTCTTCCAGATATGAGTAAGGGGCAAACTAGAATGGATACTTTAAGAGATACTATTGAAATAATAAAGGATGTAGTAGTAAAAATAAAGGAGTCAGGTTTTTCAGGAATAATATTAAGTATATCTAATCCAGCAGATGTGGTAGCACACTATATTCAGAAAAAACTTGATTATCCTGCAAATAAGATTATTTCTACTAGCACTACATTAGATTCTGCCAGACTTAGAAGAGCTATTGCAGAACATATAGGAATTGATCAAAAGTCTATATATGCCTATGCTCTTGGAGAGCATGGGGAGAGCCAAATGGTACCCTGGTCTACTATTACTATAGCAGGTAAGCCGCTCTTAGAGCTGATGAAGGAAAAGCCTGAAAAGTATGGAAAGCTAAATTTGGATGCTATAGCTGCAGAAGCTAGGGCAGGTGGATGGAAGATTCTTGGAGGAAAGGGCTCTACAGAGTTTGGTATCGGTGCTTCCATTGCAGAGGTCACCAGAGCTATTTTCGGAGATGAAAAAAGGATTCTTCCAGTATCTGTTCTTTTACAAGGGGAGTATGGACAATATGATGTCTATGCATCAGTTCCTGCAGTACTTGGAATCAATGGAGTAGAGGAAATTATTGAATTAAACATGACAAAAGAGGAGTGGGTTGCCTTTAATGCATCCTGTGAGACTTTGAAAGAAAATTACGAAATAGCATTAACCTTATAAAACCTATCGAAATAATATAATATAAAAGGAGAGTGTCTTATGAAAAAAAGAAATATTATTGCCGCTTTATTATCAGTATTTGTTTTAACAACAGCTACAGCTTGTGGAAAGTCAGAGGAAACTAAAAAGGATAAAAGTGATAAAAAGGTAGTTAAGGTAGGAGTAGTAGGAGAGTCCAATGAAATGTGGGATCCTGTAATTGAAGAATTAGCAAAGGAAGGGGTAGAAATTCAACTGGTTACTTTTACAGACTATTCAACACCAAATAGAGCCTTAAATGATGGTGAAACTGATTTAAATGCCTTCCAGCACTATGTATTCCTAAATGAGGAAATTAAGAACAATGGTTATAAAATTAAATCCATTGGAGATACCTTTATTTCAGCAATGAATATCTATTCTAACAAGGTATCCAATGTTAGTGAAATAGGGCAGGGGGCAAAGATAGCTGTTCCAAATGATGCAACAAATGAAGGTCGTGCTCTTAAGGTATTAGAAGCAGCAGGTTTGATAAAGTTAGATCCTAATGCAGGAGATAGTCCTGACAAAACTGATATAGTTGAGAACAAGTTAAACATAGAACTAGTTGAAGTAGATGCAGCTAATGTGTATTCTTTACTTCCTGATGTAGCAGCAGCAGTTATCAATTGTAACTATGCTTTAGATAATGGATTGAATCCTGGAAAAGATGCAATTTTCCAAGATGATGTGAAAATTTATACAGGAAAGAATTATGTGAATTTAATTGCAGCTAGAACAGAAGATGCAGACAACGAAATTTATAAGAAAATTGTAGAAGCTTATCAGTCAGATGCTGTAAAAGAGATATTTGCAGATACATTTAAAGGAGCATATATTGCAGCTTGGGAATAATAAAATGACAATACTAAAGCAAGAGAGAGGGGCGCCAGATGCAGGAATTAAGTAAACGAACAGCTAATTTTTCCGATTCAGTTATACGAAGAATGACTAGAATTGCAAATCAGTACAAAGCTATTAATCTTTCTCAAGGTTTTCCAGACTTTGAACCACCGGCACCCCTAACAAAACGCTTAGCAGAAGTAGCAGCGGAAGGGCCCCATCAATATGCTTTGACTTGGGGCGCTCAAAATTTCAGGGAGGCACTGGCAAGAAAGCAGGAACGATTTTCTGGAATAAAAGTAGATCCAGATAAGGAAATTGTAGTAACCTGTGGAAGCACAGAAGCTATGATGTCAGCAATGATGTCTGTAACTAATCCAGGAGATAAGGTAGTTATCTTTTCTCCTTTTTATGAAAATTACGGTGCCGATGCTATACTATCCGGTGCCCAGCCAATATATGTACCTCTTAAGCCACCTAGCTTTAATTTCGATGCTGATGAGCTTGAAAATGCCTTTAAGCAAGGCGTGAAAGCTATGATATTGTGCAATCCTTCAAATCCCAGTGGCAAAGTTTTTACAAGAAAGGAACTGCAAACAATCGCAAATTTAGCTATTAAATATGATATCTATGTAATTACCGATGAAGTTTATGAACATATTATTTATGATAATTATAAACATATTTATATTTCTTCTTTACCTGGAATGAAGGAGAGAACCATTATCTGCAGTTCCTTATCTAAGACTTATTCTATCACCGGTTGGAGACTGGGCTATGTAATTGCCAATGAAAATATTATTGATCGAGTTAAGAAGGTCCATGACTTTCTTACTGTTGGGGCCGCGGCTCCTTTAATGGAGGTTGCCACTGTAGGACTTAATTTTGGAGATGAATATTACCAAGAGTTAAAGGAACATTATACCCACAAGAGGAATTTGTTTTTGCATGGGCTTAAAGATATAGGACTTACTTATACAGAACCTCAAGGAGCATATTATGTGTTGGTGGATATAAGTGAATTTGGCTACAGTAGTGATTTAAACTTTTGTGAAAGGATGGCCCGACAGGTAGGGGTAGCGGCGGTACCAGGATCTAGCTTTTTCAAAGAAAATGTGAATCATCTAATACGATTACATTTTGCAAAAAAAGATGAAACCTTAATTAGTGCTTTAGATAGGTTGTCAGATATCTATAAAAAGATGAAAATTTAATAATAATGAAGAGGGTTAATTATCCTATATGAATTATTCGTATAGGATATTTTTTTTAATATTTTTATATTTATAAAATATATGATATTATATATATGATTTATAGGCATTCTAGCTCTTGTTATATATAATGTATCTAGCTAAATAAAGATATTTGGGAATTGAAGGAAAGTTCTTTTTATATAAAAGATAATATAGTAAAAATAATTTAAAATAGGAGGGACTAATATGAGAGAAGTAATTAGTACAAAGGGAGCTCCAGGAGCCATAGGACCTTATTCACAAGCTATTAAGGTAGGTAATTTTGTATATACCTCAGGACAAATTCCACTAGATCCTGTTAGTGGAGAGTTAATAACTGATATAAAAAAGGCTACAGAAAGATCTTTAGAAAATGTAAAGGCAATATTAGAAGAAGCAGGCAGCTCTATGGATAAGGTAGTAAAGACTGTGGTATTTCTAAAGGATATGAATGATTTTGCTGCAATGAATGAAGTTTATGCTACATATTTTAAAGAAAATCCTCCGGCTAGAAGCTGTGTTGAAGTTTCAAGACTTCCTAAGGATGCGGTAATAGAAATAGAAGTTGTTGCTTTGGTATAAGTAGCTTTAAACCCTGATAATAATCAGGGTTTAGCTATATAATTATCTTTAGTAAAGCTATAGAAAGATAATACTGACAAGAAAGATTAAAAAGTGTTAGAAAAGGATCAAAAGTTATGGGATAATAAGAATAGACTAAATTAAAATACTAAAGTGACAAGAAAGGGGAAATATGAAAAGAAATAATAAGGTTAAAGTAATCCCTTTAGGGGGATTAGGAGAAGTAGGAAAAAATATTACGGTTATTGAATATCAGGAAGAAATTATAGTAATTGATTGTGGAATGGCTTTTCCTGATATGGAGATGTATGGGGTAGATTTAGTTATACCTAATGTTTCTTATTTAATTGAAAATAAGGAGAAAGTTAAAGCTATAGTGTTAACTCATGGTCATGAAGATCATATTGGAGCTTTACCTTACGTATTAAAGCAAATAAATGTGCCTGTCTATGGCACAAAATTAACATTAGGTTTGGTAGAAAATAAACTAATAGAACATAACATTCTTTCTGATTGTGAGCTTAATGTTGTAAAGCCCGGTGATGTATTAAAGTTTGATAAGTTGTCCGTTGAGTTTATAAGAGTTAGTCATAGCATTGCAGACTCCTGTGCTTTAGCTATACATACTCCCCATGGTTATATTGTACATACTGGGGATTTCAAAATAGATTATACTCCAATTGACGGAAAGGTTATGGATTTTGCAAGGTTTTCCAAGCTTGGTAAGCAAAAGGTATTGTTACTTATGGCGGATAGTACCAATGCTGAGCGTAAAGGTTATACTATATCCGAAAGTATAATTGGTGAAAATCTTACCCGAATTTTTGCTAGAGGCAAAGGTAGAATTGTTGTAGCCTCTTTTGCATCTAATATACACAGAATGCAGCAAGTTATTAATTCTTCCTTAATTTATGGAAGAAAAATAGCTTTTAGTGGTAGGAGTATGGAGAATATTTCTAAGGTAGCGTTAGAGCTAGGATATTTAAATATTCCTAAGAATATGATTATTAGTGTTGATGATGTTAGCAAATATCCTCCCAATAAGGTAACAATACTTACTACCGGTAGCCAAGGGGAGCCTATGTCAGCATTAGCTAGAATTGCCACTGGAACCCATAGAAAAATAACCATTGAAAAAGGTGATCTGGTTATTATATCTGCATCGCCAATTCCAGGAAATGAGAAGTTTGTAGGACATGTTATAAACGAACTTTTCAAAAAAGGTGCAGAGGTAGTATATCAAGCAATAGAAGAAGTTCATGTATCTGGTCATGCCTGTCAAGAGGAATTAAAACTGATGCATACTTTAGTAAAACCTAAATATTTTATGCCTGTACATGGAGAATTTAAACATCTAAGACAGCATGCCTTACTAGCAGAGGAATTAGGAAAAGAAAAATCCCACATTTTTATAATGGAAACAGGTCAAGTTTTGGAGTTAAACGGCAAGGAAGCTAAAATAAATGGAAGAGTGAAAACTGGAGCAGTGTTAGTTGATGGAATAGGTGTTGGGGATGTTGGAAATATAGTTCTTAGAGATAGAAAGCTCCTATCCCAAGATGGTATTTTAACAGTGGTAGTTACTATAGATAAGGAATCAAACTCAGTACTGGCTGGACCTGACATTATAAGCAGAGGTTTTGTTTATGTAAAAGAGTCTGAGGCTTTAATGAGAGAGGCTAGAGAGATAATAAAGGACGAGTTAGATAAATGCTTAGATAATAAGATTACAGAATGGATTGTTATAAAAGCTAATATTAAAGAAGCATTAGGTGATTTTCTTTACAAAAAGACTAAACGAAGCCCTTTAATACTACCAATAATTATGGAAACTTAATAATAGTACTTTTATTATTGAAAGGTCAGTGGTTCTATAATATTTAGGCTACTGATCTTTTTATATTAAACTTATATCTAAATACTTTATACTTTTTTTAAATATAGTTTCAACTTTAATTATGCAGTAAAGAGTGCTAGACATGATTTATATGTGTTGATATAATTAACAGTAAATAATAATATTGGAGTGAAAGAAATGAACCAATTTAATTTTAATGGTAAAAAATCATCAACAGGATTAGATGAAAATATAGCAGGACTTTTGTGTTATGTAGGAACATTCATTACAGGACTTATATTCTATTTTATGGAGAAGGACAGCAGGTTTGTTAAGTTCCATGCTTTACAATCTATCATGCTTTTTCTTAGCTTATCAATAGTCAATAGAATTTTCGCATGGATTCCACTTTTAGGAGGAATTATTACAGATTTAACAGGACTTTTAGCTTTTATTTTTTGGATTCTAATGATGGTTAAAGCATATAATGGAGAGTGGTTTAAGCTACCTATAATAGGAGAGATAGCTGATAGAAATGCAAATGTATAAAAGTACTAGATGCAAATGAAAATGGTATTGCATATTTATGTCTATTCTTGTATAATGATGTAAATTAATATTTTTTCGGATGATGATAGCGGGAGAGAGATGAATTTTTTCATCCACCGAAGAGGAAAATCTTTCAGGTACCATATTGGAGATGACCGTTATCGGACGAGCCTCTGGAGAGACTCTTTAGAGCACCGAAGGAGAAAGCTGTTTGAAATATCTTAATTCAACAGTGAAACTTTCAGGTAAAAGGACAGGGGAATGTTTTTTGAATTTATAATAGACAATGAAGATTGCTTTTAAATAGGGGTAAAAAATCTAGTATATTTATAGAATTAAGCCTATAAATTGTGATTTTATTGTCAATGTTTTATTGAAAATACACTATGATCTATTTTTCATATCTAAGATAATTCAAAATCATTTCCGTCCTAAATTTGAAAGTTTTAAATTATAAATCACAAAAGAATTTAGGGGGGATTTCGATGAACAGTCTAACACAAGTTCTAGAAAAAATCGATTCTTTAGTTTGGGGACCACCGCTACTAATATTGTTAGTAGGTACTGGTATTTATTTAACAGTTAGGTTGGGTCTACTTCAAGTCTTTAAATTACCATTAGCGATTAAATATTTATTTGCTAAAGATGATGATAACCAGGGAGAAGGGGATGTATCAAGCTTTGCAGCCCTTTGCACAGCTTTATCAGCCACTATTGGAACAGGAAATATAGTAGGTGTGGCTACAGCAATTAAAACCGGTGGACCGGGAGCCCTTTTTTGGATGTGGATGGCTGCCTTCTTTGGTATGGCAACTAAGTATGCAGAAGGCCTTTTAGCGGTGAAATATAGGGTAACAGATAAAAATGGACAAATGTCTGGTGGGCCAATGTATTATATTGAAAAGGGTCTTGGTTTAAAATGGTTAGCAAAGTTTTTTGCCATTTCTGGTGTTGGGGTAGCTTTATTTGGAATAGGAACCTTTCCTCAAATAAATGCTATTACAGAATCTTTACATAATAGCTTTTCTATTCCTATTATAGTTTCATCTATAGTAATCACTATTTTAGTTATCCTTGTAACCATTGGGGGAATTAAGAGCATATCAAAGGTATCAGAAATGATAGTACCATTCATGGCTATATTTTATGTAGTAGGCTGCTTAATTATTTTAGGAAGCAATATTAGTTCGTTACCAGTAGCTATAAAGCTAGTAATAAAACACGCCTTTACTCCTACAGCAGCTTTAGGGGGATTTGCAGGAGCTACAGTGAGAATGGCAATTCAAAATGGTGTAGCTAGAGGGGTATTCTCTAACGAATCCGGTTTAGGAAGTGCTCCAATAGCAGCAGCTGCTGCTAAAACAAAATCCTGTGTAAGGCAGGGATTAATCTCAATGACAGGAACCTTTTTCGATACTATTGTAATTTGTACTATGACCGGTCTTGTATTAATAACCACTGGAGCTTGGCAGTCTGATTATGCAGGTTCTGCTATGACGAGCTATGCTTTTGGAAAAGGACTGCCTGTGGAAGCAATAGGAACCTTTATAGTTACTATAGGTTTGCTTTTCTTCGCCTTTACTACTATTATAGGATGGAACTATTATGGTGAAAGATGTACTGAATACTTATTTGGTATAAAGGGAGTTAAGGTTTATAGATATGTCTTTATTATCATAGTAGCCTTTGGAGCAACCTTAAAATTAGACTTGATATGGATTTTAGCAGATATAGTTAATGCTTTAATGGCTTTACCTAATTTAATAGGATTGATAGGCCTAAGTGGAGTTGTTTATAAGGAAACAAAGCTTTATTTTCATAACTTAAAAAAAGCTTCTATAGAAACTTCTAAAAGTACTTCTAAGGGAGCTTAGGATAATAAAAAAGTTGATGTTTAACATCAACTTTTTTTTATGTTCATATTTAATTAGAAGTTTATTAATTCTAAGCTAATGCCTTGGAAACCAGCAATGATTTTATCGTAATCGGATAGGTTATCTGCTGAACCAACAGCAACAACCTTCATATTACCTGCCTTAGCTGCCTCTATACCTGCTTGAGAATCCTCAAAAACTACACATTCATTAGGATTTAATCCCATTTCCTTAGCAGCTAAAACAAATACCTCTGGATCAGGTTTTGCTTTAGATACTTTATTGCCGTCTATTATTGCATCAAAATATTTTGTAAGCTCTAAATTATTTAAAATAAGCATGGAGTTTTTGCTAGCAGAACCTAGGGCAACTTTTATATTGTTTTCCTTTAAAGTTTTAAGGAAATCTTCTACACCTGGAAGTATTTCAGACTTATCCATTTTGGATATGTATTCTACATACCAAGTATTTTTTTTATCTGCTAAAGCAAGCTTTTCATCCTCTGAAACAGTTTTATTTCCTAATTCAAGAAGGATTTCTAAGGAACGCATTCTGCTTACACCTTTTAATCTTTCATTATCCTTTTCTGTAAAATCAAATCCCATTTCAGATGCTAGTCTTTTCCAAGCTATATAATGATACTTAGCTGTATCAACTATAACACCATCAAGATCAAATATACATCCTTTAATTTTCATTAATACACAACACCTTTCCAATAAGTAAAAGTTAGCATATATAGTATAGCATAATAGAAGGCTTTTTCAATGGAGAAACCATTATATGAACAATGCACAAGTAATAAATAAGAGGTTGTTGCACATAGAAACTAGTGCAACAGCCTCTATTTAAATTACTTTATATACATTCTGTCATAGTATTCTTCAAGCATTCTTTGAACACTAAAGAATTCCTTTGTATCATTGATGCTGTTAGCCATGATTTCTATCCACTTATCTCTGTTCTCATAGTATGTAGGTATAACTTCCTTTGTAAGAACATTGTAAAGTCCTTCTAAATCATGTGCATCTAATTCAGCTTCTGTAGCAAAATCATCTACAGACTTGCCATCACCAAATTGCCATCCGTTTACGCCGTGCTTACAAGCTTCTGGCCACCATCCATCAAGAGTACTCAAGTTAGGCACACCGTTCATAGCAGCCTTCATTCCAGATGTACCACTGGCTTCCAATGGTCTTCTTGGGTTGTTTAGCCATATGTCTGCACCGTTAGTAAGCATTTTACCTACAGTCATGTCATAATTTTCAACAAATACAACGGAATTTGGGTATTCTTTAGTCATTGCAACTATGTCAGCAACAATTTGCTTTCCAGTATCATCTAGTGGATGAGCCTTACCGGAGAATACAATCTGAACCTTTCCACTCTTAAGAAGAGGAGCGATAATTTCAGGCTTTGTGAAGATTAAATTGCTTCTCTTGTAAGGAGCAGCTCTTCTTGAGAAACCGATAAGAAGCTTATCAGCATCAAGCTTAACACCATTTCTTTCATATACGAAGTCAATTAGAGCCTGCTTATTTTTCATATGAGCATTCCAAAGTTTTTCTTTGCTTTCTGAGCTACCATCATAGCTTTCACCAATTTCAAGCATAGTTGGATCTACCCAAGTTGGTCTGTGGATAGCGTTTGTTATAGCTATTATTTCTGATCTGTTATCAACATCTTTCCACATTTTATTGGAAGTTTCTCCATGAAGTTGTGCAACAGCATTAGAGATTCTAGAAAGTCTCAAAGCACCAACAGTCATATTGAAAGGAGAACCACCAATTTCAACTAACTGCTCTATAGTTAGACCACAGTTAGCACCCATGTAAAGAATTCTATCTATAGGATGAGATTCATTACCTGCAACTATTGGAGTATGAGTAGTAAATACAACTTCTTCTCTTGTAGCAGCTAAAGCTTCTTTAAAGCTAGCCCCACTTTCCATCTTTTCTCTTATAAGCTCAAAACCAGCAAATAAAGCATGACCTTCGTTAAAGTGGTATACATCAGGTTTAATTCCAAGAGCTCTAAGAGCTTTAACTCCACCAATACCAAGAACCATTTCCTGTGCAATTCTTTCTTCTCCAAAGTATCCGTAAAGCTGTCCTGTAATCCAAGCATCGCTGTTTTCTGGAAGGTCTGTATCCAATAAGTATATAGGTGCATTACCAAAGCAGTCAACAAGCCATACCTTACATACTACATCTCTCTGACGAATTTTAACAGTTACCTTAACTCCTGTATCTTTTAGGAAGTCGTATTGATAATTGTAGTAAGAATCATATGGACGACCATCTTGGCCAATTCTTTGTTCAGTGTAACCTTGTTTCCACTTAATTCCAATACCTACCATTGGGAAGTTGCCATCCTTAGCTCCCTTTAGATAGTCACCAGCCAATACACCTAAACCACCGGAATAGATTTTAAAGGAAGTATCAAGAGCATATTCCATACAGAAATAAGCTACTTTAGGTAAGTTTTTTGAATTAGTCATTAAGACTTTCCCACCTTTCATTTACTTAAAATTACTTACTTTTTTATATTGATAGTGCTTTCTTTTGATAGGGAATAAATCTTATCCCATACCTTCATCTGGAAGTCGTCACCCTCTTGATGCTCTATGGTTACTTCGCCTTGCTTAACAGTTACCTTTAATAAATGTCCTCTGAACATTATTTTAAAGGAAAACTGTTGCCAAGCTTTTGGTATAAATGGATTTAAGGAAAGCACACCATTAACAACTTTAAGACCACCAAAACCGTGGACAATTGACATCCATGTACCAGCCATACTTGTAATATGAAGTCCATCATCAGTGTCATTGTTGTAATTATCTAAATCTAATCTAGCAGTTCTTAAATATAGTTCATAGGCCTTATCTTCATAACCTATCTCTGCTGCTATGATAGAATATATACATGGTGATAGGGAAGATTCATGAACAGTTCTTGGTTCATAGAAATCAAAGTTTCTCTTCTTAGTTTCTTTGTCAAATCTATCTCCTAAGAAGTATAAACCTTGTAGAACATCAGCTTGCTTTATGAAGCAAGAACGAAGAATTCTATCCCAGCTCCACTTCTGGTTAAGTGGAAGATCTTCCGGTGAAAGATCCTTTACTAACATTTGCTCCTTATCTAAGTAGCCATCCTGTTGTAAGAAGATGCCAAGTTCCTTATCCTCAGGCTTATACATTTTGTTTACTACATCCTGCCATTTAGCCATTTCTTCTTCAGTTACAGCTAGTTTTTCAATTAATTCATTATATCTGTCTGTATATTTTTCTTTTAAGAGTTTAGCAACTTCTAGGGTGTATTCAATGTTCCAAGCTGCCATAGTATTAGTATACCAGTTATTGTTAACGTTGTTTTCGTATTCATTAGGTCCTGTTACACCTAGAATCATATAAACATCTTTTTTGCTATGATAGTTGGATCTTGAAACCCAGAATCTACTTGTTTCTACTAATACTTCAAAACCATACTCAGGTAAGTAGCTTTCGTCACCGGTATAATTTACATAATTATATATAGCATAACTTATTGCAGCATTTCTGTGAATTTCTTCAAAGGTGATTTCCCATTCGTTGTGACACTCTTCACCATTCATAGTAACCATTGGATAAAGAGCACCCTTTAAGCCAAGCTTTGCAGCATTTTCCTTAGCTTTTTCAAGATGATTGTATCTATATACTAATAGTGATCTAGATATAGATGGGTCACTAGTACTCAAATAGAAAGGAATGCAGTAAGCTTCTGTATCCCAGTAAGTACTTCCGCCATATTTTTCACCAGTGAAGCCCTTAGGTCCTATATTAAGTCTTGGATCATCTCCAGTATAGGTACAATTCATTTGGAAGATGTTAAATCTAATACCTTGCTGAGCAGATGCATCACCAGATATTACTATATCACTTTCTTTCCAAATATTTGCCCATTTATCAGAGTGAGCTTGGAAGAGTCTATCGAATCCTTCATTGTAAGCATTTTCAACTAATTCCTTAGCCTTTGGTAATAGATCTTCTTCTGAGAAATATCTATTGCTAGTAACAGCAACATATTTATATAATGTAGCCTTGCTTCCTTTTTCACAGTTAATAGTGAATTTGTTTGCAGTATATTGAGGTTCTACAATCACTTCAGGATCAACTTCTACAGAATTTTCATCTAAGTATAAGGCATATTTAGAAGCCCATGTAACTACAAAATCAGTTTTCTTGGTTTTCTGAGTGATGTGGAAGAATCCATTCTCTGCACCCTTGTCAACTTCTATCCAGAACTTTTCATCATAGTTGGAGTCTTCATTTTTAACGTCTCCATCAAGATAAGGTGTTAATTCTATTTTTGCAGAATGATTTACTGGCTCTACGCTGTAAGAGATTGCCGCAATTTCTTGCTGAGCCATACTAAAGAATCTTTTAACTTCAAAGTTAGTTTCATTACCATTCTTATCGATTACAGTGAAGGTTCTTAAAACGTAACCTTCCTTCATGTTAAGAAGCCTTTTAAAATCAGTTACTTTAGCTTTAGCTAGATCAAGGTTTTCTCCGTTAATAACTACTTTAATCCCTATAAAATTTGTGGAATTAAGAACTTTAGCAAAGTATTCAGGATAACCGTTTTTCCACCAACCAACTCTAGTCTTATCAGGGTAGTAGACACCTGCTATGTAAGTACCTTGAAGAGTGCTACCAGAAAAGTCCTCTTCGAAATTACCTCTCATACCCATGTGTCCATTACCAATGCTCATTAAACTCTCATAAATTTTGTTTTCTTCGAGATGAAGTCCTTCTTCAATAATACTCCATTCATCGACTTTAACATATTTAGCCACAAGCTCACCTTCCTAATTTTTATTCTTTAGAGTAACCAGGCAACAATTGCATATTTTTTATATTTATGCAACCGGTTGCATTATCCTTAAAAAAATAAATTTCATATTATATAATATGAAATATTTTGCTTATAAAAATACGTTGTCTTTTATAATATATCATTCTTTTGTAATCGATGCAATAACATTTTCAAATAAATACTAATATATTAGGGAAAAATCAACAAAAATATGGAACAATGTTACTTATAAAGTTAATATAATAATTTTATTACAAAAATAAAAATTTTAAAAAAATAGAGGAAAAAAAACTCAGATTATCGAATATAATTAAAAGAAATTAAATTTTAGGGGGGGTACAATATGGAAAAATTATGGTATTGCTTAAAGTGCAGAAGAATATTTAAAAATGCAGGAGAATGTATCTATTGCAAGAGTACATTCACTAAAGAGTTAAATAGAAATTCCCCTGTAAACGTTTTTGGCACTAAAATAAAGGGAAAGGTATTAAAAATAGAAGATGGTAAAGCTAAATTATTAATTATTAATGAAAACAAAGAAAAATATATTAAAGAATATGATGTAGATAAACTAAGAAAAATATTATAGCATTCATGGAACTCTGTTATATAATATAATAGCAGAGTTCTTTTTTGGGGGAAGATATATGAATATATTGGAAGTTAGTATGAGATTATTATTGGCAGTTATCATTGGTGGATTAATAGGTTATGAAAGAGAATTAAACAATAGAGCTGCAGGTTTTAGAACTCATATATTAGTTTGTGTAGGGGCTGCAGTTACTGCTTTAATTCAAGTATATGCTTTTGAACAAGTTAAAATAACTATATTAGACAACCCTTCATTGCAAGGAGTTGTTAGTGCAGATATGCTTAGGCTGTCAGCTCAAGTTATATCCGGTGTAGGTTTCTTAGGAGCAGGAACAATTATTTATGAAAAAGGTTCCGTAAAAGGTTTAACCACTGCAGCTAGCTTATGGGTAGTTTCTATTATAGGATTAGCTACAGGATATGGATATTATACTTTAAGCATAGCAAGTTTTGTTTGTGTATTTATCGTAGTAGTTGTGCTTAAAAACTTTGAGCATAAATTTATTGGTAAAACTAGAAGGGAAAAGTTAGAAATAGTTTTTGATAAAAAATTACAACCTATATTAGAAGTAGATAAGCTTCTAAAGGAAATGGGGATTAGAATAAAAAGTATAGAATATAGCACAGAGGAAGAAGAAAATAATGAATGTATATATACTCTCTTTATACCAGTAAGATTTACAGTGGAAGAGGTTATTGATAGGTTGATGGGTATAGAGCATATTATAAATGTAAAACATACAAGTTAATTGTTAAAATATCACTTTGAATTTACACAATCTATAGTATATTATTTATTGTTAATATTAGAAGAAAAGGATGAAGAACTATGAAAAAAGGAATGATATACGAACTTAAAATAGAAGAAACTCGTTTCCCAGGGGATGGGATTGCCTATTTTGAGGATAAAAAGGTATATGTAAAACATGCTTATCCTGGTCAAAAGGTTATGGCTAGGATACATAAGAACAGAAAGGATCGAGCGGAAGCTAGAGTAACAGAGGTGATGGAAAAAGCTGGATATGAAATAGAGCCACCATGCCCACATTTTTATTATTGTGGTGGCTGTACACAACAATTTGTACCTTATAAAAAGCAATTAGAATTTAAGGAAAGTCAAGTATTAGACCTATTTAAGAAGGCTGGTATAGATGACTTTAACTATTTAGGCATAGAAGGAAGTCCTGAAACTTATGAATATAGAAATAAAATGGAATTCACCTTTGGAGACTTAGAAAAGGGTGGAGAATTAACCTTAGGAATGCATATGCCGGGAAAAAGCTTTGGGGTAATTAATACGGATTCTTGTATTTTAGTAGATGAAGATGTACGAAAAATTCATAATGCAGTTATAGCATATTTTAGAGAGGCTGCTTTACCTCATTATAGAGTTATGCAACATGAAGGTTATTTAAGAAATTTAGTAGTAAGAAAGGCAAAGAAAACTGGAGAAATTTTAATTAATCTAGTGACAACATCTCAACTAGATGTAGATTTAGATAAGTTGAAAGAAATCTTAGTTAATATAGATTATAAAGGAAGTTTAAAGGGAATTATTCACACAATAAATGACTCTCTATCAGAAGTAGTAGCAGCGGATAGAATTGAAGTATTATATGGTGAAGACTATATCACGGAGGAACTTTTAGGACTAAAGTTTAAAATAACACCTTTCTCCTTCTTCCAGACAAACTCCTTAGGTGCGGAAAGGCTATATTCTATAGTTCGTGACTTTATGGGAGATGCTTCTGATAAGGTGGTTTTTGATTTATACTGTGGAACAGGAACCATTGGACAAATAGCCGCTGGAAAGGCAAAAAAGGTAGTTGGTATAGAACTTATAGAAGAAGCGGTGGAAAGTGCTAAGGAAAACGCAGCTATGAATGGTTTAGATAACTGCCACTTTATTGCTGGAGATGTAGCTAAAGTTATACAAACTATTAAAGATAAACCAGATCTAATCATACTGGACCCTCCTAGAAGTGGCGTCCATCCAGTAGCTTTAGATTATGTTGTTAAGTTTAATGCTCCTACTATTATATATGTGTCTTGCAATCCAAAAACCTTAGTAACGGATTTGCAGGTGCTTCAAGAGAAAGGTTATAAGGTTAGCAAGCTTAAAATTAAAGATATGTTTCCTCAAACTGCACATGTGGAATGCGTAACATTGATGTCAAGGGTGTAAGCCTTGAACTTACTGGGTTTGCAGGATTATACTTATCTTGTCTACTCGACGTATAGTTTTAAATGCGTCCGCGGGAACATATCGATGGATAGAAAAAGAACCGAAAAATGAAGTAGGGTCGAGTTGATAGAATAGATAACGTCATAGAGTTGTGGAGATAGGATAGATGTAAAAATTGGTGATATTGAATTTAATATATTGAGCTGACCGCTGATCAGGAGATGAATTCTCTTGATTGGCGGTTTCGTTTTATTAATAGCTCATAAAAAATCAATTTATTGAGAATGATGTTATCATTTAGAGTGAGCAAAAAGAAACTTGACAAAGTTAGTATCTTGCAATACAATATACCTGTATATTGCATTGCAAGATACTAAATGGGAGGTTTTATTATGATTCCTTCACAAATGTTAAAAGGTGTGTTAGAAGGATGCATTTTAGAGATAATCCGAAAACAAGAGACTTATGCATATGAAATCTCGAAACAGTTAGAGCGATATGGATTTGGAGAGATATCTGAAGGAACAATATATCCTATTATTTTGCGCCTACAGAAAAGTGAACTTGTGAAAGCTACTTTACAAGACTCTAATAGCGGACCGAAGCGCAAATATTATCATTTAACTGAGAAGGGGGTTATTAGTCTAAGTGAATTTAAAGTTAACTGGCAAGAACTAGATCATGCGGTTAATCAATTATTTATGGGAGGAAAAGAACATGAATAAATTAGCAAAGGAATTATTAAAGAAAAATAATAATAGGGAAAAAGCGATATTTGATGAAAACAAAGAAATTTATACAAATATGATTGTCTACTTACGGGGTTCTGATTTATCAGAGTACAATCAAGAAGTTGTAAGAGGAGATATTATTGAACTAATTATTGATGGTCAGCAACGAGGCGATAATATTAAAAAAGTCATGGGAGGCAGATATAAGGAAATCTGTGATCAGATTATCGAAGCTATGCCTAAGAAGACAAAAAAAGATAAGGTGATGGATTTTTTAGATATGTCTCTTCATGCACTATGGGTTTTAGGTGTTATTTCTTTAGCTAAAAACTTTATAATTAGCTTAATTTCAAATAAAGCTGGGTTTGAGTTTATCTTAACCGTTGGGGATATTATAAATGGACTTGCAATTATCCTTATAGCAAATGTGATTGTATTGTATATTACTAAAACAGCATTTGGTGCAAAGAAAGAAAAAAAAGTAGTTTCTTTTTTAAAAGCGTGGTTTATTGCTGCAGCTGTTTTGGCAGCTATGATATTGAGTAATGTATACTTTAGAACCATTGCAGTGAATATTTCTTTATGGTTAGCAGCAATAACTGTCATATTGATTTTTGTTATTTGGAAAATTATAAGTGAAAGAGCGTAAATGAGATTTTCTTAATTTGATTTTGCTAAGTCGACGCGTTCCCGTCTACCGTAAGTGCAAAATTTGCGATAGATATGTTTCCGAGAACGGACATATCTCAAATGACATTTATTCTGTCCTCTCGTGCCACGTTGAGTGTGTCACATTGATGTCAAAGGTTGAGAAATAAAGAACTAAAAAGCTTGTTAATAAAGGGTTTCCAAACATTTTGCTTTTTTACAGGCCACTCTGCCTGATGTGGCAATGTCAGGGAACCCTTAATTTTATTGTTTGTGGGAACATATCAACTACCCTGAAAATTTATAGTTGAGTTACCAGATTAGATAACGGCCATTTTTTTGAGGGTCGAGTAAACAGGATAGATAAAAATATTGCGCCTAATAATTTTTCAAAGTGCGCATAAGTGAAATCACAAAAATAGCTGAATTAATGACAGTTATTCAGTTATTTGAATATTAAGCAGAAACAAGATAGATGCATCAATTACTCCGAAACTATAATTATCGCTGCGAAATAGCAATAATTATAAAATAATATTGCATTATCGTTATAAATTTGTTATAATTAAACCATGGAGGAGTATTTATGAGTTCAATTGGTGATTATTTAAGATTGTTGCGGACGAAACGAAATCTAAGTTTAAATGATGTGTTTAACAGTACAGGAATAACAACTACCCGTTTAAATCGTATTGAACTTGGGCAGGTTAACGAACCTTCTCCTTTGGTGCTTAAGAAACTATCTGAACTTTATCAGGTTGACCTGATAAAGTTATATAAAATGGCAGGATACCTGGAAGATAAGGACATTGGAGAGAGAGTAGTTCCCTTCTCCAACTATGAGATTCTTGATAACGAAGAATGTGAATATATACAGAATACTATTGATTTTTTTATCAGAAAAAATCATAGGTAGATTGAGGTGTACACTATGAAATACAGATTAGGTGAACTGTTCTGCGGCCCCGGAGGACTCGCTTATGGTGCAATAAATGCCCGCAGTGCTGACGGAAAACATTTTATAGTCCATGAATGGGCTAATGACTATGATAAGGATACCTGCGAAACATACCGTTATAATATTTGCCCAGACAGGCCAGAATCGGTTTACCATGAAGATATTCGCAAATTGAATATGGATAAATTAACACCGATTGATGCTTTGGCATTCGGCTTTCCATGCAATGATTTTAGCGTAGTTGGTGAGCAGAAAGGAATTAACGGAGTTTTCGGACCGTTATATTCTTATGGCGTAAAAGCTTTGAAAAAATTTCAGCCTATGTGGTTTCTTGCGGAAAATGTAGGGGGGCTTCGCAATGCAAACGATGGAAAAGCTTTTGCAAAAATATTGGATGAATTGAAAGAGACAGGATATGTAATTACGCCTCATTTATATAAATTTGAGCAGTATGGTATACCACAGGCACGGCACCGTATTATCATTGTAGGTATTCGAAATGACATAAATGTAACTTTTAAAGTACCATCTCCGGCCCCTTATGCAAATATAGACAATACATGCCGTACCGCACTGGAAGTGCCTCCAATACCTGCGGACGCTCCTAATAATGAGAGAACAAAACAATCTAAGACGGTGATACAAAGGCTTCTTCATATTAAGCCGGGTGAAAATGCTTTTACTGCAGATTTGCCTCCTGAGCTTCAGCTAAAAGTAAAAGGCGCAAAAATAAGCCAGATTTATAAGAGATTGGATCCTGACAAGCCAGCTTATACTGTTACTGGAAGCGGAGGGGGAGGAACGCATATATATCATTGGTCAGAGCCAAGAGCTTTAACAAACAGAGAAAGAGCCCGACTCCAAACTTTCCCGGATACGTTTGTTTTCATGGGATCAAAAGAGAGTGTCCGAAAACAGATAGGAATGGCAGTACCTTGTCAAGGTGCAAAGATTATTTTTGAAGCTATTCTTAATTGCTTTGCTGGTATAGAGTACGAAAGTATAGAACCGAATATCAACGAATGAGAAGGTGTATTTTAATGTTTAATATACCATTAATAAATCAAACGTTAATTGAACCAATATCAAGAGGAGCAGAGGAACTGTTGATTGTTTCAGGATATGCAACACCTACTATGGCTTCATGGCATATGACAAGAATTAAAGAATTGAGTATGCCATTAATCGGAATAAAGCTTATAGTAGGTATGACCAACTATGACGGGTTAACTAAAGATGTTCATGAAGGTTTTAAACAGTTGGTATATGCTCAATCAAATACTGCTTTATCTAAGTTTCAATGCCAATATATTTGCCAAGGGCCTCCTGTACATAGCAAATTGTATATTTGGATGAAAAATGGTGAGCCTGTTGAAGCTTATACAGGTTCTGCGAATTATACACAGGCTGGATTCAGTTTGGGAAGACGTGAATATATTGTTCCCTGCAATGCATATGATGCTTTTTCTTATTTTTGTTCAGTAGAGCGGGATTCTATATATTGTACTCATTCGGAAGTAGAGGAAAACATTATACTACAACCAATTAATCCAGTTCTTGAAGCTGAAAACGGACATGTTCAGATTGTGAAAGGACAAGGTGTGGAACATGTAAAATTATCGCTTCTTGCCAGAGACGGTGAAACTGGCAGAAGATCAGGATTGAACTGGGGACAGCGTGAAGGGCGAGAACCCAATCAAGCATATATTCCTTTGCCTGCAGAGATAGCACGTTCAGGTTTTTTCCCGCTTCAGAAACGACATTTCTCAGTTATTACTGATGACAATAAGCATTTGATTTTGCGTGTTGAACAGCAAAATGACAAAGCAATTACAACACCAATGAATAATTCCCTTTTGGGGGAATATTTCAGAAACAGAATAGGTGTTGCGAATGGTGCGTTTGTACATCGTCATGACTTAGAGCGTTATGGAAGAACAGATGTTGATTTTTATAAACTAGATGATGAACATTTCTATATGGATTTTTCTGTGTAAAAAAATATCTGCCAACAATTAGTATTAATGAAAAAAGATAGTTTATCTGAAAGGAAAAACTATTTTAATAATGATGGTGTTAGAAATATGGATAATCATACAAAAGAAATAAGAAGTTACAATATGTCGAGGATAAGAAGTAAAAATAATAAGCCTGAAGAACTCGTAAGGAAATATTTATTCAGTAAAGGGTTTCGTTACAGGAAAAACGTTAAGGCTCTTCCGGGTTGTCCTGATATTGTTTTACCAAAGTATAAAACAGTCATTTTTATTAACGGGTGCTTTTGGCATATGCATGAAGGTTGCCCGTTTTTTGTCTGGCCAAAATCAAATGAAGAGTATTGGACAAAAAAGTTAATACGGAACAAAGAAAGAGATTATGAAAACCAAGAAAAGCTTAAGCAGATGGGATGGAAAGTAATTATTGTATGGGAG
>NZ_FMJL01000063.1 GCF_900095445.1 Clostridium sp. N3C
TTTATTTTCATCAAAGGAGATGATAGGTTGAGAGATGGATTTATAAAGGTTGCTGCTATCACACCAGAAATCAAGGTAGCAGATGTGGAATATAATTGTGAAAGCATATGTTCTTATATGAAAAGGACAGAAGAAGAAGGCATAAAGGTTTCTGTGTTTCCTGAACTATGCATTACCGGATATAGCTGTCAGGATCTGTTTTGGCAGGACAGGCTTCTTGAGGTAGCGGAAAATGCTTTGCTTAAAATTACGGAATATAGCAGATATTTAGAAGGGATCTATTTTGTAGGGTTGCCGCTTAGTGTTAACGGAAAACTATATAATGTAGCAGCAGCAATTAGCCGGGGGAAAATATTAGGTATTGTTCCAAAGATATATTTGCCCAATTATAATGAATTTTATGAAGCACGACATTTTAGGTCGGGAAGGCATTTGAATACCTGTATTGAGATAGGAAATCAAAAGGTACCTGTAGGAAGCAATCTTATTTTTTTATGTCAAGAAATGCCTTCTCTTAAAATTGCTGTAGAGCTTTGCGAGGATCTATGGGTACCTAATCCTCCTAGTATAAGACATGCTTTAGCTGGAGCTACGGTTATAGTGAATTTGTCTGCATCTGATGAGATTACCGGAAAAAGCCTATATCGTAGGGATCTTGTATCAGGTCAATCAGCACGGTTAGTCTGTGGATATATATATGCTTCTGCTGGAAATGGTGAGTCAACACAGGATGTGGTGTATTCTGGGCATAACATAGTGGCTGAAAATGGAAGTGTCCTTGCTGAGTCAGAACTGTTTTCTGTAGGTATTACTTGTTCGGAATTGGATTTGCAACATATAGAAAGTGACAGAAGGCGAATGACAACCTTCCACACCGATAAAGAGCATGAGTATTCCTGGATTAGTTTTCATATGAAGAAAAGGGAAACTAGTCTTACTCGATATATTGATCCTATGCCCTTTGTACCTTCAAATTCAGTAGACAGAAATAGAAGATGCAATGAAATACTTATGATTCAAGCTATGGGGCTTAAGAAAAGACTGGAGCATATTGGTTGTTGCAATGTTATAATCGGTATTTCTGGTGGACTGGATTCTACCCTTGCCTTGCTAGTTACAGTAAAGGCTTTTGATTTACTGAGTTTGGATCGTAAGGGAATAGTTGCTGTTACTATGCCTGGCTTTGGAACAACTGACCGAACCTATGACAATGCAGTGAAATTGATTAGATGTCTTGGTGCAGATTTTAAGGAAATCAGTATTGTTAATGCAGTGAACACACATTTTTCTGATATCGGTCACGATTCGGATATATATGATGTTACCTATGAGAATTGCCAGGCACGTGAACGTACCCAGATTCTTATGGATCTTGCAAATAAAATCGGTGGCATTGTAGTTGGAACAGGAGACTTGTCAGAACTGGCTCTTGGATGGGCAACTTACAATGGAGATCATATGTCTATGTATGCAGTAAATGCTTCGGTGCCCAAAACTCTGGTAAGGCATCTGGTAAAATACTATGCAGATACCTGTGGCAATGAAAACCTTGCGGAGACTTTATATAACATTTTAGATACACCGGTATCCCCAGAACTATTACCGCCGAAGAAAGGTGAAATATCACAGAAAACAGAGGACTTGGTTGGCCCTTATGAACTTCACGATTTCTTTTTGTATCACATGCTTCGTTATGGTAGCGATCCATTAAAAATCTACCGTCTTGCTACATATGCTTTTAAAGGTAGGTATGAGAAGGATTTTATATTGAAGTGGGAAAAGTCTTTCTACAAACGGTTCTTTAGCCAGCATTTCAAAAGAAGCTGTCTGCCTGATGGGCCAAAGGTAGGAACGGTAGCAGTATCCCCAAGAGGAGATCTTAGAATGCCTACAGATGCCTGTGTTTCTATATGGCTTAAAGAGTTAAATGAAATAGATGAAACAGTTGTGAAGTAAACTATATTTTATTAATAGAAATCTATATATTAACAAAAAAAGAAAAATATATTGACAGTTAGATAATTACTAATTATAATTACTATCAAACATACAGGAAAACTAGGTAATGTTTATAAGCTGCTTTTCATATAGTACAAATGACTTAAGTTTATCAAACAGAATGGAACCGTAATACTTTTAGGTGCACATAAAATATTGCGGCCACTCTGTTTTTAATATATATCTTAGCAAACCTATAGGTTAGCTAATTAATATATAAGATAAATTGGGGGGATTTAAGGTGGAAGTAACAAGAACACAGGAAGTACAGCCGCAACAAAAGAAAAGTAGATTATCAGTTTTATGGAAAATAGAAGATTGGTGGACAGTTTGGTTAGGACTTATAACTATTGTTGGGATTATCATTGGTATAATTGGTGAACCTATATTACCTGGGAAATGGGGTGAGGATGGTAAGACATTATTTTCTTCAATTACATTAAACAATCTACCAGGAATTTTATTAACAGGATTTGTAAGTTTGGTTATATTTTCTATAGCTGTCTTTATCATAAAAAAGGAAGAGCTAAAGAAATTTGTTATAGGGTTTATATTTATATATTTATTAGCAGTACTTGCAACTCTTATTGGAAATTATGAGCCCTGGAGATATTATGGCTTTAATGAGGTGGTTTGGGCTCTAGTAATTGGCTTGCTTGTTGGAAATATATTAAAAATACCAGAGGCTTTAAAGGGAGCTATTCGTACAGAATTATATATTAAAACAGGATTAGTATTATTAGGAGCTTCGATTCTATTTAATAGAATGTTGGCATTAGGAGTGATGGGAATTGGTTTATCTTGGATTTGCACTCCTATAGTAATTTTAGTGACATATTGGTTTTCTCAAAAAGTACTTAAAATGCATGATCAAAAAAGTTTTGCAATTACTATTGCTACTGCTCTTTCTGTATGCGGAGTTTCTGCAGCTATAGCCTCGGGAACAGCTTCTAAAGCAAAGAAGGAAGATATTAGCTTTACAATTTCTATAAGCCTTATTATTACTGTTATTATGATGGTCGGTATGCCTGCAATTATTAAATTAGTTGGTATGAGTCCTGTAGTAGGAGGAGCTTGGATTGGTGCTACTGTAGATTCCACAGGGGCAGTTGTAGCTTCAGGTGCAATGCTAGGAGACAAGGCTATGGAAGTTGCATCTCTAGTTAAGATGATACAGAATATTCTAATTGGTGTTATAGCCTTTGTAATTGCCGTTATATGGGCTGTGGTGGATTCAAAGGAAGCTAAACCAGATGTCAAGGTTGGGGCTAAGGAAATATGGGTAAGAATGCCTAAGTTTATCTTGGGATTTATAGGAACATCTTTATTATTTTCCTTTATTATACCTAAGGCTACAGTAGACAGTAGTTTGCCCATAATTAATGCTTTTCGTGAATTATTCTTCACCTTTGCCTTTGTTAGTATTGGACTTGAGTCTAACTTTAGGGAGATTAGGGGAAGAATCAAGGGAGGAAAACCACTTACTCTATTTCTTGTAGGTCAGGTTTTAAATATTGTTCTTGCTCTAGGGGCAGCTTATATATTCTTTAGTGGTACCTTCTTTAAGCTTCCAATTTAAGGTGCAAATATGAAAAGAATAAGAGTAATTTTAATAGCTATAATTTTGATTGTATTTTTCATTGTTATGGTTAATGATTTGGGAGATCATACAAATAAGCCTGGGGGCGCCGGAGAAATTTGGTGGACCCAGGTTCCACAAATTGATGAGACTTACCGAAAGCTTAATAAAAGATAGTAAGAATAAAAAGGAGAAGGAAGCTTTAGTAGATTGGAGGGTACCTATGACTATCTTAGAAACAATAGAAAAGGAAATAAAGTTTTACCAAGAAAAAATCAATGAATATAGGGAAGGTAATATTGATCCTAATATTAGAGCAATCAGAGCTGTTATGGGAGTTTATCCTGAAAGACAGGAAGAAAAGTATATGACTAGAATTAAAACACCAGCAGGTATACTAACTTTAGAGCAATTTGAAGCTATTAGCAAAATTGCAGATAAGTACTCAAGGGGTGAAATCCATCTTACTACTAGACAAGATATCCAGTTTCAAGGAGTGGAGTTGGAGAATACTGTAAAAATTATGGAGGAAGCTTTAGAGCTAGGAATAAATACCTTAGGAGCGGGTGGAAATACAGCAAGGAACGTGGCCTGTTCTCCTTTGTCTGGTGTAGATAAGGATGAAGTATTTGATGTGACTCCTCATGCTCTAGCTACTGCAGAACATCTTTTACATGATCCATCAACGAGGAAATTGCCTAGAAAGTATAAAATAAGCTTTTCAAATAGTAATGTAGATACAGCCTATGCCACTATAGCGGATCTAGGTTTTATAGCAAAAATTCAGGATGACCAAAGAGGTTTTGAAGTATATGCTGCCGGGGGATTAGGTGGATCGCCTAGGGTAAGTATAAAGATTAAAGACTTTGTAGAAGAGAAGGATACTCTTTATTATGTACAAGCCATGAAGGAATTATTTGAAGCAGAAGGAGATTGGAAAAATAGGAATAGAGCTAGAATTAGATATATCTTATTAAGATTAGGTGAAGAAAAATTCAAAGAATTGCTGAACTACTATGTAGAGAAAGCAAAGAAAGATTATGAGCTAGATTTAAAAATCACTGACCAAGCTAAAAGTTATATTGAAGAAGAAAGCAAGCCTTTAGAAGAGAGTCCAATAGTAATAGAACAAAAGCAGAGGGGATATTACTCCATTTTTGTTCATACTGAAAATGGTTATTTAAAAACAAAGGACTTATATAAGATTATAGATTATTTAAAGGCTTTAGGTTATGACATATCTATAAGACTTTCGAATACTCAAGGGTTTTATCTAAGAGATCTAAAGGGTAAGGATGTAGATGGATTAGTTAAGATAATAAAAGAGTTTACAACAGATCCGTTCTTACCAATTATAAAAAGTTGTGTAGGAGAAAGGGTGTGTGGAACTGGCCTTTGCAATTCTAAAGGTTTATCTTCAGCCATTTATAATAGATTTTCAAGAGAGAAGGATGAAATAAAGAAACTGCTACCTAAGATATGTATTTCAGGATGTGCTAATTCCTGTGGGCAGCATCAGTTGGCACAGCTTGGTTTTAGTGGAAGAGCTATAAAGGGTGTCAATGGAATGATTCCTGCCTACAGAGTATTCTTCGGTGGCCATATAGGAGTGGGAAAGACAAGGTTAGCAGAGAATAAAGGAGATATTCCAGCTAAAAGAATACCAGACTTTATTTATAGATTAGTGCTTTTAGCTAAGGAATCTGCTTACAGAGACTTTGATAGCTTTATTGAAGAAAAATGGTCATCGGTAGAGGAACTAATAAAAGACTTTCAGTTAATAGAAGAGGATTCAGATTTATATTTTGATTATGATGCAAGCACAAGATTTTTAACAAAAAAGTAATTTGATTATTATAAAAAGGGAGTATTGTGTTAATCTATTTTATCCCTCGTCTTTCGATGAGGGATTTGCTTTATAGACTTAAGTGGAGATGATTTCATGCTTGGATTGATAGGAATTAGGGCTAATGTAAATATAGAAATTAGAGAAGGTTTTTCACTTTCATTAAGTAAGCTTGATAAGGCCTTAAATAAGCTTAGACATGTATTCGAAGAAGTTGTAATCTTAAGTACCTGTAACAGAACGGAAATTTATTTTGTAGCAAATATTAATGAAGATGAGGCTCTAGAACTTATCTTCCAAAATCTAGAATGGAATAGTAATCTAAAGGAATATTTCTTTGTAGTTAAAGAAAAGAAGGCTGTGGAGCATATTATGAAAGTAGCTTGTGGATTTCATTCTAAAATTTTAGGTGAGGATCAAATACTAGGACAGATTAAAGATGCCTTTGATAAGGCTGTAAACTTTAATTGTGTAAAGGGGGAACTGCAAAAGCTTTTTCAAAAGGCTATTAGCTGTGGGAAGGAATTTAGGACGGCCTGTAAGCTATATAAAATACCGGTATCTGCATCATCTATAGCTGTAAAAGACTGTATTCAAAATAAAATAAAAAGTTTGATGATAATTGGTTATGGAGATATTGGTAAACTGGCATTGAAGTATGCTTTAGATGGAAGGTTTATCGAAAAGATATATCTTGTAGTAAGGAATATTAAAAAGTATGAAAATGAAGAACTTATAATCAATAATCCTAAAGTAAAGCTTCTTACCTTTTGTCAGAAGAATAAATATTATCAAAAGGTAGAAGCCATAATTTCTTGTACCTCTGCTCCTCATCCTGTAGTTAAAGTAGCAGAATTTAAGGATATGGATTTAAGTAAGCCTTTAGTAATTTATGATTTAGCAGTTCCTAGAGATGTTGAGGAAGGTATAAAAGGGATATTGAACATTAAGCTTTATGATATAGATAACTTAAATACTATTAATGAAGAAAATAAAAATAAAAGAAAAAAAGTTATGTATGAAAATCTTAATATAATAGATAAAAACATAGAGGATTATATGGCTTGGAAAAAGTTAAGAGAAATAACTCCTGAAATAGTAAAGTTAAAAGAAAGCAGTCACAGGGTTTTTCAAGAAAGGTATAAGGTCTTTATAAATAAGCAGCATAGTAAACCTACAGAGCTTTTGGCAAAAAAGCTTATAAAAAGCGCTTCGGAGGTATATATAAATAGGGCTATTGAGTTATTAAAGGAAGAAAAACTAAAGGGGAGAGAGAATGAATGTCTCAGGATCTTGGAGAGGATATTTTTAGTTTAACGTCAGAGTTTATGATCATTAGCCTTCTTTCCTCAAAGGTTAGAGTCTTAGTAATTGGTGGAGGAATAGCTGGCTTTATTAAGGCAAAAAGCTTTGCAGGCAGAGGTTGTAAGGTAACGGTTCTTTCCTTGGATTTTATTGAAGAATTTAGATATTTGGCCAAGGAGTTTGAACTTAACCTTGTGCAAGCTCCTTATACTTCGGATTATATAGATAGTTATCATATTGTAATAATAGCCTTGGGGGATGAAGAGTTTATTGAAGAAATAAGAGAGGACTGTTATAGCAAAGGTAAGTTATTTTTAGATTGCAGCGATTACAAGTCAGGAAATATGGTAATTCCATCACAAGGTACTACTAAAAATATATGCTACTCAATTAATACAAGGGCATCTAGTCCAATAACATCAAAGTTTTTCATTGATAGGCTTAATCTTTATTTAAGTGATTATGATGATTTGGTTGAATATATTAGCTCCTTGAGAAAGGATTTAAAAGGAAAGGAAAAGCTAAAGGAGGTAATGCGCTTTACCTCCAGTGAGGATTTTAATTTCTTTTTTAAAAAAGGGTATGGAGACATGATAATTAAGCTCTTTTATGGTGACATTGAGGTATAAAAACCATTCAATTTATTTGTTAATTAATATAAATAGCTTATGGATGAAGGGGGAGGCTTCCTTGAATTATAAGATTGCTACAAGAAAAAGTAAATTGGCGCAGGTTCAAACGGATTATGTCATAGGTGAAATTAAGAGGAAGTTTGATATAAACTGTGAAAAGTATTTAATAGATACTACTGGAGATAAAATATTAGATCTTTCTATAGAGAAAATTGGAGGAAAAGGGGTATTTGTTAAGGACATAGAGCTTGCCTTGTTAAGCGGGAAAGCCCATGCGGCAGTTCACAGTATGAAGGACGTACCCTATGACATAGAAGAAAATTTTGAAATTGCTGCTATGCCTATTAGGGAGGATGCTAGAGAAGCCTTAATTACTGTTAATGGTTGCAGTTTTAAGGAATTGCCTTATGGAGCAAAAATAGGTACAAGTAGTAAGAGAAGAATTGCTCAAATAAAGGCTTTAAGACCAGATATAGAGTTAATTCCTATGAGAGGTAATGTAGATACTAGGATAGATAAGATGTATAAGGAAAAGTTGGATGGAATAGTATTAGCATTGGCAGGATTAAAGAGATTAGGTCTTGAAAACAAGGTATCAACTTGTTTTTCTATTGAGGAGATAATTCCAGCAGTGGGACAAGGAGCCCTTGGAATAGAAACTTTAAAAGGAAAGGAAATTTCTACAATAGTAAAGGGCTTGGATAAGGATAATGTCAGAATCTGTGTAGAGGCAGAAAGAGCCTTTATGGAGTACTTGCAGGGAGGTTGTCATACTACAATAGGCGCTTATGCTACCTTAGAAGGTGATTCAATATATATGATAGGTTTATTTGAAGTAAAAGGACGCCTTGTGAAAAAAGATATTTATGGCAGTGTTTATGAACATTTAGACTTGGGCAGGCGGTTAGCAGAGAAAATAATCAGCAGTTAATTAAGGGAAAAGGAGATTGGAGGCTATGGTTTATTTAATTGGAGCAGGTCCTGGACAAGAAGAGCTTATTACAGTAAAAGCGGTAAGAGTTCTTAAAAAATGCACTGCAGTATTATATGACAGACTGGCAGGTAATCATGTATTAAAGTACTTAAATAAAAACTGTAAATTATATTATTGTGGTAAGGAGCCGGGCTGCCATTATAAAAGTCAAGAAGAGATAAATGCAATGCTTATAAAGTTAGCTAAGGAAGGCCATATTGTTGGCAGAATTAAGGGAGGAGATCCCTATGTCTTTGGACGTGGTGGTGAAGAGGGAGAAGCTCTATACCGAGAAGGAATAGATTTTGAAGTGGTGCCTGGGGTGACTTCAGCGGTTTCAGTTCTTAGCTATGCAGGAATTCCTGTAACAAGCAGAGGATATTCTCAAAGTTTTCATGTCTTTACTGGCATGAGTGCAGAAAAGTTGAATATAAATTGGAGGGCGGTTTCAAAGCTTACAGGCACTTTAGTGTTTTTGATGGGAATTGAAAATATAGAAGTTATTGTAGAAAGATTAATTGCAGCAGGTAAAGATCCTAATACACTTGCAGCAGTAGTAATGAAAGGTACAAGCTCCTCTCAAAAAAAAGTCATAGGGACCTTGGAAAATATAAGTAAAAAGGTTAGGAAGGCAGGCTTAAAATCTCCTTCTATTATTGTCTTTGGAGAAGTGGTTAAGCTTTCTGACACATTGAATTGGTATGAAAGAAAACCATTATTTGGAGTAAATGTATGTATTACAAGAAGTAAAGAACAAGCAGTTGAGCTAAGGGAGAGAATTTTAGATTTAGGAGCAGAGGTTACTGAAGTTAACGCTTTAGGAATAAAAGAAATTGAAGGAGCTTTAGAGCCTTATATTGATAAAGTAACTAGCTATAACTATATTGTTTTCACTTCTGTAAATTCGGTAAATATCTTCTTTGATCAATTATTAAAGAAGAAAATTGATGTAAGGCTTATAAAAGCTAAGTTTGCCATTATAGGTCCTGCCACAGAGAAGGCCTTACTTTCTAGGGGGATAGTGCCTAGTATTAAAGCAGAGGAGTTTATTAGTGAAAATCTTTCCCAAAGGCTTTCTACAGTATTAAAGGCAGGGGATAGGGTTTTAATACCTTGTTCAAAGCAAGCAAGACCGGTTTTTTTTAAGGATCTATTAAAAACAGGAGCTTTAGTTGACCTAGTTCACATTTATGAGCCAGTTTTAGGGGATAATTATCAAACTTATAATCTAGAAAATGTTGATATTATAGTATACACCAGTCCTTCTATAGTTAAAAATATGATTCATTTATTTGGTACTGTTGCATTGAGGAATAAAAGGGCTATGGCAATAGGACCCATTACTAAGAAAGAGCTAATTGATAATGATATTTCTTGTATTGTTTGTGAAGATCACAGTACAGAGGGAATATTAAAAAAATTACTAGAAATTTATAAGAAATAGAAGGTGAAATAATGTTTCTAAGAAGTAGAAGATTGAGAGAAAGTGCAGCGATAAGGGATTTAGTAAGGGAAACAAAATTAAGTGTCAAGGATTTTATTCTTCCTATTTTTGTAGTGGAAGGAGAAGGGGTAAAGAGAGAGATAAGTTCTATTCCTAATAATTATCATTATTCCATAGATAAATTAGAGGATATAGTAAGGAAAGTAACAGAGGCAGGAATAGCAGGAGTTATAATTTTTGGAATTCCTGATAGAAAGGATGAAGTTGGGTCCTCTGCTTATGATGACAATGGAATAGTGCAAAGAGCAGTAAGGAAGATTAAAGAACTTAATAAGGACCTATTAGTTATTACTGATGTATGTATGTGCCAGTATACTTCCCATGGACACTGCGGTATTTTAAGAGAGGGCAGGGTTGACAATGATGCTTCACTAGAATATATAGCTAAAATAGCTCTTTCTCATGGAAGAGCAGGAGCAGATCTTGTGGCACCTTCAGACATGATGGATGGCAGGGTACAAGCTATAAGAACTTTATTAGATGAAAATCAATATAATCATGTAGGTATAATGGCCTACAGTGCTAAATATGCTTCTGCTTTTTACGGACCTTTTAGAGAAGCAGCTAGTTCTGCACCTCAGTTTGGAGATAGAAAAAGCTATCAAATGGATCCAGGAAATAGGTTAGAAGCATTAAAGGAAATAGAAGCGGATATACAAGAAGGGGCTGATATTGTGATGGTGAAACCTGCTCTTTCCTATTTAGATATTATTAGGGAGGCAAGAGATAGGATTAAAGTGCCCTTGGCAGCTTATAGTGTCAGTGGAGAATATGCTATGCTAAAAGCTGCTGCAAGTGCTGGCCTTGTGGATGAGAAAAGTATAGCCTTAGAGTCGCTGCTATCTATAAAGAGAGCGGGGGCTGACATTATAATAACCTATTATGCATTAGAAGCAGCTAAGTGGGTGAGAGATCAGTAAAAGGAGGCAAACTATGGGGAATCAAAGTATATTTGAAGAATCAAAGAAGTATATGCCCGGTGGTGTTAATAGTCCTGTTAGAGCCTTTAAGGATCTACCTATAAATCCTCCTGTTATAAAAAGAGGAAAGGGTACTTATATATACGACGAGGATGGCAAGGAATATATAGATTTTGTTGGTGCTTGGGGTCCTATGATTTTAGGACATTGTGATAACGATGTAGTAAAGGCCATAAAAGAAAGAGCAGAGGAAGCTATTGCCTTTGGAGCACCAACGGAATTAGAGCTAGAATTAGCAAAACATGTAACCACTACCGTAGACAATGTAGAAATGATTAGAATGGTTAACTCCGGTACGGAAGCTACCATGAGTGCTGTTAAGCTTGCACGAGGATTTACAGGCAGAGATAAAATAGTTAAATTTTCTGGATGCTATCACGGACATTTTGACGGTTTTTTAGTAAGTGCAGGTTCTGGAGTGATGACAGAAGGAATACCCGGTAGCGCTGGTGTTCCGGTAGAAAGTATTAGAAATACTATAGTCGCTAATTACAATGATATAGATAGCATTAGGAAAGTATTTAGCATACATGGAAAGGATATAGCTGCAGTTATTGTTGAGCCGGTGGCTGGAAATATGGGGGTTATTCCTGCAGATAAAGAATTTCTATTAGAAATAAGAAGTTTATGTGATGAGTATAATAGTATATTAATATTTGATGAAGTAATGACTGGATTTAGGGTTGCTTATAAAGGGGCGGCGTCAATTTATAATATAAAACCGGATCTGGTTACCTATGCAAAGATTTTAGGAGGGGGACTTCCCTCTGGTGCCTATGGTGGAAAAAGGGATATTATGAGTTTTCTATCACCGGTAGGCCCTGTTTATCAGGCAGGAACCATGTCCGGCAATCCTATAGTTATGGCATCAGGATTAGCTACCTTAAGAAAGTTATATAAAAATCCAGGATATTATGTAAAACTTGAAGTGCTAGGGAGAAAATTAGAAAAAGATATAATTGAAATAGCAAGAGAAAAGGGCATCTCTGTGGTGGTTAACAGATGCGGAGCAATGCTTACTATATTTTTTACTGAGCTTGATAGAGTAAATAACTATCAAGATGCTAAAAGCTGTGACACTAAGATATATGGAAAATTTTTTGAGCATATGCTTGAGCATGGTATATATCTACCACCATCTCAGTTTGAAGCTATGTTTCTAAATGTTAAGATGGGAGAAGAAGAAATAGATAAGTTTTTGAATGTATTTAGACAATTTAATATATAAAGCTTATTATATTGATTAAAGATTAACTAATCCTAGTAAGGAGCTTTCTTTCCTTACTAGGATTTTTTAAGTATCTTTACTCTGTGTAGAACTCTAATAATTTTCTATGAGTTTGTAACAATCCTGGCTGCAAGTTCTCAAAAAACAACAAAAAATCATCTGCTTGTTTTTTACTTTCTTCTAAAGCATTTTTTACAAAGACTTGAGTTATCTCTAGCCAAGTCATATCTAAAGATATTAAGTCCGAGGTTTTTGATTTGTATTCAGAAATTGCAAAATGATTGCAATATAGCTTTTCCGCTTTATGAGTTTATTTTATTAGCATATACTATACACAAGATTACACTAAAATAAATAGTACTTATATAAAAACTCTGCCTTGTACTGATATTCATTTTATTATAAACTATATGTAGTATAGCACAAAGAAGATGTAAAGTAACTTTTAGAAAAATAAGAATTGTAGTATATATTGATGTAATAAAAAGTATGGGAGGAAAAAACATTGAAGTTCATTTCATGGAATATTGATTCTTTAAATGCCGCATTAACAGGCACTTCGGAACGAGCGCTTCTATCTAAAAATGTATTAAATACTATTATTGAACATAAAGCAGATGTTATTGCTATACAGGAAACAAAGTTACCTAGTGAAGGTCCTAGCAAAAAGCATTTAGGAATTTTAAAAGAGATGTTTCCTGGTTACGAAATTGTATGGAATAGTTCCGTAGAACCAGCAAGGAAAGGCTACGCAGGCACTATGTTTTTATATAAGAATAATTTATTACCTACTGTTACCTTTCCTAGAATTGGAGCGCCAAGTACCATGGATTTTGAAGGGCGTATAATAACGTTAGAATTTGATAATTATTATTTAACACAGGTATATACACCTAATGCAGGAGAGGGATTGAATCGTTTGGCTGAACGACAAATATGGGATATAAAATATGCAGATTATCTATCCACTCTGGACAAGAAAAAGCCAGTAATTGCAACAGGAGATTTTAATGTAGCCCATAAGGAAATAGATTTAGCTCATCCTAACAGCAACCATAATTCAGCAGGCTTTACCGATGAGGAACGTGAAGGCTTTTCAAATTTGCTAGCAAAAGGCTTTACGGATACATTCCGTTATATTCACGGAGATGTTACAGGGGCCTATACTTGGTGGGCTCAGAGATCTAAAACAAGTAAAATAAATAATTCTGGTTGGAGAATAGATTATTGGTTAGTTAGCAATCGAATAGCAGAAAAAGTAATTAAATCTGAAATGATTGATTCTGGTCCAAGACAAGATCATGCACCAATATTATTAGAGATAGATTTATAAAAATCGGATAACCAGTTAAAATTACGAAATAAACCCTTAAAATGTGTACATATGCACATTTCAAGGGTTTATTTTCTTATGCATATGTAGAAATGTTATCAGTAATTGCTTTTGAGTATAAGAATTTATTATTTTTATTACTTGAATAAGTCAAATTTAAGGATTTGATTATGGTTTCAAGATTGATACTAATTTGAAAACTTATGTAATAAAAGAAAATAAGAGTTTTAAATACATAATAAAATCTGTTTAATAAAAATTTAAGTTATGTTAAAATTGATGGGACAAATAGTTCTACATAAGACAAAAAGGAGATAGCAAAATGATACTACAGAAAATGAAAATTAGAACAAAATTTAACATCTTAGTAACTTCAGTAATTCTTTTTTTAACAATAGTTATATGTTTATCTACTAAAGGACAAATTAAAGAAGCTATGACTAATGTTTATAAAGATAAGGTTACTGTTGAATCAAATTTGGGGATGAGTATGATTGATGAAAGATACCCAGGAGAATGGAATATTAAAAATGGTGAACTATATAAAGGGGATGTAAAAATAAACGATAACAATGATATTTTTGATGAAATAGGAGAAGTAACAGGAGGAATTGTTAATATATTCTTAGAAAATTATACTGTTGCAACCAATATAGTTGTAAATGGAGAAAGAAGAATTGGTGCTGATGCAGCAAGTGAGATAGTGGAGGCGGTTCTTGAAAAAGGTGAAACTTATGTAGGAAGCGCCGATATTTCTGGAAGATTACATTTAACAATTTATCAACCAGTGAAAGATGGAAGCGGTAAGATTATAGGTATGTGGCTTGTAGGTTCTCCAATAGATTTAATTAATAAAACAGTTACATCATTATTATTAATTATTTTTGCTATTATATTAGTTACTGTGGTTCTTGCTATATTTACTACAGTTTTCTTTACCGGTGCTATTGTAAAACCAATAAATGAAGTGAATTCGCAATTGAAAGATATTGCTGAAGGTGAAGGCGACTTAAGTAAAGAAATCTATGTGAAATCACAGGATGAAATAGGTGATCTGGCAAAGGAATTTAATAAAATGTTAGGTACTCTACGAAGGATGCTTAGTCAAGTTAATAGTACTTCAGTGCATGTAGCAGCAGCATCTGAAGAATTATTATCAAGTTCAGAGCAAACTACTTCTGCAATGAATGAAGTTGGAGCTTCAGTACAAGAAGTAGTAAAGATAGTAGAAGTACAAGATAAGAATACAGAAGAAAGTGTTCAAGCTATTGGAGAGATTAACAGTGGAATTCAACACATTGCAGATTCTGTTAGTAATGTAGCAGAATCTGCAAATGAAACCATGAAACAGGCTAATATAGGAAATGAATATATACAGAAGGTTGTTGGACAAGTAAGAAATATGCATGATGCTTCCGATGATACTATAGAAATGATGAAGAAGTTGTCTAATCACTCTAATGAAATTGGAAAAATAATTGATACTATTACTGCCATTTCTGAGCAGACAAATCTTTTAGCTCTTAATGCTGCTATAGAGGCAGCAAGAGCTGGTGAACAAGGAAGGGGCTTTGCTGTAGTAGCTGATGAAGTTCGTAAATTAGCTGATGAATCAAGAAATTCTGCTAATCAGATTTCTCAAATTATTCAGTTGATTCAGAATGACATATTAATGGCTAGAGATATGGCTAGTGGTGCTAACTCTGTTGCTAAAGATGGTTTGCAATTAGCTGAGCAAACAGGAGAAACTTTTGGTCAAATTTTAAAATCAATTGAGAGTGTTAGCGGACAAGCACAGGAGTTATCCACAATTACTGAAGAGATTTCTGCTAGTGTAGAACAAGTTAATGAATCAATTAAAGAAATAGCGGGATTAGCAAAAACTAATTCAATCAATACTACTGAAATAGCTGCTGCTTCAGAAGAACAATTGGTAACTATGGAAGAGATCACCTCATCTGCTAATACCTTAACAAATATGGCTGAAGAATTAAGAACATTAGTTGGTCGCTTTAAGATTTAGGAGATACTGTGATATATTTTAAAAGAGCTGGGCATAAGTAAGGAAAAATCTTATGCCCAGCTCTATTTTTTACTTGAATAGATAAGGTGAAAAATTATATCACAATATGCAAGAATAAACATAATATGAATTAGAAAGGGTATGTAAACATAGAAAATAAAATAGTAATTTTATATAAAATACAATTTAATTAAAGTTTAACCTATGTTGAAATTTTTATAGAAACTTATTATAGATTAAAAGGGGAAAAAGAAATGAAACTGTGGAAAATGAGAATTAAATCTAAATTTAATTTCTTAGTTATTACAGTAATCATTTATTTAGCATTAAATATATGCATAATGTCTGATTATAAAATTAATAAATCTATGACTAATGTATATAAAAGCAAAGTTGCTGTTGAATCAGAGTTGGGAATGAGCATAATTAATGAAAGATATCCAGGAGAATGGAATGTTAAAAATGGTGAGCTTTATAAAGGTGATGTGAAAATAAACTATAGCAATGATATATTTGAGGAAATAGGAAGAATAACAGGAGGCATTGCTAATATATTTCTAGAAAACTCAACTGTTGCAACTAATATAGTTGTAAATGGAGAAAGAAGGATTGGTGCTAATGCAAATAGGGAAATAGAAGAGATTGTATTAAAAAGAGGGGAAGTATATGTAGGGGAAGCGGATATTTCTGGAGAGACACACTTAACTATGTATCAACCAGTTAAAGATGGAAATGGCCAGATTATTGGTATGTGGTTAGTAGGCACACCAATTGAAGATATTGATAACACAATTGCTTCAATATTAATAATAATTTTCTGTACTATACTATTTACAGCAGCACTTGCTATAACTGTTACAGTATTTTTTACCGGTGCTATTGTACGTCCAATAAATCAAGTGAATGAACAATTGAAAAATATTGCTGAAGGTGAAGGAGATTTAAGTAAAGAAATTCGTGTTAAATCCCGGGATGAAATTGGTGATATGGCAACGGTATTTAATAAGATGTTAAGCACTTTACGAACAATGCTTAGTCAGGTAAATAGTACTTCAGAGCAGGTAGCTGCAGCATCCGAAGAATTATTAGCAAGTTCAGAGGAAACTACTTCTGCAACAAATCAAATTGCATCTTCAGTTCAAGAGATAGCAAAGATAGCAGAAATACAAGGTAAAAATACAGAAGAAAGTGCTCGAGCTATTGGTGAGATTAATAGTGGAATTCAACACATTGCCGATTCCATTAATACTGTAGCAGAAGCAGCCAATGAAACCATGAACCAGGCCAGCACAGGAAATGAATATATACAAAAGGTTGTTGAACAAGTAAGAAATATTCACGATGCTTCCAATGATACTATAGAAATGATGAGGAAGTTGGCAAATCACTCTAGTACAATTGGAAAAATAATTGATGCTATTACAGGCATTTCTGAGCAGACCAATCTTTTAGCTCTTAATGCAGCGATAGAAGTAGCAAGAGCTGGTGAACAAGGAAGAGGTTTTGCGGTAGTAGCTGATGAGGTTCGTAAATTGGCGGACGAATCAAGGAAATCTGCTAATCAGATTTCTGAAATTATTAAATTGATTCAGCAGGATATATTATTGGCTAGCGACAAGGCCAGTGATACTAACTCTGTTGCTAAAAATGGTTTAGAATTGGCTGAAGAAACAGGAAAGGCCTTTAAAGAATTTGTAAAAGCTATTGAAAATGTTAATGGACAAACGCAGGAATTATCTAAAACTACTGAACAACTTTCTGCCAGTGTAGAACTAATTAATCAATCAATTGAAGTAATTGCAGAATTAGCAAAAACTAATTCAAACAATACAACGGAAATAGCCGCAGCTTCAGAAGAACAATTGGCAACTATAGAAGAGATTACTGCATCTGCTAACACCTTAGCCAATATGGCTGAAGAATTAAGATTATTAGTTGGTCGATTTAAGATTTAAAGAAGATGGATATATTATAAAAGGGTCTCCCATAAGAAATGAAAAATTCCTTATGGGAGGCCTTT
>NZ_FMJL01000064.1 GCF_900095445.1 Clostridium sp. N3C
CATATCCCTGGGGCTTTATTAATTATACTTCAAAGTACTTTGCTTCTTCTGATGCAAAGATAAGGCCACATACACTGGCGGCTGGTTTCATCATAAAGGTTTCTGTTAAGGATACACCTATATTTTCCTCTCCTTTTAGCAAGTCAAATAGTTTTGTCTTTTCATCATGATTTTTTAAACAAGGATAGCCAAAGGCTGGTCTTATACCCTTATACTTTTCCCTGAACAGATCTTGAATAGAAAGATTTTCATCTGGAGCATATCCCCAATATTCTCTTCTTATCTGCATATGAAGATATTCTGCAAAGGCTTCTGCCAACCTGTCCGCCAAAATCTTTACCATTATAGCTCTATAATCATCACCTTCTGCATTTAGCTTTTCAACATATTCTTCTACACCAATACCGGCTGTAACTATAAAACCTCCAATATAATCTGCCCTACCGCTATCCTTTGGAGCAATATAGTCTGCTAGGCATCTATACTCTTTCTTAGCATTTACCTTCTGTTGTCTTTGCATATTGAAGGTTGTTAGAATCTTATTTCTATTTTCATCACTATAAATCTCAATATCATCCTCCACTGAATTAGCGGGGAATATTCCAAAAACTCCCTTGATGGTTAATACATTTTCCTTTTCAAGAAAATCCAACATCTCCTCTGCATCCTTCATAAGCTTCTTAGCTTCCTCAGCATATTTAGAATCCTCAAGGATTTGTGGGTACATTTCCTTCATTCCCCAAGCAACGAAGAAGAAAGTCCAATCAATATATTTCCTTAACTCACTTATAGATAGATTATCTACATTCTTAACACCAATAAAGCGTGGCTTATCAATTCTAGCCTTATCCCAGTCTATTTTAAATTTCTTTTCTCTAGCTACCTCTAATTTTTCAATGTTTCTATCCATCTTATAATAATTTTCACGTCGTTGCTTATATTCAGCATTAACCTCCGCTAAATAAGCTTCCCTAGTTTCCTTATTTGCTAATCTTTTAGCTGCTTCTACTGCCTTTGAAGCGTCAGTTGTATGAACAACCCTTGGATACTTAGTAGCTATTTTTAAAGCAGTATGAGTTTGTGAAGTAGTAGCTCCTCCAACCATAAGAGGAATGTCAAAGCCCTGTTTTGCCATCTCCTCTGCCACATGACACATTTCTTCTAAGGAAGGAGTAATCAAGCCACTTAGAGCTATAATATCAGCCTTTTCCCTCTTAGCTGTCTCCAATATTTGTTCGCAAGGAACCATTACTCCTAAGTCAATAACTTCAAAGTTATTACAAGCCATAACCACCGAAACAATATTTTTTCCAATGTCATGTACATCGCCCTTTACTGTTGCAAATACAACCTTGCCAGCACTGCTTTTTTCTCCTCCACCTTTTTCCGCTTCTATATAGGGCATAAGCACACTAACAGCCTTCTTCATAACTCTAGCACTCTTTACTACCTGAGGAAGGAACATCTTTCCTGCTCCAAATAAATCTCCAACCACATTCATTCCATCCATTAAGGGACCTTCGATAACCTCAAGAGCCCTGCTATAATAAGTCCTTGCCTCTTCCACATCCTCTTCTATAAAATCCGTCATTCCCTTAACCAGAGCATATTTTAGCCTTTCTTCTGCAGAGCTTTCCCTCCATTTTAACTTATTTTCTGTATGAGAGACTTGGGTATTTTTATAGTTCTCTGCAAATTCTATAAGTCTTTCCGCTGCTTCTGGACTTTTATTTAATACCACTGCCTCCACCACTTCTAACAGATCCTTGTCAATTTCGTCGTAGATCTGTATCATACCGGGGTTAACTATGCCCATATCCATTCCAGCCTTAATAGCATGGTACAAAAATACCGAATGCATAGCCTCTCTTATAGCATTGTTTCCTCTGAAAGAAAAGGACAGATTGCTCACTCCACCACTAACCTTTGCATAGGGCAGATTTTCTTTTATCCAAGCGGTAGCCTTAATAAAGTCCACAGCATAATTATCATGTTCAGGTATTCCTGTAGCTATAGCTAAGATATTAGGATCAAAAATAATATTTTCTGGAGGGAAATGAACTTCCTTTACCAGTATGTCGTAGGCCCTCTTACATATCTCTATTTTTCTTTCAAAGGTATCTGCCTGACCCTGCTCATCAAAGGCCATAACCACTACCCCTGCACCATATTTATTAATAAGTTTTGCCTGCCTAATAAACTCTTCCTCTCCAACCTTTAATGATATAGAGTTTACTATAGGTTTACCTTGAATAGCCTTTAATCCCCTTTCAAGCACCTTAAAATCGGAGGAATCTATCATCACCGGCACCTTTGCTATGTCTGGTTCACTGGCTAAAAGTTTTAAGAATCTATCCATTTCTTCTTCTGCATCTAGTAAAGCATCATCGAAATTTATATCTATAATTTGAGCTCCGTTCTCTACTTGCTCCTTAGCAATAGACAGCGCCTCTTCATACTTTTTCTCCCTAATTAACCTAGCAAATTTAGCAGAACCAGCTACATTGGTTCTTTCTCCTATATTTACAAAATTACTTTCCTTATTTACTCTTACTGCCTCTAGACCACAAAATACCGTTTCCTTTTCCAGCTTAGGAATAACCCTAGGCTTCACATCAATTAAACACTGTGAAATTGCTTTTATATGTTCTGGAGTAGTACCACAACAGCCTCCTACCATATTCAAATGTCCTTCCTCTGCCAGTTCCTTTACTACAGCGGCGGTTTCCTCTGGTAACTCATCATACTCTCCCAAGGCATTAGGTAAACCAGCATTAGGATAAAAACTTATATACAAACTCTGGGATTTTGAAAGCTCCTTTATAAAAGGAACCATATCTCTAGCACCAAAGGCACAGTTTAAGCCTATGCTAATAACTCTACGATTTTTCAAACTCTCTGCAAAGGCTTCCAAAGTCTGTCCCGATAGCACTCTACCACTGCTATCTGTAATAGTACCTGAAAGCATTATAGGCAAGTCTAGGCCCTTTTTCTCCAATACATTATCTGCGGCCATTATAGCTGCCCTAGCATTCAAGGTATCAAAGATGGTTTCTATTAATAATATATCCACACCGCCATCTACAAGCCCCTCAATCTGCTCCTCATAGGCTGCCAGCAGCTCATCAAAGCTTATATTTCTCACTCCTGGATTTTCCACATCTGGAGATATGGAGGCTGTTCTATTAGTAGGCCCAATAGAACCTGCCACAAACCTAGGCTTATTAGGATTTTTTGCAGTATATTCCTTCACTAGCTCCTTAGCTAGCTTGGCACCATAATAATTCAAATCATAAACCTTATTCTCAAGACCATAATCCCCTTGAGATATTCTATTACTATTAAAGGTATTAGTTTCAATAATATCTGCCCCTGCCTCAAGATACTCCCTATGAATGTCTGCAATTATTGACGGATTGGTAATATTTAAAATGTCGTTGTTGCCCTTTTGATTCCTGTTACAGGCACAGGAACCTCGGTAGTCCTCTTCCTTTAAAGCTCTCTTTTGGATACTAGTCCCCATAGCCCCATCAAGAATTAGTATTCGCTCCTTTAAATGTTTTTCCAATTGAAACCGCATCTTATAGCCCCCTATAATTAAATTTCTAATAAAAAAAGCTTCCAAAATAGGAAGCTATAGTTCTAAAAAACTAAACAGCTTCTTATCTTTCAGCCATAGGCTGCAGGATTTAGCACATTCTAGCTCATGCTAGTGTTGCTGGGTTTCATTGGGCCTTTCCCTCCACCTCTCTTGATAAGAACTATTTTCATTTTATATTAAGTATATATTTTATTAAGTTTATAGTCAATAAAGTCTTTTTTATTTAATGTTTTAATAATAGATTACTTCAAGTACATTTTCTTCTTCTACTATAGCAATAGGAGCAGATTTTCCATCATCATTACCTAGACCAGATACAGATTTGTACTCTATATTAGAATAATCCATAACTTCAACATACACATATTTTCCTACTAATATTTTATCAAAAACTACATCAGCTCCCTGCTCAGAAACCTGTTGATCAAGCAATACTACTGAACCATCTTCTTTAATATCGTATAAGGAATAGGTTAAGTTTCCACTTATTTGACCATCATAATTTAATCTACTTTTAACAACTAGGGAAGATGTCTTCTGATAATTTATATCTAAATGAACAGGTGCTTCTGTAATCTCAATAGGTGCTGATTGCGCATCTGAGTTGCCTAGTCCTTCCACTGGTTGCAATAGGTCATAGTCCACATCCTTTGCCTTAACAAAAACATATTTACCAACTACAATATTTGAGAAATTAACTACACCATTGCTATCAGCCTTTGCCTCTCCAAGAAGCTTATAATCACCTTCTCCTTGAATATCGTATAGCTCATATGTAATTGGTGTTGTTACTGGCTCCCCTGTAGATAAATATTTCTGCTGAAGGGTTAAGGAAGAAGTCTTTAAAAACTTCACATTTATATTGTTATTTCCTTTATTGATAGTAATAAAACCAGATAAAGCATCTGCACCAATACCTTCAAAAGCCTGTAGCTTTAGTCCTTCAAGGTTTGTAGCCTTAACATACACAGCGCTTCCTACTGGGATGTCCTTAAATACTACATTACCTTTTTTATCAGATTTAGCACTGGCAGCCTTTGTGAATTGTCCATTTTCATAAGTGAACAAGTCATATGCTACACCTTCAACAGCTCTATTCTTATAATCCTTATTGCTTATAGTTAAATTAGACTTTTCTACTTTCTGCTTTTTCACAACAGGTATCATTATCTCTGACTTACCAGCAAAGGTTAATAAATTTCCATGTCCTTGTCCATTTCTTTGGCCTTTGCCTATCTTATAAGTAATGCTAGAATAGCTAGTTTTGCCATCCTTACCGAAAATAGAACCCTCAGTTACATTTATTTCATAGCCTTCTGGTACCTCTACACTTAGATAATATCCATCTAGTGTGTTATTAAATACTGGAAAGTAGAAACTTGCTTTTCCATTTATATTTGAATAAGTAAATGGTGAAATAGAAGTAGGATTTGACCAATGGTTTATTGATATTTTAACATTAGCCATAGGAGAGTCACCATTCTGACCTTTCTTATTATAAACCCCATCTCCATCCTTGTCATAGAAAACAAAAATATTATCGAATTTAACTATATCTACCTTGAAAAATTTAAAATATTTCTCTAAATAATCTTTGGTTTCATTAAATTTGTCCCACTGGTCAGCACACATTAAATTACCTGGTATTATATCCATGGTATGAGCCTTGGCAATAATTCTCGTTGGAGCTAATGCCAAGGTTAATGCCATAAGACCAACCAAAACTCTGTTTTTCATTCTCTTAGAAACTTTCTTAATCATTTTTCAACCTCCAATAATATCCTCAGTTCTTTCTGTTTTAATCCAACTTTTGAAGCCCATAAGATGTCTAAAAGCAGCTAAAACTACAGCAGGAACTTGAAGCAAGGCATATAGTGGCATAAACATTCCTGCTAAAATACACCTAAGGAACCCTTCTCTGCTGTCTCTCCAGTAATTTATAGAAAATAATATACCCGGCAGATAAATAATGAGACATAAAATTGCCAATAACAAGCCTTGATAGAATGGCGAAAACTTACCTAAACTATCAAACAAAATGGTAGTACCATTAATATAGGATGTTAATATTAAAATCCATGATACTATTAGCACAAAAGTGGACATTAAGGTAATTATCGGCAACGACAAAAAATGAAAAATATCAGCCTTTCCCCATTTAGATAAATATTTAGACTTTAAAACATCTTTAATATAAGGTAAGCACTGCAAGTAGCCCTGAGCCCAACGAGCCCTTTGCTTAACATACTTCCCATAGGTCATTACCCCTTGCTGATAGATGTTCTCATCCTGTAAAATTCTTGTTCTCCAGCCGGATAAAAGTAGCCTTAAGCTAAAGTCAAAATCCTCAAGCAGGCATTTACTCCAAGGTTTATCCCCTAGAGTTTTCATAGCTGTTAATCTATTAAACTGTCCATTACCAGCAGCAGCTACAGTTCCCATATACTCTCTAGTATTTTGCATTCTATTAATGTAGGAAAAAAACTCTATGTCCTGTAAGAATGGTAGCATATGATCTCTTGTTGAAATTCCAATTCTTACTCTAGCCTGTACCATACCAGCCTTCTTATCATGATAGAAAATTTCCTTTACCCTTTGCAAAAGACTAGGCTTTATAAAGGTATCTGCATCTAGAATTCCTACTATCACTTCTTCAGGATTGAAGTTATTCTGCTCAACATGCTCTAGTACCTTGCCATATGCATAATTTAATGCTTCACCCTTTCCCTGTCTTGCATCAGGTAAGACTCTATTGACTATAATTAACTTATCTGAATTAAAGCTCTCAAGAATTTCTAAAGTATTATCATCAGAGCCATCATTTATGGCTACCACATAAACCTTATCTAGCGCCATATCTAAAATATTCTTAATTGTACTTCCTATTACTTTAGCCTCATTTAAACAAGGAATTAGTAAATAGGTTGTAAAGCCTGTTATTTCTTCTTGATCCTCATATTCATTCATAACCGGTGGGAAAGCTAATAGCATAGCCACCCAAAAATAATATATCCCGTTGCACACACAGGACAAAATATACGCAATCAATAATATAGTATTTGTCATATTATCTTCTCCTGTATAGCTTGTCCGTTTTCATCCTTAACAAGCGGTATATTTTCTTCTATTGGCTTTTCATTTAAAGAGCTTATCTGTTTTGCAAAAGCCCTTTTTCTCTTTGTATACACTACATATCTAACGGTAAATATGAATATGGCAATCAAGATTCCCGCAATCATATAAGATACAGGTAAAATAAAATTGAACTCACCCAAAAAAATTCTTTTAATAAAGTCCACTCTCAATCCTCCTTTAGCTTTTTCTCTTTAGTATAAGCCTTTACTTTTTTTAGCTTATACACTTTTAAGTTCAGCCATAAAAAAATTCCTGCTAGAACTGAAACAAAAATTGCTATAACAGGCAATAGCCATAAGAGAGAAATAAATAAATTGCTCATAATTCCTTCCTTCTTAATTAATATTCTTATGTACACTTGTAAAACTACAAATTAAAACAAAAATCATCACAAATTCCTTGTAATCGTATAACCACCTCTTCACTAATATATTATTTTTTTCATTAATTTACATATTATCCTAGCAAATTTCTGTTGTCAATTATAAATTTAAAGAAATTATGTAAGAAGTAATCGGAAATTAGTAATAAATGTTAGAACCCAAGGAGTTTTCTTGACTGTTAATTTTTTATGAACATTATTAATTTTTTACCAATTTTATATTATAAAAGCAATTTAAAAAACCTCGCTCATTATGCGAAGCTTTCTTAATTTCCATAGAACTATATTACTTTTACTTAAATTATTACACACCTTTTATATATGTGACTGGAATCTTGTCTGCTAGCCATATATTATCATTACCTAAGTAAAATTTTACACCTTCCTCCCAAGCCTTTTTAGCAGCAATTTCAAGGATAACAGGCTTTGCATCATGTCTTTTACCTACCTGAAGAGCTGTTTCTATATCAATAGATAAGTGAACATATTGTCTGGCCTTTGGTAGTAGCCCCTGCTTCCTTATGGATTCAAGGAAATGTCTTGCAGTTCCATGATATAGGATTGCTGGAGGTTCTGTGCTTTCCTTTACTATTTTCATTGGTATAGAATGCCCATACAAAGCTCGAATCCTTCCATCAGCTATTTCAAATCTCTTTTTATCAGAATTCTGTATTATATACTGTAAATCTTCTATGGTTACGTAGGCACATCTACTATCTTTTCTTAAAGCATCCAACAATTTCTCTACACTGACCCATCCATTTTCATCTAATTCCAAGTCAAACTCCCAGGGAGCATGCCTAAGAGCATAGGATATTTTCTTGCTTAATTTAAGGTAATTCATAAGCTTCCCCTCCTTCAACATTAATTTATTTTGCAATTTACTTAACCTATACGCAAAAAGGCCTCTCATTTCTACGAGGCCTCGTTATTTAAGCTTATATTCCTTTATCTAGTATTCAACAACTTTATATTTGTGTTTCTACAAAGACAAAGCCTCCACCTTGCTTGGTGGTCTCATACCATAATGAAAGATCCACCTTTAACATAGAACCACCGTCTAAGATGTTTACAAAGGCACTACTGCCATCCTCTGCATATTCTAGAGCAACTATAGTAACCCAGTGCCATTGATCTAAATTCTTCTCATCACCATTACAGAGATTTAGAAAGGCTATAGGTGTGTCCTTATCAAGTCCTCTTTCAATGAATTTTAATACCTCTTGAAAGGCAGGTCGGCTCTTCTTGTCCTTTGGCACATCACAAAAGCTATATATAAGATTCTTTTCCTTAGCCTTTGAATATTTTAGTATGCCCTGATAAAACAACTTAGTATTAGGTATACCTCGAATTGTGGGGGTAACATACTGCCAAATCTCCTCCATGAGGGACACCCAGTGAGTTTTTCTATTAAAGTTATTATCTAAACTAAAGGCATCCTGTCTATGAACTAAATAGAAAATAATATTAGTAGCCACTGTAGGCCCGCAACCTGAAAGACGTTGCCATTTGCTAGTGTACCATTCTTGATCACAGCCATAGTAGGTTTTATTATCAACGTCATCATAAATTTTTAGTATATCTAAGTTAGATACGGCTTTTACATTCATAATCTCTTCTCCTATTAATGCCTTGATAATAGATGCTACCTACAGCTAAACTAATGTCTGCCTTCATTAAGCTTGCCCTATATTCATTATATTAATCTGTTTACCTGCATTATGTCAATGTAATATAGGTCAAATCAACATTTTACCATAGACCTTATCCTTCTTAACCAGACTTTGAATTAAGTTTATACAAAATCTTTCTTATACTATCCTCACTTAAATTATATCGTTCAGTAAGCTGTAAAATAGTGAAGCCTTCCTTGTAAAGCTTATAAATTTCTAGATTTCTTTTTCTTATACTTTCTCTAGTTCCATTCTTTTCGCCCCACCCTTTTCTTACTTCTTCCTTTGTTGGCACATAAATTAGTTCACCTTGAATATATTTTTGAAGTTCTCTCAATAGGGCTGGAGGCAAAACTTCCCTTCCATTTTTATACGCCAATTTATTGTCCTCCCTAACTCATCTATTAGAACTTTATTAGCTTTTTCACTATATATTACCCTGCTCATTATGAATCCCTCCTTAATAATTAGTATTAAAAAGTATATAAAAATCCCGCAGAAATTAACCATCTGCGGGATAAAAATTATCTTGCTATAATCTAATATATACAGCATATTTACTTAATTGAAGTTAATAAAAAACAGCACAACCTGCTGCTCTCACTTACTTTATTTAATGAAAACTCAGATGATGGTTAATTAATTAAATATTTAATTATTGATCTAATACCTCTACTTTTCTTAACATAATTAATTCCTCCATTCATCTGCTTATATTGAAACTGTTTCTTGTATATTTTCCCTGTAATTATAAAATACAGTAATTCATAATTATTGTCAAGCATACTACTCTCCTAACTAAACACCATATAACAGAGGAGGTATTGACCTCCTCCTAGCTCTCATTTAGGCTTTAATCCACCTCTTAGAAATAATCACTTCAACCAACCCCTTTACTAAATATTGACCGGTCAAGTTAATTATGTCACATGGAGTATTTTACTCTCAAGGTAAAAAATGATTATATCTAATTTTTCCTAATAGGATATAGTATGCTATCACTTAATTATTGGATTTTTTCTGAATATATTTATATGCAATCTCAATATATTTTTCATTTCTAGCTTCATAATTTAATTTAAGGACATCTTTTATTTCCTCTTGTGATAGTCCAAATTCATTTTTCAAAGCACTAGTATGCTTTTCTTTAAAGGAACTAACAATATCTTTTTCAATAGGATCTTCTACTAACTTTTCATTTATATTACATCTTTCCAATCCATCAAAAAGATATTGTATAGCAAATTGATAATTGGGATATTCTTTTTTCATTTCTTCTTCATATGACTGATAAGTATAACCATAATCACTTGTATAGGCAATTGTTTTAAATTCTTCATCTTGCTGATCCAATTCAGTAATATCATCAAGCATAAATACTAAATCTCTATAGTTACCTTCTTCAAATAAACTTTTAACTTTACTAATTCGATGAGTCCTATATTTACTATATGCAAAAATTCCTCCTACAGCTACAATAACCATCACCATTATTAAGAACATTAAAATCCTAACAGCATTAGTTCTTCTAGGATAATTATGCAACTTCATATTATAAGCTGAATTCGAATAGTCTGAACTCTTATCCTTTTTACTTTGATAGTCAGTACTTGAATAATTCTTATTCAAATTAAACTTATTGACACCTTCAAGTCTATTACCACACTTATTGCAAAATAAACTACCTTCTGGAACGAGGGCTCCACATCTTTTACAATCCATGTTATAATTGTTCCTTTCCAAACCCATTTAATTCATAACCTTAATTAAAATTCCACATCTTAATTATATCATATTTATATAAAAATTCCCCATATATAGTTAAATAATTATCAAACCTATATTGACAAGTTTTTTAATATTTTATATACTAAAAAACGCGATAAGGGAGTAGTTGGCACAAGTAATTGTGTAATAAAGTCAACATACTGATATTTATTATCTGGCTTTATTTTAAACAATGAGACTTATCTGCAGATTTTTCTGCAGATGGGTCTTTTTTATATTTTTATAAAATCTAATATAAAGGAGAGCAAAACATGACTTTAGTTGAATTATTTATTATTGCAGTAGGTTTATCAATGGATGCCTTTGCAGTAGCTATCTGCAGAGGGCTTTGCTTAAAAAAAGTAAACTTTAAAAACGCATCTATAGTTGGTCTATACTTTGGATTCTTCCAAGCTATAATGCCTTTGCTAGGATACATATTGGGAATACAGTTTCAGGATAAAATTACAGCTATAGACCATTGGATAGCCTTTGTTTTGCTTGCTATTATTGGTATTAATATGATAAAAGAATCAAGAGAAAAGAGCTGTGATATAGGCGCAGATTGTTTAGTTGAAGCTAATATAGACAACCCTCAAAAGAAAAACAATCCTCTACACTATAAAAAAATGTGTCTTCTAGCCCTTGCTACCAGCATTGATGCACTAGCGGTAGGTATTACCTTTGCCTTTTTAAAAATAAATATCCTTCCTGCCGTTTCCTTTATAGGAATCACAACATTTGTATTATCTGCAATTGCTGTTAAGATAGGAAGTGTATTTGGCTCAATCTATAAATCCAAGGCAGAGCTTACTGGAGGCATTATATTAATATTTATGGGGCTAAAAATATTACTTGAGCATCTAGGAATAATTAATTTTTAAAATCTAGCTACTAAATTTGATAGTAGCTATATTATTATAAGTAGCTTACTTTTATTAATTATATATGGTATAATACACCTAGGTGGTGATTAATATGGACAGATTTCATATGTGCCCTAAATTTGAAAGTGCTTTTGAATTACTAGGAAAGAAATGGACTGGACTTATTATTAGAACCCTTTTAAGCGGTCAAAAACGTTTTTCTGATATAGCAGAAGCTATTCCAAATATGAGTGCAAGGATGCTTACAGAAAGATTTAAAGAGTTAGAGAGCGAAGGTATTGTAGTTAGAAAGGTTTACCCAGAAATCCCCGTACGTATAGAATATGAGCTCACTGAAAAGGGTAAGGAACTTGAACCTGTTATGAATGAAATACAAAAGTGGGCAGAAAAATGGAACTAGTAAAAGAACTAATAATAACTTAAAGAAGGAATCTCCAAACAGTTTTAGAGATTCCTTCTTTTTTATTTTAAAAACTTGACTATTTGAAATATAGGTGTATAATTAAACTAAAGTTAATTACTTTTAGTAACTCAATTAATTAATTATTTTTACTGTATTTATGTTAGTCGATAAACAATTTTTATTATAGATAAACAATTTTTATTATATCTAATTAGAAATTATAATCTTTAAGGAGAATTTAAATGTTAAGAAAAATAGAAAGCAAAAATATGGGTAGTAGCGATATGGGCTGGCTAAAAAGTATATTTCACTTCTCTTTTGCTCAGTACTATAATCCTTATAATATGAACTTTGGTGTTTTAAGGGTTATAAATGATGATTTAGTACAAGCTAACACCGGTTTTGAGCTTCACCCCCATAGGGATATGGAGATAATATCATACGTTGTAAGAGGTCAACTAACTCATGGAGATAGCATGGGCAATAGAAACAGCTTAGGCCGTGGGCATGTTCAATACATGAGTGCCGGAACCGAAGTTTATCACAGCGAGCATAATCTTGGAGAGGAAACCTTAAGATTCTTGCAAATATGGATTTTGCCTGATAAAAAAGGTCACAAGCCTAACTATGGCGATTACAGTTTTGCTTGGGATGATAGAAAAAACAAATGGCTTCATATGGTCTCAAGTAAAACAGGAGATGCTGAAATAAAGATAAATCAAGACATAAATATATATTCAACGGAACTTGATAAAGGAAAAGAAATCAGCTTTCCAGTAAAGGAAGACAGACAGGCCTATTTAGTTCAAATAGAAGGAAGATCCTCAATTAATGATGTTGATATATATGAAAGAGATGGAATGGAAATAGTTGAAGAAGATTTATTGATTAAAGCAATAGAAACTTCCCACCTATTAATTATTGAAATGAATAAACAAGCTTTATCAAGATAAATAATAAGTAAGATAGATATTATATTTTTAGGAGGTATTTAATATGTCAAAAGATTTTTTAACTGCAATTAAAGATAGACGTTCAATTTATGGAATTAGTAAGGACTCCCCTATTTCAAATGACAGAATTAAGGAACTTATAGAGCATGCTGTAAAGTACACCCCATCAGCCTTTAATTCTGAAAGTGCCAGGGTAGTTCTACTATTAGGAAAGGAGCATGACAAACTCTGGGATATTACCAAAGAAGCTTTAAGAAAAGTTGTACCAGCAGAAAATTTTGCTCCTACTGAGGAGAAGATTAATTCTTTCAAAAGTGGTTATGGAACTATCCTCTACTTTGAAGAAACAAGTATAATTGAATCTCTTCAACAGCAATTTGCTCTTTATAAGGATAACTTCCCAGTTTGGGCCCAGCAATCAAACGGAATGCTCCAGTTCGCTATATGGACTGCCTTAGAAATGGAAGGCTTAGGTGCATCCTTACAGCACTATAATGAACTTATTGAAGATGATATAAAGAAGGAATGGAATATCGCAAGCTCATGGAAGTTAATTGCTCAGATGCCTTTTGGAAAACCTACAGCAGCTGCTGGCGAAAAACAATTCCAGCCATTAGAAGATAGGGTTAAGGTATTTAAGTAATCTTGTATTGCATCTATTAATTAACTAGCCCAACAGTTTTAAAGGCTGTTGGGCTAGTTTTTTTGTATAATTTATAATCTCAACTGAAATAATTGTTGCCAGTTTATATTCTCATACCCAATGGCCTTATAAGACTGATGAGCTTCTTTCCTATGACCACCAGATCGCAATCTAATTTCTGAATAACCTTTTTCCTTGGCCCACTGCTCTGCCTTTTTCATTAATTTTGTACCAATTCCCTGCTTTCTAAAGTCTTTATCAACTACTAATACACCAATTTCAGCATATTCAAGTTCAAGTAAGTGCTTGCCCAATACATGTACCCATCCTACTGTATATAAATAAAAAACTCATGTCAAAGGCAAAGCATAGTCAAAGCCATGAGCCATCTAAACTTCACCGTATTTCACTATTTTTCTTCAGATAAAAAAGTCATATCAAAAGTAACCCCTTTTCCCTATATATTCTTCTACTATTTTCCTAATTTAAATTTAATTTTAGATAAAAAAGTCATGTCATGAATAAGGAAAAGTTAAAAAGTAAAAGGGGAAAGTTGTTTTCAATATCTTTCATCAATACTCCATTCAAATCCTTTAAAATCAATGTCTTTAGCCTTATACCTTACTCCTTAACCCTAACAATCCTAAAACAAAAATCATGGCTCCAATAAGGTTTTCTACCCTATTTTCACCATGACTTTTAACATGACTTTTTTATTTTTAACACAACTTTTTTATTCGTGACACGAGTTTTTTAGAGTTATACAGTAATCTTTAATCAAATTTTTTAATTTAAATAAGTTTTTTACCTAACATTACTCAACAGTAACAGACTTAGCCAAATTTCTAGGCTTATCCACATCACAGCCCTTAAAGGTTGCTACATAGTAGGATAATAACTGAAGTGGTATTACTGAAAGTACTGGTGCTAGTATTGGTAATGTTTTTGGAATATATCTTGCAACGTCTACTGATTTTTCTATTTCATTGTGTCCTTCAAAGGCAAATCCTAGTACTTTTGCCCCTCTAGTTTTTACTTCCTTTATATTGCTTACCATCTTGTCATATAAGCTATCTTGAGTTGCTAAAGCAATAACTACTGTTCCATCCTCTATAAGAGCTATTGGACCATGCTTTAATTCTCCAGCGGCATAGGCTTCAGAATGAATATAGGATATCTCCTTTAACTTTAAGGAACCTTCCATAGCAACAGCATAGTCCACCCCTCTGCCTAAGAAGAACATATCCTTGCGGTTATAGTTCTTGGAAGCAAACTTTTGAACTACTTCCTTAGTCTCTAGAACCTTCTCTGCCTTTTCTGGTAATAGAAGCATTTCATTCTTATATTCTTCTAATTCTTCGCTGCTTAAAGTTCCCTTATTTTGAGCAAAGAATAAAGCTATAATATACATTGCTATAAGCTGAGTTACATAGGCCTTAGTAGAAGCTACAGCAATTTCCGGTCCTGCCCAGGTGTATAATACATCATCTGCCTCTCTAGCTACGGAGCTACCTACTACGTTTGTAATTGCTAAAACTCTAGCCTGCTTTTCCTTAGCTAGTCTTAATGCTGCTAAAGTATCGGCGGTTTCACCGGATTGACTTATTACTATCATGAGGGTCTTATTATCTATAATAGGATCTCTATATCTAAACTCAGAAGCAATATCAACCTCTACTGGAATCCTTGCTAGTTTTTCTATAGCATACTTACCTACTACCCCTGCATGATAAGCAGTACCGCAGGCAACTATATATATTTTATTTAATTCATTAATTTGCTCTTTAGTAATAGTTATATCATCCAACTTAATTGGTTGTCCCTTTACTATTCTTGAAGTCATAGTATCTCTTATAGCCTTTGGTTGTTCATGAATTTCCTTTAACATGAAATGCTCATAGCCACCTTTTTCTGCTGCATCCGCATTCCAAGTTACGTGATATACTTCCTTCTTTACTTCTTCCTTATCCTCTGTTAGGATTTTTACTCCATCTCTTGTAAGTACAACAAATTCTTTATCATTTAGCAAGTATACATCTCTTGTATTGTTTAATACTGCTGGGATATCAGAAGCTATATAATATTCTTCCTGTCCTAGTCCTACTATTAAGGGACTATCCTTTCTAACTGCTACTAGCTTATCTGGTTCCTCTGTACATATTACCCCGATAGCATAGCTTCCTTCCATCTTTGAAACAGCCTTAATAACAGCATCAAGAAGGTCACCATTATAATAGTATTCTATTAAGTTTGGAATAACCTCTGTATCAGTCTCTGTATGAAATTCATATCCTTTTGATATTAATCTTTCTTTAATACTTAAATAGTTTTCTATTATTCCATTGTGAACTACGCTAATAGTTCCCTTATAACTATTATGAGGATGTGAATTTATATCAGAAGGCTCTCCATGAGTTGCCCATCTTGTATGACCTATTCCTAAAGAACCAAAAACAGGATCATTTTTTATCTTTTCCTCTAAATTTACTAATCTTCCTTTACACTTAGAAACCTTTAATTCTCCATCTTTTAATACTGCAACTCCTGCAGAGTCATAACCTCTATATTCTAACTTTGATAATCCATTAATCAAAAAAGGTGTTGCTTCTTTTTTACCAATATAACCTACTATTCCACACACTATTGTTCATCCTTTCTTATGACTTATTTTTGATAATAAGCCACCTACAACAGATAGAATCTATCTGCTTTTGCCCTTTTGGTACTAATTATTTATTAGCATTCCTTGAAAGCCATAATATAGGCAGCGAAAGGAATCACACCCCATTGATTTTGTGCCACAAATCACTTTGCGGTTTTATCAATGTTTAACGGTAGTGTGCTACCGTGGGGCATCCGCCGAAAATCTCGATACTCCCCAACCTCGTCAACTTAAGCCTAGACTCAAGTTCTGGCGCTTTAATACTTTATATTCCCTATCCCCCTTTCTCTCTTTTGAATAAGGGCCTTCTTTATGGTGGCAAGTACTATCCTAATAGCCCATTTTTAATAATGATAGAAAAACATTTCCCTTATAAACATAGGCTACTATATGTACAACTTTATCTGTCTAATACATTATATTTATCTT
>NZ_FMJL01000108.1 GCF_900095445.1 Clostridium sp. N3C
CTATCCCCTCTGATATAAATAGAATGACTAAGGAAATAATAAAAGTAAGGTTATTTATATAAAAAGCTTCCAAGAATTTCTTCCTATCCTTGTATATGTTTTTTAAAGTATTAAATGATATATAGATATATACTATAAATGCCACTATTATAATAAGAGCAAATAACCAAACATATTTAGGTCCGAAAGCTCTCATAATTGTACCTGTCATAAAAAATATAACCCAAAATAAAATTTTTATGGCTCCCATATTCTGCAATAATATTGGAATGTCCTCGCTATTACTTATAAAATAATCTGTTTCATTGTCCTTTTTATCATGAGGCATATCTCTCATCTTTTTGCTCATTCCTATTTCTAAAACTATATTTGATAGCATCAATATTCTTCTCAACCTCATATTTAATTTTCCTTAAGAGCATGTCCCTATTACTTCCATACTTAGTATACACTATATCTTTAAACTTCATTAGTGCTCCGCACTTGCATCTCAATGGATCTATTCCAAAAGATTTCATTATCCTATATTCCCAACGTCTAAGTTTTTGATGCTGCTCTTACATGTGAAACCTTTTTTATTCTTCTCCCACACTCTGGGCATTCATACTCAATATATCCTTTATCTAATTCTCAACAGTAGATTATCTTATTTATTTCACTAAAAACTAAAGAGTAATTAGGGCTTTTGTTATAGAAAGAAAAAACTTCTTGTTTGTAAATACGGCTAAAAGCGCAACTGCAAATAGCAATATTTATAGCATTGCTGAAACCGCCAAGGCTAATAAACTAGTTGTAGAAGTATATATTTAGGCGTCTATTTTTTACGATTGCGTTCTACCACTATTCTTGTTTCTTTTTTTGATTAATAATTCTTATATACTCCTTTGATACTTTATAATTTGTATCTAAAACACTATATAACATAGCTATTGGAATAACTAATACATAAAAATTAATAAAATAAGTTTTATAGTAAACAAATCCTTCAAAATAAAACAAGAATGCTATTCCTGTCAATATTAGTATTGTTTCGAAAATTGCTTTCTTTATATATTTGTTTTTCTTATAATACAATCTGTTTCTATAATTATTTATTAAAATAAAACCAAAAATGATAGGAATAGAAAATAAAATAATATTAATTCTATTATTACTACGCTTTAGTATATTTGGAATTATTATATATAAAATAATTATCAAAATAAGTATTATAGGTGTAAAAGTCGTACATTGCATAATCCTTTTGTTATACTCCTCATCAGAATTTTCTTCCATTATAATTCTTAAACCATACTTTACACCATCCTCAAAGGAAAACGATGTAATATCATCTTTATTAATAAAAGAATGTCTTTTACAATAAAGTGTCATAAAAAAAGATAAACCTTCAGAAGCTAACTGACTAATAAGAATGCAGATAAAAACTGTAGATTTAACTTTTAAAGACGTTAAATACCAGCCTAAAATCAAAGTAAAAAAACTTATAATAAAACTTGAAATAAAAACATTCTTCACAAATTTCGATTTAAAGACTGTTGTAATAATGATTTTACTAGCTAAAAATAGCAAAACACAGTAGATCAAATAATGTGATAAACTCCACAGTTGGAATGTCGTCCGATAATATGAAGATACCACACCATAAACCAAGCTATTTATATTTAAAATCAACAAAGTTACAATATATACACTCCATCTTTTCACATATATTCCCCATTTCTTTTAAGAATAATACTACAATGACTTCTTATCAATAGTTTTAGATAGTCATTGTAGTATAATTACTAAACTTATATTAAAAGCATATATATTTAAAGTTATCTAACAGAAACATCTATTCCATAAGGTATTCCCCAGCGCGAATATTTTATTCCAAAATCAATGCCCTTACCTTGTATTAAAGCATCCGCAATAGTATGTGACAATCCACCAACGGCAGCCACACCTACAATACCTAGTACCCAACCAATAGGTCCTGACCATGCTCCCAACTTAGCACTTATTGCTGCCCATCCAGCTGTAATTATGGCAGCCACTTTCCACACTCCTAATCCTATTAGTGTTGCTCCAACAGGGTTGATTCCTACTGCTACAAAAGTTGCTTTGCAAAAAGTCCGAAGGTCAGAATTTGAAATATAAATTCCTCCATCAACATACTCCATCTCATCCCTGTCAATATCAACGTAGCTGCATGGCATTTGTAAAGCCATTGTACTCATTTTACCATTCTCCTCTCGTTTTTAAAATAGTTTATTTATATCAAAGGTATCTATAGCT
>NZ_FMJL01000045.1 GCF_900095445.1 Clostridium sp. N3C
AATAAAAATGTAAAAGGAAAAAGCAAAACTAATTCCCAAACTAAGAATACTAAAGAGGATTTTTCATCAGATAATGTTATTTCAATAATCAAGAATGATGATACTCATTGTAAAAATGATATACTTGATGATGTTAAAGCTTCAACAGTAGAAAATATACTTACTAGACATAAAGAGGCTTCAGAAATTATGAAGGATTCTATTGATATTATTTATAGTAGAACGAAAATATCTGAGGATATAAATAATGATTTAGAGGAAATTTCTGACGAATTGGACAAACTGCTAAGGGAGGAATAAAAATGAGTACATTAGTTCCAAAGTCTCATAATTTTGAAGTAGCAAAAAATAGGTTAAAGGATTTTTCGAAAAAGACATCAGATGATTTGAAAATTTCTACTGTCAAAACGGATGGTGGATTTTTAGGACTCGGAAATCATAAGGTTACGGGATACGAATTAAATAGTAGACTTAGTGTTATACAGGAACATTTAATATATTTAAATAATTTGAGTAATAAAACCATCAAAGAGTTTGGTGAGGTATATAACGCATTAGATGCTTTGGATAAGGAATACATTCAAGGTATCGTAACGGCTATCAAAGCTAATGAAATAACAAGCAAAAGTATTCAAGAAGCTCATGAAAAAATAAGCATGATTGTAGATGATCAAAAAAGAGCCCTTGAGGTTTTAAAAAAATTCAAACAAAAAGTGGATGGATATACTCATCTTAAGGATATTGATAAATTATGGGATAGTAGTGAAGCATTAATTTATGAAATGAATAATCTTTCAAATGATCTAAAGCAACAAAGTTTAAAACTTGAAGCTATAATATCTTTTATTAGTAAATTAGAGAAAATAGATCACCTACAAGATATAGATATAATGTGGAATTCTTTATTAAATATACATAAATCTTTATCTAATATTTTTAATGAGATAAATTCTTTTAAAGATACTGTATATAAACAACAAGGCGATATAGAAAAACTATTATCATCTATTGAAGATCTGCAAGAGCATAAAAAAGATCTTGATGAGATAAAGCATTTAAATGATGTAGATAGTATCTGGGAACAGACAGCAGCTTATTCCGTTGCTATAGAAGAATTAAAGGAACAGAATAGCAATATACTTGAACTTGTACAAGCTAATAAAATGAGCATGGATGAATTGAAAGATTATAAAGCAAAACTAAGCAATATCAAACATTTGAGTGATGTGGATGAAATTTGGAATAGTAGCAAGTTCCATTCTAGTCAATTATCTGAATTGAAAAAGCAAAGTGATGAGACGAGAAGTATTATTCAAAGTAATAAAGAAAAGAATGATGCTGTAATAGCAAGTGTTGTTGAAAAGAATGATACAGCTATCAATATGTTAAATAGAAAAATGAAATATGCCTATTTACTTGCTGGTGGATCATTAGGACTTGCAATTGTTGAATTAATCGTTATTCTTTTGAAGGTGATATAATGGAAAAATATAAAAAGGCATTAATAAATAATGGGTCAAAATTAGATGCTATTACAGATGCTTGTGGTGAGATTACAAAGCTTGCATCAGCCATAATAGAGGAAAACAGTAGAGAAGCTACAATTTTACTACTTAAAAAAATATCAGATATAATAGATAATGCTGAATATAGTATTGATATTAAGCGGATAGCACAGTTGTTGAATTCAAATTTAATTGATTACTATGGTTATAAAACATTGCAAAGTATTTGCAAACAAGATACAGAAACACAGGAAGATAAAAGAACTTTACAAGAACTTTTAGATGAACTAAATGGTCTTGTTGGTTTGGAGAAAGTTAAAGCTAAAGTTAATGATTTAATTATTTATCAAAAAGTACAAAAGCTACGTAGAGAGAATAATCTTCGTTCATCAAAAAATACTTTGCATTTAGCATTTACAGGAAATCCGGGAACTGGGAAAACAACGGTGGCAAGAATTGTTGGTAGAGTATACAAGCAAATAGGACTTCTATCAAAGGGACATTTTATTGAAGTGTCTAGAACAGATCTTATAGCAGGCTATCAAGGCCAGACAGCCCTTAAAGTTAAGAAAGTAATAGAACGTGCAAAAGGTGGCGTTTTATTTATTGATGAAGCTTACAGTATTACTGAAAATGATCATAGTGATTCTTATGGAAGAGAGTGTTTAACGGAACTTACTAAAGCATTGGAAGATTATAGAGATGATTTAGTTGTTATTGTTGCTGGTTATACAGAACCAATGAATAAGTTTTTTGAATCCAATCCAGGCTTAAAATCAAGATTTAATACATTTATTGAATTTGACGATTATAACTCTGAAGAACTAGTAAAAATCTTAGTAAGTATGTGTGAAAAGAATGACTATCGATTAAGTGAAGAAGTCAGGGAAAAAGTAAAAATTTTTTTTGAAAATGAGATAAGTAAAAAAAGTGAAAACTTTGCAAATGGTCGTTTAGTGCGTAACATATATGATACTTTAATAATGAATCATGCAAGAAGGGTAATAAATATAGATAATGCATCCAGAGATGATTTGTCTATAATTACAATTAGTGATTTTAAAGATTTGCAATAATTATAAAATGAGATATGTTATATTTAGTTATTAATAAATATTAAATATAAGTAATTGTTACTAAGGGTTTCTAGCATAATTAAAGGGATTCCATACATTGAACTTTTCTTACAGCTATTTTGTTGAAGGTTACAATGTTAGGAACATTTATTTTTTTCATCTTACTAACAGGGTAACTGTAATAAAAGTGATATGGGTAAGTTTGTTAAAAACATTTCAATTAGCAAGCCTTTTTGAAAATTTAAAACTTATATTTTATAATAAATATAAATCCATTTATTACTTTCTTTTCATTAACATAGGGGGGATAATATGGTAGGGGTATTAAGCATTGATTTTGATTATTTTATTGATGCTTCATCAAAGGAAAGAGATATATATTTTCCCAATGTAAATGATGAGATGCTAAGTAGTGAGCTTAAGTGCATCTGGAAAGAAAGATATCTAAGATATCCACAACTTAAGAAAGTTGGAGTAATTGATGACTTTTATTATTTAAAAAAGTTCCTAATGGATTTGAAAATATCAAAATTAAATTTACTAAAGGCGGATAATCATAAATATATAAAAAGTATTATTGATAGGATACCAAGGAAGTTACAATTGCTTATTGTAAATATCGATTTCCACCATGATTACTATCACTATTATAAGGGTAATGATTCTTATAACTGTGGTAACTGGTTGAGAAGAGTAATTGAAGAGAGGCCAGATACAAAGGTAAAATGGATTAGAAGAAAAGATTCGCAAATCTATAGTCTAGATGGAATATTTCCCTTTGAGCATACTGATAATATAAAATCTATTCATAATGAAAACTTTGATTATGTTTTCATCTGTAAAAGTCCGGAATGGACTCCTATCCATTTAAATGATAAATTTGAAGAACTAGCTTCTTCAATGTCACAAAATTATCAACTAATTTCTTAACACTGACAAAATTTCATGATTATTGTTTAAAATATTTTTGCAAAGTACTTGCTTTAAATATAGATATATTTAGTCATTATAGTATTCCTAGAAATTAGGGTATTAATATAGGTTTGATACTAGTTTGTGAAGGAGTTGTATATATGAAATATGAAAAAATTATTAGTTTGAAAAATGGAAAACGGTGCCTTTTGAGAAATGCTTTTGAAAGTGATGCTCAAACTGTAATTGATATTTTCAATTTAACTCATGGGGAGACCGACTATCTCCTTTCATATCCTGATGAGAGTATCCTTAATATAGAAGAGGAAGGTCAATTTCTTAAAGAAAAGGCTGATAGTGAAAATGAGGTGCAAATACTTGCACTGGTTGATGATATGGTAGTAGGAATGGCAGGGATATCAGCATTAGGAAGAATATACAAGCTAAGGCATCGTGCAGATTTAGGTGTTAGCGTGGCGAAAGAATTTTGGAGCCTTGGAATTGGAAAAGCCTTAATGGAAGCCTGCATTGAATGTGCGAGAAAGGCAGGATATGTGCAGCTGGAACTTACCGTTGTTGCTGAAAATGAAAGGGCTGTATCAATGTATAAAAGGGCAGGTTTTGTTGAATATGGAAGAAATCCTAAAGGATTTAATTCTCGTATATCCGGTTTTCAAGAAGTTATTCATATGAGATTGGAATTATGAAAAGGTGTGACAAAATGCTTGATTGCGGATTTACAAATTGGGATAAGTTTATTTTGAGTTTATGATTTTTCATATAATAAGGATTGAGTTAAGGTAGTAAAGCTTTTGAGAAATAATAGATGTTATAAATAAAAGAACTTTTAACTAATATGAGGAGACGAATATGATTAGGATTTTAGTAGTTGATGATGATAAAAATACACGTAAATATATAGAAGCAGTATTGGCAGCGGAAAACTATACTGTACTTACTGCCACAAATGGTGAAGAAGCACTGGAAGTGATGGATAGAGAACATATTGACCTTATAGTACTAGACATTATGATGCCTAATATGGATGGATATGAATTTACAAAGGCACTACGTGATAGCGACAATAATCTACCAATCCTTATGGTTTCTGCCAAACAACTTCCACAAGACAAACGAAAAGGCTTTCTGGTGGGGACGGACGATTATATTACAAAGCCCTTTGATGCGGAGGAAATGATTTTACGTATCAAAGCTCTTCTTCGCCGTGCTCAGATTGCCAGTGAGCAAAAAATTGTTATTGGCGATGTAACCTTAGATTATAATAGCTTTACAGTAAGGAAAGGCAATGAGGTACAGGAGCTTCCTCAAAAAGAGTTTTTACTTTTGTATAAATTGCTGTCCTATCCTGGAAAAATATTTACTCGCATTCAACTAATGGATGAAATCTGGGGAAATGATAGTGAATCGGGATGGGAAACGGTGACGGTGCATATTGGAAGGCTTCGTAAGAGGTTTGAGGGATGGAAGGAATTTGAGATTGAATCGGTGCGGGGGCTTGGTTATAAGGCGGTGAAAAAGATATGAAGGGAATAGAGCGTAAGCAACGGTTGGCTCTGACTATACTGTTTTCATCGGTGGTGTTCTGCTTTTTTATTATGACAATGTTCATAGTAGGAGCAGCAATTATCATTTTGATTCAAAGGGGAGTTTTGGAGCATGGCAAGGATGTACCTCGAGTTAAGCATTTGATTATAAATATGATGACAGCTAGTGTGCTTCTTGGATCTGTTCTCACTACTGTAACTAGCCGTATACCACTTAAACCGGTCAATTCTTTTATCAATGCAATGAATCGGCTGGCTTCTGGTGACTATAAGACACGGCTCCATTTTGGTAAGCATTTTGACAAGCATCCTACAGCAAAAGAATTGATGGAAAGTTTTAATCATATGGCAGAGGAGTTGGAAAGGACAGAAATGCTTCGATCCGATTTTATTAACAACTTTTCTCACGAGTTCAAAACACCTATCGTATCTATCGCAGGATTTGCAAAGCTTTTAAAGCAAGGAAACCTTACAGAAGAACAAAAGATGGACTATATCAATATTATCGAAGAGGAATCCCTTCGCCTTGCGGCTATGGCCACCAACGTTTTAAATTTGACCAAGGTAGAAAACCAAACTATTCTAACAGGAGTTTCTGAATTCAATCTTTCTGAGCAAATCCGCAACTGTGTTCTGCTTCTTGAAAATAAGTGGAGTAAAAAGAATATTGAGCTGGATATTAACTTTGATGAATATATCGTTTATGCTAATGAAGAAATGTTGAAAGAGGTTTGGATTAATTTACTGGATAACGCAATTAAATACAGCGACGATGGAGGTACAGTAAGAATTGATATAACGGAAATGGAGAGTAGACTCCTTGTATCTATCTCCGATACTGGAGAGGAAATACCGGAGGGAGCAAAGGAACGGATTTTTCGAAAATTTTATCAGGTGGATGAGTCCCATTCCAGTGTAGGTAATGGTATTGGGCTAGCTATAGTTAAGAAAATTCTCGACTTACACGGTGGAGATATTACCGTTTCATCTGGTAACCGCAAGACTGTGTTTACTGTTTCATTACCCAAATAGATATATATTAAAACCGACAATTAATGCTTCTTTTGTGGTAGATAGCTTTTATTGCTGTTAACCATAAGTGAAGCATTTTTAATTTTGCCGCTCATCAGCAGCTGATTTTTTATTGTTTAGATTCAGTTTAGAAAAGGATGTTATAAAAATCATTGTTAGTAAGATGATAGGAATAAAAAATTAGTTTAGTTTCAGTTTAGAAAAATGCTTTAATTTGTAGGACATAAATTTTCCAAGGAGGTTTTTATGAAAAATTTTTTTTACCTTTATTTCATTCAGTTACTGATGTATGGTTTGCTATTTGCTAGCTGACAGAAAGGATAGAGAATATGGGTAAAGCTATGGGGATAGATCTTGGAACCACCAACAGTTGTGTTGCTGTGGTGGAAGGGGGAAAAGCGGTAGTAATTCCTGATGAAAAAGGAAATGGTACAACCCCCAGTGTTGTTGCCTTTACAAAGTATGGGGAAAGGCTAGTAGGTGAAGCAGCAAGAAGACAGGCAGTTATTAATAGTGAGGGGACTATCAGCTCTGTTAAGCGACATATGGGTACAAATTGGAAGAAGGAGATTGACGGAAAGTACTATTCACCACAGGAAATCAGTGCTATGATACTAAGTAAGCTGAAAATGGATGCGGAAGCTTATCTTGGTGAAACTGTAACAGATGCTGTTATCACTGTTCCTGCCTATTTTAACGATATTCAACGTCAGGCAACGAAGGATGCAGGACGTATTGCGGGGTTGAATGTATTACGTATAATTAACGAACCTACCAGCGCTGCCCTTGCATACGGACTAGATAACGAAACACCGCAGAAAGTTATGGTCTATGATCTTGGTGGTGGGACCTTTGACGTTTCAATTATTGAAATTGGTGAAGGAGTAATTGAGGTTCTTGCCACCAATGGTGATAATCATCTTGGTGGTGATGATTTTGATGGGCGAATTATAAATTATCTTGTGGAATTAATAAAAAAGGAATATAATGTGGACGTTAGAAAGGACTTTGCTGCATATCAGAGGCTAAAGGATGCGGCTGCACAAGCGAAAAAGGAGTTATCTAGTGCAGAAAGCAGTTATATTACACTTCCTTATTTAACTCAGAAACGAGGAAATACCATCAATTTTGAATATATGTTAACACGGACAGTATTTAATGATTTAACCGGTGACCTTGTGGAAAGGACAGCTATTCCCGTTCAAAATGCCCTTATGGATGCAGGAATTGCAGCATCGGAACTTGGTAAGGTACTACTGGTAGGAGGCTCCACAAGGATACCGGCGGTACAGGAAAAGGTTAGGAAGCTGACCGGTTTGATTCCTTCACAGAACATAAATGCGGATGAATGTGTGGCCCAGGGAGCGGCTGTGCTGGCAGATAATCTCTCTAAGGGAGGGATAACCCTCTATGGTGGAGGTAATAATATTTTATTGCTGGATGTTACACCCCTTAGTTTATCCATAGAAACGGTAGGTGGTGTGGCCACACCTTTAGTGGAAAGAAATACGACCCTTCCAGTACATTATTCAAAGATTTTTACTACAGCGGCACCCTTTCAGAGAAGTGTAGAAATTAACGTTCTGCAGGGAGAACGGCCCATGGCAAGGGATAATAAATGTATTGGAAAGTTTAGACTTAAGGGAATCAAGCCAGCTTCAGCTGGAGTTCCACAAATTGAAGTCATCTTTGATATAGATACAAACGGCATTTTGAAGGTATCAGCCAAGGATCTGGATACTGGTAAGGAGCAATCCATTACTATTACCGATAATGAGCGTATGTCTGATGCAGAAATAGAAGCGGCAATCCGCGACGCAGAGCTATACAGAAAGCAGGATGGGATCCGCCGTCAGGCACTTGATTTAATTAATGAGGCAAATAAGTGTCTGAACGGTGCTGAAACAGCACTCAGCAAAGTAAAAAAGGAACTTTCTAAGGGAGAAAAGAAGCAGATTAAAGGGGATATTAACAACCTGCGAAAGCTGCTAAGTAAGGCAAAGTTGGATAAGATTATGGAAAGTGATATAGAGTCTATCCGAAATGCTATCAATCAATTGAATTCAAGTAGTTTAAAGGCCTGCCATATGGCAGGTATGTACACAGAAAGTAAGGAGGAATGAAGTTGCTTGAACTTAAGAAAATAACTAAGATTTACCCTGCCGGTGGCGAAGATGTGCAGGCGTTGAAAGGAATAGATTTAAAATTCCGTGATAGCGAATTTGTATCTATCCTTGGACCTTCCGGCTGTGGAAAAACAACAATGTTGAACATTATAGGAGGTCTTGATCAGTATACATCTGGAGATCTTATAATCAATGGAAGATCTACAAAGGAATATAAGGATAGAGATTGGGATGCATACCGAAATCATTCCGTTGGTTTCGTATTTCAAAGCTATAACCTAATACCTCATCAGACTGTATTAGCCAATGTAGAACTTGCTTTAACTTTGTCTGGGGTATCAAAGAAGGAACGTCGTAAAAGAGCAAAGGAAGCTTTGGAAAAGGTAGGACTTGGAAATCAACTAAGAAAGAAGCCATCAGAAATGTCCGGTGGTCAGATGCAAAGAGTTGCCATTGCTCGTGCTATAGTTAATAATCCAGACATCATATTAGCGGATGAACCTACCGGTGCCCTAGATACTGAAACCAGCGTTCAGGTTATGGATATTCTCAAAGAAATCGCTAAGGATCGTCTCGTTGTTATGGTTACCCATAACCCAGAACTGGCTGAAAAATATTCAACAAGAATCGTAAGAATGCTTGATGGTAATATTATCAGTGATAGCATGCCTCTTACTGAGGAAGAGGTAAAGCAGGAAGTTGCTAAGGCCAAAAACAGGGAAGAAAATAATGGTAAAAAGAAAAAACCATCCATGTCCTTTGGAACTTCCTTTGGCCTTTCGCTAAATAATTTATTTACTAAAAAGGGTAGAACAGCATTAACTAGCTTTGCTGGTTCCATTGGTATTATAGGTATTGCTTTAATTTATGCAGTATCTCAAGGTACTACTAGCTTTATAGATTCTGTGCAGGAGGAAACTCTTTCATCCTATCCATTAACCATTGAAGCACAAAGCGTGGATACATCAACACTGCTTTCAACCTTTATGGGAAAAGCAGAGTCTATTTCAGAGCATGAGAATGATGCTATTTACCAAAAAGCAATGCTATATGAAATGACAAATGCAATGAATTCCCTTGAAACACAGGAAAATGACTTGAAAGAATTTAAGAAATTCATTGAGGAAGAAAGGGCTAAAGAAGGTAGTAAGCTTAATACCGCTTTGGCTGGTGTTCAGTATACCTATGATACAGATCTTCTTATTTATACTAAAAACGTTGATGGTACTATTATGCGTTCCGATACAGAAGCTTTAACCTTAGAAATTATGAAAAAATACATGGGAGTAGATATGTCTTCTATGCTTGCTCTCCGTGATAAGTCTCCTATGGGTGGTATTTCTTCCATGATGACTTCATCCATGAAGTTATGGAAAGAATTGATTCCAGGTGATAATGGAAAACTTGTAAATGATGTAATAGAGAAACAGTATGATTTGTTATATGGAAATTGGCCTACAAGATATGATGAGATAGTATTGTTTGTTGATGAAAATAATGAGCTAGATGATATGACCTTGTATGCACTAGGACTAAAATCTGAAGAGGAAATAAAGAAGCTAATGGAGGCATCAATTAATCATACCACTGTGGATTATGAGGTTCAGAAATGGTCCTATGAAGATATATGCAATATGGAATTTAGAACAATTTTAAATTCCGATGCCTACACTTATGATGAGAAAACTGGTACTTATACTGATCTTCGTAATAGTGAAACTGGGTTGAAATACCTATATGATAATGGCTTGACACTTCATGTTGTTGGTATTGCAAAGCCTAGTGAAAACTCCATTGCGGCATCAAATCAAGGCTCCATTGGATATACAAGCAAACTTACAGAATATATCATTGAGAAAGCATCACAATCAGAAGTAGTAAAGGCACAGAAGCAAAATCCTAACATGGATATTTTCACAGGACTGCCATTTAAGGATACAGAGGGTACAGTAAGTAATGAAAAAAAGGCAAAGGATTTTAAAGAGTATATTTCCGCTCTTGATGTTTCAGGAAAAGCTGATGCTTATCTTAAGATTATGAGTATTCCTAGTGAAGAATCTATCAATCAGTTTGTTACAAACACTCTTGGAAATATGACAAGAGCTGATATGGAAGAAGCTATTGCACCAGCTATGGCAGAGCAGACTAGCATGGATGAGGCAACTATAGCAGAATATATGTCTTCCATGAGCGATGAGGATCTAAAAGCATTGTTTACTCAAGCATTAACAGAGCAGTATAAGACACAATATGCTACCAAGGTTAAACAGCAGATGGGTACAATGACAAATGACCAATTAGCTGCTGCCTTGGATGCTGCAATTGCTCAATATACGGAGGAGATGTGTGCTAAGTATTACGATGAAATACTAGAATTTTCCGATACTACCTATGAAGATAATTTAATAAAATTAGGTTGTGTTGATCTTGATAGCCCTGCTTCTGTTAATTTGTATGCTTCTTCCTTTGAGAATAAGGATCTTATCAAGGATGCTATTGCAGAATACAATGAAAAGGTTGATGACCTCAAAGAAATTCACTATACAGACTATGTAGGGATTATGATGTCATCAGTTACTACCATTATTGATGCTATTACCTACGTGCTAATTGCATTTGTAGCAGTATCACTAATAGTTTCTTCTATTATGATTGGTGTTATTACACTGATCTCAGTGCAGGAGCGTACTAAAGAAATCGGTATTCTACGTGCTATTGGAGCATCAAAGAGAAATGTTTCTAGTATGTTTAATGCAGAAACTGTCATTATTGGGTTTACATCTGGCTTGCTTGGAGTAGTAATCACATATTTGCTATGCATACCAATCAATATAATATTGCACCATGTAACAGGACTTAATAATCTTAATGCTATTTTGCCAGTGCCTACAGCTATCATCCTAATTGTTATCAGTATGCTGTTGACATTGATTGCCGGAGTTATTCCATCTCGCAGCGCAGCTAAGAAGGACCCTGTTGTGGCCTTAAGAACAGAATAAAATCAATTTGCGGATTCTTAGGAATCCGCATTTTTTATATATTTAAATCATCAGTAATTTTACATGTAGTTTAAGAAAGATATTCATATTATAAGGATTTGATATTGTTTTTGGATTGGATTACAATAATGTAAGACAGTAGAAAATTGTAATTTTACGGGCAATTTATTTCAGCTTTAATTCAGAATTATATAGTATCATTATAAGATAGGAATACTGGAGGTGAAGCACCTTGAAGATATTAGTTATTGAAGATGAAAGTTTACTAGCTGATTCTATTAAGTCATTTTTGACCACAAAAGGTTTTGAAGTTGATGTTGCTTATGATGGAGAAGAGGGAAAGGAATATGCAGAATTAGGTATTTATGATTTAGTAATTCTGGATATTATGTTGCCTAAAATAGATGGATATAAAATCGCTAGAAGAATTCGTGCCAAGCATTTAGGAACACCAATATTAATGTTAACCGCAAAATCCGAATTGGAAGATAGAATTGCTGGTTTGAATTCCGGTGCAGATTATTACTTGACAAAACCTTTCGACACTAGGGAACTTTTGGCATGCATCAATGCCTTATTACGGAGACAAGGTGCCCATGTAGATGAGATAACATTTGGAAATACAACATTAGATCTCTCTTCTGCTATGTTGATTTGTGGTAAGAACAATGTTAGGCTTTCTGCAAAGGAATTTGATTTAATGCGGTTACTCTTTCAGGCTGGAGAAAAGAATTTATCAAAAGAGCTGCTTCTTACTAGAGTATGGGGCTACGATTCAGATGCAGTGGAAAACCATGTGGAAGTCTATATCGGTTTTTTGAGGAAGAAACTGGCCAGTATTGGTTCCAATGTTAAGATAGAGGCAATACGAAGGTTAGGATATCACCTGGGGGTAAGTAAGGATGATTAAAAAATTACGTTTTAAATTCGTTATGATTAATATGACTATCGTAACTATAATGCTTTGCGTTATATTTGGGTTGATTTTTCATTTTACTAGAGCAAACCTTGAGGCAGAGAGTATTAGTATGATGAAAAGTATTGCTAATCAGCCATTTCAGTTAGAGATACCAAATGAACTTGGAAATGATGTACGATTGCCCTATTTTGCTATACAGCTAAGCCGACGGGGTGAGTTGGTGGCCACCGGTGGAGGATACTATGATCTATCTGATCAAGATTTTTTATATGATCTTATCGATGAAACTTTTACATCTCCTAAAAATCTTGGTGTTATAGAAGAATATAATTTACGATATTATCGAGTTGATACGCCATTATATCGATGCTTGGTATTTGCGGATATTACCAGTGAACGTGCTACTTTAGATAACTTAATTAAATCTAGTATCTTCATTGGAGTAATAAGTTTTTTGATTTTTTTATCCATAAGTGTTTTGCTGTCTAAGTGGGCGGTAAAACCGGTGGATTTAGCATGGAAACAGCAACGGCAGTTTGTGGCAGATGCCTCCCATGAACTTAAAACGCCGCTAACGGTTATTATGACAAATGCGGAACTTGCGCAAAGCCCTGAATATGATGAAGAAATTAAGGAGAAGTTTATAAATAGTATCTTAACCATGTCACAGCAAATGCGGGGATTAATTGAAAAAATGCTGCAGCTTGCAAGAGCGGATAATGTTGAGTCAAAGGAGATTATAGAAGTTGTGGATTTTAGCAAGCTAGTATCCGATGCAATTCTTCCTTTTGAACCAGTTTTTTTTGAGAGAAAACTGAACTTGAAAGTGCAGATAGATAATAGCATTAAAGTTAAAGGGCAAGAAGCTCAACTATATCAGTTGATGGATGTTTTACTGGATAATGCTCAAAAATACTCTAAAGCTGATGGAACTACATGGGTAAATCTAAGAAAGTATAGAAAAGGGCATTGTTTATTAGTTGTAGCAAATGAAGGTAAGAGTATCTCACCGGAGGAAGCCCAAAATATATTTAAGCGATTTTACCGAGGGGATCAAGCACGAAGTAGGACCGGTAGTTTTGGTTTGGGGCTATCCATTGCTGAGAGTATAGTAAAGCGACATAGAGGTAAGATTTGGGTAGAAAGTAGAGATGGAATAAACTGTTTTTATGTTGAACTACCCTGTGCCTAAAGGAAATTAGTAATAGGATGAAGTATGCATAGATGCAATCTTCATCCTTTTTTGATATCTATAAGCTCTGTAGAGTGTCACAATATACTTAAATATTTACAAAAATTATCATCTCCTAGAAATTCTGAAAAAATTTTCAGCGTCATTTCAGCCTTAAATAATATAATTAAGATGCTTGCTCAGTTAAAAGCAAAGATAGGAGGTTAATTATGATATCTGTTGAACATTTAACAAAATGTTATGGTGATTTTACCGCTGTTAATGATCTTTCTTTTCAGATTGATGAAGGTCATGTATATGGCTTTCTTGGACCTAATGGAGCTGGAAAATCTACAACCATGAACATAATGACAGGATGTCTGTCAGCAACATCAGGACATGTAAAAATTGATGGTTATGATATTTTTGAAGATCCTTACAAGGCAAAGAAGCTTATAGGTTATCTTCCAGAACATCCGCCATTGTATATGTCTGAAACACCTTTGGAATATTTAAAATTTGTAGGTGAAGCTAAAGGATTAAGAGGAGAAGAACTTAGGAAACAGATTGATGAAGTAATAGAGAGAACTAAACTTACAGATGTTAAAAATCGCCGTATTTCAGCACTCTCTAAAGGGTACAAGCAGAGGGTGGGGATCGCTCAGGCCCTTCTTGGAAATCCTAAGGTAATTATTCTTGACGAACCTACCGTAGGTCTTGATCCAATTCAGATTATCGAAATTCGTGAGCTAATCAAGGAACTTGGAAAGACACACACGGTAATATTTAGCTCCCATATTTTATCTGAAGTACAGGCAATCTGTGACAGAATATTAATAATTTCGAAAGGAAAGCTAATTGCCTTTGGTGAAACAGAAAATCTTGAAAAAATGATGTTAGTACCAAGTGAGATAATCATTACAACGGATGCTACTGAGGAAGAAATCAAAAATATATTAGGAGATATCAAACATATTATCGATATTAGCTTTGAGGAAAGAAAAACGGAATATGTTGTTGCTCATATAAAAACAGACCATGATGTTATTTATGATATTTCAAGAGCCATTTTTAATGCATTTGCAGCAAGGGGTAAGGTATTGCTGGAAATGACATTGAAAAAGGCAAATTTGGAAGATGTCTTCCTTGAACTTACAGAAAACAGTAACAAAGAGAATGAAATTTTAGAAAAGGACGATGATAGCGAAATAATAGAAAGTGAGGAGGCAGACGAATGATAGCTGTTTTGAAACATGAATTGCGAAGTTATTTTAACTCTTTGACAGCATATGTTTTTGGAGCCTTTCTATTGGCCTTTGTAGGAATCGGATCAATGCTGTATAACATACAGGCTGCAGTAAGCAACTTTGAATATGTTCTTAGTTTTGGTAGTCTTATATTTGTTGTAATAGTACCAATTTTGACTATGCGTATAATTGCAGAGGAAAAGAAGCAAAAGACAGATCAACTATTGTATTCACTACCAATCAGCAGCACAGAAGTAATCCTAGGTAAATTTTTTGCATTATTGGCTATTTATCTAATACCATTATGCATTATTAGTATATATCCTTTGATATTTTCAAAGTACGGAGATGTATATTTACTGACATCTTATGGTTCTATTTTAGCATTCTTTATTATGGGAAGTGCCCTAATTGCTATTGGCATGTTTATTTCTTCTCTAACTGAAAATCAGGGATTAGCAGCAGGTATTGGTATTGCTGTAATTTTACTAAATTACTATAGCGTTAGTATATCAGAATATGTATCTTCTAAAGCTATAGGTTCTCTTATAGTAATGTGTATAATTTTATTTGTTATTGGTATTATCATTGATCATTTGACAAAAAATTCATACCTTGGCTATGGATTTTCTATAATAGCTATAGCTGCCACTTTGATTACATATCTTATTGACGCTAAAAAATTCGAAGGTTTGTTGCCAAGTATTATGAAGAAGCTGTCACTCTTTGAGCGATTTTATGCTTTTGTAAATGGAGTTTTTGACATGACAGCTATTGTATACTATTTAACAATTATTGTATTCTTTTTATTCCTATCTGTACAATCACTTGAGAAAAGGAGGTATAACTGATGAAAAAAATAGAAAACTTAAAATCTTTCTGGCGTACAGAAAGAAACCGAATTGCTTTTCGGGGCGGTTCCTATTCTCTTATTATAACCGCAGTAGTGTTGGCTATTTTGATAGTAGCAAATATTTTTGTTTCTTCTTTGCCTACAACCTTAACTAAATATGACATCAGTTCCTCAAAACTATATTCCATTACTAGCAATACTAAAGTGGTGGTTAATGGATTAAAACAGGACGTAAATATTTATTGGATTGTACAAGCGGATAAAGAAGATAAGGTAATAGAAAATCTATTAAGTAAATATGATAGTCTTTCTGATTATATTCATATAATTAAAAAGAATCCGGATGTATATCCTACATTTGCAAAACAGTATACCGATGAAGAGGTTGCTAATAACAGTTTAGTTGTAGAAAGCGGAAATAGAAGCCGTTTTATAAGTTACAATGATATTTATGTTAGAGAAGCAAGTGTTAATGCTTATTCCAATAATGCATCCTTTGATGGAGAAGGGGCTATTACATCTGCTATAGACTATGTAGTTAAGGAAGAACATCCACAGATGTATGTTTTAGAGGGACATGGTGAAGCTGAGATTCCATCTACATTAAGCAATCAGATTGAAAAAGATAATATTGAAGTTGAAAAATTGTCACTATTAAAGGTAGATTCCATTCCTGAGGATGCAGATGTGATTATGATCTATGGGCCAAGTAGTGATATTTCTGAAGAAGAAAAGAAGTTATTATCAGACTATGTTAAAAATGGTGGGAAGCTAATGGTAATGGCAGGACCAACCAAGGATGGAATTCTCATAAATTTATATAGTCTATTATCAGAATATGGTGTGGAAACTAATGAAGGTATTGTTATTGAGTCAGACAGAGAGCATTATGCCTTCCAGCAACCTTATATATTGTTGCCAGATATGGTAAGTCATAAAATTACAGATTCTTTGATTAAAGAAAATTATTTTCCAATAATGCCGATTGCTCAAGGCCTTACTATAAAGGAAACTTCAACTATTGGAACAGTAACTGCACTGCTTAATACCTCTGATTCTTCTTTTAGCAAAACAGCAGGATACAGTATAACTAGTTACGATAAAGAAGCAGGAGATATTGATGGACCTTTTACTGTGGCAGTATCTATTGACAGTAGTAATGGCGGTGCTATTGTTTGGTTTACATCATCAAACTTCTTGGATGATATGTACAATGCATATTCATCTGGGGCTAATGTGGATTTGGCAATGAATTCGCTGTCTTCATTAGTAGGAGAGAATGAAGCATTAGCAATTCGTAGCAAGTCACTTGATTATAATTATTTGACTATCAGTGATTCTACTTCTTCCATGTTGAAAGTCATAATGATTGGTGTATTCCCACTTCTTTATCTAATTGTTGGAATTTGTGTGGTTCTGAGAAGAAGGAGGATGCAAAATGAAACGATCTAAAAAGTTAATCTTTTTATTAGGAATTTTAGTTGTAATTTGCGTTGCAACAGTTCTTGTAAGAGGTATTGAAGACCGAAAAGAAAAGATTAAAAACAGTGATAAGATCATTTTAGACATATCTAGAGATTCAGTAAAAACTTTATCCTGGGAATATGAGTCAAATTCCTTTGCCTTTCACAAAGATAAAAAATGGTTGTACGATAAGGATGAGGCTTTTCCTGTAAATGAAAATAAAATCAATCAGCTTTTACGACAGTTCGAGCAATTTGGTGCAGCCTTTATTATTGAAGATGTTCAGGACTATGGTCAGTATGGTCTTGATGATCCAATTTGTACTATCAAATTCTCAACAGAGGAAAAGTCCTATGAAGTTAAGTTAGGGGACTACAGTACTATGGACTCACAACGCTATGTATCCATCGGCGATGGAAATGTTTATCTAGTAAAAAATGATCCATTGGAAAAGTTTAATGTGAGCTTAAGGGATATGATTAATAACGATAAGACACCGGTATTTAGCAATGTAGATGTTAAAGATATTAAATTTGCAGGAATAGAAAATTATAACATTGTATATGAAAAAGATAGCGGCAACAGTTATAATCCTGATGATGTATATTTTGCAGAACAGCATGGAAAAAAACTACCTCTTGATACTTCTAAAATTGATAGCTATTTAAACAGTATCAGTTATTTAGATCTAACTAATTATGTAACCTATAATGCAACAGATGAGGATTTGCAAAAATATGGTTTGAATTCACCAGAACTTACAGTAACTATAAATTACACTTCGAAAGATAGTGAGGATAAAGAAACTTCGGGTACCTTTATATTGAATATAAGCCGTGATCCAGAAGAAAAGAAAGCTGCAGAAGCATCTAAGGATAAAGAAAAGGATAGCTCTGAGGAAGAAGAAATTACCGCCTATGCAAGAGTGGGAGAGTCTAAGATTGTATACAAGATTCCATCAGATTCCTACAAGAAGTTGATAGATGCCTCTTATAATTCACTTAGACATAGTGAAGTACTTTCAGCAAAAATTGATGATATTAGTAAATTTGTTATAGCATTAGAAGGTAATGAATACACCATCACATCTGAGAAAAAAGATGATAAGCGTATCTATTATTATAATGATAAAGAGATTGAAATTAATAATTTAAAAAATGTCCTTGAAAATCTGAAATCAGACAGCTTTACTGATAAAGAACCAACAGACAAGGAAGAAATAAGATTGACCTTGTCCTTAGATAAGGAAAACTCTCCGGAAATAAAGATTGTTTTCTATAGATATGATGGAACTTATTGCCTTGCAGAGGTTGATGGAAAACCGGTATCACTACTTAAACGTTCTGATGTGGTAGATTTAATTGAAGCCGTTCATAGCATTGTATTAAACTAGCTTGTATAATAAGTTTGATTACTACTGTAATATAAATATAAAGTCCGCAGTTTTTTATGATTGCGGACTTTATTTATTAAATAATGGTGAAATTAAAAATGAGGGGTGTTTGTTAGGTTACAATTACTTGTTAATATTGGAAATAATTTAAAGGGTAAAATAAAGAATGTAATAAATAATATGACAACATACGACATAATAATATATTTATTGACAGTTGCATATAACAAATTGTATTATGAAATAGCATAACCTTTGCTAGATGAACTTTAGAGAGTAACATATCTGAAAGATAAGTGTTTTCTTGATAAACGAACTAATTATAATATTATTTAATAGTGTAATCTTTGTTTAAGTACATAAAAAATGATGAGACTTAATATATTTTTATACAGGTTATTATGATAGCAACAGCATCTTTTAGAATCTAAGAGAATGCTTAACTATCAAAAAATAGATTAAGAACTTAAATAATCAAATAACAAAAGAGGAACAAAAGGAGAATAATAAAATGAAATGGTTTTATAATATGAAAATTGGTGCAAAACTCATTCTTAGTTTTGTTATTGTAGCTGTAGTATCAGGTATTGTTGGATTTATAGGAATTATAAATATGAAAGAAATGAATAATAATGATAAGGTTCTTTATGATAAAATGACTGTTCCTCTTTCTGATGTAGCACAAATGTCTTCTTTATTTCAGAGAGCAAGAGTGAATGCCCGTGATTTTATACTACTAGAGGATCCTAATGAAATAGAAGAAACATACAAAAAAGTACAAAGTTTTTTAGAGGAAATGAATACCCATGCTGAAAGCTTCAAAAAATCAATTGTTCAAAAAGAAGTTGAAGTAGCTTTCAAAGAGTATTCAGAAGTATTAGATGAATATAAAGAGGACTTAGATGAATTATTAGTCCTTGCTTTAGCTAATAAAGATGATGAAGCCTTTGTTTTTACAAAAGGGGATTATCAGAATACCTCAGATGATCTACGAATTGCAATTGATAAGCTTGTGGAATTAAAGATACGTGGTGCAGAGAATCAATCCGTTTCTAATATGAGCACATCACGAAAGTCAGTAATTACAATGGGGTCAGTTGTAACATTGGCTATGTTAATGGCAATTGCTCTGGGTATCTTTACTAGTAATATTATAGGTAAACCAATAAGAAATGTTGCTGAAGCAGCTGACAAGATAGCAGATGGAGATTTAGATGTATATATTGATATTGATACAGATGAGGAAATAGGACAACTAGCTAATTCTTTCAACAGAATGTCAAATAATCTTAATGAGTTACTATTAAATATTAATATAGCAGCTGAACAGGTTGCCGCTGGTTCACTTCAGGTATCTGATTCAAGTATTGCACTTTCTAAAGGAGCAACAGAACAAGCTTCTACAATAGAAGAACTAACTTCAACATTAGAAGAGATAGCTTCACAAACAAAACTCAATGCGGATAATTCTAATGGGGCAAATTGTCTTGCTGAAGAGGCAAAAGAAAATGCGGTACAAGGAAATGTTCAAATGAAAGATATGCTAAAAGCAATGGAAAAAATAAATACTTCCTCTAATAATATATCCAAGATTATTAAAGTTATTGATGATATTGCTTTTCAAACCAATATATTGGCTTTAAATGCAGCAGTGGAAGCAGCAAGAGCAGGACGGTATGGAAAAGGATTTGCTGTTGTGGCGGAAGAGGTTAGAAATTTAGCTGTAAGATGTGCTAGTGCTGCAAAGGAAACGACAGAAATGATTGAAGATTCTATTAAAAATGTGAATGCTGGTACAGTAATAGCTAAAGAGACATATGAAGCCCTAAATAATATAGTTGATGGCATTTCTAATGTGGCAAAATTAATAGGAGAGGTTGCTGTTGCATCAAATGAACAAGCCACTGGTATTGATCAGGTAAATCGAGGAATTATGATGGTGTCAGAAGTAGTACAAAGTAATTCAACAACTGCTGAAGAAAGTGCTGCCGCTAGTGAGGAGCTTTCTAACCAGGCTGAGTTGTTGAAACAGCAAGTGGCTAAATTCAAGTTAAGAAAATCAAGGAATAGTACAATTTCACATGGAGAAATTGGGAATTTAGATTTGAGCAAAATAGAGATCTTAAATAATAAGTTAGATAATCAGGGTGCCTAATTTGGGCATCCTTTTATATTAAAATTTTTAATTTATTAATAATTATAGGTAAATCTGAATGATTGGTGATATCTAAAGTAATATAAAATGTAATATGAAATAAGGTATATATAAATATTTAAACAAACGACATTATATGACACAATAAGTTAAATATTGACAAGTTGCATGGCGGATTGTATGATAAAGAAGTATAATAATTATAAAGGAAGTTTGTGTAAACATATATATGAAATGGAAAGGGGTGCTTTTTACCTTTACAAAAAATTATTATCAATATGAATGTTGTAAAAGTAGATAAGTTTCATGAACTGCTTGGAGAAATAATGTCTGTTTAGAATTGGGGACTTAATTATTGATTGAAATAAAAAGGGGTAAAATCAACAGAAGATAAATAATAGGAGGATGGTAATATGAAATGGTTCTACAATATGAAAATTAGTGCAAAACTTATTCTAAGTTTTGTAATCGTTGCTATAATATCAGGAGTTGTTGGAGTTATAGGAATTATAAATATAAACAAAATGAATCATTATGATGATATTTTATATACTAATATGACGGTTCCTCTTTCTGAAGCATCACAATTGTCTTCCTTATTTCAAGAAGCACGAGTAAATGCTAGAGATTTAATTTTAAGAGATAATTTGGATGAAATAGAGGAGAAATATAAAACTATTGAAAAAATATTGGATGAAATGAATGACTATGCGGAAAGCTTCCAAAAAACAATTGTACAAGCAGAAGTAGAGACAGCTTTTCAAAATTATTTAAAGGCATATGATAATTACAAAGAAGATATTAAGCAAGTATATGCCCTTTCTTTGGAAAATAAAGATGATGAAGCATATACTTATTTGCTAGAAAATAACCTTCTGACTGCTAATGAGTTGCGAGATGCAATAGAAAATATTGTAGAATTAAAGGTTAATGGAGCGAAGAATCAGACAAGCACAAATACGAAAATAGCAAATGAGTCAGTAATTATCATGATTGTTGTTGTAATAGTAGCAGTGTTAATAGCGATTTCTCTTGGAGTATCCGTTAGCAGTATCATAAGTAAACCGGTGAGAAAGATAGGAGAAGCAGCAGATAAGATAGCAGATGGAGATTTAGATGTATATATTGATATTGATACAAAGGAAGAAATAGGACAATTGGCAAAATCCTTTAACAGGATGGCTAATAATCTTAATGACTTAATTCACAATATAAATTTAGCAGCTGAACAGGTTGCTGCTGGATCAATACAACTTTCTGATTCAAGTGCTTTACTATCTCAAGGATCAACAGAGCAAGCTTCTACAATAGAAGAATTAACTACATCATTGGAAGAGATAGCTTCTCAAACAAAACTTAATGCGGATAATTCTAATGAGGCAAGCACCCTTGCTGTAATGGCAAAAGATAATGCCATACAAGGAAACGATCAAATGAAAAACATGTTAAAGGCAATGGAAGAAATCAATCATTCCTCTAATAATATATCTAAGATAATTAAAGTTATTGATGAAATTGCTTTCCAAACCAATATATTGGCTTTAAATGCAGCGGTAGAAGCAGCAAGAGCAGGACAGCATGGAAAAGGATTTGCTGTTGTAGCAGAAGAGGTTAGAAACCTTGCGGCGAGAAGTGCTAGTGCTGCAAAGGAAACTACAGAAATGATTGAAGATTCCATTAAGAATGTGAATGCTGGTACAGCAATAGCTAACCAGACATCTGAAGCCTTAAATAACATAGTTGATAGCATTACTAAGGTGGCAAATTTAATAGGAGATATTGCTGTTGCGTCTAATGAACAAGCTAGTGGTATTGATCAAATAAATCAAGGAATTATGATGGTATCAGATGTTGTACAAACTAACTCAGCAACCTCTGAAGAGAGTGCGGCAGCCAGTGAAGAGCTTTCTAGTCAGGCGGAGTTATTAAAACATGAAGTATCAAAATTTAAGTTAAGAAAATCAGGTTATAGTGCAATATCTTATGGAGGAATAGGCAGTAGTTATTCAAGCAAAATGGAGAATATGAATAATATGTCAGATAATAAGAAAGTTAATTCAAGGAATGAGCATTCAGATAATTCAAATAGTAAAACACAGAGAATTCTTTTAAGTGAAAAGGAATTTGGAAAGTATTAAATTTAGAACTAGTAAAAATATGTCTTATTAAGGGATACTAACCCTTGGTAAGACATTTTTTCTTATCTTCTATTAATTCAGCTTTTGTTATAAGAAAGGTTATTTTTAAAATGATTTACTTTAATGGCAATAAGGGGATAAATGAACTTATATCAGAGAAGTGTTGGAAGTTTAATGATTATATTAATTAGAATAAAAATTTCTAAAAATTAAATATATATAATTGTCGAATCAACTTGTATTAATTTCTGAATTGTCGTATAATTAACAATGTGATATCACATAAAATATAGTTTATAAATCAATAAAGATAAAGTTGGCCAAAGCTAAGAATACAGAGGTATAAGGCTCCAAATCATTATGAAGTCTATATGAAGCCATCATACCTGTTAATATGTGGGTAAATACCACTATTTACAAATATTAAATATACTATTAAAATTTAAGATCAATAAGAAATTACGAAAATAGTTAAAAGTTGCTCTAATTAATTCAATCAAATAATGAATTTGTTAACATATTCTTAATTGCAAACGTTTATTTTGAAATTAAGGAGGGGCTAATTTGAAACTTAGAACGCGATTATTCATAATGCTATTAACTACTAGTTTAATTCCATTATTAATTTTCTCTATTATTTCCCTATCATTTTTTATTTCGAATTCTAAAGCTGATACATATAAAATTAATCAAGAAAAATTAGAAATTGCAAAGTATGAAATTAATGGCATGCTTGATAAGAATATCAATAATCTAAATATTTTGGCCAATCAACCGGCAATTCGGAAATTCGAATTAGATGATGCAAGAGAAATTCTTGTAGATGCGGTTAAAGTTAATACAGATCTTAGTATTGCTCTTACTAATTATTGGGGAGAACAAGTAGTTAAAAGTAATGATGAAAACTTTGCTAACGTTTATGACCGGGAATTTTTTCAGAAAGCTAGGGATGGAAAAGAAAATTATATATCTGATGTTCTTCCTTCAAAGGTTACAGGTAATTTAAATATAGTTATTTCAACACCAGTTCGTGATATGTATAGCAATATTGTTGGAGTTCTAGAAGCAAGCACTGAGCTCAATAAAATTAGCAACTACGTCACATTTCTTTCAGACGAGGATTCAACTGTATATGTTCTTTCTAGGCAGCGTACTGTACTGGCTCATCCTAATATGGAATATGTAGAAAATCAAGAGGATTTTACTAATTTAGAATTTGTGAAAAAAGCTAATGCGGAGCAAGATATTACTTTAAAAACTAAAAATATTAAGGGTGAAACAGTTATTGTTAGCTGTGCATTAAATGAGCAAACCGGTTGGCTGATTGTAGTAGAAACACCTTTTTCTGTTGCTATGTCTTCTGCTTATAGACTTTTGAATATATCTATTGCTTTATTCGTTGCTGTTGCTATTATTGTAGTATTATTAGGTCTTTTATTATCAAAAGGATTCACTAAGCCACTGGTTAATTTATCAGCTATAATTAAAACAATTGCTGCAGGAGATTTAAAAGAGTTTGATATTAAGACTAAATCAAAGGATGAAATTGGTGAGCTTTATCAAAATATTAAGATAATGACTGGAAATTTAAGGGGGCTTGTGGTGGAGATTCAAAACGCTGCCTCCATGTTAGCTGCTCATTCTTTGCAATTATCCGCCACAACGGAAGAAACCACTGAAAGCTTAACACAAGTTGTTACTACTATTAACGAATTGGCAGAGGGAAATAGTAGTCAAGCCTCAATGGTCCAAGCTTCCACGGATGCTATTACTGGCGTTAGTGATATTGTTTCAATATCTACTGTAAAAACAGAAGTAGCAGCAGAAAAGGCAAAAGAATCCTTAGAACTTGCTAAGGAAGGGCAAAGGGCTATCGAACAACAAAGTGAAAAAATTGAAGAGAATAATAAGTATACTTATGCTGTTGGTGAATCAATACAGCAGCTGGCTACAATGGCAGATGAGATTCGTAATATAATTGCTACAATTAACAATATTGCTGGACAAACTAATTTATTAGCCTTAAATGCTTCTATAGAAGCAGCTCGTGCTGGTGAAGCAGGAAGAGGATTTGCTGTAGTAGCGGATGAAATTCGTAAATTAGCAGAGCAATCCACTGAATCTACTAAAAAGATTGAAGATATTGTGAATAGCATTAATGTTAGAGTAAATGAAACTGTTAATAATATGGACAAGGTTAGAGACAGTATATATGTTATGGAATCTTCAGCAGAATATACAAGGGAAAGCTTCGATAAGATCTTTGCATCCATTACAGATCTTGCAAAAATATCCTATGAAGTTTCGACAGCTTTAGATGAGATCAATAATAAGACTAAAGAAGTAGTAAATCAAGCTACAAATATTTCCGCTGTAGTTGAAGAATCTTCTGCTGGTATGGAAGAAATATCCGCATCCTCACAAGAACAATTAGCTTCAATAGAAACGATCACCCAAGCTTCTAGTGAATTAGAAAATTTGGCACAAGAACTTATCACTCAAGTTAAAAAGTTTAAAATTGAATAACTATTAAGTGCTATATTGAATAGAAAAGATTGTAGACAGTTGAATTATGAAAGACATGTTCATAAGTCAACTGCTTTTATTATTATTATTATTATTATTATTATCAGTACTTCCCATTACTAGATTATTAATTATTATTTGACAGGTTAAAAATTAAGGATTTTTTATCTTTACTTTTTTGATATGATATAAATAGTAAAGGTAGAATGGATGATATGTAATGAAAATAGATAGATTACTTGGAATAACGATATATTTACTAAATCATAAACGAACATCTGCTAAAAGAGGATGAAAAGTTCTTTGGATTTAAGTTGGTATTGGGAATCTGGTATAGAAATTAATGATGAAATCCTAGAGGTAATCTATGATGCAATAAGTAAATTTGCGTAGTATTTACAAGTACCTAGGTTAGAAAATTATTTAAATATAAGGTTAAAAAATAATTGAATGGAGGAAATTATGTCTAATAATGGAAAATTTTATGTAAATGAAGATTACGCTTGGTCAGAAATGGTGGAAGTTGGAGATTTTGTTTTTTGAATTTCTGTGTAGGAAATGTTGGACAATCTGTTGAAGATCAATTTCATGGAGCACTAGATGAAATGGAGAGGCGGTTAAAGGAGATTAGTTTAACTTTAGATTCTGTGGTTAAGGTAGATGTAATGCTAAGAGATTCTTGGAATATACCAATTATGGAAAAGGTATTTAAGGACCGTTTTGCTGGTAAATATCCAGCGAGAAAGACCATACAAACAGATTTTGCTCATGTTGGCGCTCCGGAAGGACTTCACGTCCAAATTGATGGAATAGCTTATAAGAAATAGGTTGTGATCTATTATTGGCATTAAAAAGGCATGTAAAACCAAGAGTTTGGTAGTACATGCTTATTTATTATTGAATAAGTTTTCTGTTTTTTTAACCCTTAGCATTGATAGGTAACATAACAGTCATGGTAGTACCTATACCTACTTGACTTTCACACACAATACTGCCATTTAATAATTCTATGATTCTTTTTACTATAGATAAGCCTAGTCCATTGCCATGCTTTTTGTGAGACTCATCACACTGATAGAATTTATCATATATTTTGCTTAACTTCTCCTTTGATATTCCTATTCCTTCATCTCTAATTGAAAACTCAAGGTGATCTCCTACAATCTTTGTTGTAATCCATATCCTAGATTCAGGCTTTGAATATTTTATAGCGTTGTCGATTAGATTAGTCCATAACTGAAACAGTAAGTCATAGTTACTTACTATACTGCATCCTTCAAGTTGAAGGTCATATTGAATATCCCTATCAGGCCACTTCTCTTCCAGTAAAATAATACAACGTCTAATTTGTTCATCTACTCTAACCTTTTCATTCAAGTCTACAATATTTTGATGTTCTAATCTAGACATATTTAACATGTTTTCACTCATACGGGAAAGTCTTTGGGCTTCTTGGTAGATATATGATAGGTATTCCTTTTGCTCTTCTTCACTAAGACCTCCATCCAACAACATCTCTGAGAAGCCTGCAATTGCTGCCACTGGAGTCTTAATTTCATGGGATACATTGCTAATGAAGTCCTTTCTCATATAGTCCATTCCATTTAATTCCCTTGTCATTTTGTTAAAATTCTTTACCATCATATCAATTTCATCTGAATAGAAATCATCTTTTCTTTTTCTGTGAATATTATTAATAGATAATTGTACTGTAAAATCACCATCTGCTACCTTTTGCATTCCTTTACTAATTTCAACAATGGGATTCATTACGTAGGAGGCTGAATGCCAAAGAGCTACTCCACCTAAAATTAAAGTAAAAATACAAGTAGCAAGGCACATCCACAGAGCAGTGGCATGGGTAAATGGACCACTATAAAAGTAAGAAAAGCTGATAAAAACTATAAAATATGCAATTGCGCAGCAGACAAAAAGGATTATAATGGATGCTAAAGCCAACTTTAAACGAAGAGATATTATATTTCTTGTAGTTTTCTTAGCCATTATATAAAAATCCTTTCCTAAATTTTAGCCTTATAGCCTAGGCCTCGAATTGTTACTATTTCAAAGTCAGCACAATGTTCAAATTTCCTACGAAGTTTCTTAATATGAGAATCGATAGTGCGATCATCCACATCCGTATCCATGCCCCATATTTCATCCAATAATTCCTGTCTAGTAAATATCTTATTGGGATTACTCAAAAGTTTAAAAAGTAGGTAGAATTCCTTGGGAGGCATTTCAAAAATTTCATCCTGTACCTTAACAGTCAGTGCATTATAATCAAGCATGGTATTTCCAACTAATAATTTCTTTTCATTTTCAATCTGAGATCTTCTTAGCAAGGCCTTAACTCGAAGTATCAATTCTCTCATACTGATTGGTTTAACCATATAATCATCAGTTCCAGCACGAAAGGCCTTTTCCATATCTTCAAATTGATTTTTTGCCGTTATCATTAAAATTGGAATGGTATAGGATGCATCCCGCAACTCCTTGGTTAATTGGTAGCCATCCATATTGGGCATCATTATATCGCTAATGATTAAATCGATGTGCTCCCTGTCTAGTATATCTAAAGCCTGTTCTCCATCAAAGGAGCTAAACACGTTATAAGATTCCTGTTTTAATTTTGCACATATCATCTTATTTAGAAGCTCATCATCTTCAACAACCAGTATGGAGAACATGCTATCAGCTCCTTTCAAAATTTAATGATTCACTACCTTTTTTAGCTCTCCATTTTCTAATCGATAAACTACATCTACAAGATCTAACACTCTTTCATCATGAGTTACCATGATAGCTGCCTTATTATGCTTCTTAACTTCCTTTTTAATTAACTCTACCACCTGTCTGCCCCTAACTCCATCTAAGCTGGCAGTAGGTTCATCAGCTAGAATAACATCAGGATCATTCATAAAGGCTCTTGCTATTGCAACCCTTTGTTTTTCACCACCGGACATCTTTGCGGGATATTTATTTGCACATGCTGCTAAGCCAAGATCCTCTAACATATCATCTGCATTGATTTTAGCTTTTCCATTCTTCTTGTTCATATCCTGCACAAAGGTTAACTGCTCTTTTGCAGTTAGAAAAGGAAGTAGGTGATGGCTCTGAAAAATAAATCCGATTTTTTCCCTACGAATTTTAACCATTTTTTTTCTTTGCTTCATCATAAGTTTTTCGCCACCTACAACAACATTACCATCGGTAGGTGAAAGCAAGGCACCGGCTATGGACAAAAAGGTACTTTTCCCGGAGCCGGAGGGCCCGATAATTGCAACGAACTCACCGGGCTTTACTGATAGTGAAATATTATTTAGGATCTTATTTTCTGCTTCACCATCTTGATAAGATTTTGATATATTAATTAATTCTAATGCATTCTGATGTTTCATCATTCATTACCTCCTATTATAACAATTGGGTCAACCTTTGCAACTCTCTTTATAGATACTAAGCTAGTTAGTAAACAGATTACCATGAAAACAATAGATATAATAATCACTGATGATATTTCTAGATTAAAGGGCATACTGCTTGGAAGCATTGATGCCATACCAATAGCTAGACCATTACCAATAAGCACTCCAATCATTGAAAGGATTAGTACCTGATGAATAATATATGCTGCAAGTTCTGACATCTTCATTCCTATAGCCTTAAGGACACCAAACTGCTTTTGTTTTTGAATTGTAATTACATAGAAGAATACTCCTAATATTGCGGCTGAGATTGCAACTAATACCCACAGAATCATTTTGATTGTTAACTGTTCAGCTGAATAACCTGGTAGGTTATTAATAACAGTTGCTCTATCAACTACTTCTAATCCATGTATTTTAATGTTTCCAATATCTGTACCCTTTACAGCAATTGCATTGAACTTTTCTGTATAAGAAGGATTTATCAATAAGTTTAGAGCTGTATAGGTATCAGTATCAATAAAAGCTACTGGTGAGTGTCCATACAATTCATCTTCAACAAAGCCAACTACTGTTAATTTAAGTCCTGTTGCAGAATCCTCTAACTCATCTCCAATATTTATATTCTCATCTTTGAATGTGTTATTCAATAAAATAGGATGCTCTGCTGAGGCTTTTGATAATGTTTCGTCCTCAGCTACTTCAGGAGCAAGAAAACTTTCTGGATTTATAGCAAAATAGGTAACATCTAATTTCTTTTCATCTGTTAAGGTATTAATGTTGGATCTTTTAATACTAAGATTGCTTACGTCGTCTTTAGTTTGAGATGTTACTTCTTCTAGTACCTTTGCATCTATATTAGATGTAGATATTAATTTTTCCGCATCGGTACTCATTACAAAATACTCCGCGCCAGTTTTTTCAATGGATGCACTAATTGCCCAACCAAGTCCCTTTGCTAGACCGGACAAAAATACAACCATAAATATCATTAGAACTAGGATGCTTTCGATCAATAAATATTTTGATATATTATGTTTTATTTCTTTCCATGCTAATTTCATACTTTTACCTCTTTCATTATCT
>NZ_FMJL01000018.1 GCF_900095445.1 Clostridium sp. N3C
TAGCTGTCTTAGATATATAAAAAACTTTGACAGTACCTTCATCTTAATGGTTTATTACTTATTTGACTTCACCCATTCATCATAACCAATACCTTCCCAAGGCATAGATCTGTCAAATGAGTATCTCCATGGATATACAGTTTCTCCAGTAAAATGGTTTTTAATTTTTGTTATATCAGCTATTACTTTTGCTGGACTCCCCCCAACAACAGTTTTTTCTTTAACGTCTTTAGTAACAACAGCACCTGCAGCTACTAGAGTATCACCTTCAACTGTTACACCGGGTAAAATAACACTGCCAGTAGCTATTACTGCAAAAGATTTAACTGTTACTCCAATAAATTGATTAGATGGTGGTGTAGGATCATTAGTTAACACTACATATGGGAATATCCAAACGTAATCCTCAATTTTTGAAAGTTGACCAACATGAACATTACTGTGTAATCTTGTATAGTTTCCTATAGTACAATTTCCTTGAATATCAGATAAAGTACCTATACTTACGTTATTACCTATTGTTGTTTTCTCACGAATAGTAACTCTGTGACCTGTTTGGAAATTATCACCTATCACAGTGTCTCCATAGATAATGGTGCCACTTCTAATAATTGAGTTTTGTCCAATTACAAGAGGATGATTTCCCGGTTTTCGATTATCATAAAAATCCATTTGATATTCACCTAAAATACATCCTGCACCTATAGTTGTTCCTTTTTTGATTGTAACATTATCTCTAATAATACAGTTATGATCTATATATACGTCATCCTCTAACACTACATTATTACCTATAATAGTACCTTCTTTAATTGTAACATTATTTCCCTTTTGAACAGCCATTAAAGCACCTCCCTAAATATTTTTCTATTATGTAATACTAATTATTTCCCTTTTTTAAGACTTTAATGAGTCTTAATAGGTCTTTCTTATATAAGTAGAAGTATATCAATGTAATTAAACTAGCTATAATTAAACTAATTAGTACATTTTCTCCAATAACCAATCTCCACATTATAAAAAAGACGATGAGTAGCCCAGTTGTAATCATAAACTTAGCAGATAGTCTTATTAATTTTATTCTTTTCAGCGCTAAAATGCATACTATATTTGAAACTACATATCCAAGTAAAGAAGCAATAGCAGCGCCTTCTATTCCAATAGTAGGAATTAATGTAAAATTAATAATAATATTGACAACAGCACCTACTGACAAAATCAACATATTAGGCCATGTCTTTTTAATTACAAGATACTGATTGCTTGCAACTTGAAATAACATTTGGAACAATGGTGCTAGAAATAGATAGGGAGCAACAATGTATCCTTTTACATATTCTCCAGTAAATAAAAGATGGAAAATAGGTTTACTTAAAGCTGCAACAAACATACCAGCAATGAAGGAAATAACGCCCAAATACTCATATATATTTGATGTGGTCTGAACTTGATCCTCATCTTTCATAGTTGAAAATGCAAAATACTGCCAACCACCTGCAAATGCAGTATAAATTAATTGACTTACTTGCCCTAATTTAGCACCCACTGCATATATACCTGTATATTCATTCCCCATCATCTTTGCAATCATTAGACGATTTGATGCATTTAAAAGCCAATATATAAGAAAATTAGGCAATAGCGGTAATCCTATAACAAGCATTTCTTTTATGTACTGCCAATTCACTCTCTTTAGTTGAAACCAATTTTTGTTTAGTATTCCAAAAATAACTTCTATGGCTAAAGCCGATATCACACTAGATAAAGGTAATGCAACAACATAATATCCTCTTATTAATAAGGGGATTGAAACAGCATAAGACAATACTGAACTCAAAGTATTAGTAATCAAAAATACTTTTCTTTGATTATTCATTCTTGTAGGTGCTGCAACGATAGAATTGGTTGAACCAATCAAAATGCTCATGGCTGTTAAAAGCAAAAGATTTTGATATTTTACATCGCTAAATATTAGCTTTGAAACAAAACTTCTAAATATAATTAAAATAATAAATACTGCAAAAGAAGTAAGTAATGTAAATCCTAATGCACTGGAACAAATGTCTTTCCTATATTCTTCATCCTCTTTTTCAAAAAACATTCGGAACATAGCATCACACATTCCCATAATAGCCAAAGCTGTACCAAAGGATACTACTGTTACCGAAAGATCATTTAATCCAAAATAAAAAGTATCCGGCATTAGTCTTGTTATAATTGGCAGCATTATAAGAGGTATAAGTTTACTTATAACACCACCTAATCCATAAATTAAAAAACTTTCTATAAATAATTTTGCCTTACTCATAACACTCCTACTTAAATTCATTAATAGTTTCTATAACGTACTGTACTTCTTCATCTGTCATTCCATAATACATTGGAATACTCAAAATTGTAGATGAAATCTCTTCAGCAATAGGTAGCTTACCTTTTTCTATATTTAAGGATTTGTAAGCTTCCTGAAGATGCATTGGGATTGGATAATGTTTAACTGTACCAATTCCTTTACTATTCAAATAGTTTTCTAATTCATTACGACGCTGACATCTAATAGCAAAAATATGCCAAACAGAAAAATAATCCTTATCCCCGATAAGAGGTAGCTTTATCATAGGATTCTTTATACCACTAATATATTTTTTAGCAGTTTCAATTCTATTCTCATTCCATTTATCAAGATGTTTTAACTTTATTCTAAGAAAAGCAGCTTGTATCTCATCTAGTCTAGAGTTGTTTCCTTGATATACATGATGATATTTAACTTCTGATCCATAATTACCAAGCATTCGAACCTTTCTAGCAATTTCAGGATCATTAGTTGTAATTGCACCACCATCTCCTAGAGCTCCAAGATTCTTTCCTGGATAAAAGCTGAATCCAGCAGCATCTCCTAGGGAACCAACTTTTCTGCCTTTGTATAGAGCACCATGTGCTTGAGCTGCATCTTCTATTACTTTTAAATTATACTTTTTAGCAATTTCATTAATAGGATCCATTTCTGCTGGACGACCTTGTAAATGTACAGCAATAATTGCTTTTGTTTTATCAGTAATTTTTTCTTCAATTAAATCTGGATTTATATTGTATGTATCAATTATAGGTTCTACAAATACAGGAGTTGCTCCAGTATAAGAAACAGCTAAAGCTGTTGCTATATAAGTATTAGATGGAACTATTACTTCATCACCATTACCTATATTCATAGCTCTCAAAATAAGATAAAGTGCATCTAAGCCATTACCAACACCAACAGCGTACTTTGTATCACAATAATCAGCGAATTCTTTTTCAAAGGCACTTAATTCATCCCCTTGAATAAATACACTTTTATGAAAAACTTCTGAAAATTTTTCTATAATTTCCTTTTCTATTTCATCATGCATTGGTTTAAATGTAACAAAAGGTATTTGCATAGTAATCCTCCTAGATTTATTTTAAGCTTCTTTCGCTTTTACAAATTTTAAAAACTCATCGTAATCTCTAATATAATCTGACTCATCGTAATAATCTGAAGCTAATACTAAAAGCACTGCATCTGGAGAGAAATCATACATTTCTCTCCACATATCATTGGAAATATATAATCCTTCATAAGGCTTTTCCAAAGATACATGCTTTTTTTCATATCCATTATCCAGAAGTATTTTACAAGAACCGTGAATACAAATTAATATTTGCTCTAATGATTTATGTGCATGGAATCCTCTTCGTACTCCTTCACCTGTATCATACATATAGTAAACTCTTTTAATTTCGAAAGGTATATCTTTAAAAGCCTCTAAGGCTACCAACTGTCCTCTCTCATCGCCATGTTGTTGGAACGCATACTTGATAACTTGCATTCTTTCATCTCCATTTCTTACCATTAATTAATATCAAGAATTTTCTTCAAAAGTAATACATTAGGTGGACTTTGTATATCCACAGGTCTTTCATTACTTCGCTTAAAATGATAAAATAGTAAACTAGGTTCCAAAATAGTTCTTAAGAATTTCTTTATCAAAGGTTGCTTTATCTTATTATAACTTTGTAACTTACAAGCCTTCTTTACTATAGAATCAGTAGTTTTAGTTTCATTAAGAATTTTCCATAATTCATCTTGATCCTTGTTCAATCTAGCCTGCCATTTTTCACTATTAGATGTGGATATTCCACTTCCATATTCATACCAAATCAAATAATCATCCCAAAATCCAATTTTAATATTGTCCGCAACAATTAATCCTACGGATAAATCTTCTGCATAAGTAATCTTTCCAGAAATTAATTGCAAATAATGCAAAGCTACTTCTTTCTTCATAATTAAAATAGCTCCAGAAATCCAATCCTTATAAATTAAAATAGACTTTTTAACGATATCAAAATCATAGTTTTGAGCTTCATAGCATTTTGTATTTCTTGGTGAACCATAATTATGTATACTTACGTTATTTTTATCATCTACTGAATAGTATACAGCTTTTCCAAAAGCGACCTTGTAATTACCATTATGTAAAAATTCATATAGCTTTTCAAAAGTATGTTCATCATAAAAAAAGTCGCCCGGTGATATAAATTTAACATATTCACCACTAGCTATTTTCAAACCATTAAGACAATTTTTTACGGTACCTTCATTCTGTGAATTCTTGGTTAACTTGAATGCTTCAAAGTTATTCCTAAAAAAATATTCTCTCAATTCATCAAAATGATTTACCTCTGAACCATCATCTGTAATTATTACTTCTAAATTGATATTTTTTTGACATAATATAGTATCAATCGTTTTAATTAATTTTGAATAATCACTATTATATGTACATACAATTACAGAAATTTGTATTGCATTGTTACCGTTTTTCAATGTATATCTATCTCCTTAAGAAATGATTTTAATAATTTGCTCTACAATATTATCAACATTTGATTCATCAAGTTCTTTTTCAAGATATTCTTGAATATTAATAATATTCTCCTCATTTATCTTAGAGTAATCTATTCTTTTTAAAGCCTCTATGATTTTAGGTGAAAACCTATATTTCACTATTCTGTTTCCAGCATAAATAGCATAAGGCTCAATATCTTTCGTAACTACGCTATTTGCTCCTATTATTGCCCCTCTACCAATTTTAACACCAGAAAGAATTACAGAACCATAGCCTATCCATACGTCATCTTCAACTACAATTTCACCTTTAGTAATTGATTCATTCTCATTAGTTAAGTACATTTTCTTAAAAGGATAAGTAGAAACTTTTTTATATTCATGCTCCCCTCCTAAAAGAAAACATACATTGGGACCTATAGAGCAAAAGTGACCAATAGTTAATCTTTCGTTATCATTCCCAAAATGTCTTACATTTAAAGTTCCATAGGTACCTCGTCCTATAGTCACCTTTCGTCGATTAAAACAGTTTCCTGCTTCCGTAAAATTATGCTTATTCATTTTTCTCCACAATTTCTTGAAAAGCCATAATTTTATATGCTTAAACAAGCTATTATTAGATATAAATCTGCTCACTTCTATCCAACCTCACCATATCTTTAGCCTTCATAACTACACAACTTCTACTACTAACAAGTTGTATTTTACTTACTTTCATATGTTTCTAGTGTTTTCTTTACAATGTCAACGCTTTTTAGTAGATTTCTATATTTAAAACTCCTCTTTTTTCTTTTACCACCTGCAACCTTTGTAGAAGTAATCTCTTCTGAGTGGAAGATCTTAAGTTCAGGGTTATATACCATAAGCATATTATCCTTAAGCATATTTATATAAAGTAAATCTTCCTCCATATAAAGGAATGTCCTGTTATCAAAGCCATCATATTTCTCAATAAATACAGGGGACATAATTAAACAACAACCATGCAATTGTACATTTTCCATACGTGTTGAGTAATCCGGTATAAACCCTGGTCGCTTTTTAAATATTACATTTTTCAAAGGACTTTTTATTAAAAATTCTCTCAAAAATTTAATAAATCGAATATATACTAAATCTAAACATATTTTGTTTAAGAATAGAAGTATTCTGTTTTTTCTTTCAAATTTATTAAGCTCATTAATAGTTATAGGACTGGTTCGTTTAGGATTACATTTCCCACTATCTTCATATGGAGTCATAATCATAGGTCCTAAAACTGCAAAATTTGATTTATTATATTCATCCTCTATTACATGGAAAAAATTATCTTGTATTAAATAGGTATCATTATTTAAAAATGCTATAAATTTAGGTGAGAAATGTTTTTTGGCATAATCATATCCTAAGTTATTTCCTCTTGCAAATCCTAAGTTTTCTTTACTTCTTATGACATGAATTTTTTCATTGTCCTTATGCTTATTTTGTAATATTTCTCCTGAATTATTAGGGGAAGCATTATCTACTATTACTATTTTATAATTAGGTGTATCAATTTTTTTTATAATTGAATCTACACAAATATCAGTTTCTTCAGTTGTTATATAGTGCAATATAATAAAGCAAATATCACAGTTGTACATACTTCTCATCCTTTACGCATTTAAAATCATACCAAAACACACCAATGCAAAAACTGAACTTCCTAAAGCATTATTTAATACATGTCCTCCCCAAAAAGAGTAAATCAGTGACAAACAAAAGGCGTAAAGGTAAAACTTGCTTCCCTTTCCATTCCTATATTTCACAAAATAGCCAAGTACACCAACAAATATTAGTACTGCTAGAATTCCATAGGTGAAAAACAAATCAAAAAAATCCATTTCAATAAGCAACAAATGATCTGTCATATCACCGCTTCCAAATAGCACCCTAATTAAAGTAAAGGAACTACTGCTGATCTCATTAAAATACAAAGGTATTCTATCAGTACGTTTTGAAGTTAGGTATGATAAAAGACCAGTACTATCAGCAAACAAGTACTTTTGTCTCTCCCAAATATAAAATAACTTATCATAAAAACATACAAATACTAAGAAAATAGTTGCAAAAAATATTACAAGAATAATTAGAATAGTTCTAATATTAAAATTTGAATTTTCTTTCTGTTTAATATATAACCTAAGCTTATTACCAACACTTAGTATGAAGATTAAAAAAGTAAATAAAAAACCTGCCTTTGCGCCTACTAATATAATGCAAACAACATTTAGGATCATTGTAACAATATATTTTTTAGAAAAATTATTGAGAAGTTTATTCAAAGAATAAAAGAAACAAATTATTAATGTATAACTTAAAGCATTAGTTGAATAATAAAATCCCTTATATCCAGTTGAGTAATAAGTTCCATAGCCTACCCCCATTACATATGGTATTAAAAGGGTTAATGGAACTAATATAGAAAATATATACAATACTTTGCTAACAGCCTTTCTTTTTATTTCCCCTTCTTTATTCAAAGATATGAAAACAAAAAGCATAAAGGGTAATAATAGCCATCGACTAAGATCTATCAATTCACTTATTACAGATTGTGTTGTAGATCCAATAAAATCATGTATAAGTATGGCTATTACGAAATAAGAAAAAATGCTTAAAAATACAACATACTTTTTCAACTTAAAATTTCTTAACCAGAAAAAGGCTAATATTAAAATAATCAGAAACCTATAAATTTGCCCAATTGTGATACTTGATTTTACTCCTGATTTAATAATTAATCCGTTCAAAGAATCAATTAGCGGAGACATAGAAAACAATACAATAAAAACCAGTTGAATATTAATTTTTTTAATATCAAGGTTTATCAAATTACTAACAACTCTCTTCAATTTCTTACATCCTTTTCCAAATTAGATTCATAGAGTATTTTTTTTAAATTATTGAGTATATTATCTCTACTATAGGAAATTGCAGATTTAAGCGCTCCTTTAGTAAGTTCAGTAGAATTGGATATGCTATTCCATTTCAAAATAACATCTGCTAATTCCCTGAAATTACCCTTTTCAAATTTGAAACCATTATAATTATCTTTAATGTAATATCTAGGTGCTGCAAAATCACTAGCAATAACAGGCGTACCACATGCCATAGCCTCAATTGCAACCAACCCTAGGCTTTCTCCTTCTCTTTCTGTTGGAAAAACAAATACATCTATAGAATTATACACATCTGCAAGTTTTTCTTGAGGCAATAATCCAAATCTTATAATCCTATCTTCAATATTATAATTGGAAATTAAAGAATTCATTTTTTCTTCCTCTGGACCACTGCCAACTATTACAAACATCAAATCTTTATTTTCTTTACTTACAATATTAATAGCCTTAATAAAAGTATCCCATCCCTTGCCAGTGGATATTCTTCCAACAAATCCTACATACTTATATTGATTACTGAGTCCTAATTGACTCCTTGTTAAAATCTTTTTATCATTATCATAGGGATAAAATACTTCTGTATCCACTCCTGCAGATGGATATACTTCCACTTTCAAATCAGATACGGAGTACTTTCTACACACATAATCTTTAAAATACTCTGAAGGTACTATGATTTTCTTGCTAATTGACATCAGTTTCCTTGTATACTTCTGGAATTTTTCCTGTTTATTATTTTCAGGAACTACATCACTACCATGAACATTAGTGTAGATATCAAATTTCTTAAATTTATTAGCGAATATTACAGGAGCACCACTATGGGAAGCATAATGTATATAAACTATATCATATTTATTAATGAATATTTTTATTAGCGTCTTAATATAGAACAAACTATATTTGATTAATTTTTTAAGTTTATTATTGCTTTTGGTTAATACAGATTTATCATAGGATAAACCTAGTTCATCCAATTGTTCACAAAATCTCTTAACAAAAATACCATATGACACATTTTTCTTATCTGGATACATATTTGATACTATTAATATCTTCATAATCTTATACCCTTTATAAATAATTCAATAGATTCTATTATACGATAAGTATTAGAAGTATACTCATTAAACTTCATATTTTGCAAATTATTGTAAACGTCTTTTAAATCTTCACAATCATAACATGGAGCTATAATATTTAACTCATCAAACTGCTTAATTATTTGCAGTTGGTGGTCATCGACATGTTCATCGTATTTGGACAGTCTTGGTACTGCAATTACCTTTTTACCTTGCTTAACAGCTCCAATTATGGCACCTGTGCCACCATGTGTAATAACTATATTACATTTTTTCATATTAGCAGCAAATTTATCTCTATCTAAAAACTCTTCATATTCAAAATATTTAGGCTTATAACTACTATAGCCAATTTGAGCAAAAACTTCTTCCTTAATAACTTTTTCCTCAATTAATGCATCTATTTTTTGTAACAATCGATTAAATTGAAATTTTTGTGAACCTAAAGTCACAAATATCATTATGATCGCCTCCCAAACTATTACTAAAAACCATTAATATATACCGCCCTTGTAAATAGCATTCGGATATATTTTTAACATAGGTTCCCATTGCACATAGAATTGGTCAGCATACTTATAAATTAATTTCCCTGTTTCTGTTCCAGAAGTGACCTTAGCAAAAGATTCTATATAAATCAATTTCTTTCCAAATAATTTTGAAATCAAACACATTGGTATCATTGCCAATACCCCTGTGCAGATCACTAAATCAGGTTTTTCAGAAAGAAAAATTTTCAAAGAAAGAAAACTGTTTGCAATCATTTTTAGAATGAAGTTTTTTTCCTTTCTGTTAACCTGTTTAATATAATATATTTTGCTTCCATTTATATTAGATTTATAAGCTGTTTGCTCCGTTAATATAAAACTATCGTACTTATCAATAAGAGGTTTAAGCATCATTAATTGCTCATAATGACCACCGGAAGAAGCAGCAAAACAAATCTTTATAGGTTTCTTCTTACTAGTTTCATTATCTTGAAGTTTTTTATTTTCGTTAGTTCCATTGGAATGGTGCTTTGGCATCTCTGTCTTTTTCACTCTTTCTCCTCTTTTCATTGTATTTATTTCAAATAGCTATTAAGTTTTTATGAATTCCTTCTTAGGACTAAAATTTAAAATCCTTTTCTTTAGCTATTCTCATTAAATACTGACCGTATTCAACTTTTGATAACTTCTCAGCTAAATTCAACAACTGATTCTTGTCTATAAAGCCTTTTCTATATGCTATTTCTTCTATACAAGCTATATACAAACCTTGCCTAGTCTGCACAGCTTCCACAAAGTTTGCAGCTTCTAAAAGTCCTTTATGTGTTCCTGTATCTAACCATGCCATTCCTCTTCCAAAGAGTTCTACCTTTAGTTTACTTCTTCTTAAGTATTCATTATTCACTGCTGTTATTTCTAACTCGCCTCTAGCAGATGGTTTTATATTCTTTGCAATATCTACAACATTATTATCATAAAAATACAAACCCGGCACAGCAAAATTAGATTTTGGCACCCGAGGTTTTTCTTCTATACTTATAACATTACCTTTTTCATCAAACTCTACTACACCAAACTCGCTAGGGTTACTAACGTGATAGCCAAAAATTGTTGCGCCATCTCTTTTAGCTGCTCTTTCAAGTCTTTCGGAAAATCCATAACCATAAAAAACATTGTCTCCAAGCACTAAAGCCACCTTATCATTTCCTATAAACTCTTCTCCAACTATAAAAGCATCAGCTAGTCCTCTTGGTTCCTCTTGTATTGCATAGCTGAAATTTAATCCAATTTGGCTTCCATCTCCTAATAGCTCTTTAAAAATATTAATATCTCTTGGTGTAGATATAATCAAAATATCTCTTATTCCTGCTAACATAAGTACTGATAGTGGATAATAAATCATAGGTTTATCATAAATAGGTAAAATCTGTTTTGAAACTGCTATAGTTACTGGATGAAGTCTCGTACCAGATCCTCCAGCCAAAATAATTCCTTTCATTAAATAAATACCTCCTTAATTCTTAAGCAGCATTTTTATCTCCAAATAACACAAAAAATGTTTTGAAAATCAATTTTAAATCTATCCATATACTTCTTTCACGAATGTATTTTATATCTAATTCCATCCACTCCTGGAATCCAATGCTGCTTCTCCCCATAACCTGCCAGTAACAAGTTAATCCAGGCTTAGCCTTAAGCTTTAATTTATGATATTCACTAAATTGAGCTACTTCCTTTGGTAAATTAGGTCTGGGACCAACTAAGGACATATCTCCTTTTATAACATTAAAAAGTTGAGGAAGTTCGTCAATGCTAGTTTTTCTTATAAATTTACCAACTTTTGTGATTCTAGGATCCTCTTTCATCTTAAATATTGGACCGGACATTTCATTTTGGCTTAAAAGCTTTTCTTTCAATTCTTCTGCATTTTCTACCATTGAACGAAATTTATACATTTTAAATAACTTACCATCTTTCCCAACTCTAATTTGAGAAAATATTATGGGACCTTTTGATTCAATTTTAATAGCTATGGCTGTAATCAACATTAAAGGACTTAAGAGAATAATACCTAAAATTGAAAGTACTAAATCAATAAGTCTCTTAACAAAAAAGTAGCTAAAACTTTTATCCATATCTTCTATTCCTTCGTTATTTATCTTTATTGTGTCCACTTTTTTCTCCTTCCCCATAAAACATTATAATCCTCTTACTTTATAATATCTTACTTTTTAAGTCAAATTAATTATATCGAATCTTGTATTATATTGCAATGAAATATTCTTTAATTAGTTCTGCTAGAACCGAACACTGAAATTTTTTGCTTATTATTATAGTATCTACTTATAATACTTTCTATCCATTAAAGCCTATAATCTTAAAAAAAGCTTATCATTTCTGCTAAACTTTCTCATACTACATTTTTATCCTTAACAGCTTTTATTTTGTCAATATCCTGTCTATTTCTACATGCTGCTTGATTATAGCATTTATATTTGAATAAACCTACCAAAGACACTATATGCACCTAAGTAACTTTTAAATAAAACAACACCAATAGATATATTAATAGGCAATAGAGCTATAATAATGTATCTACAGAGGTGTTATTTTTGATTAAATAAAATTACAGTACTACTCTTAGTGCAAATTCCCCATCCTTTGCTATAAACTGACAGTTTCCCTTAAGCTTTTCAGTAACATATTTGATACTTTGACTTCCAAAACCGTGCCCCTTTTCTTTAGCCTGTGGAATACCATCTAACATATCGATCTCATCTTCATATGGATTTTTAATAGATAAAAGTAACTTATCCCCATACATCCTCAAATCCAAATTAATACTTCTTTCTTTGTTGGTACCGAGCTTAGAAACTGCATGAATGGCATTTTCTAAACCGTTAGAAAGGATTGAAGTGAAATCCACAAAGGGTATGCTGAGAATGGCTGATGAAACGAAAACTCCAAATACCAGCAGTGAACTATTATTTAACATACCCAATATAAATTGTAACACCCTGTCTTCCTCCTCTCTCATTTATCTTGAAACATTATAGAAAAATAAGTATCTTTAAAAGCTCTTCCATACCCTCTAGCAATAGGTATAGAACGACCGTACCTTGTTTTAATTTCTGTATTGCTGAAATAATCCACATTTGGAATATATACAAGATAGCTGCGATGGCATTTAAAAAAGCCTTTTCTGTTTAACAAGGAAGTTTCAAAGCTGTAGAGAGGTTGAATAACTTCTAGAGCTTGTCCAGATTTCAAGAAAAACATTATATGCCCATTATACAACAAAGAATAAAAGCGGAGTAGATGTTGAAGCTTATAACTACCTAATTTATCACGAAGGACAAGATGATAGCCAAACTTACCAAAGCATAACTTTAGCATATACTAAGAACGCTGATAATTCTTTGAAAGATAACATAGATGCTATAAAAAACAGCATTGCAATTAAATAGCCCTTACCTACATTTAATAAGTAGCTGTTGCTCAACTGTTGTGCAACAGCTTTTTGCTGCTTTATTAGCTTTTTAACTAGGGTTCATAGTTATAGGGGTAACTAGCATTTATTGATCGAGATATTCTCATTCCTAACTATGTTGCTTTATTTCAAAAAAGAGTTGATGCATAAGAGGGTTTACATTTCACTCCAAAAATATAACGTTTCACGATAATTACCCCTATTCTTTTATTAATTTTTTTATAATAAAGGCAAAATAGGGCCTTTACGTCCTGCTATAAAAATCTTTTTATGACGATTTTATACATAAACGGATTTATACCTTTCTTTTTTTTCTCATGGTGGCATACTTTTAGCTAACGCTTCTAACCATGGAAAAATTTCAAAAAACAAAATAAAAAACCTTTGAAAATCATGGCAGAAAATTTAATAAAGGAGTGATGTTAATGAAGAAATGCCGAGAGTTGTTTAGAAAAGCCTTAAAGCTTTTGGGCTCAAAAAAACGTCAAATTACAGCAAGCCTTATGTGCCTTGTTATGCTGTTAACAATAGTACCTCAAGGGTCATTAACTGTACTTACAGTTTCCTCTGAAAGCGATCTATCAACAGAATCCGAAGAAGATTCATCTTCTGACTACAGTAGTAGCAGCACAGCAGATCATGTGCACCAGGATGAAATCAGTTTTAGCAAGTTGGATGGGAACTTTACTAGAGGGGAGCTTGCCCCAGGCGATTACTATCTTGATAGTGATATTCCTATAACTAAGACCATTATCATTAGTATCGGTACGGTAAGCCTGTGCCTTAACGGTCACACCATTAGTCAAGAATGTATTTGCAATAATATAGGCTTTTATGGCGGCGGCATATTTATTTCAAATGGCACCTTTACAATGAACGGAGGCAGTATATCAAGCAATTCCGGCAGTGAAGGTGACGGTATACTTGTTAGCTATGCAAGATTTACATTAAACAATGGCACTATATCAGGCAATACTGCTAAAAAAACCGGTGGTGGCATATATTCATCTAGACATACACTTATACTGAACGGTGGTAATGTAACAGCCAATACTGCTGGTCAAAATGGAGGCGGCGTATATACTGATAGATCATTCTCTGATTTTATCATTACAGTTGGTGGCTCACCGACTATAACCGATAACATGGTAACCACAGGTGCTGATAATACTGAAGTTATAGAAGAAAACTTTTGCATCGGCAAACCGATTAATCCTGCTAATCTTAATAAATTCCGTATATCTGACGACTTCTCAGGCAAAATTGTAGTAAGCACTACCCTGGTACCCACTTTAGATTCTCCAACTGTTATCTCAGTTAGTGTAAAAAAGGATTACAGTAACTACTTTTTTAGTGATAAAGATGGTTATGAGATTTTTAACAGTGGAAGTGGTAATAATCAGGTACTTAAATTAATAGTGTCCCATGAACATGAATGGCAAGAAAGTTGGAGCAGTGATAACTCAACCCACTGGCATGAATGCTCTGCTTGTCATGAGAGAATTGATGAAGAAGTTCATGTTCCAGAAACTGATGACGGCGATTGCTCAACAGCACTTAATTGCTCAGTATGTGGAGCAGTTATAATTCCTGCACATAGCCACCATTTTAGCGGTGAGTGGCTCCACGATGAAAATGGTCACTGGTATAAATGTAGCCACAGTGGCTGTACTGTGATAGATACTAAGGAAGCTCATGTATGGATTGAAGGTATATCATCTTCTGCTCCTAGCTATTTTGCAGATGGTCAACGCATTGATACCTGCGAAATTTGTGGAAAAACAAGGACTATAGTACTGCCTAAGCTTATAGACAACATTGCCCCTACAGGCAAGATCGCCATTGATAAAAATAGTTGGAACATCTTCTTTAATAACCTTACCTTCGGTTTGTTCTTTAAAGACACTCAAACCGTTATGGTAACTTCAGAGGATAAGGAAAGCGATGTTGATAAAACTTACTATTACCTGTCCCACAAGGAACTCTCTGAAGCAGAAGCTAAGAAAATTACAGCATGGACAGAATTTAACGGCTCCTTCAGTATTAATCCAAACAATAGCTATGTTGTTTATATCAAGATTACTGATAAAGCAGGCAATAGCTCTATTATTAATACCGATGGACTAGTGTTAGACAATATCATTCCTGCTATCAATGGTGTAACTGATGGTAAAACTTACTGTAAAGCGGTTACGGTAACTGTTACAGATGATAATCTTGATACGGTAAAAGTCAACGGAGAGACTATTAACCTCATAGATGGTACCCTCACCCTATATCCAGCTGATAAGGTACAAACCATTACCGCTATAGATAAATCCGGTAATAAAAAATCTGTAAGCATTAGGGTAAGTGACCAACACCAATGGGATGAAGGTCTTGTAACCCTTGAACCTACTGCCAGTGAAAAAGGTGTTAAAGTCTACACCTGTATCAATTGTGGCGAAACTAAGACAGAGGAAATCCCAATGCTAGCACCTTCCATAATCAATGGACACAATAGCACTTGGAAGCCTGAAGAAGGCGGTATACTAACTTTCAGATCTAATGCAGCCTTCTAAGATTTTGTTAATGTACTTCTCAATGGCGAAATCCTTGACTCAAAATACTATGAAGTAAGAGAAGGTAGCATTATTGTAACACTGAAAGCAGATTATCTATCCACTCTTCCTGCTGGAACATATACCTTAGGCATCCAGTCTGTTAGTGGTATAGCCTCAACTAATTTTACAATCGCAGCAAAAGTAGATGATGAAGAGCCTTCAAAGCCGGATGATAAAAAATCACCTCAAACTGGAGAAGAGAGAGTTCCTCAGAAGGAAGAAGAAAAAGCTCCTCAAACCGTTGAAGAGAAAAATCCTCAAGGTAAAGAAGAGAAAGCTCCTAAGAGTGAATATATCAATTTACCTCAAAATGAGGATAAAAAGTCATCTCACACTGATGATTCAAAATCATCTCAGACAAATAAAGAAAATTCACCAAAGACTGGTGATGACAGAAATATATTATTGTGGTTTGCTCTTTTACTTCTTTCGGGAGCTACAATCATTGCATCTATTAAAAAGAGAAAAGAAAATAAGAGCTTAGTATAAATAACTTCCTCCCTGTACTGGATGGTACAGGGAGTTTTTCCTTTCTTTTTTAAGTTTAATTCAACAAAATATGTCTTAAACAGCAGGGCTGTAGGACACTTCAACTCCCTTAGTTTTTATGTTAGAATCAATATATAAGAAAGCTAAAAAGAATGCAAAAGTAAAGGATTTGAGATATATTATGAAAAAATTAGTGCTTGGAATACTAGCTCATGTAGACGCTGGTAAAACAACTTTATCAGAAAGCATGCTATATTTAAGCGGAAAAATTAGAAAATTAGGAAGAGTAGACAAACAAGATGCTTTTTTGGATACCTATGAGCTAGAGAAAGCCAGAGGTATAACCATTTTTTCTAAACAGGCCTTATTTGAAATTAAGGATACTGAAATTACATTATTAGATACCCCAGGACATGTAGACTTTTCAGCGGAGATGGAAAGAACTCTTCAAGTTTTAGATTATGCTATCTTAGTAGTAAATGGTGTCAATGGAGTTCAGGGCCATACTAAAACTTTATGGCGTCTTCTATCTGCTTATAAAATTCCAACCTTTATTTTCGTTAATAAAATGGATCAAGAAATTGCAAATAAGGAAATAGTATTAGAGCAATTAAAAAAGCAACTTAGCGAAGGTTGCATAGATTTTACAGAAGAAGAAACAGAAGACTTCTATGATGAAGTGGCGGTTAGAGACGAGTCTACCTTGGAAAGGTTTTTAGATAAAGGAATCCTTGAAAGCTCTGATATAGCAAGGCTCATAAAAGAAAGAAAGGTCTTTCCCTGTTACTTTGGCTCAGCTCTTAAATTACAAGGGGTTAATACCTTTATGGAAGGCCTAATTAAATACGCTGAATACCCAGTTTACCCTAGCGAATTTGGTGCCAAGGTATTTAAGATTTCTAGAGATGATCAAGGTAATCGACTTACTTTTATGAAAGTAACCGGTGGAAAGCTAAAAGTAAGGATGATTGTTCCCCAGGGAATGACTGAAGAAAAAATAAATCAAATTAGAATATATTCCGGTGAAAAGTTTGAAGGGGTAAGCGAGGTAGAGGCAGGCACCGTATGTGCAGTTACAGGTCTTACCCAAACTTACCCCGGCCAAGGCTTAGGTATAGAAAGCCATACTTATGCTCCTATGTTGGAACCAGTTTTATCTTATCGCATCTTACTACCGGAAGACTGTGACCCTAAAGTTATGATGCCTAAACTTAAGATGCTAGAAGAAGAGGATCCTGCCCTTAATATACTTTGGGATGAACATTTGCAGGAAATTCAAGTAAAGATCATGGGAGAAGTGCAGCTTGAAATTTTACAAAGTATTATTAAGGAACGTTTTAATGTAGATGTATCCTTTGACTCAGGAACCATATTATATAAGGAAACTATTACAGATGTAGTAGAAGGTGTTGGGCACTTTGAGCCTTTAAAACATTATGCAGAGGTTCATTTAATATTGGAACCCGGTGCTCCAGGCAGTGGTTTACAGTTTTATAATAAGTGTAGTGACGATGAACTTGATAAGAACTGGCAACGATTAATTATGACTCATCTGCAAGAAAAGATCCATAAAGGTGTATTGACAGGCTCTCCCATTACAGATATAAAAATAACTTTAGTAGCAGGACGGGCCCATAAAAAGCATACGGAAGGTGGAGATTTTAGAGAAGCTACCTATCGTGCTGTCCGTCAAGGTTTGAAGCAAGCAAAATCTATTCTACTAGAGCCTTACTACGAATTCCAAGTGGAACTGCCAGAAAAAATGGTAGGTCGTGCTATGATGGATATAGAAAGAATGCATGGAAGCTGTGAGCTTTCAGAAACTAATGGAGAAATAGCAATCCTCACTGGTAGCGCTCCAGTGGTAAATATGAAAAATTATCAAAGAGAATTGATTGCCTATACAAGAGGATTGGGAAAATTATTCTGCAACTTAAAGGGCTATGAGCCTTGTCATAATGCAGAGGAAGTAATAAATAGCATTGGCTATGATTCTGAAAGCGACATAGCAAATCCTACAGGCTCTATATTCTGCGCTCATGGTTCAGGATTTTATGTAAGCTGGGATCAAGTAAAAAATTATATGCATATAGAAAGCTGTTTACATAAGGAAAAGCAGCAAACTTCCCAAAAACAGATTAAAACTCCTTCTATAGTTACTGAAGATTCCATTGGCTTAGAGGAAATAGATGAAATTATAAACAAAACCTATTATGCTAATCAAGGTTCAAAATCTTCTTGGAAAAAGAGAAGAAGTGCTGTTCAAGACTATTACAGATCGAAATCCACTAGCCATGGTATAACTAAAGTAAAGGAGCCTTATCTTCTCGTAGATGGCTATAATGTTATCTTTGCATGGGAGGACTTCAAAGAATTGATGGATATCAATCCGGATGCTGCCCGTAGTAAACTATTGGATTACTTAAGTTATTACAAAAGCCTAATAAACTCAAATATTATCGTAGTATTTGATGCCTATAGAGTACAAGGTCATGGTACAGAAATTTTTGATTATAATAATATTCATGTAGTGTATACCAAGGAAGCTGAAACAGCAGACCAATATATTGAAAAGTTTGTACACAACAATCAGGTCACCTATGATATTACCGTGGCAACCTCAGATAATCTGGAGCAAGTTATAATTAGGAGTAAAGGTGCCTCCCTTATATCTGCCAGAGATCTAAAGGAAGACATAGAAAGGGTAACTAAAAAGGTAATGGAAGAATATCGGGAGAAGCAAGTACAGGAACGTAATTTCATATCCGATAATATATAACTGATTCTATATAAAAAAAATTAGGTAAAGCTTTAGTCTTCACCTAATTTTTTTATCCTTTATACTTAGTTACTGCCCACTCACCGATCGAATTTGAGGGGCAATAGTTAAATCATAAAGATCCACAATACCGTCCCTATTAAGATCCTTCTTAAGTGTCCATTTTGTATCTATTTCCATCATGCCGTTATAACTAGATGCTATAGCTGCAAAGTCTACAAGGTCTACTATACCATTGGAGTCTACATCTCCGTAAAGTTCTTCTTTAGCATAAATGAAAAACTCTTCTTTATCATTTGTTGCATTTGAGTTACTTTGGCTTTTAACAGCCCCTTCACCAATTGTTAAATATAAATATGAAGATTTATAATCTGTTTTTAGTGGAGTAACTATTAAAGCATTATCAACCACTCGTAGATTGAAATCTAAAGTAGTAAATCCTGCTTGTAGACTTACTAAGCTATTAGCATTGCTTGCAAGGCTTATTGGTTGATCGTATTCTAATACTATGCTTTCTCCTGTCATAATTTCAGTTGAGTAATAACTTTCAGTTCTTTTATTGTTTATAGCTCCTACTTGCAGTGGTTTAAATTGATCGTCTTGGCCTGAGCAATATATGCTTAAATAAGCAAAACTGTTTAAGATGTCACTAGCACTGCTACCGACTGTAAAATCTATATAGTTATTATATAAGTATATATAAACATATGAAGTTTTTTTTACCTTCAACAAGTTTCTTTAAGGGGCTTATGTCTTTTATAAAGTTATTTGATATATTAATAATTTGCAAATAATATAGTTTTTCCAAAGGAGAAATATCATTTACTAGATTGTACGCTATATTCAAACTATACAAAGATGGCATATTACTTATCACTGATATATCTCTTATACTATTGTAGCTAATATTTAACTCTTTAAGATTTATAAGATTGCTTAACGGACTTATATCTTTAATAGAGTTTGATTGCAAATATAATTTTTGTAGTGAATTTAGTGTGCTTAAAGGCTTGATGCTGATAATTTCATTATAACTTAAATTTAAAACTTTAAGCTTTGCAGCATATTCCAAGCCGCTTAGGTTAATGATACCTTCAGAGGATAAATCCAACTCTTCTAAAGTTCTCATATCTCCTGCGGTAATGTCACCGGAACTCTTACCTAATTTAGATCTTACTGCACTTTCCAAAGCAGTATCCTTAAAAGTTACTACAGTATTTGCTGCAGGATATACATTGTATTCCTTGGTGTAGTCATTATACATATATTGACCTTGTGAATTTTGAACTGCTTCTTTAGGTATATATAGCGTTAATTTACTATACAAATAACTCTCTGGTATTTCGTTTATAATCAAATTCTTACCGCTGATAGTAACGGATTTTTGAACTTCCTCTTCCTGTTCATCCTTAAGGCTTATTTTGCTAAAATCGCTACCTGCTGAAATATCATCGCTAAAAGTAATGGTTATAGCTTCTTTAGGAGAAATTTCATCACTATTTGGTGTTACTGAACTTATTGTTACATAATTGCTATAATCTACGCCCTTAGAATAAGCATTTATGGCAAAAGCTATAGCTGAATTCTGAATTGTGCCTGAAGACATTTGAATATAACTATTGCCATTGGCCAAACTACTGTCACTTTCACCATAATAGGCATCTCCTGATAGTTTTACCCATACCATAAATTCCTCTCCAGCGGACACTTCTACAGTATTTTGCAAGTTTATTGTGTGGTAGCCACCTTGAGATAAGGTACCAGAAGCAACTTTTGTTTTTGCCTCAGTAATATTGCCAGATACTATTTTATCAAGCCATATTTCATAGGATATATTTTGTGAAAAAGTATAGAATCCAATTGCAGATATACTTTCTCTTTCTTTAGCAGTAAATCTGTTACCTACCATAAAGTTACCTTGTTCAACATAGTATGAATAAGGTACACTGTCAGTAAAACTATACATATTTTTATAAGTATTTATATCTTCAATGCCATAAAAAACAGCATTACTATCATAACCTAAGGATATATCATAGTAAGATATATAAAAATAACCACTATCTCCCCACCATTGTCCCCAGCTATTTTTCACAAGAAAGGCTCCATCTCCTGGTGGTTCAACTTTAAAATTGCTTTTAGAAAAGTTATCATCCTAACCAACAATGGTTATAGCATGATTAGGTGTTCTGATATCTTTATTATAATAGGATACTTGTCCATTAAGTTTGGAATAGGTACCGCTATCATAATAAGATGATGATACAGCACCATATGTAACTATTGCATTTTTTATCTCAGTATTATCTAGAGCATTTTCTCTAGAGGGAAGAAATATAATATCTTTAACCCTGTATTGGGGCTTTAAATCTGCCCTAACATTTATATTACTCACTACTGCTGGGTTAGGATAAGGAGCTTCCTTTTCTAAAATAGGCCCTTTACCGGATACAAGATAGGCAGTTGCAATATGATTATTACCTCCATCATCAGGATTTACTTCCCCATTATATACAGCCATATGTATTTCAGAAAAATCATAATCCTCACCGGAAAGTTTTTTTATGGTACTTTCTAAAGAACCATAGGTTGCAAAAGTCCAACAGTCACCTATAGATCCCTGGTCTCTTACAGCCGTAACATATCCATAGTTTCTTAAATCATACTTTTCAGGTAAAACAGTGGCTTTGAAAAGGCCCTTGTTATAGATAGAAGAAGCTTTTTTAACCTTTATAGATGTAGGTATATAGTCTCCCTCAGTATCCACCTCACTAGGTTCCTTCAAAATCACAGGTATTAATTCAGTAACCTCTTCCTTGTTATTGTTAAGCTTGTCCGAATTTTCTATAGCCTTTACCGGAATCAAATTAAAGTTGCTTAAGAAAATAACAAGAGTCAGCAGTAAACTTATGTTTTTCAGTTTTTTCAAGTCACCATCCTCCTTAAATAATTTTTTGTTAAGTACATTCTACTATATACTTCGGTAAAATTATATATATTTCTACACTTTTTTCTGTGAACCTCTGCGGTGTATTATAACAAGTGTAAAAGCAACTATTAAAACCAAAAGAAAAACAAAAAGTTTAATACTAACTTTACCTTTCTCCCCTTCACCCTTTAGCTCAAGAGACTGATTTTCTTTTACTTCAATATTTTCAGAAATATTTTCTTTCTCTTTCTCTAATTCCTCCTTATTCTCTTCATTGCTTCCTAGAACTTCATTACTAGCACTAATATCATCCTTGCCACTAGTGCTATCCCCTTGTCCCTCTGTTGAGACATTAACAGTATTGCTTTCATCTGCATTACTATTATTTCCAGTATTCTCTCTTCTAACTATTGTTGTATCTTGTACATTATTTCCGTCAACTTGTTTATCTTTTATGGTATTACTGCTTTCTGAAGTATTAGCTGATTTCTTAACCTCTGTAGTAGCCTTTGAATTTACTGCTGTACTTTTTCCTGAGCTTGTTTTAGCTTTATCTTTATTAGTTTTAGAAGAGCTTTGTTCTGATGAAGGAACTTTTCCATAAGGGGTAAAGTCATAGTTAATATACTCTATAGAGCTATCTACAAGATCAATTCTCATATTATAGCTATCCTTTAACTCCTCTTGAAAGGCCTTGGCATTTATAAATAATTCTGCTTTTTTAAGAACTTTAGCCTTAAAAACAACAATAGTGCCTTCTCCAGAGTAACCTTCATTTTCACCTATAGCAGTGAAAATATATCGAGCTAAATCCTTAGTTCCTTCATTGTCTGTAGGCAAACTTTTCTGTTCAAAGAGGTTTACCCCTTCTTTATTTAATAAGCTTCCCTTTTCTATACTAGTAATTTGTAATATTGAGATATCAATTTTAAAGCGAATATCTCCAGTGTATAAGTTTTTGATATTATTGGTGTATATAGAAATTTCTATTTCATTTCCAGCTTCAATTGCACCGGAAACTTTAGCCTCTAGCTTACTTATCTCCTGAGCTTGTACATTAAACTGCCCTGTTGATAAAAAAAATATAGTAAACATGATAGTTATAAAACCTAAAAACTTTCTCATGGATATCCCACTCTCTATTTTTTATTATTCTACATATTTTATAAATAATTATATCATTAATTTTAGTGAGCTCATATAAGGAAAAAAGGGTTTTCACTTATTTACAGTGGAGAAGGGGTTTTTATTATAGGTAGGTATACACTGTATAAGCAAAGTCATTTATATATAATGAAGTTGTTATGTGAAGGATTAGTAGCAATTAGATAATTTTAAATTATGATAAATTTCAAAAGAATTAAAAGATGCTTTAGGTAGGACTAACATACAAAATTGATTTGTAAAAATATATACTTAGATTAATATATTGGACACAATTAATCGAACTTTTTATATAGAAATTCTTAATATA